>NZ_KI783313.1:0-653237 GCF_000510745.1 Pseudomonas sp. MOIL14HWK12:I2 | reverse complement strand
GGCACGCTTCACGATGAAGGCCCAGGCGGAAAAGGCTGCGCCGTTTTCCACGCTACGGTGCTTTCCTGGCCGCGGAAGACCAACCGCTCGCTCGAACAACCCCTCTCCCCTAGGGAGAGGGTTGGGGTGAGGGCAGGGCTCACCATGGGTGCGTGACCGGAACAGACTCCGATTCGTATCGCGGCCATGCCGGTGCGCCGTAGCGACCGCTCCTACAGAAGATCCAGCTGCTGTAGGAGCGGCCCATGGCCGCGATAAAGACAGTAGCTCTTATCTTCGGAGATCCCCCCCGCAGGAGCGGCCGCATCCGTGGACCGACCTTGCCGCAACCGAAAACGAAAAAAGCGCCCGAAGGCGCTTTTTCAGCTGAGTCCTACAGACCTCAGGCCGGCGCGTTGACCAGCGCCTTGCAGGTATCGAGCATACGGTTGGAGAAGCCCCACTCGTTGTCGTACCAGGCCATGATCTTCACCAGCTTGCCGCTCACCTTGGTGTGGTTGGCGTCGAAGATCGACGACAGGCGGTTGTGGTTGAAGTCGATGGAGACCAGCGGCTTGTCGTTGTAGCCCAGTACCGGCGAGGCTTCGGCCGCGGCCTTCATGAAGGCGTTGATGGTCTTGGCGTCGGTTTCCTTGGCGGTCAGGATGGTCAGATCGACCAGTGACACGTTGATGGTCGGCACCCGCACGGCCATGCCGCTAAACTTGCCTTGCAGCTCCGGCAGTACCAGGCCCACGGCCTCGGCGGCACCGGTCTTGGTCGGGATCATCGACTGGGTGGCCGAACGCGCCCGGAAGGGATCAGAGTGATAGACGTCCGACAGGTTCTGGTCGTTGGTGTAGGCATGGATGGTGGTCATCAGACCGTTCTCGATGCCCAGTTCGCGCTGCAGCACCTGGGCGACGGGCGCCAGGCAGTTGGTGGTGCAGGAGGCGTTGGAGATGATCTGGTGCGACTGGCGCAGGATGTTGTCGTTGACGCCATAGACGATGGTGGCGTCCACGTCCTTGCCCGGGGCCGAGATGATCACCTTGGAGGCGCCGGCTTCCAGGTGGGCAGCGGCCTTGTCGCGGTTGGTGAAGAGACCGGTGCACTCGAACACCACGTCGACCTTCATCTCTTTCCACGGCAGCTCGGCCGGATTGCGGATGGCCGTCACGGCGATGCGATCGCCATTGACCACCAGCTTGTCGCCCTCGACGGACACCTCGGCAGGGAAGCGGTCATGAACGCTGTCATACTGTAGGAGATGCGCATTGATGGCGGCGTCGCCCAGGTCGTTGATCGCGACGACCTCCAGGTCCTGGCGATAGCCTTCGGTATACAGCGCCCGCAGCACGTTGCGGCCGATGCGTCCAAAACCATTGATGGCAATACGAATACTCATTGAGAGAAACCTCGCGATAGCTGGGTTTTGTTGTAAAAAACATTACACATGACGCGTGCTAAGCGGAATAATAGCGCCAATTTGGCTGTGAATGTTTTAAATAACAACAAATTTAGCCCGGTGGAGAATCGAAACCATGCATCCTCGCGTCCTCGAAGTCACACAGCGGTTGGTGGAACGCAGTCGTCCGACCCGTGAGCGTTACCTCGCCATGATCCGGGCCGCCGCCAGCGACGGTCCGCAGCGCGGCAAACTGCAATGCGCCAATTTCGCCCATGGCGTCGCCGGGTGTGGATCCTCGACGGATAAGCAGCGCCTCCGTTTGATGGACCAGGCCAACGTCGCCATCGTTTCCAGCTACAACGACATGTTGTCGGCTCACCAGCCCTATGAGCACTATCCGGAGATCATCAAGCAGGCCCTGCGCGAGATCGGCTCCGTCGGTCAGTTCGCCGGTGGCGTGCCCGCCATGTGCGACGGCGTGACCCAGGGCGAGGCCGGCATGGAGCTGAGCCTGGCGAGTCGCGAAGTCATCGCCATGTCCACCGCCGTGGCCCTGTCGCACAACATGTTCGACGCCGCGCTGCTGCTCGGCATCTGCGACAAGATCATTCCCGGGCTGATGATCGGCGCGCTGCGCTTCGGCCATCTGCCGATGATCTTCGTCCCGGGCGGCCCCATGCCTTCGGGCATCTCCAACAAGGAGAAGGCGCGCGTGCGCCAGGCCTTCGCCGAGGGCAAGGCGACCCGCGAAGAGCTGCTGGAATCGGAGATGAAGTCCTACCACAGCCCCGGCACCTGTACCTTCTATGGCACCGCCAACACCAACCAGGTGGTGATGGAGGTCATGGGCCTGCACCTGCCGGGTTCCTCCTTCGTCAATCCCTACACCCCGCTGCGCGACGAACTCACCCGCGAGGCGGCGCGTCAGGTGACCCGCATCACCCACCAGGGCGGCAACTTCATGCCGCTGGGCGAGATCGTCGACGAGAAGTCCATCGTCAACTCGGTGGTGGCCCTGAGCGCCACCGGCGGCTCGACCAACCACACCCTGCACATCCCGGCCATCGCCCAGGCCGCCGGCATCCAGCTGACCTGGGACGACATGGCCGAGATCTCGGCGGTGACCCCGACCCTGGCCCAGGTCTATCCCAACGGCAAGGCCGACGTGAACCACTTCCACGCCGCCGGTGGCGTCAACTTCATGGTGCACACCCTGCTCGAGGCCGGGCTGCTGCACGAAGACGTCAACACCATCATGGGTCGCGGCCTGTCGCGCTACCTGCAGGAGCCCTTCCTGGTGGAGGGCAAGCTGGAATGGCGCACCGGCCGGGCCGAGAGCCTGGACGAAGACATCCTGCGTCCGGCCAGTCGCCCGTTCAACGAGGAGGGCGGTCTGCGCGTCATGCAGGGCAACCTCGGTCGCGGCGTGATGAAGGTGTCGGCCGTGGCGCCCAAGCACCAGCTGGTGGAAGCCCCGGCGCGGGTCTTCCATGACCAGAGCGAACTGGCCGCCGCCTTCAAGGCCGGCGAGCTGGAGCGCGATTTCGTCGCGGTGGTACGCTTCCAGGGACCCAAGGCCCTGGGCATGCCCGAGTTGCACAAGCTCACCCCCTACCTGGGCGTGCTGCAGGATCGCGGTTTCAAGGTGGCGCTGGTCACCGACGGCCGCATGTCCGGCGCCTCGGGCAAGGTTCCGGCGGCGATTCACGTCTGCCCGGAAGCCATCGATGGCGGTCCGCTGGCCAAGGTCTGTGATGGCGATCTCATCCGCGTCGATGGGCGTACCGGAGAGCTGAAGATTCTGGTCCCGGCGGACGAATGGATGGCCCGCCAGGCGGTCGAAGCGCCCCAGGGCACCGGGGTAGGCTGTGGTCGTGAGTTGTTCGCCTTCATGCGCGGCGCCATGAGCACGGCCGAATCGGGTGCCAGTGCATTTACTTCCAGCCTGGAGGCGCTGAAATGAGTTTGGCTTTGGTTGGCGACATCGGGGGCACCAATGCCCGCTTCGCCCTGTGGCGCGACGGTCGCCTGGAGGCCATCGAGGTCTTCGCCTGTGCGGATTACGCCTGCCCGGAAGACGCCGTGCGCAAGTATCTGGCGCAGACCGGCGTGGCGCTGGACGACATCTCCGCCGTGTGCCTCGCCTGTGCGGGCCCGGTGGGCGAGGGTGACTTCCGCTTCACCAACAATCACTGGGTGATCAAGCGCGAGCAGTTCTGCCGCGAGCTGGGCCTGACCCATCTGCTGCTGATCAACGACTTCACCTCCATGGCCTGGGCGATCGCCCGCCTGGATCCGGCGGACTCCGTCCAGGTGCGCGACGGCATTGCCCTGCCGACCCGCCCGCGCCTGGTGATCGGGCCGGGCACCGGCCTGGGTCTCGCCAGCCTGGTGCCGAGCGGCAAGGATCGCTGGATCGTGCTGCCCAGCGAGGGCGGTCATGTCGACCTGCCGATCAACACTCAGCGCGAATTCGATATCTGGAAGATCCTCAAGCGCCAGTTCGGCAACCACGTCTCCGCCGAGCGCGTGGTGTCCGGCAGCGGCCTGGTCAACCTCTATCACGCGAGTTGCGAACTGGACGGCCGGACCGCCGCCCTGCACAGCGCGGCGGACATCTGCGAGCTGGCGCTCAAGGGTGATCCCTATGCCGACGCCGTGCTGGAACAGTTCTTCATCTGGCTGGCGCGGGTCGCCGGCAACGCGGCCCTGACCCTGGGCGCCCTGGGTGGCGTCTACATCGCCGGTGGCATCCTGCCGCGCTTCGTCGAGCGCTTCCAGAGCGGGGCCTTCGCCCATGCCTTCGCCGACAAGGGCAAGACCAGCAGCGCCTACCTCAAGGACATCCCGGCCTGGCTGGTGACCGCCGAGTACCCGGGCCTGTTCGGTGCCGGCGTCGCCCTGGATCAGACCATCGCCGAGGCACGGCAGGCCTGATCCACCCCCGGGGTCGGGCGACTACTCAAGGTCGCCCGACCCCGGTATGCTGCCGGCACTACCGGTAGCTGGCCTCCGGCCAAGACAACAAGAGCGAACATCGCCATGTCCACCCTGGGCAAATCCCTCCTGGTCGTCGACGACGACGGGGAAATCCGTGAGCTTCTCGACGCCTATCTCACCCGTGCCGGCTATCGGGTGCGCGCCGTCGGCGACGGCCGCGAACTGCGCCGGGCGCTGGGCGACTTCGTCCCCGATCTGCTGATCCTCGACGTCATGCTTCCCGGCGAAGACGGCTTCGCCCTCTGCCGCTGGATGCGCGAGCAGTCCAGTTGCCGCCAGGTCCCCATCATCATGCTTACCGCCAGTTCCGACGAAGCCGATCGGGTGATCGGCCTGGAGCTGGGCGCCGACGACTACCTGGGCAAGCCCTTCAGTCCGCGTGAATTGCTGGCACGCATCAAGGCGCTGCTGCGCCGGGCCGGCTTCGGCGAGACGCGCCCGGCGGCCACCGGTCTGCTCACCTTCGACGACTGGCGCCTGGATCCGGTCAGCCACCGGCTGTTCCATCGCGACGGTGAGGAGGTGATCCTCTCCGGCGCCGATTTCACCCTGCTCAAGCTGTTTCTCGACCATCCCCAGCAGATCCTCGATCGCGACACCATCGCCAATGCCACCCGCGGCCGCGAGGTGCTGCCGCTGGAGCGCATCGTCGACATGGCGGTGAGTCGCCTGCGCCAGCGCCTGAGAGACACCGGCAAGTCGCCGCGGCTGATCCGCACCGTACGGGGTTCCGGCTATCTGCTCGCCGCCGAGGTCAGCGGACTGGTCGCCGATGCGGTGTAGCGGTCTGCTCGCGCGGCTGGTGCCGCGTTCCCTGTTGGCGCGGATGCTGCTCCTGACCCTGCTGGCGGTGCTCCTGGCCCAGGGTGCCTCGGCACTGTTCTGGTCCGCCTCCCTGCGCAGCGACCGCAACCAGGGCCTGCAGACGGCGGCCCGCAGCCTGGGCTATTCCATCGCCGCCAGCGTGCGCTACTTCAGCCTGCTGCCGCCGGCCTATCGGCCGCTGGTGCTGGAGCAGTTGCGCAACATGGGCGGCACGCGCTTCTTCGTCTCGCTCAACGAAAAGCCGCTGACCATGCAGGCGCTGCCGGATACGCCCGGCCGCCGGGCGGTGCTCCAGGGGGTCGAGGCGGTACTGCGCGAACGCCTGGGCGCGGCCATGCCCATGTACGTCGAATTCATCGGCCCGCAGCAGCTGCGGCTGTTCAACGGCGCCGTGGCGCTCGACGAACTGCCGCGCTCCTGGGCGCACTACGCCCTGAGTCTGGAGCCGCTGGAGCCGCCGGTGCTGGTGACCCAGATCCGCATCGGCGAAGGGGAGTGGGTGTATCTCGCCACCCTGATGCCGGCGCCCTACTACAGCCTGGACGAGTCCTGGCTGCCGCTGCAGCAGCTGCTGTTCATGGTCTTCAGCAGCGCCTTCCTGCTGCTGTTCATCGGCCTGCTGATCCGCTGGCAGAGTCGCCCGCTCAAGCGGCTGTCGCGTGCCGCGCGAGAGTTGTCGCTGGAGGTGCATACGCCGCCGGTGCGCGAGGAGGGCGCCCAGGAGATCCGCGAGGTCACCCGCGCCTTCAACGCCATGCGTGAACGCATCGCCCGTTACCTGGACGAGCGCGCCCAGCTGTTCAGCGCCATCTCCCACGACCTGCGCACGCCCATTACCCGGCTGCGCCTGCGCGCCGAGCTGGTGGACGACGAGGTGATGCAGGCCAAGCTGGTGCGCGATCTTGACGAGCTGGACCTGCTGGTCAAGGGCGCCCTGCAGTGCGTCAAGGACACCGACATCCACGAGAATCTGGAGCCCGTCGACCTGCAGGCGCTGCTGCTGCAGCTGGTGGAGCCCTTCACCCAGGAGCAGCCACCGCGGGTGCGCCTCACCGGGGAAGCCCGGGGCACCCTGCTGGGCAAGCCGCTGGCGCTGAAACGCTGCATCGGCAACCTGCTGGACAATGCCCTCAAGTATGGCTATCGCGCCCACCTGCAGGTGGAAGACGACGGCCAGGCCTTCGTCCTGCATGTCGACGACGAAGGCCCGGGAGTGCCGGAGCAGGAGCTGGAGCAGGTGTTCCAGCCCCATGTCCGCCTGGCCACCGACCGCCAGGGTTACGGCCTGGGCCTGGGCATCGCCCGCAACCTGGCCCATGCCCATGGTGGCGAGGTGGAGCTGCGCAACCGCCGCGAGGGCGGTCTTCGGGTTACCCTGACCCTGCCGCGCAGCTAGGTAGCCGTCTTTCGCTATGTCACCAGCCCGTGACAAATCTCCTTCCCTTCGTTACCCACGGCCGCAGTCGTCTGACTAGACTCGGCCCAGCTCCAATAAAAAAACAACAAGGAACGACCCCCTCATGAATGCGTTGAATCGTCTCGCTCTCGCCGTCTCCCTTTCCTGCGCCGCGCTCGCCGCCCCCCTGACCGCCCATGCCGGTGAGGTCGAGGTGCTGCACTGGTGGACCTCCGGTGGCGAGGCTCGCGCCGTCGATGTCCTCAAGCAACTGATGCAGAAGCAGGGCGATACCTGGAAGGACTTCGCCGTGGCCGGTGGCGCCGGCGAGGCCGCCATGACCGTGCTCAAGACCCGCGCCGTCTCCGGCAATCCGCCGTCCGCCGCCCAGCTCAAGGGCCCGGACATCCAGGAATGGGCCGGCATGGGCTTCCTGGCCAACATCAGCGACATCGCCAAGCAGGGCAACTGGGACACCATCCTGCCCAAGCGCGTGGCCCAGACCATGCAGCACGATGGCGAATACGTCGCGGTACCGGCCGGCATCCACCGCATCAACTGGCTGTGGATCAACCCCGCCGTCTTCAAGAAGGCCGGCGCCAAGGTCCCCACCACCCTGGACGAATTCTTCGAGGCCGCCGACAAGCTCAAGGCCGCCGGCGTCGTGCCCCTGGCCCATGGCGGCCAGAACTGGCAGGACGGCACCATCTTCGAATCTCTGGTCATGGCCATCATGGGCCCGGAAGGCTACGACAAGGTCTTCGTCCAGACCGATGCCGACACCATCCGCAGCGACAAGATGGTCGAGGTGTTCAAGACCTTCAAGCGCATCAAGGGCTATGTCGATCCCAACGCCGCCGGTCGCGACTGGAACCTGGCCACCGCCATGGTCATCGAGGGCAAGGCCGGCATGCAGATCATGGGTGACTGGGCCAAGGCCGAATTCACCGCTGCCGGCAAGAAGCCGGGCGTCGACTACGAGTGCGTGGTGATGCCGGGCACCCAGGGCGACTTCATCTACAACATCGACTCCCTGGCCATGTTCAAGATCAAGAACAAGGATAACCAGAAGGCCCAGGACGACCTGGTGCGCACCGTCATCGACAAGCCCTTCCAGGAGGTGTTCAACCTCAACAAGGGCTCCATCCCGGTACGCAACGACATCGACCTGGCCAAGTTCGACAGTTGCGCCCAGCAGTCCGCCAAGGACTTCCAGGCGGCCAACGCCGACGGCAAGGCCGAGCCGAGCATGGCCCACAGCATGGCCAACACCAGCTATGTGCAGGGCGCGATCTTCGACGTGGTGACCAACTTCTTCAACGACGCCAACGCCGATCCGAAGAAGGCCACCGAGCAACTGGTCGCCGCCATCCAGGCCGCCAAGTAAGGCCAATCGCGGCCATGGCGGTCCGCCGCTGCGGCCGCTCCTGCAGGCGCCCGAACTGCCTGTAGGAGCGGCCCATGGCCGCGATAAGCCCAGGTGCTGTGCCGCGATGCATTCTGAGACCGGCCAGCTCCATAAAAATAATACCACCCCTTGGGAGCGCCCCATGGCTCTTACCGAAACCCTTCCCGTCGCGACCGTCAGTCGACGTCCGGACCGGCTGCAGCGCCTGCTGCCCAAGCTGGTGCTGGCGCCCACGGCCATCGCCATGGTCGTCTGCCTCTATGGCTACATGCTGTGGACGGCGGTGATCTCCTTTACCAACTCGCGCTTCCTGCCCAGCTACACTTTCGCCGGCTTCGCCCAGTACGCCCGGCTCATGGAAAACGATCGCTGGCTGGTGGCCTGCAAGAACCTGGCGATCTTCGGCGGCCTGTTCATCCTGCTGAGCCTGGCCATCGGCGTCTTCTTCGCCATCCTGCTGGACCAGCGCATCCGCCGTGAAGGCTTCATCCGCACCATCTACCTTTATCCCATGGCGCTGTCGATGATCGTTACCGGCACCGCCTGGAAGTGGTTGCTCAACCCCGGCATGGGGCTCGACAAGCTCTTGCGCGACTGGGGCTGGGAAGGCTTTCGCTTCGACTGGCTGGTGGATCCCGACCGGGTCATCTACTGCCTGCTGATCGCCGCCCTCTGGCAGGCCTCGGGTTTCGTCATGGCCATGTTCCTCGCCGGCCTGCGCGGCGTGGATTCCTCCATCCTCAGAGCCGCCCAGGTCGACGGGGCAGGGCTGCCGACCATCTACCTGCGCATCGTCCTGCCCAGCCTGCGGCCGGTGTTCTTCAGCGCGGTGATGATCCTCGCCCACATCGCCATCAAGAGCTTCGACCTGGTGATGGCCATGACCGCGGGCGGCCCCGGCTACGCCTCGGACCTGCCGGCGGTGTTCATGTACCAGCACACCTTCACCCGCGGCCAGATGGGCCTGGGTTCGGCCAGTGCGGTGCTGATGCTCGGCGCGGTGCTGGCGGTGCTGGTGCCCTACCTCTACTCGGAATTGCGGAGCAAGCGAAATGGCTAAGGCTCTGAACGTCAATCGCGTGGCCATCCACGCCACCCTGATCATCGCCTGCGCGGTCTATCTGGTGCCGCTGCTGGTGATGCTGCTGACCAGCTTCAAGACCCCGGACGACGTCCGCACCGGCAACCTGCTGAGCCTGCCCCTGGACTGGACGATCATCGGCTGGCTCAAGGCCTGGGACGTGGTGCACAGCTACTTCTGGAACTCCTTCATGATCACCGTCCCGGCGGTGCTCATCTCCACCTTCATCGGCGCGCTCAACGGCTACGCCCTGTCGAAGTGGCAGTTCCGCGGGTCGAATCTGCTGTTCAGCCTGCTGCTGTTCGGCTGCTTCATTCCCTTCCAGGTGATCCTGCTGCCGATGTCCTTCACCCTCGGCCAGCTGGGCCTGGCCAACACCACCGCCGGCCTGGTGCTGGTGCACGTGATCTACGGCCTGGCCTTCACCACGCTGTTCTTCCGCAACTACTACGTGGGCATCCCCGATGCCCTGATCAAGGCGGCGCGGCTGGACGGGGCGGGCTTCTTCACCATCTTCTTCAAGATCCTGCTGCCGCTGTCCACGCCCATCGTGATGGTCAGCCTGATCTGGCAATTCACCCAGGTGTGGAACGACTTCCTGTTCGGCGTGGTGTTCGCCAGCGGCTCGTCGCAGCCCATCACCGTCGCCCTGAACAACCTGGTCAACACCAGCACCGGCGCCAAGGAATACAACGTCGACATGGCCGCCGCCATGATCGCCGCGCTGCCGACGCTGCTGGTCTACATCTTCGCGGGTAAGTATTTCGTCCGGGGCCTGACCTCGGGCGTGGTCAAAGGATAAGGAAGGCCACCATGGCAGCTCTCGAACTCAAAAGCGTACGCAAGACCTACGGCAACGCCGCCCAGGAAGCCCTCAAGGGCATCGACATCCGCATCGACGCCGGCCAGTTCCTCATCCTGGTGGGGCCCTCCGGCTGCGGCAAATCCACTCTGATGAATGCCATCGCCGGCCTCGAAGACATCAGCAGCGGCGCCATCTGCCTGGATGGCGAGGACGTCACCCAGGTCGAGCCCAAGGACCGGGACATCGCCATGGTGTTCCAGTCCTACGCCCTCTACCCGACCATGACCGTGCGCGAGAACATCGCCTTCGGCCTGAAGATCCGCAAGACGCCCAAGGAGCAGATCGACGCCGAGGTGGCGCGGGTCAGCAAGCTCCTGCAGATCGAGCATCTGCTCGAGCGCAAGCCGGCGCAGCTCTCCGGTGGTCAGCAGCAGCGTGTGGCCATGGGCCGCGCCCTGGCCCGCCGGCCCAAGCTCTATCTGTTCGACGAGCCGCTGTCCAACCTCGACGCCAAGTTGCGGGTGGAGATGCGCACCGAGATCAAGCTGATGCACCAGCGCCTGCAGACCACCACCGTCTACGTCACCCACGACCAGATCGAAGCCATGACCCTCGGCGATCGCGTCGCGGTGATGAAGGACGGCGAGGTGCAGCAATTCGGCACCCCCGAAGAGATCTACAACGACCCAGCCAATCTCTTCGTCGCCAGCTTCATCGGTTCGCCGCCGATGAACTTCGTGCCGGTGCGCCTGGAAGCGCGCGAGGGCAGGGTGGTCGCCCGCGTCACCGGCGATACCGGCGACAGCCAGGTCGACCTGCCCGATCTGGATCCGGCGCTCGCGGGGCGAGAGGCTATCCTTGGGGTGCGTCCGGAGCAGATCCAGTCGGCGCATCCGGCGGACAACGCCGTGCCAGGCATCCTGACGCGGATCCAGGTGGTCGAGCCGACCGGTCCCGATACCCTGCTGTATGCCGAGTGGAACGGCACCAAGGTCTGCTGCCGGGTGGCCCCGGGGGAAGCGCCGCGGGCCGGCGACCAGGTGCTGTGGCGGATCGATTCGCGACGGGCGGTGCTGTTCGATCCTGCGAGCGGTCGCCGACTTTCTTGAACGGAGCTCATGGCTGAAACGTTACAGCAATGGTAAGGTCCGCCCGCCGCCGCGCCTGACGTCGGGTCGCGGCCCTACCAGAGGCCAGGAGTGCACCTCCGGCCGCCGTGACAGACAGGAGAACAACAATGGCACTACCCCGCGTCGTGGTCTTTGGCGAAGCCCTCACCGACATCGTCCAGGGTAATCCTGGCGAATGGCGGGGTTACCCGGGCGGTGCCCCCTGGAACGTGGCGCGTGGCCTGGCCCGGCTGGGCGTGGAAAGCGCCTTTGGCGGCGCCATCAGCCAGGACGGTCTGGGTGACGAGATCGCCTGGCAGTCGGAAACCGCCGGCCTCGATACCCGCTTCCTGCAGCGCGTCGCCGCCGATCCGCTGGTGGCCATCGTGCCGTCGAGTCGTCCGCCGCGCTATTTCTTCGCCGGCGAAGCCGATCTCCAGTTCGATCCGGCGCTGCTGCCCGAAGGCTGGCTGGAGGCCGCCGAGGTCTGCCATTTCAGCTGCATCAGCCTGGCCCGTTATCCGCTGGCCGACACCCTGCTGGACCTGGCCCGTCAGACCAAGGCCGCCGGCAAGCGCCTGAGCTACGACCCCAACTGGCGCAACCTGATGGACGATCGCTATCGCCAGCAGACCTTTCCCGAGCTGGTGCGCCTGGCCGACGACATCAAGCTGTCCGACGAAGACATCCGCCAGATCTATCCGGGCCTGGACGAGCGTGCCGCGCTGGACGAATTGCGCGCTCTCAATCCCCACGCCCGCATCCTCTTCACCCGCGGCGAACACGGCCTGGTGCTCTATACGCCGGAAGGCGAGTGGCAGCAGGCCGCCATCGCCGTGGACGTCGCCGACACCGTGGGTGCCGGCGACGCCTGCATGGCCGGCTGGCTGGCCTCCGGCCTGCTGGGCCTGACCGATCTGCAGCAGCGCCTGAGATTCGCCGCGGCCAGTGCCTCGGTGTCCTGCCGCCATGCCGGCGCCTATGCGCCGACCCGCGCCGACGTCGAAGCCCTGTTGCAGGTGAGCCCCCTCTAGACCGCGTTCCCACAACAACAATAGCCGCCAAGGAAACCCGATGGACTTCCCCGATTTTCGTCGTCGCGACACCCTGCTGGAGCACGTCCGCCACACCCTGGCGTTCTACCATCCCCGCTGTGTCGATCCGCAAGGCGGCTTCTATCACTTCTTCAAGGACGACGGCACGGTCTACGACAGCCAGACCCGCCATCTGGTCTCCAGCACCCGCTTCGTCTTCGATTTCGCCATGGCCTACCGGCACTATGGCGATCCGGCCTTTCTGGACGCGACCCGCCATGGCCTGAGATACCTGCGCGAGCGGCATCGCCAGGCCAATGGCGGCTATGCCTGGCTGCTCGACGGCGACACCGTGGTGGATGGCACCAATCACTGCTATGGCCTGGCCTTCGTGGTGCTGGCCTATGCCCACGGTCTGCAGGCCGGCATCGAGGAAGCCCGCGGCTGGCTGAGCGAAGCCTGGGAATCCCTGGAGACCCATTTCTGGCGCGAAGCCGATGGCCTCTATGTCGACGAGATCAGCGCCGACTGGCAGACCGTGGCGCCGTATCGCGGCCAGAACGCCAACATGCACGCCTGCGAAGCCCTGCTGGCCGCCTTCGAAGCCAGTGGCGAGGTGCGCTACCTGGACCGCGCCGAGACCCTGGCGCGCAACATGACCCAGCGCCAGGCCGCACTGACCCTGGGGCAGGGCGGGGTGGCCGACGAGGTCCCCGGCGGCCTGGTCTGGGAGCACTACCACAGCGACTGGTCCATCGACTGGGACTACAACCGCGACGATCCGGCCAATCTGTTCCGGCCCTGGGGTTTCCAGCCGGGGCACCAGATCGAATGGGCCAAGCTGCTGCTCATCCTCGAACGCCATCGCCCCCAGCCCTGGCTGCTGCCGCGGGCCAGGGCGCTGTTCGACATCTCCTGGCGCCTGAGCTGGGATGACGAGCACGGCGGCCTCTACTACGGCTTCGCCCCGGATGGCTCGCCCTGCGATCCGGACAAGTACTTCTGGGTGCAGGCCGAGGCCCTGGCCGCCGCGGCACTGCTCGCGGAGCGCAGTGGCGAGGCCCGCTACTGGGAACACTATGAGGCGCTCTGGCGCTACAGCTGGACGCATTTCATCGATCACGAGCACGGCGCGTGGTGGCGCCTGCTCGACCGTCGGAACCACAAGTACTCCGACGACAAGAGTCCGGCCGGCAAGGTCGACTACCACACCATGGGTGCCTGTTACGAAGTCCTCAACGTCCTGCCGTAAGTATTAGAGACGCGGGTTTCGGGCACCCGGGGTGTCATCACTTCAATAAAAAGGGATCTCAGTAATGAACAAGCAAAACCACAAGAATCGTCCGGGGCGCGCGCTGCCCCTGGTGTCGCTGCTGGCCCTGGCGGTCGCCGCGGGTGCCCAGGCGGCGCCCCAGGCCAATCCGGGTGGCAACTTCAGTGGCGTCAACAACACCGAGGCCGCCTTCGAGCCGCTGGGCAACACCATGACCGGTGACTGGGGTGGCGTGCGCAAGGACCTGCGCGACAAGGGCTGGGACATCAAGCTCGAATACGTCGGCGAGGGCGCGACCAACCTGCGTGGCGGCTACGACGACGACCGCACCGGGCGCTGGAGCTCCCAGTACATGTTCGGGCTCTGGGGCGACATGAACAAGATCGCCGGCTGGGAGAACTCGGTGTTCAAGCTGGCCATCACCTCCCGTGACGGCCGTAACCTGACCGACGACCGCATCACCGATCCGCGCGTCGGCGGCTACTCCTCGGTGCAGGAAGTCTATGGCCGTGGCCAGACCTGGCGTCTGACCCAGCTGTGGCTGTCCAAGGGCTTCTTCGATGGCCGTCTGGACATCAAGGCCGGTCGCTTCGGCGAGGGCGAGGACTTCAACTCCTTCGAGTGCGACTTCCAGAACCTGGCGTTCTGCGGCTCCCAGGTCGGCAACTGGGAAGGCGTCTGGTACAACTGGCCGGTCAGCCAGTGGGCCCTGCGCGTCAAGTACAGCCTGACCCCCGAGCTGTTCGTCCAGGTCGGCGCCTACGAGCAGAATCCGTCGCTGCTGGAAACCGGCAACGGCTTCAAGCTCAACGGCAGCGGCACCAAGGGTGCGGTACTGCCGGTGGAAATGGTCTGGTCGCCCAAGGTCAACGGCCTGCCGGGCGAATACCGCGTCGGCTACTACTACAGCACCGCCGATGCCAACGACGTCTACGAAGACGTCAACGGCAACTCCGCGGCCCTCACCGGGCTGGATTACAAGGAGCACTCCAGCAAGCACGGCTACTGGGTCGTGGCGCGTCAGCAGATCACCGCGCACAACGATGACCCGAGTCGCGGCCTGTCGGTCTTCGCCAACTTCACCGCCCATGCCAAGGACGTCAACAAGGTCAGCAACTACGTCCAGGCCGGCCTAGTGTACAAGGGCCCCTTCGATGGTCGTCCCAAGGATGACATCGGCTTCGGCGTCGCGCGCATCAGCACCAACAGCGACTTCCGCGACAACCAGCGCGCCCTCAACCAGGCCGCCGGTGCCACCGACTACGACGATCCGGCCTACACGCCCCTGCAGCACAACGAGTACGACGCCGAGCTTTACTACGGCGTGCACGTGACCAACTGGCTGACCGTGCGCCCCAACATCCAGTACATCAAGAGCCCGGGTGGCGTGCGTGAAGTCGACAATGCCGTGGTCGGCGGCCTGAAGGTTCAAGCGGTTTTCTAAATCGCCCCCATAGCCCGCCATCCTGCCGGATGGCGCTGGACAGGGCCCTGCAGTGGTTATACTGCAGGGCCTTTTTCATTTCCGAGGTTGCCGTGGGTAAGGTCGAAAGTCCCTGCATCAGCCAATGCAAGATCAAGGACGAAGTCTGCCAGGGATGTGGCCGCAAACGCTCAGAGATCAAGGGATGGAAGGAATTGAAGGACAAGGAGCGCAAGGAAGTCATCGACAAGTCCAGGAAGCGCCTGAAGAAGCTCAAGAAGGGCTGATGCGTTTCTGACGGCGCCGTAGGTTGGTCTGAGCGCCGCGAAGCTCGACAATGCCGGGCCGCGTGCCTTATGCGAGTGCCGGCTGATCGCGGCCATGGGCCGCTCCTACAGCACAGGCCAAATTATAGGAGCGGCCGCATCGGCGGACCGCCATGGCCGCGATAAAGACATCCAGCCCAGGTCGAGCCCGCGCTGTTGGAGCTGAACCCCTACTCGGACAGCCCCCTCTCCCTTGGGGAGAGGGTTGGGTTGAGGGCGCTCCTCGCCATCAACCCCCCTTGCGGAAAAGGCTGTGCCGTCTCCACGCTACGTATCTATGCGTACGTAGCCTGCCTGTAGGAGCGGCCCATGGCCGCGATCTCAGGCACGGCTAGTCCCCAATCACGGCTCAACCCACCTCATCCAGCAATCCCATGAACGCCTGCGCCGCATTCGAATGGGTGCGCTCAGTGTGCAGGATGTACCCGAGCTGGCGCTCCAGCTGAATCCCCGGCAACGGCAGGCGACGCACCTGGTCGTCCAGCAGGGTGCGCGGCAGCACGCTCCAGGCCAGGCCGATGGACACCAGCATCTTGATGGTCTCCAGGTAGTTGGTGCTCATGGCGATATTGGGTGTCAGCCCCTGGGCATCGAACAGCCCATGCACGATCAGCCGGGTAAAGGTGTTGCCACCGGGAAACACCGCCGGATGCCGCGCCACGTCGGCCAGGGTGACCTCCGCCTGGTTCGCCAGCGGATGTTCGGGCGCCGCCACGAAATCCAGCGGATCGCTCCACACCGGCACCGCCTTGATCGGCGCCGCGGTCTGGGGTGCCAGGGTGATGATCGCCAGCTCCACCCGCCCATGCAGGATCTCGTCGTAGGCCGCTTCCGAATCGAGAAAGCGGATGTCCAGGGCGACGTCGGGATAGTCCCGGGTGAAGCGCCTGAGGATCGGTGGCAGCCGGTGCAGGCCGATGTGGTGACTGGTCGCCAGCGTCAGCCGCCCGCCGATGGCACCATTGAGATTGGTCAGGGCACGCCGGGTGTCATCGATCACGCCTAGAATCTGATAGGCGCGGGGGAGCAGGGCGCGTCCCGCCTCGGTCAGGCTGACCTCGCGCCCGATGCGATCGAACAGCCGCAGTCCCAGCTGCAGCTCCAGGGCGGCGATGCGTTTGCTCACCGCCGGCTGGGTCAGGTGCAGCCGCTCGCCCGCATCGGAAAAGCCGCCGGTTTCGGCCACCGCGACGAAGGCATTCAGATTGGCGAGATCCAAGACGTCGAATTCCTGTTGGTTATGCGCTTCATGAAAAAGATGAATTTGTTTCATGCGAGCCTAGCGCGGTATCTTTGACCCCACAAGCACCAAGGGCATGCAAAGGCCCGTGCCGTTCCACGCCTGATGAGGAATCGATCCATGGCTGGCAAGACGCTCTACGACAAACTCTGGGATATGCACCTGGTCAAGCAGCGCGACGACGGTTCCGCGCTGCTCTACATCGACCGCCACATCATCCACGAAGTGACCTCGCCCCAGGCTTTCGAAGGCCTGCGTCTGGCCGGCCGCAAGCCCTGGCGTCTGGACGCCAACCTGGCGACCCCCGATCACAACGTGCCGACCACCCCCGATCGCAAGGAAGGCCTCGACTCCATCAAGGACGAGATCTCGCGCATCCAGGTCCGCACCCTGGACGAGAACTGCGACGACTTCGGCGTCACCCAGTTCAAGATGAACGACGTCCGCCAGGGTATCGTCCACGTGATCGGCCCGGAGCAGGGCGCCGTGCTGCCCGGCATGACCGTGGTCTGCGGTGACTCCCACACCTCCACCAACGGCGCCTTCGGTGCCCTGGCCCATGGCATCGGCACCTCCGAGGTCGAGCACGTGCTCGCCACCCAGTGCCTGGTGGCCAAGAAGATGAAGAACATGCTGGTGAAAGTGGAGGGTGAATTGCCCTTCGGCGTCACCGCCAAGGACATCGTGCTCGCCGTTATCGGCAAGATCGGCACCGCCGGCGGTAACGGCCATGCCATCGAATTCGCCGGCAGCGCCATCCGCGCCCTGTCCATGGAAGGCCGCATGACCATCTGCAACATGTCCATCGAGGCCGGTGCCCGGGTCGGCATGGTCGCGGTGGATCAGACCACCATCGACTACGTCGAGGGCCGTCCCTTCGCGCCCACCGGCGCCGTCTGGGAAGCCGCCGTCGCCCAGTGGCGCGGCCTGGTGTCCGATGCCGATGCCCACTTCGACACCGTGGTCGAACTCGACGCCGCCCAGCTCAAGCCGCAGGTCAGCTGGGGCACCTCGCCGGAGATGGTCCTGGCCGTCGACCAGCAGGTACCGGACCCGGCTCGCGAAGCCGATCCGGTCAAGCGCGGTTCCATCGAGCGCGCCCTGAAGTACATGGGCCTCAAGGCCAACCAGCCGATCACCGACATCGTGCTGGACCGCGTCTTCATCGGCTCCTGCACCAACTCCCGCATCGAAGACCTGCGCGCCGCCGCCGCCGTGGCCAAGGGCCGCAAGGTCGCCGCCACCCTCAAGCAGGCGCTGGTGGTGCCGGGCTCCGGCCTGGTCAAGGCCCAGGCCGAGCGTGAAGGCCTGGACAAGGTGTTCATCGAAGCCGGTTTCGAATGGCGCGAGCCGGGCTGCTCCATGTGCCTGGCGATGAACGCCGACCGCCTGGAGAGTGGCGAGCATTGCGCTTCCACCTCCAACCGCAACTTCGAAGGCCGTCAGGGCGCCGGTGGCCGTACCCATCTGGTGAGCCCGGCGATGGCCGCCGCCGCCGCCATCGCCGGTCGTTTCGTCGACGTCCGCGACTTCGCCAACGCCTGAGGAGCCTGACCATGCAAGCCTTTACCCAGCACACCGGTTTGGTCGCACCCCTGGATCGCGCCAACGTCGACACCGACCAGATCATTCCCAAGCAATTCTTGAAGTCGATCAAGCGCACCGGCTTCGGCCCCAACCTGTTCGACGAGTGGCGCTACCTGGATGTCGGCCAGCCCGGCCAGGACCACAGCAAGCGTCCGCTGAATCCCGAGTTCGTGCTCAACCAGCCGCGCTACCAGGGCGCCAGCATCCTCCTGGCCCGCGAGAACTTCGGCTGCGGTTCCAGCCGCGAGCACGCGCCCTGGGCGCTGGATGGCTACGGCTTCCGCTCGGTGATCGCGCCGAGCTTCGCCGACATCTTCTTCAACAACAGCTTCAAGAACGGCCTCTTGCCGATCATCCTCAGCGATGCCGACGTCGACGAGCTGTTCCGCCAGGTCGAAGCCAGCGAGGGCTACCAGCTGGTGGTCGATCTCGAGAGCCAGACCGTGCGCCGTCCCGATGGCGTGGCGCTGTCCTTCGAGATCGATGCCTTCCGCAAGCACTGCCTGCTCAATGGCCTGGACGACATCGGCCTGACCCTGCAGGATGCCGACGCCATCGCGAGTTTCGAAGACCGCTATCGCCAGAGCAGTCCCTGGATGTTCCCCAGCGCCTGAACCCAGTCGCCGGCCCGCGAGGTCGGCGCTCTTTCCGGAGGCTCCATGAGCGGTGACCACGAGCAACACGTACAGCAGCAATTCGGCGCCACCGCCGAGGCCTATCTGACCAGTGCCGTCCATGCGCAGGGCGCCGAACTCCTCGAACTGCGCGACGCCGTGGCCCAGCGCGAAGGCGCCAAGGTGCTGGATCTCGGCTGCGGTGGCGGTCACGTCAGCTACAACGTGGCGCCCGTGGCCGGGCAGGTTGTCGCCCTGGACCTGGCCGAGGAAATGCTCTCGGTGGTCAAGCGCAGCGCGGCCGAGCAGGGCCTGGACAACATCAGCGTCCAGCCCGGCATGGCCGAGCACCTGCCGTTTGGCGACGCCAGCTTCGACTTCGTCTTCAGCCGCTATTCGGCGCACCACTGGCGCGACATCGGTGCTGCCCTGCGCGAAGTGCGCCGGGTACTGCGCCATGGCGGCGAGATGGCCATCATCGACGTGATCTCGCCAGCCAACCCGCGCCTGGATACCTACCTGCAGACGGTGGAGATCCTGCGCGACATCAGCCACGTGCGTAACTATTCCTTCGCCGAGTGGCACCGCCTGCTGGACATGGCGCGCCTCGGCGTGACCCGTTGCCGTCGCCAGCGCCTGCGCCTGGACTTCGCCAGCTGGACCGCGCGCATGCGCACCCCCGAGCCACAGTGCCAGGCCATCCGCAGCCTGCAGAGCAAGATCGGCCAGGAAGTGCGCCAGTATTTCGAAATCGACCGCGACGGCTCCTTCACCGTCGACGTCATGGTTCTCTGGGCCCAGCCCATCTGATTTGGAACAGGAAAAGACAATGAGCAAGCAGATCCTCATCCTGCCGGGCGACGGCATCGGTCCGGAAATCATGGCCGAGGCGGTCAAGGTGCTGGAAGCGGTCAACCGCGACCATGACCTCGGCTTCGAACTGGTCCATGACGACCTGGGCGGCGCCGCCATCGACCGTTACGGCGTGCCCCTGGCCGATGAGACCCTGGCGCGTGCCCGCGCCGCCGACGCCGTGCTGCTGGGCGCCGTGGGCGGTCCCAAGTGGGACAAGCTCGAGCGCGACATCCGTCCCGAGCGCGGTCTGCTGAAGATCCGTTCCGCCCTGGGCCTGTTCGGCAACCTGCGTCCGGCCATCCTCTATCCGCAACTTGCCGAGGCCTCGACGCTCAAGCCGGAAGTGGTCTCCGGCCTGGACATCCTCATCGTCCGCGAGCTGACCGGTGGCATCTACTTCGGCTCGCCGCGCGAGACCCGCGTGCTGGAGAACGGCGAGCGCCAGGCCTTCGATACCCTGCCGTACAGCGAAGGCGAGATCCGCCGCATCGCCCGCGTCGGCTTCGACATGGCCCGCCTGCGGGGCCGCAAGCTGTGCTCGGTGGACAAGGCCAACGTCCTCGAATCCAGCCGCCTGTGGCGCGAAGTGGTGGAGGAGGTGGCCAAGGACTATCCGGACGTCGAACTCAGCCACATGTACGTCGACAACGCCGCCATGCAGCTGGTCCGCGCGCCCAAGCAGTTCGACGTCATCGTCACCGACAACATGTTCGGCGACATCCTCTCCGACGAGGCCTCGATGCTGACCGGTTCCATCGGCATGCTGCCCTCGGCGTCCCTGGATGCGCACAACAAGGGCATGTACGAACCCTGCCACGGCTCGGCGCCCGACATCGCCGGCCAGGGCGTCGCCAACCCGCTGGCCACCATCCTCTCGGTCGCCATGATGCTCAGATACACCTTCGGTGCCGCCGCGGCGGCCGAGGCCATCGAGGCGGCTGTGGGCCAGGTGCTGGACCAGGGCCTGCGGACCGGCGACATCTGGTCGGAAGGCAAGCAGCGGGTCGGTACCCGCGAGATGGGCGAAGCAGTAGTAGCGGCGCTCGTTAGGCGTTAATCTGATCGGCCGCCAGGGGAGGCGGCCGTCCTCAAGACAACAAAGGTGCAGTAGCGATGAAACGTGTAGGTCTGATCGGTTGGCGTGGCATGGTGGGCTCCGTGCTCATGCAGCGCATGCTCGAAGAGCGGGATTTCGACTTGATCGAGCCCGTGTTCTTCACCACCTCCAACGTCGGCGGCGAAGGCCCGGCCATTGGCAAGGGCGTGGCGCCGCTCAAGGATGCCTACAGCATCGACGAGCTCAAGACCCTCGACGTCATCCTCACCTGCCAGGGCGGCGATTACACCAGCGAGGTGTTCCCCAAGCTGCGCCAGGCCGGCTGGAAAGGCTACTGGATCGACGCGGCCTCCAGCCTGCGCATGCAGGATGACGCCGTCATCGTGCTGGACCCGGTCAACCGTCGCGTCATCGACCAGGCCCTGGCCGATGGCCGCAAGGACTTCATCGGCGGCAACTGCACCGTCAGCCTGATGCTGATGGCCCTGGGCGGCCTGTTCGAAGCCGGTCTGGTGGACTGGATGAGTGCCATGACCTACCAGGCTGCCTCCGGCGCCGGTGCGCAGAACATGCGCGAGCTGATCCGCCAGATGGGCGCCACCCACGCCGCCGTCGCCGACAGCCTGGCCGATCCGGCCAGCGCCATCCTGGACATCGATCGCCAGGTCGCCGAGACCCTGCGCAGCGAAGCCTTCCCCACCGAGCAGTTCGGCGTTCCCCTGGCTGGCAGCCTGATTCCCTGGATCGACAAGGAACTGCCCAACGGCCAGAGCCGCGAAGAGTGGAAGGCCCAGGCCGAGACCAACAAGATCCTCGGTCGCTTCAAGAATCCGATTCCCGTGGATGGCATCTGCGTGCGCATCGGTGCCATGCGCTGCCACAGCCAGGCACTGACCATCAAGCTCAACAAGGACGTGCCGCTGTCCGACATCCATGGTCTGATCAGCCAGCACAACCCCTGGGTCAAGCTGGTGCCGAACAACCGCGACGTCAGCATGCGCGACCTGACTCCGGCTGCCGTCACCGGCACCCTGAGCGTGCCGGTCGGCCGCCTGCGCAAGCTGAACATGGGCTCCCAGTACCTGGGCGCCTTCACCGTGGGCGACCAGCTGCTGTGGGGCGCCGCGGAGCCGCTGCGGCGCATGCTGCGGATCCTGCTGGAACAGTAGGTCGACGGCTAAACGTTTGCTTAGGGAGGAGGGCCGCCAGTAAAGTGCGGCCCTCTTTCGTTGCGGACGCCTCATCATGACTGCCAGAGATATCGCCCTCGTCGGCGCCACCAGCGCCTACGGCGAAGCCATTCGTGAACTCCTCGACGAGCGCGACGTCCCCCTCGGGCGGCTGCACCTGCTCGCCAGCGGTGAGTCGGCGGGTCAGAATCTGCCCTTCCGAGGCAGCAACCTGCGCGTCACCGGGCTCGAAGGCTTCGATTTCGCCCAGGTCGGCATCGCCATCCTCGCCGTGCCCGCCGCCGTGGTGGAAAGCCTGAGGCCGCAACTGGCCGCCGCTGGTTGCGCCGTGCTCGATCTCAGCGGCGCCTCCGCCGCGCTGTCCGTACTGCCGCGCATCAATGGCGAACGCCTGGACAGCCTCGCGGCGAATGCCTGGCTCGGCGTGCCCCTGGCGGCTGCCCAGGCCGCCGCCAGCGTGGCCGCCGTGCTGGCCCGCCTGAATGCGCTCACCGATGCGTCCCTGACCGCCTGCCTGGCGGCCTCCGGTGCCGGCCGTGGCGGCGTCGAGGAATTGGCGCGGCAGGCCACCGAATTGCTCAATGGTCGCCCGGTGGAAGCCCGGCTGTTCGAAGGCCAGCTGGCCTTCAATCTGCTCGGTCGCACCGGTGCACCGGCCGCGGATGGCTATACTGCCCAGGAACATCGCCTGCTGGACGAATGTCAGCAGGTGCTGGGAGCGACCTTGCCGGTGCTGGATGTCACGGCCCTGCAGGCCCCGGTCTTCTTTGGCGACAGCCTAGCGCTGAGTCTGAGGGGCAAGGAGCAATGGCAGCTGGAGCAGGTGCTCGAGGCCCTGGGTGACGAGCCGGGTCTGGCGCTCGACGAAGACGCCGATTGTCCGTCGGCGGTCGGCGATGCCCTGGGGCGGGAAGAGGTGCTGGTGGGGCGAGTACGGCGACATCCGCGGGATGCGCGACGGCTGGAGTGCTGGCTGGTGGCGGACAATGTCAGATTGTCGGCACTGACGGCCGTTCAGCTGGCCGAATTGTTGCTTAAACAGTCGGCCTAAAAGATACTTCGTGAAATGCTTCGCCCTTTTGGCTTGAGTAAAAGGGCAGTGGACGTGGCACGCAGCGATGGACACAGGCGCCCGCACGGTGGCGCGATCGACAGCTTCTAAAAAGGGACGGTCATGGTTCGAGTTCAGAAACTGGTGCGGGCAATTGCAGCGGCGAGCGCCTTGATGTCTGGCGCGGCCCAGGCGCTCAGCCTGGGGGAGATCCACCTCAACTCCGCCCTCAATCAGCCCTTCGATGCCACCATCGATCTGTCGGACCTGCGTGACCTCGGCACCGCCGACTTGCGCCCTAATCTGGCGTCCGTCGAAGAGTTCGGCAAGGCCGGCGTCGACCGTGCCTTCTTTCTCAACGACCTCAAGTTCACCCCGGAGGTGCGCAACGGGCGCACCGTCATCCGCGTGACCTCGGCACGTCCGGTGCGCGAGCCCTATCTCAACTTCCTGCTGGAAGTGAACTGGCCCAGCGGCCGTATCCTGCGCGAGTACACCGTGCTGCTGGATCCGCCGCTCTATACCCCGCAGGCCGCCGCCGCGCCGTTCGCGCCCCAGGTCCCGGCCACGCCGCGAGCACGCGCCAACACGTCGAGCGCACCGCGTCCGGCCACGCCGCCAGCCGCGCCGGCGCCGAGTGCGACCCAGACGCCTGGCACCTACACCACCGAGCCGCGCGACACCCTCTGGGAAGTGGCGGCGCGCAATCGCCCTGCCTCCAGCGTCAGCGTCGACCAGACCATGCTGGCGATCCAGGATCTGAATCCCGACGCCTTCATCGATCGCAACATCAATCTGATGAAGAGCGGACAGGTGCTGCGCCTGCCCGATCAGGCCCAGGCCGGTACGCGACCCCAGCGCGAGGCGGTCGCCGAGATCGCTCGCCAGACCCGTGCCTGGAAGCAGGGTGGCATCGCCGCACCAGCCGGTACGCCGCGCCGTCAGGTGGACGCCTCCGCCCAGCCGAGCGGCAACGAGGCGCCGGCCGCCGCCGCCCCCAGGGACAATCTCAAGCTGCTCTCCGGTCAGCCGGCCGGGCGCGCGGGCGAGTCCGCCGGTGGCAAGGGCGGTGACCAGTCCCTCGCCGATCGCCTGGCGGTGACCCAGGAAAGCCTGGACACCACCCGCCGCGAGAACGAAGAACTCAAGAGCCGCCTGGGCGATCTGCAGTCGCAACTCGACAAGCTGCAGAAGATCATGCAGCTCAAAGATGCCCAGCTGGCGCGGATGCAGGCCAACATGGCCAATCCGCAGGCTGCGGGCCAGCCGGCCCAGCCGGCGGCGACCCCGGAAGCCGCGGCGCCGGTCGCGCCTGCGCCGACCGAGAACACCGCCACGCCGGCGCCTCAGGAGCCGACGGCCGCGACCCCGGCCACACCGGTCGAGGCCACCCCTGCGCCCGCCACCACGCCGCCGGCCAGCGAGGCGGGTACCGGCTCGGCGCCGCCCGCGGCCAGCGAGCCCAAGGTCATTCCGGTCACCCCGAGCACCCCGGCCACCGAGCCGACCGAGGCCACCAACAGTTTCCTCGACGAGATCCTCAGCAATCCGCTGTGGCTGGGCATCATCGGCGGCAGCGCGCTGCTGGCGCTGCTGGTGCTGCTGATGATCAATTCGCGCCGCAATGCCGTGAAGGAGGCCGAGCGTGAGCGCGACGCCGAAGCCGCGCGCAGCGATACGGTGTTCGACGCCGATCCTGAACTCGGTGATCACCACGCGCTCGCCGGTCTGGAACTGAACCAGGGTACCCAGGACGCCGCGCGAGACGCCGATGCCCAAGACGATGCCCTGGGTCAGGCCGACATCTACATGGCCTATGGTCGCTTCAGCCAGGCGGCCGAGGTGCTCAAGAAGGCCAGCGACCAGGAGCCCCATCGCGCTGATCTGCGCCTCAAGCTCATGGAAGTCTATGCCGAGATGGGCGACAAGGATGGCTTCCAGCGCGAAGAGCGCGAACTCAAGGAGATCGGCGGCGCCCAGCCGGCGGTCGAGCATCTCAAGTCGCGCTATCCGGCCATGGCCACCGTCGCGGTAGCCTCCGCTGCGGTCGGCGCGGCTGCCCTGGCCGCCGCCCACGAACTGAGCGAGGAGCAATCCCGCAACCAGGGCTTCTCGGCCACCGAGGACAGCCAGGACTTCGATCTGTCCCTGGATGACTTCGGCAGCGAGGACACCCAGGGTCATCAGCCTGCCGGTCCGGCCGAGGAGCCGCTGTTCGGCGAGGCCTTCGCCGATGCCCAGGCCAAGGCGGCCGACCCGCGCGACGATTTCGACTTCGATCTCAATTTCGATGCCGAACCCGCGGCCACCCCGGCGGCGACTCCCGCCGCCAAGGACGACGACTTCGCCCTGGACTTCAGCGAATTCGAACGGCAGGGCGACCTGGCGCACGAGGAGCCCCTTGCGGATTCCAGTGCGGTCTCGGCCTTCGACGAGCCGCTGGCGCCGCCGGCGGCCTCGACGACCGACGCCGAATTGCCCGCGAGTTTCGATCTGTCCGACTTCGACGACGAGCAGCCGGCGCCCAAGCGCGAAAGCGACGAGGAATTCGCCGCCCGCCTGCAGGAGGCCTCCCGCCAGTTCGATGCGGAGACCACCAGCGGCACCACCGGGGGCGATGGTCTGGACGACTTCGACTTCCTGTCCGGCGAAGACGAGACCGCCACCAAACTGGACCTGGCGCGTGCCTACATCGACATGGGCGATCCGGAAGGTGCCCGGGACATCCTCGACGAGGTGCTGGCCGAGGGTAACGCCGGGCAACAGCAGGAAGCGCGCGAGATCATCGCCCAGCTCAGCTGAGGCTGGCCGGACTTGGCAGAGGAGGGGAGGCGCTATAAGCTGCCTCCCCTTTTTTTCGCCTGGCCGTCGCCTTGGATTTTCTAGACCCCACCATCATCGTCCCGCCGCAGCGCATCGCGCTCGGCGTCGAGTACAAGGGCGCCCGCTATCGCGGTTGGCAGCGCCAGCAGCCGGGCGTGCGCTCCGTTCAGGAGACCCTGGAAGACGCCCTGTCCGAGGTCGCCGCGGCGCCCGTCGCGCTGCATTGCGCCGGGCGTACCGACTGTGGCGTGCACGCCACCGGCCAGGTGGTGCATTTCGAGTCCCCGGTCGCGCGGCCACTCAAGGCCTGGGTAATGGGCACCAACGCCAATCTGCCGTCCGACATCAGCGTCACCTGGGTCAAGCCGGTCAGCAACGAATTCCATGCCCGTTTCAGCGCCATGGCGCGGCGTTACCGCTATGTGATCTATAACGATCCGATCCGGCCTGCGCACCTGGCGGAGGAGGTCACCTGGAATCATCGTCCGCTGCGCATCGAGCCCATGCGCGAGGCAGCCCAGGTGCTGCTCGGTACCCATGATTTCACCTCCTTCCGGGCCAAGGCCTGCCAGGCCAAGTCGGCGATCAAGACCATCCACCACCTGCGCCTCTGGCAGAGCGGGCGGCTGATCGTGCTGGACATCCGCGCCAACGCCTTCCTGCATCACATGGTGCGCAACATCGCCGGGGTGCTGATGGCGGTGGGCTGTGGCGAGCGACCGGTGGAGTGGGTCGCCGAGGTCCTGGCGGCGCGGGAGCGGCGCCTGGGTGGCGTAACCGCCCACCCATACGGCCTCTACCTGGTGGACGCCGAATATCCCGAGAGCACGCCGGTGCCCAAGCGGCCGCTGGGTCCGCTGTTCCTGGGGCATATCCCCGAGCTGGATGACCCCCAAGGCTGACGCTGCGCGGGTGGTCTGCTAACATCCATCGATTTGGAACGAGGTCATTCCGGTTTGGCTAACGTTCGAGTGAAGATCTGCGGGATCACCCGGGTCGAGGATGCGCTGGCCGCCGCGGCCGCCGGCGCCGACGCCATCGGCCTGGTGTTCTATGCGCGCAGCCCGCGGGCGGTGAGCGCTGCCCAGGCGCGCCAGATCGTCGCGGCGCTGCCGCCCTTCGTGACCACTGTCGGGCTCTTTGTCGATGCCTCGCCCTGCGAGATCGAGGAGACGCTGGACGCCGTGCCCCTGGACCTCCTGCAATTCCACGGCGACGAGACCCCGGCGCAGTGCGCCCGTTATCGCCGTCCCTATATCAAGGCCCTGCGCATGCGCGAGGACATCGACCTCGCCGCCATCGCCCGGGACCATGCCGGCGCCCGCGGGCTGCTGCTCGACACCTATGTCGCCGGCGTACCCGGAGGGACAGGGCAGGCCTTTGACTGGACGCGGGTGCCTCGGGATCTGTCGCTGCCGCTGATCGTGGCCGGTGGCCTGGACGCGACTAACGTTGCCACCGCCATCGCCGCGTCCCGCGCCTATGGCGTGGACGTGAGCGGCGGCGTAGAGCAGGCCAAGGGCATCAAGGATGCCGCCGAGATCGCGCGTTTCGTGGCGGCCGTGCGGGGTGCGCAGGTCGCCTGATGTGACCCTCGTCGGGTGGTTGCCGTCCACACCTGCGACATATTCAAGCAGATCCGCCCTGGTGGGCCTGCCGTCCGACTCTTCGGGAGTCGGCATGAGACAACAGGGTGGCGACCCGGGAAATAGCGGGCGCTGCCGAACCTATTACAGATGCTCAAGGAAGGCGCGGCCGCGGTCGCGCTGGGAGCCCATGCAAGTGGAGAGAGATGCATGAGCAATTGGCTGGTCGACAAACTGATTCCTTCCATCATGCGGTCCGAGGTGAAGCGCAGTTCGGTGCCGGAAGGTCTTTGGCACAAGTGTCCGGCCTGCGAAGCGGTCCTCTACCGTCCGGAGCTGGAAAAGAACCTGGACGTGTGCCTGAAGTGCGGTCACCACATGCGCATCAATGCGCGACGCCGCCTGGACATCTTCCTCGACGCCGAGGGCCGTGAAGAGCTGGGCACCGAGCTGGAGCCGGTGGACCGCCTGAAATTCCGCGACAGCAAGAAGTACAAGGACCGTTTCACCGCCGCGCAAAAGGAAACCGGCGAAAAAGACGCCCTAATCTCCATGCGCGGCACCCTCAAGGGCATGCCGGTGGCGGTCTGTGCTTTCGAATTCTCCTTCATGGGTGGCTCCATGGGCGCCGTGGTCGGCGAGCGCTTCGTGCGCGCGGCCAATGTGGCTTTGGAAGAGCGTTGCCCGCTGATCTGCTTCTCCGCCTCGGGTGGTGCGCGGATGCAGGAAGCGCTGATCTCGCTGATGCAGATGGCCAAGACCTCCGCGGTGCTGGCGCGTCTGCGCGAAGAGGGCATCCCCTTCATCTCGGTGCTGACCGATCCGGTCTATGGTGGCGTCTCCGCCAGTCTGGCGATGCTGGGTGACGTCATCGTCGCCGAGCCCAAGGCGTTGATCGGCTTTGCCGGTCCGCGCGTGATCGAGCAGACCGTGCGCGAAAAGCTGCCGGAAGGCTTCCAGCGCAGCGAATTCCTGCTGGAGCACGGCGCCGTCGACATCATCGTCTCGCGCAAGGAATTGCGTGATCGCCTGGCGCGTCTGCTGGCGACCTTCCAGCACCAGCCGGTACCGGCGGCCTGATGGCTTCGCGCAGCCTCGCGCAGTGGCTGGCCTATCTCGAGCAGCTGCATCCGTCGGCGATCGACATGGGCCTGGACCGGGTGCGCGAGGTCGCGCAGCGGCTGGGTCTGACCCGGCCGGCCCCGCGGGTGGTGACCGTGACCGGCACCAACGGCAAGGGCTCCACCTGCGCCTTTCTCGCCAGTCTGCTGCGCGCCAGCGGACAGCGGGTCGGCGTCTATGCCTCGCCGCATCTGGTGCGCTACAACGAGCGCGTCGATGTGGACGGCACCCTGGCCAGCGATAGCGATCTGTGCACCGCCTTCGCCGCGGTGGAAGCCGCGCGGGGCGAGATCAGCCTGACCTATTTCGAAGTGGGTACCCTGGCGGCCTTCTGGCTGTTCGAGCGTGCCCGGCTGGACGTCGCCGTCCTCGAAGTCGGTCTGGGCGGACGCCTGGACGCGGTCAATCTGATCGACGCCGATCTGGCGCTGGTCACCAGCATCGGCCTCGACCACGCCGAATGGCTGGGTGATACCCGCGAAAGCGTGGCCGTGGAAAAGGCCGGTATCTTCCGCGCCGGCAAGCCGGCCCTCTGCGGCGATCTGGAGCCCCCCGCGCCACTGATCCAAGCCGCCGAGCGCCTGGGTGCTCCCTTGCTGCTGCGCGGCGAAGCCTTCGACCTGCAGATCGAGAGCGCCGGCTGGTTCTGGCGCGGGCGCGATGCCCAGGGCAACGCCCTGGCGCTGCCCGGTCTGCCGTTGCTCGACCTGCCCATGGAAAATGCCGCCCTGGCCTTGCAGGCCTACGCCTTGCTCGACCAGCCCTGGCTGCCGGGAAAGATCGCGGCGGCCCTGCAGGCGACGCGCATGACCGGACGACTCGATCGCCGCCAGGTCGAGTGGGCAGGGGAGACCCGTAGCGTCCTGCTGGACGTGGCCCATAATCCCCATGCCGCCGAGTACCTGGCCCGGCGCCTGGCCATGAAGCCGATCGCCGGCGTGCGTCGCGCGGTGTTCGGCGTCCTGGCCGACAAGGACCTGGACGGCATCCTGGCGCCCCTGGAGGGCCTGTTCGCCAGCTGGGCTGTCGCGACCCTGCCGACCCCGCGCAGTCGCGAAGGTGCCGAGGTGGCCGCACTGCTGGCCGCACGCGGTGTCCAGGCCGAGGCCCATGCCTCCCTGCTGGCCGCCTTCGAGGCGCAACTGGCCGCCAGTGCGGCCGACGACGAGGTGGTCGTGTTCGGCTCCTTCTACAGCGTCGCCGAGGTGCTCGCGCAGCTCTCTTCCCCATCCGAATCCGCGGAGGCATAACCCATGCTCAAGCAAAGAGTCATCGGAGCGCTGGTGCTGCTGGCGCTGATCATCATCTTCGTGCCCATGCTCTTCAATCGCCAGGACGACGCCCGCAAGGTGGCGGTCGAGGCGCCGCCCCAGCCGGCCGCACCCACGGTGCCCGCGACCGAGGTGCAGCCGGTGCAGACGCCCGAGGCGCCGCCCGTGGTGGTGGTACCGGACGAGCCGGCCAAGCCGCTCGGCAAGCCGCAGACCCCCATTGCCGGTACCGCCGGCCAGGCGCCGACGCAGAATGCGCCGGTAAGTCCCGCGCCTGCCCAATCCCAGCCTGCCGCGCCGGTCGCCAAGGCGCCCGCCACCCCTGCACCCGTCGCAAGCGCGCCGGCAGCACCCGCAGCTACACCGGCGCCGGCGGCCAAGCCGGACTCGCGGCTGGGCGCGGCCAATCTGCCCAACAGCTGGTCGGTCCAGCTCGCCAGCCTGTCGTCCCGGCCCAGCGCCGACGCCCTGCAGGCCAAGCTGCGCAGCCAGGGCTACAACGCCTATGTGCGCACCGCCGACGGCATGAATCGCGTCTTCGTCGGGCCGGTGATAGAGCGCAGCGAGGCGGATCGGCTGCGCGATCAGCTCAACAAGCAGAATGGCGTCAAGGGTTTCGTCGTGCGCTTTCAGCCGGAGCGCGGTTAACCCGGTCACAAGGCTCTGCTAGAATGCAGGGCCTTTTTGTAAGTGGACCTTGCCGTGGGCTTCACCTGGGTGGACTGGGCGATCGTCGCCGTTGTCATCGTTTCCAGCCTGATCAGTCTCAGGCGCGGCTTCGTCAAGGAAGCGTTGTCACTGGCCACCTGGATCGTTGCCGGTGGCGTGGCCTGGGTCTTCGGTGGGGCACTGTCCACCTATCTGGTCGACTATATTCAGGTGCCGTCCGGGCGAGTGATCGCCGCCTGTGTCATTCTTTTCGTGCTGACGCTGCTGGTGGGTGCCCTGGTTAGCTTCTTGCTTGGCGAACTGATCCGCGTCACCGGATTGTCGGGCACCGATCGCTTTCTCGGCATGGCCTTTGGCGCTGCCCGCGGTGCCTTGCTGATCACAGTGGCCGTGGGGCTGTTGAGCCTGGGGCCGGTCCAGCAGGATGGCTGGTGGCAGCAGTCGGTGCTGGTTCCACATTTTCTGCTGGTGGCCGATTGGTCGAAGAATCTGCTGTTGGGCTTTGCCGGCCAGTGGCTGGGCGCGACGCCCATGCCCAGTCTGCAACTGCTGCCGCAGCTGGGGCCCAAGGCTCCTTGAACGCTTTTCCAGGCCTCGCATTGCCGGGGTCATCCTGCGATGGTCCGCCGTCGCATCACTTGAAACAGTGGGGTCGCGTCACATGTGTGGCATCGTAGGTATCGTGGGCAAGACGAACGTCAACCAGTCTTTGTACGACGCGCTCACCGTCCTTCAACATCGCGGTCAGGATGCCGCCGGTATCGTCACCAGCCTGGACGGTAAACTCTTCCTGCGCAAAGACAACGGCCTGGTCCGCGACGTCTTCCAGCAGCGGCACATGCAGCATCTGGTCGGCCACATGGGCATCGCCCACGTGCGCTATCCCACCGCCGGCAGCTCCAGCTCCGCCGAGGCGCAGCCGTTCTACGTCAACTCGCCCTATGGCATCACCCTGGCGCACAACGGCAACCTGACCAACGTCGAGCAGCTGTCCCGCGAGATCTACGAATCCGATCTGCGCCACGTCAACACCACCTCCGATTCCGAGGTGCTGCTCAACGTCTTCGCCCACGAGCTGGCGGTGCGCAACAAGCTGCAGCCGACCGAGGACGACGTCTTCGCCGCGGTCTCCGAGGTCCATGAGCGCTGCCGTGGCGGCTATGCCGTGGTGGCCATGATCACCGGCTACGGCATCGTCGGCTTCCGCGATCCCAACGCCATCCGTCCCATCGTCTTCGGCCAGCGTCACACCGAATACGGCGTGGAGTACATGATCGCCTCCGAGAGCGTCGCCCTCGACGTACTCGGCTTCACCCTGATCCGTGATCTGGAGCCGGGCGAGGCGGTGTACATCACCGAGGACGGTCGCCTCTACACCCGCCAGTGCGCGCAGAATCCGCAATACGCGCCTTGCATCTTCGAGCACGTCTACCTGGCGCGTCCGGATTCCATCATCGATGGCATCTCGGTCTACAAGGCGCGCCTGCGCATGGGCGAGAAGCTCGCCGAGAAGATCCAGCGCGAGCGCCCCGAACACGACATCGATGTGGTCATCCCGATTCCGGACACCAGCCGCACCGCGGCGCTGGAGCTGGCCAATCACCTGGGCGTCAAGTTCCGCGAGGGCTTCGTCAAGAACCGCTACATCGGCCGAACCTTCATCATGCCCGGCCAGGCCGCGCGCAAGAAGTCGGTGCGCCAGAAGCTCAACGCCATCGAACTGGAATTCCGCGGCAAGAACGTGATGCTGGTGGACGACTCCATCGTCCGCGGCACCACCTGCAAGCAGATCATCCAGATGGCCCGCGAAGCCGGCGCCAAGAAGGTCTACTTCTGCTCGGCGGCCCCGGCGGTGCGCTTCCCCAACGTCTACGGCATCGACATGCCCAGCGTGCACGAGCTGATCGCCCACGGCCGCACCACCGAGGAAGTCGGCGAACTGATCGGCGCCGACTGGCTGATCTACCAGGATCTGCAGGACCTGCAGGAAGCCGTGCGCACCCGCAAGGCACCCAAGGTCGAGCAGTTCGACTGCGCGGTGTTCGATGGCGAGTACATCACCGGCGACGTCGATGCCGCCTATCTGAACCGGATCGAGCAGGCGCGCAACGACGCGGCCAAGGTCAAGCACAAGGCGGTCAGCGCCATCATCGATCTCTACAACGACTAAGGAGCTGCACATGAGCCAAGACTGGGATGCCGGACGCCTGGACAGTGATCTCGAGGGCGCGGCCTTCGAGACCTTGGCGGTGCGGGCAGGGCAGCAGCGCTCGCCGGAAGGCGAGCATGGCGAAGCCCTGTTCCTGACCAGCAGCTACGTGTTCCGGACCGCCGCGGATGCCGCGGCGCGCTTCGCCGGCGAGGTGCCGGGCAACGTCTATTCGCGCTACACCAACCCCACGGTCCGTACCTTCGAGACCCGCATCGCGGCCCTCGAGGGCGCAGAGCAGGCGGTGGCCACCGCCTCGGGCATGTCGGCCATCCTGGCGATGGTCATGAGCCTGTGCAGCGCCGGCGACCATGTGCTGGTCTCGCGCAGCGTGTTCGGCTCGACCATCAGCCTGTTCGAGAAGTACTTCAAGCGCTTCGGCATCGAGGTGGACTATCCGCCGCTGGCCGATCTGGACGCCTGGCAGGCGGCCTGCAAGCCCAACACCCGGCTGTTCTTCGTCGAGTCGCCGTCCAATCCCCTGGCCGAGCTGGTGGACATCGCCGCCCTGGCCGAGATCGCCCATGCGCAAGGCGCGCTGCTGGCGGTCGACAACTGCTTCTGCACCCCGGCGCTGCAGAAGCCGCTCGCGCTGGGTGCCGACATCGTCATCCATTCGGCGACCAAGTACATCGACGGTCAGGGTCGCGGCATGGGCGGCGTGGTCGCCGGTCGTGCCGAGCAGATGAAAGAGGTGGTGGGTTTCCTGCGTACCGCGGGCCCGACCCTGAGTCCCTTCAACGCCTGGCTGTTCCTCAAGGGCCTGGAGACGCTGAAGATCCGCATGCAGGCGCACAGCCAGACCGCACTGGAGCTGGCACGGTGGCTGGAAGGCCAGCCCGGCGTCGAGCGGGTCCACTATGCCGGCCTGGAAAGCCATCCGCAGCATGAGCTGGCGTGCCGCCAGCAGAGCGCCTTTGGCGCCGTGGTGAGCTTCGAGGTGGCCGGTGGGCGCGACGCCGCCTGGCGCTTCATCGACGCCACCCGGATGATCTCCATCACCACCAACCTGGGCGATACCAAGACCACCATCGCCCACCCGGCGACGACCTCGCACGGGCGGCTGTCGCCGGCCGAGCGCGCCAATGCCGGGATCAGCGACAGCCTGATCCGCATCGCCGTGGGTCTCGAAGACCTGGGTGATCTGCGCCAGGACCTGGCCCGCGGACTGGCGGCGCTATGAGTCTGACGTTTGCACCGGTAGAGCTGCGCGTCGCCCTGGTCACCGGCGCGGCGCGTGGGATCGGGTTGGGTATCGCCGCCTGGCTAATAGCCGAAGGCTGGCGGGTGGTGGTGGCCGACATCGAGCAGGAGCGCGGCGCCAAGGTGGCCGCCGCCCTGGGTGAGCGGGCCTGGTTCGTGGCCCTGGACGTGGCCGACGAGGCGCAGGTGGAGGCCGCCGTGGCCCAGGTGATCGGCCAGTTCGGTCGGCTGGACGCCCTGGTCAACAACGCCGGTCTCGCCACCGCCCAGGGCCAGCCGCTGGAAAGCCTGGCGCTGGCCGAGTGGCGCAAGGTGCTCGGGGTGAATCTGGACGGCCCCATGCTGCTGGCCAAGCATTGCGCGCCCTATCTGCGCGAGCAGCAGGGCGCCATCGTCAACATCGCCTCGACCCGCGCCCGGCAGTCCGAGCCCCACAGCGAAGCCTATGCCGCGAGCAAGGGCGGGTTGCTGGCTCTGACCCATGCCCTGGCCGTCAGCCTCGGCCCGGAAGTGCGGGTGAATGCCCTCTGCCCGGGCTGGATCGACGCCCGCGATGCCCATGTCCGCGCGGCCGAACCGCTGTCCGCCGCCGACCACGAGCAGCATCCGGTCGGACGGGTAGGGACGGTGGAGGACGTGGCGGCCTGCGTGGCCTGGCTGCTCGGCGGCAACGCCGGTTTCATCACCGGCGAGGCCATCACCCTGGACGGCGGCATGACCCGCAAGATGATCTACCTGGAATAGCGCCCGTAAAAAATAAAATTGGAAAAATCCTTGACGGATCAAGGGGCTACGAGGAGAATGCGCGTCACCCGAAGGGGATGGCTGATTAGCTCAGCTGGGAGAGCACCTGCATCACACGCAGGGGGTCGGCGGTTCGATCCCGTCATCAGCCACCAAACTCTTCGGGAAGTGTTCCGCAAGGTGCACGCAATGCGCGGCGGTAGTTCAGTCGGTTAGAATACCGGCCTGTCACGCCGGGGGTCGCGGGTTCGAGTCCCGTCCGCCGCGCCATACGAGTCGTTCCGGGTCCTCTGAACTGCCCGAACGACGCAAGAGAAGCTGCCCTAGGGCAGCTTTTTTTGTGCCTGGAGAAAAGGCCGGCCGATCCTTCGCGGACTGGCGCCGTTTTGGCGGCCAGCGCTGGCCCCGGTCAAATCACGAATTCCGCCACCACCTGACGGAGACCGGCCGCCAGGCGCGACACCTCGTTGCTGGCGCTGGAGGTCTGACTGGCGCCCGCGGCGGTCTGGTCGGACAGGTCCTTGATGCTGATCAGGCCCCGGTCGATGTCCTTGGCCACCAGGGCCTGTTGTTCGGCGGCCGTGGCGATCAGCGCCGTACGCTCGTCGATGCCACCCATGGCTCCGGCGATGGCCAGCAGGGCGCCATTGGCTTCCCGGGCAACGGCCAGGGATTGCTCGGCGGTCTGGCTGCTCTGCTGCATGGCCTTCACCGCGTCCGTCGAATCCTGCTGGATGGTGCCGATCATGGCCTCGATCTCCCGCGTCGACTGCTGGGTGCGGTGGGCGAGGGCGCGAACCTCATCCGCGACCACGGCGAAGCCGCGACCCTGATCGCCTGCGCGTGCCGCTTCGATGGCGGCATTGAGCGCCAGCAGATTGGTCTGCTCGGCGATGGCGCGGATGACGTCGACCACGTTGCTGATGGCCTGGGCGCGCCCCGAAAGCGTCTGGATCTGGCCGCTGCTCTGATCGACCTGGGTGGCCAGCCGTTCGATGGCGGTCAGGGTCGCGGCTACGTGTTGCAGACCGGCTTGGGTAAGGGTGCTGCCCCGTTGCGAGGCGCCGGCGCTTTCCTCCGCGTGGCGCGCCACCTCGTCCACCGCGGCGCTCATTTCCGTCACCGCGGTGGCTACCTGGCCGATCTCGTCGTTTTGCCTGAGCAGGCCGCGATTGCCAGCGTCGGTCACCGCGGTCATCTCCTCGGCGGAGGCGGCCAACTGACTGGAGCTGTCCGCCAGATGGGCCACGGTATCGCGCAGATTGGCCTGCATGTCGGCCAGGGCGGTCAGCAGGCCGGCGGCCTCGTCGCGGCCCGTGACCTGGATGTCTTCGGCAAGATCCTTGTTGGCGATCCGCTGGGCGATGCGCAGGGCTTCGCCGATGGGCAGGGTGATGCTGCGCGTCAGCAGGAAGGCCAGGGCGATGGTGGCCAGCAGGGTGGCGAGGATCAGCCCCACGACCCAGGCCAGGCCGTGGTCGTAGATCCGTCCCGCTTCGATGCCTGAGGCGACGGCGCCCCGGTCATTCAGCGCGGCCAGGTTTTCGATCTGCGTCTGCAACTGGTCGGCGGCCGCGCGCATGCTGCCGTTGGCCAGGGCCTCGGCACCGGGCAGATCCCCCGTGCGGTAAAGGGTCTCGAAGCTGTCCAGCAGGCCCAGATAAGCCGTGGCCCCGTCCTGCACCGCCTGGTACAGCCGCTGCTCCGCATCGCTGGACACCAGGGGTGCATAGTCCTTTACCCCGGTGGCGAAGCGGCTGCGCAGATCGACCAGGGCCATGGCCATTTCCGGCTGGCGCGCGGGATCCCGGGTGCCCAGGGCTCTCAGGCTTTCGAGGCGCAACCTGAGCAGTGCCGCGGTCATCTGACCGGCCTGGCGGACGCTGGGCATCCAGTCCGTCTCCACCTCGATTTCCGACTGCCTGAGTTGCCGCATCTGGATCAGGGCGATGGCCCCGAGCGCGATGACGATTGCTACGATAACCGAGAAGGCCAAGGCCGACCGGCGACCCACCTTGAGTGTGCGCATCATCATGACAGTCACCGTGAGGGTAGCCCCGGCGGGACACCGGGTTGGAGTTGTGATGTGCATCACACGCTATAGGGGGTGGCTTAGCGGCGGCTTAAGGCCGAGCCGGCCATAGGACCATTGGTCTGACTATGGCTGGACGCCCGAATCAGTGCCCTCGTGGGACCGACGATCCCGGCTGGCGCTAGCCGGCCGGGGCACCCATCTGCGCCGAGATGCGCGCCGTGGTGGCGAGCATCTGCTCGACGTACTCGGCCTTGAGGTCTTCGCGAAAGCGGAAGCAGGGAAAGGACACGCTCAGGCCGGCGATGACCTGGCCGAAGCGATCGCGGATCGGCGCCGCCAGGCATCTCATGTTGGCCTCGAATTCCTCGTGGTCTTCGGCGAAGCCCAGCTCACGAACCCGCGCCAGTTCCGCGAGGTAGGCGGCCAGGCTGTCGAGGGTGTTGGGCGTGCGACGGACAAAGGTTTCCTGGGCGAGGATCTGCCGCACCTCGGCTTCAGGGCGCCAGGCCATCAACACCTTGCCGATCCCGGTGCAATACAGCGGAGCCCGCCGACCGATGCGTGAATACATGCGCAGGGTGTAGCGCGAATCGAGCTTGTGCACATAGACGATGGCGCCCTCGTCGAAGATGCCGAGGTGGACGGTCTCGCCGGTGAGGTCGTTGAGCAGGCGCATGCCTGGTTCGGCTTCGCGGACCAGCTCCAGCTGGGGCAGGGCGCGGGCGCCCAGTTCGAACAGCTTGACGCTGAGGCGGTAGCGGTCCTCGGCGTCCTGGACCACATAGCCCAGCGCCTTGAGCGTCTGCAGGAAGCGGTGGACGGTGCTCTTCGACAGGTCTAGCTGCTGCGCCAGCTCCGAGACGCCGCAGTCGTCCTCGCGCTCGCCGAGGGCTTCGAGCACCGCCAGGGTGCGCCCGACGGCGCTGACCATGTCATTGCCGAGTTGCTGATTCTTTTCCATGGGACCGCCGGTCGCCTGGTTGCCGGAACACTGTTCCATTCTGATTGACGGATGCGGGAAAGGCCAGCAACACTGTCCGCCAGCGAATGGAACAACGTTCCAAAGCATTTCGCGCGTAAGGGTCTTCTCTCACCGCTGGCGGTCGCCGGCGGTGCGAACAAAAACAACAACGGAACCCGCGACGATGAAATCCATGACCAAGGCCCCGGGCGCATTGGCGCCTGCCGTTCGTACCCCCCGCTGGCTGCCCCGTGCACATCCGGTGTCCTGGCAGATGCTCGGCATCACCACCCTGGCGATGCTGATGATCTCGGTAGATCGCCAGCTGTTGCCGACCGTGCTGCCGGCGATCATGCAGGAATTCGGACTGGACGCCGCCCAGGGCGGCTGGCTCAGTTCGCTGAGTTTCGTCGGCACCCTGGTCGGCGCTCTGGTGGTGGGGGTGCTGGCCGACAGCGTCGGTACCGGCCACCGCCGTGCCTGGAGCTGGGTGGGAGCCTGCGCCCTGACCATAGGCTCGGCCTTCGCCACCGTGTACGCGCGCTCGCTGGGCACCCTGCAGGTGCTGAGATTCACCATGGGCCTGGGCACCGGCGCCATGGAGCCGGTCAACATCGCCGTGGCCAGCGAATTCTGGCAAAAGGAAAATCGCGGCTTCGCCCTGGGCGTCCACCATACCGGCATGCCCCTGGGGCAATTCGTCGGCCCGGTCCTGATGGGGCTGATCCTGGCCAATGGCGACTGGCGCGCCACCTTTCTCTGGATTCCCCTGATCGGTCTGCCGATCATCCTGCTGCAGCTCTACCTGGGCCGCCGCCGCAACGAGGAACAGGTCTATGCCTGGATCCGCGAGGAGGGGCTGACCGTGCCGGTCGACACCGCCGCGCCGGTCTCGCGCAATCCGCTGAGCAACCTGCGCCAGGCCTTCGCCGAGCGCAACGTGCGCCTCTGCCTGGTGATGAACTTCCTGTTTCTCTGGACCGAGATGGGCGTGGCCACCTTTCTGACCTACCAGCTCACCAGCCAGCTGGGGCTGAGCCTGGCCGAGGCCGCGGTGATCTCCGGCGCCTCGGGGCTGGTGGGCTGGGCGGGGCAGATCTTCTGGGGGACGCTGAGCGATCACCGCGGCCGCAAGTTCGCGCTGGGCATCCTGACCGTCGGTTTCTCGATCTGCGTGGCGCTGTGCATGTTCATCGACAGCCGCGCCATGGCCTGGACCCTGCTGCTGGCCTGGGGCCTGTTCCGCAACTCGCCCTATGTGGTGCTCTATTCGCTGGCGGTGGATTCCTCGCCCCGCGCGGCCGGCAGCGGCCTGGGTCTGCTGATTGGCGTGGGCCTGGGCCTGGCGGGCTTTCTGGTGGGGCCGGTGGCCGGCTACGTGATCGAGCATTTCGGCTGGCACTGGAGCTACGCCATGCTCGCCCTGAGCTGCCTGCTGGTGCTGATACCGCTGCGCTTCGTAGAGGAGACCCAGCATGGCGCCACCTGAGTGCCTGTTCGATCATGGCGATGAACTGGGCGAAGGCCCGGTCTGGGATACCCGACAGCAGCGCCTGCTGTGGGTGGATATCCTGGCCGGTCGCCTGTTGCGCGCGGCGCCGCAGCCGGCGGCTCCGGTCGAGGTGCTGGAGTTCGGCCGACCGCTGGGCTGCGCCGTGCCCCATGTCGACGGTTCCACCTGGCTGGCCCTGAGCGACGGCGTCTGGCGCCTGGCCGCCGGGGCCGCCCAGCCGACGCCCGTTGCGCAGCCGCCCCGTGCGGTCCATGGGCCTCAGCACCGTTTCAATGACGGCAAGTGCGATGCGCTCGGCCGCTTCTGGCTGGGTACCACGCTGCTCGACGAGGCGCCCGGTGGCGGCCGGCTGTATTGCCTGGACCTGGACGGCCAGCTGCATCAACGCCTCGACGGCATCACCGTGTCCAACGGCCTGGGCTGGAGCCCGGACAACCGGACCTTCTACTACATAGATTCGCCCACCCGCCGGGTGCAGGCCTTCGACTTCGATCTCGCCAGTGGCCAGCTCGGTCGCGGACGCACCCTCATCGACTTCGGCGAGCAGCCCGGCGTGCCCGATGGCCTGGCCGTGGACAGCGAGGGCGCGCTGTGGATCGCCCACTGGGACGGCTATCGCCTGAGTCGCTGGAGCGCCGAGGGCGTATTGCTCGCCTGGGTGGAGCTGCCGGTGGCGCGGGTCACTTCCTGCGCCTTCTATGGCGCGCGCCTGGAGCAGTTGCTGATCACCACCGCCCGGGTGGGTCTCGATGATTCCGCCCGCCAGGCGCAACCCCTGGCCGGGCGCAGCTTTCGCCTCGATCCCGGCGTGACCGGCCTGGCGGTGTCCGCCTGCCGCGTCCGGGTTCCGGACCATCCTCAGGAGTCTGCATGACGCTACCCCTCGTTTCGTCCCCCCTGACCCGCATCGGCCTCATCGGCGAATGCATGGTCGAGTTGCGCAGTCAGGAAGATGGCCAGCTGGGCCAGGCCTTTGGCGGCGATACCCTGAATGCGGCGGTCTATCTGCGGCGGCTGCTCGGCGACGACCCGGTGCAGGTGGATTACCTTACCGCGGTGGGCGACGACAGCCTGAGCCAGGCCATGCGCGCACGCTGGCGGGAGGAGGGGGTGAGTGACGCGCGGGTGCGGGTATTGCCCGGGCGTCTGCCGGGACTCTATCTGATCCAGACCGATGCCGACGGCGAGCGGCGCTTTCTCTACTGGCGCGGCGAGGCGGCGGCGCGGGAGTGTTTCGACGGCGCCGAGGCCCAGCCGCTGCTGGCGGCCCTGGCCGAGTATCAGTTGCTCTATCTCAGCGGCATCAGCCTGGCGGTGCTGACCGATACCGGTCGCGAGCGGCTGCTGGAAGCCCTGCGCCAGGCGCGCGCCGCCGGCACCCGCATCGTCTTCGACAACAACTACCGGCCGCGGCTATGGCCGAATCTGCAGGCGGCGCGCACGGCCTATCACCGGTTGCTGCAGCTCGCCGACCTGGCGCTGGTGACCTGGGAGGACGACGCCGCGCTGTTCGGCTTCGCCGACGAGGCGGCGCTGCTTGCCCAGTACGCCGAGTGGGGCGTGGCCGAGGTGGCGCTCAAGCGCGGCGCGCGCAGCTGCCTGCTGCAGCATCGCCAGGGGCGCCAGGAGGTGGCCGGCGAAGCCGTGGCCCGAGTGGTGGACACCACCGCCGCCGGGGATTCCTTCAGCGCCGCCTACCTGGCCTGCCGCCTCCAGGGCGGGGCGCCCGAGGCGGCCGCCGCCTGGGGGCATCGCCTCGCCGCCACGGTCATCCAGCATCCCGGTGCACTCATCCCGCGCGCCGCCATGCCGGCGCTGCCGCCCCTGATTCCCGCGCTCACTGCCCAGGCCTGAAGCCATGAAGATCACCGAAGCCCGCGTCATCGTCACCTGTCCCGGTCGCAACCTGGTCACCCTCAAGATCGTCACCGACGAAGGCCTCTATGGCCTCGGTGACGCCACCCTCAACGGCCGCGAACTGGCGGTGGTGGCCTACCTGGAAGAGCACGTGCTGCCGGCGCTGGTCGGTCGCGACGCCCATCGCATCGAAGACATCTGGCAGTACCTCTATCGCGGCGCCTACTGGCGGCGCGGACCGGTCACCATGACCGCCATCGCCGCGGTGGACGTGGCGCTCTGGGATCTCAAGGCCAAGGCCGCCGGTATGCCGCTGTACCAGCTGCTCGGCGGTAAGAGTCGCGAGCGGGTGATGGTCTATGGCCACGCCACCGGCAAGGACATCGACAGCTGCCTGGACGAGGTGGCCCGCCATGTGGAGCAGGGCTATCGCGCGGTGCGGGTGCAATGCGGGGTGCCGGGCATTCCCACCACCTATGGCGTGGCCAAGCGCGAGGGCGAGCGCTACGAGCCGGCCGACAGCGACCTGCCGGTCGAGCACGTCTGGGACACCGCCAAGTACCTCAATCACGTGCCCAAGCTGTTCGCCGCGGTGCGCGAGCGCTTTGGCGACGACCTGCACCTGCTGCACGACGTGCATCACCGGCTGACGCCCATCGAGGCGGGACGGCTGGGCAAGCGGGTCGAGGAATACAACCTGTTCTGGCTGGAGGACTGTACCCCGGCGGAAAACCAGGAGGCCTTCCGCCTGATCCGCCAGCACACCACCACGCCGCTGGCGGTGGGCGAGGTGTTCAATTCCATCCACGACTGCCGCGAGCTGATCCAGGAGCAGCTGATCGACTATATCCGCGCCACCCTGGTGCATGCCGGCGGCATCACCCACATGAGGCGCATCGCCGATCTGGCCGCGCTCTACCAGGTGCGCACCGGCTTCCATGGCGCCACCGACCTGTCGCCGGTGTGCATGGGCGCGGCGCTGCACTTCGACAGCTGGGTGCCCAACTTCGGCATCCAGGAGCACATGCCCCACGAGGCGCGCATCGAGGAGGTCTTTCCCCACGCCTATCGCTTCGACGACGGCCATTTCACCCCGGGCGAGGTGCCCGGCCACGGCGTGGACATCGATGAAGACCTCGCCGCCCGTTATCCGTACCAACGCGCCAGCCTGCCGGTGAACCGGCTGGTGGATGGCACCCTGTGGCACTGGTGAAGGAGGAGTCCAGGATGAAAGCCTTTCAGGTCAGAGCGCCCCACGAATTCAGCATCGCAGAGGTCGCGGTACCCACGCTGGCGCCCGGTGAGGTCCGCGTCGGAGTGGCCTATGCCGGCATCTGCGGCTCGGACATGCACATCATCCATGGGCAGAACGCCTTCGTGCGCTTTCCCCGCGTCACCGGCCACGAGTTCGCCGGCGTGGTGCGCGAGGTGGGCGCGGGCGTGAGCGGCCTGGCGGTGGGCGATCCGGTCTGCGTCGATCCGGTGATCGCCTGTGGAAGCTGCTATCCCTGCCGCATCGGCCGGCCCAATGTCTGCAGTCGCCTGCAGGTGCTGGGGGTGCACCGCGATGGCGGCTTCAGCGAAGAGGTCTGCGTACCCGCCGCCAACGCCCATCGCCTGCCGCCCGGTCTGCCGCTGGCCCAGGCCGCCCTGGTCGAGCCCTACAGCATCGCCCTCAATGTGCTGGAGCGGATGCAGTTCCTGCCCGGCGATGGCCTGCTGATCTACGGCGCCGGCGTGATCGGCCTGACCCTGGTGCAGATGGCCCGGGCGCTGGGCATCGCCGACATCACGGTGACCGATGTGCTGGACGATCGCCTGGCCACCGCCCGGACCCTGGGCGCGACCCGCACCCTCAATGGTCGCGAGACCAATGTCGAGGCGGCCATGCGCGAAGCCACCGGCGGCGAGGGCGTGCCGCTGATCGTCGACGCCGCCTGCCATCCAGCCTTGCTGCCGGAGATCGTCCGGCTGGCGTCGCCGGCCGGGCGCATCGGCCTGCTGGGCTTCAGCGCCACGCCCAGCGAGCTGGTGCAGCTGGAGATCATCAAGAAGGAACTGACGCTGGTGGGCTCGCGGCTCAACAACGGCCGCTTTCCGCGGGTCATCGAGCTGCTGGCGACGGGCCGGCTGGATGCCGCGGCGCTGATCAGCCACCAGGTGGCCAGCCAGGAGATGCCGGGCGCCATCGAGCTGATCGAAAGGCACCCCGAGCAGACCCGCAAGGTGCTGGTGCAATGGGGTGGCAACGCCTGACAACACGGGCTCCCCGAGGGGCGCCGCTGCGATGCCTTACCGAATAAAGACAATGAGCGGGAGGTAACAAATGGCTGGACAAGGTCGTGGACTGGTACTCGTCATGCTGTTCCTGGCGGGGGTCGTCAACTATCTGGATCGCTCGGCGCTGTCGGTGGCGGCGCCGCTGATCCAGAAGGACTTCGCGCTCAGCGCCGGCGAGATGGGGTTGCTGTTCAGCGCCTTCTTCGTCGGCTATGCGGCGTTCAACTTCATCGGTGGCTGGGCCGCCGACCGCTATGGCGCCAAGACCACGCTGCTGCTGGCCATGGTGCTCTGGTCGGCGTTCAGCGGCCTGACGGTGCTGGCCTCGGGCTTTGCCGCGCTGATCGTGATCCGGGTGCTGTTCGGCATGGCCGAGGGGCCCCTGAGCGTCTCCACCAGCAAGATGGTCAACAACTGGTACGCGCCGCACAACCGCGGCCGCACCCTGGGCCTGTCGATGTCGGGCACCCCCCTGGGCGGCGCCATCTCCGGCCCCATCGTCGGCGTGATCGCGGTGGCCTACGGCTGGAAGGTGTCCTTTGTCGTCATCATGCTGATCGGCTTCGTCTGGGCGGTGGTCTGGTACCTCTGGATCAAGGACAAGCCAACCGGCCAGCTGGCCGCCGACATCGCCGCCGAGGAGCGCGCCGTGGCCGTGGTGGACACCGAGGTCAGGCCGCTCAAGTACTACCTGCGCCAGCCCACGGTGCTGTTCACCGCCCTGGCGTTCTTCGCCTACAACTACACCCTGTTCTTTTTCCTCACCTGGTTTCCCAGCTACCTGATCCAGGCCTATGGCCTCAACGTGAAGGACATGAGCATCGCCACGGTGATCCCCTGGGTGCTGGGCTTCATCGGCCTGGCGGTGGGCGGCTATCTGTCCGACTGGGTGTTCCGCAAGACCGGCCGGCTGATGTTCTCGCGCAAGGTGGTGCTGGTGAGCTGCCTGCTGGCCTGCGCCCTGTGCATCGCCGTGGCCGGCCTGGTCAGCACCCTCTATGCCGCGGTGGCCCTGGTGGCGCTCTCGGTGTTCTTCCTCTACCTGACCGGGGCGATCTACTGGGCGATCATCCAGGACACGGTGCCGGCGGCGCGGGTGGGCGGGGTGAGCGGCTTCATGCACTTCCTGGCCAACACCTCGGGCATCATCGGCCCGGCGGTGACCGGCTACCTGGTGCAATTCACCGGGGCCTTCACCAGCGCCTTCCTGCTGGCCGGCGCCCTGACCGTGATCGGTTCGCTGTGCGTGGCGCGCTTCGTCAAGCCGCTGGCCGAGCGGCCGGCGGACGCACCCGCCGAGCTGGCCACCGGAGGCGCCCGATGAGCGATTTCGAACGTATTCCTTCGCGCTATCCGGCGCCCGCCATCGGCATCGTCCACCTGGGCCTGGGCGCCTTCCATCGTGCCCACCAGGCGGTCTACCTGGAGCGCAACCTGGCCCGCCATGGCGGCGGCGCCTGGGGCCTGTGCAGCGCCAACCTCAGATCGGGGCGGGCGCTGGTGGAGACCCTCAGCGCCCAGCAGGGTCGCTATCACGTGGCCGAATACCGCAACCGGCGCGAAGGGGTGCTGCGCGAGATCGGCGTCCTGCGCGAGGTGCTCTACGCTGGCGACGGCGGGGCCGGGCGCGAGGCCCTGCTGGCCCGGCTGGCCGATCCCGGGGTGCGCATCGTCACTCTGACGGTGACGGAAAAGGGCTATTGCCTGAGTCCGGCCAGCGGCGCGCTGCGCCGCGACGATCCCGGCATCGTCCACGACCTAACCGAACCGCGGGCGCCGCGCACCGCGCCGGGGCTGCTGGTGGAAGGCCTGCGCCGGCGCCGGGCGGCCGGCATCGCGCCCTTCACCGTCCTCTGCTGCGACAACATGCCGGACAACGGCCAGCGGACCCGCCAGGCGGTGGTGTCCCTCGCCGAGGCCCAGGACGCCGGGCTGGCGGCCTGGATCGCTACCGAGGTGGCCTTTCCCTGCAGCATGGTGGATCGCATCGTCCCGGCCATGGACGAAGCCGCCTTCGCGCGGTTGCGCGATCTCGGCTGCGATGACCCGGCCGCCGTGGTCGGCGAGGCCTTCAGTCAGTGGGTGGTCGAGGACCGCTTTCCGCAAGGGCGCCCGGACTGGGAACATGAAGGGGTGCAGATGGTGGCGGACGTCCGTCCCTTCGAGACCATGAAGCTGCGCCTGCTCAATGGCAGCCATTCGCTGCTGGCCTATGTCGGCAGCCTGGCCGGTCACGGCACCGTGGCCGAGGCCATGGCCGATGAACGCCTGGCGGCCCTGGTGCACCGCTACATGAGTCGCGAGGCGGCGCCGACCCTGGACATGCCGGAAGGCGTGGATCTGCCGGGCTATGCCCAGGCGCTGGTCGCGCGCTTCCGCAACGATGCCCTGCAGCACCGCCTGCGGCAGATCGCCATGGACGGCTCGCAGAAGCTGCCGCAACGCTGGCTGCTGGGCGCCCGGCAGCTGCTGGAGCAGGGCGGTGATCCGGCCTGCACCGCCCTCGGCGTGGCGGCCTGGATCCAATATGGTGAAGGCGAGGGCGAGGCGCTGGACGATCCCCTGCGCGCCACCCTGGCCGCCTTGCCTACGGGCGCGGCGCGGGTGGACGCCGTGCTGGCGCTGGCCGAGGTCTTTCCCCCCGACCTGGCCGCGCACCCCGTCTTTCGCGCCGCGGTGCAACGGGCCCACGCGCGCATCGCCGCGGCGGGTATCGAAGCGGCCATCGCCGATCTGACCGAGCAAGGAGTCTGACATGGAACACACCTGGCGCTGGTTCGGCCCGCGCGATCCCATCTCTCTCGCCGACATCCGCCAGACCGGGGCCACCGGCATCGTCACGGCGCTGCACGAGATCGCCAATGGCGAGGTCTGGCCGGTGGCCGCCATCGCCGAGCGCAAGGCGCTGATCGAGGCGGCGGGGCTGTCCTGGTCGGTGGTGGAGAGCATCCCGGTCCACGAAGACATCAAGCGCGGCCTGCCGGGTCGCGAGCGCTATCTGGAGAACTACTGCCAGAGTCTGCGCAACCTCGCCCAGTGCGGCATCGACGTGGTCTGCTACAACTTCATGCCGGTGCTCGACTGGACCCGCACCCAGCTGGCCCATCGGTTGCCCGACGGCGGCTGGGCGCTGAGATTCGATCAGGACGCCTTCGCCGCCTTCGATCTCTGCATCCTGCAGCGTGACGGCGCCGAGGCCGAGTACAGCACCGCGGAGATCGAACGGGCGCGCCGCTATCACGCCGGGCTCGACGACGCCGGGCGCGAGGAACTGGTGCGCACCCTCATCGCCGGTCTGCCGGGCGCCGAGGAGGGCTACACGGTGGCCGACCTGCGGGCCCTGCTGGCCACCTATGCCGGTATCGACGCCGCGCAGCTGCGCGAGCACCTGGCGACCTTTCTCCAGGCGGTGGTGCCTGTGGCGGAAGAAGTGGGCATCCGCCTGGGGGTGCATCCGGACGATCCGCCGCGACCGCTGCTGGGTCTGCCCCGGGTGGTCTCCACCGCCGCCGATGCCCAGTGGCTGCTGGATGCTGTGCCGAGCCCGGCCAACGGCCTCACCTTCTGCACCGGCTCCTATGGCGTGCGCGCCGACAACGACCTGGTGGCCATGGCCCGCCAGTTCGCGCCGCGCATCCATTTCGTCCACCTGCGCGCGACCCGGCGCGAGGCGGATCCGCGCAGCTTCCACGAGGCCCATCACCTTGACGGCGACGTCGACATGGTCGGGGTAATCCGCGAACTGGTGCGCGAGGAGCGTCGCCGCGCACGCGACGGCGGAGCGCGCCTGCCCATGAGGCCGGACCACGGCCACCAACTGCTGGATGATCAGGGGCGGCGGACCAATCCGGGCTATTCGCTGATCGGCCGGCTCAAGGGTCTGGCGGAATTGCGCGGCGTGGAACAGGCCGTGCGGCAACTGGAAGAGGAGCGCGGTTGATGCGGATCGGCAGCTATCAGGCACCCCTCAGGCGTGATCCAGACCAAATTCGAAGGCTGACGTGGAGACCCCTATGGAATTGATCACCCGCAGCGGCGCCGTGGCCGCTGCCCGCGCCACCCTGCGTCTGCACCCGCAAGACGATGTGCTCATCGCCCGCCAGGCGCTGGTGCCCGGTCTGGAATTGCCGGAGGAGGGCGTGCAGGTCCGCGAGCCGGTGCCCGCCGGGCACAAGGTCGCCGTGCGCGCCATCGCGGCAGGCGCACCGGTGCGGCGCTATGGCCAGATCATCGGCTTCGCTCGCGAGGCCATCGCCGCCGGCAGCCATGTGCACGTACACAACCTGGCCATGGGCGACTTCGCCCGCGAACACGCCTTCGGCATTGAGGCCCGCGGGACACCGGCGCCCATCGAGCGCAGCTTTCTCGGCATCGTCCGCCCGGATGGCCGGGTGGCGACCCGCAATTACATCGGCATCCTCACCTCGGTGAATTGCTCGGCCACGGTGGCCCGGGCGGTGGCCGACCATTTCCGCCGCGACGTCCATCCCGCGGCGCTGGAGCCCTATCCCAACGTCGATGGCGTGGTCGCCCTGACCCATGGCGTCGGCTGCGGCATCGACACCCAGGGCGAGGGCATGGCGGTGCTGCGCCGCACCCTGGGCGGCTATGCGGCCCACCCCAACTTCGCCGCCGTGCTGTTCATCGGCCTCGGCTGCGAAGCCAACCAGATCCCCTCACTGCTGGCTGACCAGGGCCTCGCCGAGCATGCGGGACTGCAGACCCTCAATATCCAGGACAGCGGCGGCACCACCGCCACCGTGGCCCGTGGCATCGCCGCGGTCGAGGCGTTGCTGCCCGCAGCCAATGCGGTGCAGCGCGAACCAGTCAGCGCGCGGCATCTGATCCTCGGCCTGCAATGCGGCGGCTCGGACGGCTATTCCGGCATCAGCGCCAATCCGGCCCTGGGCCGGGCGGTGGACCTGCTGGTGGCCGCCGGGGGCACCGCCATCCTCTCGGAGACGCCGGAAATCTACGGTGCCGAACACCTGCTCACCCGCCGCGCCGCCAGCCCGGCGGTGGGCGAGCGCCTGGTGGAACGCATCCGCTGGTGGGAAGACTATTGCGCCCGCTTCGGCGCCAGCCTGGACAACAACCCCTCGGCGGGCAACAAGGCCGGCGGCCTGACCACCATTCTGGAAAAATCCCTGGGCGCGGTGATCAAGGCCGGTTCCACCGATCTGATGGCGGTCTATGGCTACGCCGAGCCGGTGCGCACCCCGGGCCTGGTGTTCATGGACACCCCCGGCTACGACCCGGTCTCGGCCACCGGCCAGGTGGCGGGGGGCGCCAACCTGATCGCCTTCACCACTGGCCGGGGTTCGGCCTATGGCTGCGCACCGACGCCGTCGCTGAAGATCGCCACCAACACCCGGCTGTGGGAGAGCCAGCGCGACGACATGGACGTGGATTGCGGGGGCCTGGTGGACGGCAGCACCACCCTGGAAGAGCGGGGCGCCTTCATCTTCGAGCGCCTGCTGGCGCTGGCTTCGGGGGAGCGCAGCCGCAGCGAGTTGCACGGCTACGGGCAGAACGAATTCGTCCCCTGGCAACTGGGCGCCACCACCTGAGTGGGCGGTATCAGGGCTCTGCCAGCCCGGTGTCGATGCCGCTGGTCACGGCCTCGCCATCCGGTTGCAGGTGCCGCCAGATGATGATCGCCGCGGTGTGGGTGAAGGCCGCGGCCAGTTCGAGATCCATCGCATCCGGCAGTCGGGGATGTTGGAAATACATCGCCAGGGAACCGAGGCTCTCACCGTCCGCAGTCTTGACCGGAAAGGACCAGCAGCCACGGAAGTCGTATTGACGTGCCATCCACGCCCGGGATTCCCAGAGCGGCTCCTCCAGCACATCGCGGGTGATGACCGGCTCACCCAGCGCGATGGCCAGCCCGCAGGCCAGCGAATCAAGGGAGATCGGGCAACCCTCCACGTCCCGGGCGTAGCGCTCCGTCATACCCACCACATGGCTCAGACCCGTGCTCTTGGAGAGAAAGAAGGCGCACCGGCGCTGATCACCCGCTTCGGCGATCAGGGCCTGGATCAGAATGCCCAGCGACCGGCGTAGGCCTTCTCCCCTCATGGCGGACTGGAAGGCGTCCTTCTGCGCGGTGAGCCATTGCTGACTGCGTTTCAGCTGGCGTTCGCGTTCACGCAGTGCCAGCTCCGCCTGGGTGCGCAGGGTGATATCGGCGAAAGTGACGGCGACACCGGCGACGGCTCGCGGATTGCCCGTATCCGGGTAGATTCGCCGCAAAAACCAGCGGCTGTCCCGGGACTGCACCACCGCCGTGCGGGGCTTGCCATCCTGCAACACCTGCCGAATGTCCTCGAACAGCTCGGGATCCTGGAACTTGGGTACCAGGTCACGCACATGCCGCCCGGTATCGGCCTGTTGCAGCGGCAGCAGGTCGGTCATGGCCGGGGTGAACCAGAGGATCTTCAGCTCGGCATCCAGGCAGAGGGTCATCACGGCGCCGGAGGACAGGACCCGCCGCTGCATCTGCAACTGCCCGATATGGTCCTGCAGCGAATCGTTCGCCCGGTTCAGGTCCTCGTTGCTCAGTTGCAGCTGGTCGTTGGTGTCCTTGAGTTCGTTGTTCAAGGCCTTGAGTTCTTCGGTGAGTGCCTGCAGCTCCTCGCGCGAGGCTTCGAGCTCTTCCTGCGAAAGGCGGATCGCTTCACGCCAGTCCGCTTCCTCTACCACCCGAGTGTCATCGAAAACGTCTGGAGACGCGGGTGTCCCAGCGCTCCCTGACTGACGGATGAAGGACACCAGCACCTGATCCTGTTGACCCGGACCATCCAGGGGCGTGATGCGCAAGGTGACGCTCAAGGTGGCGTCGAAGCGATCCGGCAAGCCCGCGACCAGCGTTGGCTCGCCACCGTGCAGGGCGCCGGTGAGGTGATGGCGCAGGGTGGCGACCCAGGGGCGGGGCACCAGATCGAGCAGTCGGTAGCTCGGTTCACCGACCGGCAGGCCGAGAAAGGCCTCGGTGTTGCCGTACAGGCGCAGCACCTGCCCCTCGACGTCGATCAGCACCGAGGGCAGCTCGAAATGTTCGAGGGCCGTGCGCTCGGCTTCGAGGGCGCGCACTGTCCGGCTGGATCGTCGCCGGGGCAGGGTGGGCGGCGGGCCTGGCAAGGGCCCTGCCTTGCGATGGATGTTCCAGCGCAGGGCCACGGGTTCGAAGCCGAAGCGATGCAGGGGATAGGCCTCGCTCTTGCCCAGCAGCAGATAGCCGCCAGGCCGTAGCGCGCCGTGCAATAGCTGCAGCACGAAGTCGATGGTCTCGGGTTCGAGGTAGATCAGCAGATTCCGACAGCTGATCAGATCCATCGCGGCGAACGGCGGATCGAGCAGTAGGTCCTGGACCGCGAAGACCATGCGCTCGCGCAAGGAGCGCCGAACCCGATAGGCCCCATCGACGGCATAGAAGAATCTTTCCAGACGTGCGGGTGACAGCGTCGCCAGCTCTCTGCCGCGATAGGCGCCACGGCTGGCCTGGGCCAGCATCTCCGGGGCCGGCTCGGTGGCGAACAGCTGCGCTCCGGTGGTGCAGCCATGGGCGGTACGCAGTTCGTCGAGCAACATCGCCATCGAATAGGCTTCCTGCCCCGTGGAGCAGGCGGGGATCCAGATGCGCAGGGGCTCGGTCGCCGGGCGCTTCAGCAGCGGCAGCAGCACCTCTTCGCCGAGTACGTCCCAGGCGTCCGGATCGCGAAAGAATTCGGTGACATGGATAGGGATGCCCTTGACCAGGGCCACCAGCTCGGCGGGGTCGTCCTCCAGCAGCGCGGCATAGTCGCCGAAGGCCCAGACCCGGCGTACATCCATACGCTGCTGGATGCGCCAGAGCAGGGGGGACGTCTTGTAGCCGCTGAAGTCGAACGCCGCCTGGCGGCGGATCAGCTCCAGGATCTGCTCCAGGGTCGTTGCCAGGGAGGTCGGCTGGGTCGTGGGCTCCGGCCAGTGGTACTCCGGCGCGGCGCAGCCGATCAGATAGCGCGCGATAGCGGCGATGGGCAGGGCCAGATGATGCAGACCGCGCTGGGCGATGGCGTTGGGCATGCCTTGATGGGCGGCCGTCAGCGGATCCTGGACGATGACCGTGCCCCCGCACTGGCGGATGTGGATAGCCCCGGCGGTGCCGTCCATGCCACTGCCGGACAGGATCACCGTGACGGTACGGGCGGCCGCCTGCGGCGAAAGGCTCTCCAGGAAGGCATCGATGGCGTCGGTTTCCGGCCTTCGCTGCCCACCTTCGGCTGGGCGCGTGTGAAAACGCTGGTCTTCCAGGGTCAGGATGGCGGCGGGCGAGGGCAGATGGACAGTGCCGGGCTTGGGGTAGGTGTCACTCGCGGCCGTCTCGACCGGCATCGCTGACCAGTTTTGCAGGAGGCTGCGCAGACCACTGGGGCTGCTGGGCGGTAGATGCTGCAGCACGACGAAGGCGAAGGGCAACTGGGTGCCGATGGCCTCGAACAGCTGCTGCAGCGCGGTGATGCCGCCGGCGGAGGCGCCGATCACGATGAGCGGGGGAAGCGCGACAGCCTCCGATGGGGACTGGAGTCTGGTCATGGGAGAGTCCTTGGCGGTGCCCGGGCGGGGGCATCGGGGCGAGGGGCGGCCACAGGAGCGGGTGGCGCCGGATCCCTACCAGCATAACGTCACCCCGCCTTTGCGCCAGCGAAGCGGCGCCTTCGCGCGCCCGGTTGCCCGCTAACGGCGCCCATGGAGCAAGCCATAGAGCACCGGGATCAGCCCCAGGGTCACCAGGGTGCCCAGGGCCAGGCCGCCGATCATGCTGATGGCCATGCCCGTCCACAGGGGGCCGGCAAAGAGCATCAGCGGGATGAGACCGAGGATGCAGGTCAGCTTGGTCATGATGATCGGCCGCAGGCGCTCGCCGGCGGCGTCGAGCAGCGCCGGCACCAGAGGCTTGCCGGCCTGGCGTTCGGCTTCGATGCGCTCGAGCAGCAAGACCGCGTTGTTGACGATGATGCCGGCCAGGGACAGCAGGCCGAAGGTGGCCATGAAGCCGAAGGGATGGCCACTCAGCCAGAGCGCCAGGGCCACGCCGATGAGGATGAAGGGAATGCTGGCAACGATGATGAGCACCTTGCGCCAGGAATCGAATTGCCAGAGGAACAGTAGCAGCATGGCCACGGCGGCCAGCGGCAGGTAGCGCAGCAGGGCGTCGTTGGCGGCGGCGGAATCCTCGCTCTCGCCGCCCAGCTCCAGGCGGTAGCCGGGCGGCAACTGCAGGGTCGGCAACTGGGGCGCGAGGGTGGCGACCAGGGTGGCGGCGGTCATGCCGGGATTGCGCGCGCTGACCGTGAGGGTGCGCTGCAGATTGCGTCTGACCTTGACCCCGGCCTCGCTGGCCAGCTCGATCCGGGCCACCGACGCCAGCGGCAGCGGCGCGCCGCCGCCCTGGGGATAGACCAGCAGGCTGCCTGGATCGCCGTCAGGGGCAGGGCTGCGCGCGGCGATCTCGACCGGATACTGGCCATCGCGCAACCGGGCGCCGCTCAGGCCGTCGCCGGCCAGTTGCAGCGTCTGGGCCAGGTCGCGCCGGTCGAGTCCGGCGGCGCGGGCCCGGGCCGGGTCGACCTCGACCTGATAGCGCAGCAGCCGCGGACCCCAGTCGTCCTGGATGTCGCGGGTCCCGGGGACGGCGGCGAGCAGGTCGGCAAGATCGCTGCCCAGCTGACGCAGGACCGCCTCGTCCGGCCCGCTCAGGCGATAGACCGCCAGGCCGCTCTCGGTGGTACCCAGGGAAAAGCGCTTGGGCTGGGCGCGCACCTCGGGATAGCCGCGCGCCAGCTCGGCGCCGACCCGGGCCATGACCTGGGCGAGATCGGCGTCCGGGCGAGTGGTCACGGTGAAATAGGCGACATTGGGACCGGGCAACGGCGGATTGAGCCCCAGCACGATGCGCGGACCGCCCTCGGCGACGTAGCCGATGCTTTCGACGATATCGGCATCCACGCCCAGCCAGCGGCTGAAGCCCTGCATGAGGTCCAGGGTGCGCTCGGCCGAGGTGCCGGGTTCCAGCTGGATGGGGATCTGGAACTGATTACGATCCGAGGGGGGCAGGAAGTCGTAGGGCAGGCTGAGCACCTTGAGGGTGGCCAGCACCAGCAGCCCGAGCATGGCCAGCAGATAGGCCAGCCGGTGCCGCAGCAGGGCTTCCAGCAGCCGGCGATAGCCGCGGTGCAGGGCGCTGTCGGTGCTGGCGCCGGTATGGGTGGGATCCGGCACCAGGCGCAGGCAGAGCAGCGGCGTCACCGTCAGGCTGAGCGCCCAGGAGCCCAGCAGGGTCAGCGCCAGCACCACGGCCAGGGACCTCAGGTATTCGTTGGTGCTGGTCTGGCCGAGAAAGAACGGCGAGAAGGCCAGGATGATCACCAGCGAAGAGGTCAGCAGCGGGATGGCCAGGGTCCGGCCGGCGGCCTCGCAGGCGGCGCGGCGGTCCTCGCCGGCGCGCAGGCGTCGTTCGATGTCTTCGGCGATGACGATGCCGTTGTCCACCAGCAGTCCCAGCGCCAGGATCAGCGCGGCGATGGACACCGTCTGCAGTTCGATGCCCAGGGCGCGCATGACCAGCAGGGTCGCCAGCACCGTGAGCGGCACGATGGCGCCGACGATCAGTCCCAGGCGCCAACCCAGGAACAGCATGACCACCGCCATGACGATCACCATGGTCTCCATCAGCACGTGCTGCATGCGCGCCATGGCGTGATGGACCACCTCGGCCTGGAAGGTCACCCGGTGCAGGGCGAACCCGGCGGGCAGACTGGCCTCCAGGGCCTTGAGCCGGTCGTGCAGCGCAGCGCCGAAGGCTTCCACGTTGCGTCCCGGGGTCATGGCGATGCCCAGCACCAGGGCGCGCTCGCCGCGATAGAAGGCGGCGCTGCGCACCGGTTGCGCGGGTTCGACCCGCACCTGGGCCAGCTCGGCCAGGGGCACGGCGCGGCCTTCGGCCAGCTGGATCGGCACGGCGCGCAGCGCGGCGGGATCGGCCAGTTCGCCGCCGATGGCCAGGCTCAGCGTACGGTCGCCCTGGCGCAGGCTGCCGCCGCTGATCAGTGCGTTGCGCGCCCGCAGCTGCGCCAGCAGGGCCTGGGGCGAAAGACCGGTCCGCGCCAGGGCGGTGGCGTCCAGTTCGAGGGTGACGCGGTCTTCCTGCAGGCCATAGAGGGCGATGCGATCCACCCCGGGCAGATCATAGAGCGCCCGACGCAGCCGTTCGGCTTCGCTGCGCAGTTCGCTCGGGCTGAAGCCGGGCGCGGTCACGGCGATGGACGCCACTGCCACCCGGCCGAAGTCGTCGTCCACCACCGGCCCCTGGGTGCCTTCGGGCAGCTCTTGCGCCACCTCGGCGACCTTGTTGCGCACCCGTTGCCAGAGCGCCGGCAGGTCCGTGATCTCGTCCCGTGCGGTGAGCTGGACGATGGCCTGGCCGGGTCTCAGGGTGGTCACCATGGTCTTGAGTTCGGGCAATTCGCGCAGCCGGTCTTCCAGCGGCTTGGCCAGCAGCTCTTCCACCCGGTCGCTGGGCAGGCCGGGCAGGGCGACGCTGACCAGGGCGTCGCGCACCGTGACGCTGGGCTCCTCCTGGGAGGGAAAGCCGAGAAAGGCATAGAGACCGCCGAGCAGCAGGGCCAGGGCGACAAAGAGCACCAGGCGACCCCGGCGCAGGGCGAAAGCGGTCAGGGACATAACTTACTCCCCCGTGAGCACGGTGCCGGGCCGATAGGGCAGCACATGCTCGCCCGCGTGCAGGAAGGCGGCCCCGGCCACCACGATCTGGTCACCCTCGGCGAGACCGCTGGCGATCAGCGCCTGGCCCTGCTGCAGGGCCGCCACCGTGACCGGGCGCGGTTTCACCTGCTGGGTCTCCGGCTGGTAGACATAGACCTGACCGGCGCTGCCGCTCTGACCGGGCAGCAGCGCGCCCAGGGGCACCGCCAGCTGCGCCTGGGCCGGCAGCGGCAGACGCACGTCCAGCAGGCTGCCGCTGGGCAGGGCCGGTGCCTCCTGGTCGAGGGCGAAGACCGCTTCCTGCAGCAGGCCCTGCTCGGCACGCGGCGAAAGACCGACCAGCCGGAGCGGCAGGGGCGCGCCGTCGCGCGTGGCATAGGCCTGGGCCTGAGTGCCGGGCGCCAGCCCCTGGGCCAGGGCGGCCGGCACCTGCACCACCACCTGACGTTCGCCGTCGGCCTGCAGCCCGAACAGGGTCTCGCCCGCGCCCACCAGCCGCAGCGGCTCCGGCGCGCGCAGGACGATCTGGCCAGCGAAGGGCGCTATCAGCCGGGTCTGGGCCAGGGCGCGGCGCGCCAGGGCCAGTTCCGCCTCGGCGCCTCCTTGCTGGGCCTGGGCCGCACCCAGGGCGGCGTTGGCGGCTTCCAGCTCAGCCTTGGCCAGGTTGCCGTCGGCGAACAGCTGCCGAGCACGCCGCTGTCCGGCGCGGCGCTGGTCCAGCTCCACCCGAGCGGCCTGCACCCGAGCGCTGGCCTGGGCCAGGCGCAGGCGTGCCGGTTCGGCGTCCTGCTCGGCGAGCAGTTGCCCGGCCGCGACCCGGGCACCCACGTCCACGGCCACCCTCAGCACCCGGCCGCCATTTTCGAAGGCCAGCGCCGAGCTGTGCGGCTGGCGCACCAGGCCGGGTAGCAGCGGGGCCTGGGCCGCAAGCCGCGCGACCGGCGCGAGCTTGACGGTGCGCAGGGGCACCGGACCGGGGCGTTCATCGGGTGAACAGCCGCCCAGCAGGGGCAGCAGCAGGAGTAAGGCGAGGGCGGAGGTCAGGCGCGGGCCAGGCATGGCGGGCTCCAGGATCAGAAGCTGTAGGTCAGGGCGACTTGGGCGGTGGTGGCGGTGGCGCGCTGCCGCAGCGGGCTGTCGCGTGCCTGGTCGCCGTAGTAGGTGGTGGTCAGGGTCGCCACCGAACTCCAGTGCGGATCGAAGGCGTGCAACCAGTTCAGCGCGGCGGAATAGGCATAGATGCCCCGGTCGAGCCGGGCCGGGGCGAAGCCGCTGGCGGCGCTCTGGGCGGCGGTGACGCCGAAATAGGTCTGGTTGAAGCGGCTGTCACTGGCGTGGGCGTCGAGATCCAGCGCCAGGGTGTCCTGGTCGGTGTGCAGGCCGATGGCTTCCACGCCCAGGCGATAGCGATTGCCGCGCTGGGCCCCGGCCAGTCGCCATTCGCCCTCGGCGTTGAGGCTGAGCCAGGGCGCCAGGGCCTGGCTCAGATTGAGGTCCAGCACCGTGGCGCCGTCGACCTCGCCCATACCCTTCAAGCGGTCGGCGCCTGGCCGCGAGGCGTTGTCGCGGTCATCGCGGCCGAAGTCGTAGTTCAGGGCGCCGCTGAGGGTCAGTCCCTGGGCCGACTGCCATTGCAGGCCGAGGCCGCGACTGGTGTCGGCAAAGAAGGGCCCACGCTGCACCACCACCAGCGGCAGCAACTGCGGCCGGTAGGCGGCCGAACCCATGTAGCGACCGACCGCGCCGGCCACCAGGCCGAGGCTGACGTCGGTGTGGTCACCCCAGGGCGAGGCGTCGGCCGCCTGGGCGGCCAGGGGTGTCAGGCAGAGCAGCAGCAGCAGGGTGGTGCGGGTCATGGCGAGTCCTCTTAGGTGGCGGAAGGGTGGTCGAGGCCGTGCAGGGCGCGGTACAGGCGCAGGCGATTGAGGCGCAGGGCCTGGTCGGTCTGGCGCAGCGCCTCGCCGGCGCGCAGCCCGTCGAGACCGGCCTGCAGGCTGGCGCCGGGATCGCCGGCCCCGGCCTGCCACTGGCGCGCCAGACGCTGGCGGCGCTGTTGGCTCAACTGCAGCTGGGCGGCCAGGGTCTGCCGCTGCGCGAGCAGCAGGCGGCGCTCTTCCAGGGCGTCGGCCAGTTCGCGAAAGGCGTCCTGCAGGGTGCGTTCGTAGGCGGCCAGGGCCAGGTCGCGAGCGGTCCTGGCGGCGTCCAGGTTGGCCTGGTTGCGCCCGCCGTCGAACAGCGACAGGGACAGCGACGGCGTCAGCAGGCGCAGCCCTTGACCGGCGCTGAACAGGTCCTGCAATTGCGGACTGGCCAGGCCCACCGCGGTGCTCAGGCGAATGCTCGGGAAAAAGGCGGCACGGGCCGCGCCTATGCTGGCGTTGGCCGCCTGCAGACGCTCCTCGGCCGCGCGTACGTCGAGACGCTCCAGCAGGCGGCTGGAGGGCAGGTCGGCCAGCTCGCCCGGCAGTTCCGGCGGCGGACCGGCCGGGGCAGGCGCAGCGCTGGGCGAGGGCGCCAGCCGGTAGCCGGTAACCCAGGCCAGCGCCCCATAGGCCTTGGTGCGTTGGCTCAGGCGCTGTTGCTCCAGTTGCCGTGCGTCCAGGGCGGCCTGGGTCAGGGGCTCCAGGGCAGCCGGGGCCAGGTCGCCGGCGGCGATGCGTGCCCGGGTCCGCTGCACCAGCTCATCGCTGAGGGCCGCCATGGCCTGGGCGCTGAAGACCTGGGCATCGGCCTCGCGGGCCAGCAGGAAGAGGCGCGCCACCTCGGCTACCAAGGCGCCGCGCTCGGCCTGCTGGCCATAGGCGCTGGCCAACAGTTGGTGGCGGGCCTCTTCGCCGAGGCTGGCTACCCGCCCGAAGAAGTCCAGTTCGAAGGCGTCCACGCCGAGGGTGGCGGTGGCCAGGTCCTGCTGGTAGCGCTCGTCCAGCGCCTGGTCAGCGAAGCGCTGGCGCGGCCGCTGCACCGCCAGGCCCAAGGTGGGCCAGCGGTCGGCCTGGCGCGCGCCCAGCTGCGCCCGCGCCTGCTCGACCCTGAGCTGGGTTATCCGGTAGTCTCGATTGCCCGCCAGCGCCTGGCCCACCAGCTCTGGCAGGAGAGCTTCAGCGCTGACCGCGGCCAGCAGTTGGCGCTCGTTAGGGCTGAGATCAACGCCCGCCGCGGGGGCAGCGTCCTGCCGGTGCCACAGCCCCTGGTGCGCGGGCACCGGCAGGGGCGGCCGCTGATAGTCGGGAATCAGCGAGCAACCGCTGAGGCCCAGCAGACCGATCAGCAGCAACTGGCAGGTGATGGAAGCGGCGAGTGAAGGCATGGCAGGCGGACCCGGTGCAAGGCATGGGTCGCAGGCTAGGGACGCCGAATCAAGATTCCTTCGGCTAATTGTCTAGATTCGATCAAGAGAGCGGACGTGGGCGACAAACTCATACTCATCGTCGAAGACGACGCCGACAGCGCCAGCGTGCTGGAGGCCTATCTGCTGCGCGATGGCTTCGCGGTCATCCTCGCCGAAGACGGCCGCCAGGGGCTGGAGCTGTTCCAGCGCGAGCGACCCGATCTGGTGTTGCTCGACATGATGCTGCCGCGCCTCGGTGGCACCGAGGTGCTGGCACAGATCCGCCGCGCCGGGGATACCCCGGTGATCATGGTGACCGCCATCGGCGACGAGCCGGAAAAGCTCGGCGCCCTGCGCTATGGCGCCGACGACTACGTGGTCAAGCCCTACAACCCCAAGGAGGTGGTGGCGCGGGTGCACGCGGTGCTGCGTCGCTGCCACCAGGCGCCGCGCGATGACCGCTGGCTGCGCCATGGCGCCCTGACGGTGGATCTGGAACGTTTCAGCGCCACCGTCGAGGCACGGGCCCTGGAGCTGACGCCCACCGAATTCGGCCTGCTCGCCACCCTGATGCGCACTCCGCACAAGGCCTTTACCCGCGAGGAATTGCTGGAGCGCTGCCTGCCGGAAAGCGAAGCCCTGGCGCGGGTGGTGGACACCCACCTGCACAACCTCAGGCGCAAGCTGGAAGCGGCGGGCCTTCCCGGCGTGCCGGTGACGGTGCGCGCCATCGGCTATCGCTTTTCATGAAGCGCCAGGCGCCGCTGGGGCGCTGGGTCGGCTGGCGCATGAGCCTGCTGGCCCTGGGCGCGGTGCTGCTGATCGCCGCCGGCATGTACCTCTGGTTTCTCTTCGGCGACTGGTGGGTGCTGCGCCAGGTGCCCCAGGCGGCGCGGGCGGAAATCCTCCAGCTGCGCGCCGATCCACAGGAAAACGAGGCGCGACTCTGGGCGCTGTTCAGCCACTACTATCCGGTGCGCTATTTCCTGCCCGGCATCGCCAGCCGCGACTGGTGGGTGCTGGCGGGGCTGCTGCTGGCGGCCGTGCCGCTGATCCTGCTGGCTGGCTTTCGGCTGTCACGCCCGCTGTCGAGCCAGTTCTCCGCCATCGCCGCGGCGGCGCGGCGGGTGGCCTCCGGCGATCTGGAGACCCGCCTGGAGGTGGCCGAGACGGCGCCGGCGGAATTGCGCCGCCTGGCGCTGGACTTCAACAGCCTCACCGCGCGGCTGCAGCAATACGAGCGCGACGTGCGGGATTCCAGCGCCATCCTCGCCCATGAGCTGCGCACCCCGCTCAACGCCGCCTCGGTGCGGGTGCAGGGCATCCTCGACGAGGTCTTTCCCGCCGATGCCCGCCAGTTGCAGATGGTCAAGCGCCAGCTCGACCTGCTCAACACCCTGGTGGGCGATCTGCACACCCTGTCGCTGGCCGAGGCCGGGCAACTGGCGCTGGATCAGCGGCCCTTCGCCCTGGCGGCATTGGTGGAAGAGCGGCTGGCCTGGTTCGCGCCCCAGCTGCAGGCCGAGGCCATCCAGCTGCGCCTGGAACTGGATCCCCGCCAACGGCTGTACGCCGACCGCCATCGCATCGGCCAGTTGCTCAACATCCTGCTGGAAAATTTCCTGCGCTATGGCGCCAGCGGCGGCGAACTGGAGATCGTCCAGCTGGCCCTGGCCGAGGGCCTGGTGCTGGAATTCCGGGATCGCGGCCCGGGCATCGCCGAAGCCGATCGCGAGCGGGTCTTTCACCGCTTCTGGCGCGCCGACAGTTCCCGGGCACGCCACCTTGGCGGCAGTGGCCTGGGCCTGTCCATCGCCCGCGCCATCTGCGCGGCGCATCAGGGCCGCATCGTCGCCCTGGGGCGCGAGGGTGGGGGGACGGTCATGCGCATCGAATTGCCGGGACGGCTGTCCTAACGCGGCGGGCGTCTGGAACGACTGCCCCTGTCTGGGCGACAGGGGCAGCGGGGCTCAGGCGGAGGCGTCGTCTGCGGGAGCGGCAACGGTCTCGGCCGCTGCAGGCGCTTGCGCTTCGGCAGGCGCGGCGGTGTCCGCCTTGGCCTTGGCCTGCTCACGGCGGGCCTGGGCGCGCTGGCGGCGTGCCTGCTGCTTGGCATAGACCGCCTGGGAGGCGGTCACGGTGCCAGCCGGCTGGCCATCCAGATCCAGGCGCGGGGCGTTTTCGGTCATGGCCGCCCAGTAGCGGGTGCCGCGACACCAGGTGGCGATCGACTGCTTGAGCTGATCACCGGTGATGCCCAGGCGCTCAAGGTGCTGCTCGGCGTCCTTCAGGATGCCTTCCTTGAGCGGCACCTTGGGTGCCGGATTGACCGGGAAGGCCAGCGGGAAGTGCTTTTGCAGACGGCGGATGCCTTCGACCACCGGATCCTGCTCGCGGGGCTTCTGCTCGCGGGGCTTGGCTTTCGGTGAAGGTCTCCGCGCCGGCCGCTCGTTGCTCTCGGTCTTTACCTGCGCTTTTTCGGCCCGCAGGCGGTCGCGTAGTTCAGCTAGTTGCTCAAAGCCCATCGTTCAGCTCACCGCTCCAAATAGAATTCACGTGCAAGGGTAACCCATGCCGGGCTTGGACCGCGCCAATCGCAGATCGGCACGCCCAAGGCTGGCGGCCCGTCATTCTAAAGGCTGGTTTGCCGCTCGTGCATCCTTGGAGGCGTCATTCCCGGCGGATGGTGTGCCCTGCTGGGCGTTTTCCAGGTCCGGTACGAAAGTCGCCGAGCGAAGGTGAGGCGGATTGAAACGACCAACGGGAGTAACCGCCCAAGGCTGCTCAAAGGGGTAGCGCTCACCAACCAAAAAGCAGAGGGAGCGCAGTGTACGTGCGGTAAAGGAGCATTCCGACCGGGCTGGCGATCCAGGGGTTTTTCAACGAAGCATCGCCGATGCGCAGGCACTTCTCGTACTGGACCTAGCCGCCTCCGGTCAGGCGCGACACCCACTGCGCCAGTCGCAGCTTGAAGGGCGAATAGGGCGGCAGCAGCAGACGAACGGCCAGCAGCGGACCGGCGGCGAGCACGCTGCGCTCGTGGGAAAAGGTGCGAAAACCGGCCTGACCATGGGCGCTGCCGCTGCCGGAGTGATTGACGCCGCCAAAGGGCAGGTGCAGCTGGGTGTACTGCTGCATGCACAGATTGAGGCCGACGCTGCCGGAGCTGGTGCGGGTGATGACTCGCTGCTGGATGTCGCGGTCGCGACTCCAGAGATAGAGCGCCAGGGGCTTGGGCCCGGCGTCGATGCGCTGCAGCACCTCTTCCAGGTCGTCGTAGGCGATCACCGGCAGGAGCGGACCGAACAGCTCCTGGCTGTCCAGGGGGCTGTCGATGGCCGAGCAATCCAGCAGGGTCGGTGCGAGGTAGCGCCCGGCCGCGTCGTGCGCGCCGCCGTGGATCAGCTGGGCACCGGCCGCCTGGGCCTGTTCCAGCAGTCCGATCAGCTGGCTGGCGTGGCGTTGGTGAATGAGTCGGGCATAGTCCGGGCTGGCGGCGGCATCGCTGCCGTAGCGCTGCACCAGCAGGGCGCGACAGCGCTCCTTGAAGGCCGGCAGCAGGCGGCGGGCGACGAAGACATGATCGGGCGCCACGCAGGACTGGCCGGCATTGAGGAATTTGCCCCAGAGCAGCAGCTCGGCGGCGGCGTCCAGGTCGGCGCTGGCGTCGATGATCGCCGGCGACTTGCCGCCCAGCTCCAGGGTCACCGAGGCCAGGTGCCGGGCAGCGGCCTGCATCACCAGGCGGCCCACGGCGGTGGAGCCGGTAAAGAAGAAGTGGTCGAAGGGCAGCGCCAAGAGCGCCTGGGCGGTGGAGACATCGCCTTCGCAAAAGGCCACGGTGTCCGGGGTGAAGGCCTCGGCCAGCAGTTCGCGCAGTACCGCGTTGACCGCCGGGGTGAATTCCGAGGGCTTGAGCATCACGCTGTTGCCGGCCGCCAAGGCCGACACCAGGGGGCCGAGCAGGGTGGAGACCGGGTAGTTCCAGGGGCCGATGATCAGGCAGCGCCCGCGCGGCTGGCTGTGGATGTGCGCCGGGCAGCCGAGGGAGGTCAGGGTCGGGCGCACCCGCCGTGGCTTCATCCAGCGGCGCAGGTGGCGGCGCGCGTGCTGGATCTCTTCCAGCACCGGCATGATCTCCGACAGTTCCACCTCCACCTCGGGCTTGCCGAAGTCCTGGCGAAAGGCGGCATAGAGCGCCCCCCGCCGCGCCACCAGGGCGCCATGCAGGCGCTGCAGCAGGCTCAGGCGCTCGGCGGCGCTGGAGCCGCGCAGGGCCAGGGCACGCGGTCCCTGGGCGGCGAATAGCCGCTGCAGGGTCTCGGGGTCGACCAGGGCGGGAGCGGGATCGGGGAGGGGCGCATTCATGGCAGCAGTCCGCAAGGGGGCAGGAAGGGGACGATTCGGTGACGGCGGCAGTATTCAGTCTGGGCGCTGCCAGCGCCAGCGCGGCACCGGCCGGGGGCCGCGGGCACTGAGGGCGAGCAGGGCCGCCAGCCCCAGGGCCAGCAGGGCGAGCAGGGCGCTCGTCAGGGCGGCGGGCCTGACCGCGGCGCCCTGCAACCAGAGCGAGGCCAGCGCCGGGCCGGCGGCGCAGCCGAGCAGTTGCAGCGAGGGCACCAGGGTGGCGACGCGGCCACTGGCGTCCAGCCGCAGGGCCAGGCTGATCTGGAAGGGGGTGAGGGTCTGCCAGAGAAAGGTGAAGGTCAGGCACAGCAGCACGAAACTCAGGTGCGCCCCCGGCGCCAGGCCATAGATCAGCGCGGCCAGGCTGCCCAGCGTCAGGGTCGCCAGGGTCAGGGTGGTGGCGGCCGGCAGCCAGGCCACCAGGACCGCGCCGGCCAGGCCGCCGAGCAACTGGGCGGCGAAGCTGGCGGCGATCAGGGTCTGGGCTTGGCTGGCGTCCAGTCCGAGGGCTTCGCCATAGGGTTCCAGGTAGGCCCAGAGCGCGCCGATGGCCGCCAGCTGGCAACCGACGAAGGCCAGCAGCAGTGCCTGGGGCAGTCGCCATCTATGGCGGACCGGCGCGCTGCCAGGGACGTCCACTGCCGCCAGCCGGCGTGGCAGGGCGACGGTCAGCGGCAGCGCCAGGGCGGTGACACCGGCCAGCAGCCGGAAGCCGCCGGCGCTGCCCAGCCGGGGCAGGATCCACAGCGCCAGCAGGGCGGCCAGCAGGCCCTGGCAAAAGGTCTGCAGAGCCATGAACAGGCCGGACAGCCGCTCGGCGGTGGGTTGACGGACGATCAGCGCCACCGCCGCCCAGAGCAGCAGGCCTTCGCCAAGGCCGGCGAGGGCGCGCAGGCCGAGCAACGGCAGATCACCGCTGGCCTGGGCGCTGGCCAGGTCGGCGGCGACCGCCAGCAGCGTCGCCGGCCACAGTACGGCTGGCAGCCCCAGGCGCGGGCCCAGGGCCTCACCGGCGATCACGCCCAGGCCCAGGGCGACGATCTCGCCCATGGCCACCAGGCCGAGGCCGTCGAGGCTGGCCCGGCCACTGGTGAACAGCTCGCCGAGCAGCAGCGGTTGCAGGCCGAGGATGAGCAGCGCCAGGGAGCCCAGCAGCAGCGCGGCTTGGACCTGGCGAGGCGGAGCGGGCGCGGTGACGGTCATGGGGTCTACCTTCGAAGAGTGGCTAGTAACCACGGCTTTCCGCCGGCAGCCGGCCCTGACGAAAGGCCTCGGCGGCGGCGCGCTGGTCGCGCTGGAGTCGGCGGGTGGCGATCAGCACCACCCACCAGGGCAGGCGGGTGAGCACCGCGCCGGTGGCCTGGGCCAGGGTGTAGGCCTTGGCGCATTTCTCGAACAGCTCGGCATTGAGGGCGGCGCGACTGGCGGTGGTCCCCAGGCACAGTGGCTGGCCGCCGAGCAGCTGGACGTTGCCGCGCGCGGCCAGGGCTTCCGCCAGGGCATCGCCCCGGGCCACCGCGGGCGCCATCCGCCCCAGGTGCCGGGCCTGCTCGTCGAACAGCTCCGGCAACTGGCCGCCGAAGTCCGCCACATGCTGCCCGTAGCGCCCCGCGCCCTGGATGATGGCGCCGACATCCGGTCGCGACCGGTAGACGAGTGCATGATCCAGGGCGGCGCCGCTGCGGCGGGCCAGCTCGATCTCGCAGGGCGCGGCATCGCCCAGGGTGCCGTACCAGAGACTCGCCGCCCCCGGTATGCGCACCGACAGGGCCAGGGCCGAGCGCTCGCCCTGTCGGGCCAGACGCTGCTGCAGATCCAGCCATTGCTGGCGCGATTCGGCTTTCATGGGCGGCCTCATACCAGTTGGAAGACCCGGTCGAAACGCTCCAGGGCGTCGTCGATCACGGCGTCGGTGTCGGCCAGGCTGGTGTAGATGCGGCTGCCGGCCAGGGTGATGAGGCCATGGGCGGTATAGGCCGCGCCCATCTCTTCCATCATGTGCTTGCGCGCCTTGGCCTCGTTGCGCACCCGCAGCAGCTTGAGCGGATTGCCGGTGTCGAGCAGCAGCACCCCGGAGGTCTGCAGGTGGACGATGGAGCCCAGGTTGTAGGCGACATAGGGCAGGTTGCGGCGCTGGATGATCTCCTCCAGGCCCTGGCGCAGTCGATCGCCGGCGCGGCCGGCCTGGCCGGCGGCGTCGAGGCGCTGGATCTCCTTGAGGGCGTAGTAGCCGGCCACGCAGCACAGCGGATTGGCCGACAGGGTGCCGCCGACGAAGGCGCGCTTCGACGAGGTGCCGATGCCGCCCACCAGCAGCTGCATGACCTCGGCCTTGCCGCCCAGGGCCCCGGCCATGGGGTAGCCGCCGGTCAGGCATTTGCCGAGCACGGTGAGGTCCGGCAGCACCTTGAAGTAGCCCTGGGCCCCACCCATGCCGGCGCGGAAACCGGTCACCACCTCGTCGAAGATCAGCAGGGCGCCGAATTCGTCGCAGAGCTTGCGCACCTCGCGGTTGAAGTGCGGATGCACCGGGCGAGTACCGCTCTCCGGGCCGAAGGGTTCCACCAGCACCGCCGCGGTGCCGCCGCGCAGGCGATTGAATTGCAGGCGCCGGCGCAGGGCCTCGAGGTCGTTGGGCGGGCTTTCCTGGGTGTGGGCGGTGGCGCCGCGGGGAATGCCGAGGGCCTCCATGCGCCCGGTACCGGGCAGGCGCATGCCGTACACCAGCTGATCGCTCCAGCCGTGGTAGGCGCCGCCGATCTTGATGATCCAGCGGCGCCCGGTATAGGCCCGCGCCAGGCGTACCGCGGCCATGGCCGCCTCGGTGCCCGAGCCCAGCAACCGCACCTGGTCGATGCCGGGCACGCTCTGGCAAACGAGTTCGGCCAGCTTGACCTCGTATTCGTGCAGCAGGCCGGTGACCGGGCCGCACTCGGCGAGGATGCGCTGCACCTGGTCGCGCACGCCGGGATGATTGGAGCCGAGCAGGGTGGGGCCGCCGGCCTGGAGGAAGTCGATGTACTGGTTGCCGTCGACGTCGGTGAGGTGCGCGCCCTCCGCCCGGGCGATGGCCAGGGGGAAGGGATGGTTGAACGCCAGGTTGTGCTGGATGCCCCCGGGAATGAAGCGCTTGGCTTCTTCGGCGAGCCGCCGCGAGCCCTGGCAGCGCTCGTCGAAATAGCCCATGACCTTGGCCAGCGCCTCGCGGCGCAGCGGGCGCATGGGCTGTTTGACCAGGGCGTCGAAACGGCGATAGAGCGTCTCGGTATCCGGCCAGGCGGAAATCGCCGGAGGCGTGGGTACCAGGGGCGGCGGGGTGGTCAGGGGCTGATTCATGGCGGACCTCAGGACGGGAGGGAGGCGGTGAGGGTGGTCAGCAGGCGCTGGCGCGCCAGGCTGTCGGCTGCGGAGACACCTGGGCGGCTGGCGATACGACCAACTAGGTAGTGCTCGCAGAAGGCTTCCAGCTGCTCCAGCACCGCCAGGGTCTGCCGCGCGCTGGCGCCGTAGCAGAGCACTCCATGGTTGCGCAGCAGATAGGCCGGGCTCTCGGCGCTCAGGGCGCGATCCAGGCGCTTGGCCAGCCAGCCGGTACCGGAGGGGGCATAGCCCACTAGCGGCAGGCGGCGGCCCAGTTCGGGCCAGCGCTCGGGATCGTCGACGCTCAGGGCCTCGCCCAGCAGGGTGCAGGCGCTGGCCAGCGGCTGGTGGGTGTGCAGGCTGCAGCCCGCCGCCGGAAAGCGCCGCAGCACCCGGGCGTGCAACCCGGTTTCCACCGAGGGCGCGCGATCGCCTTCGAGCTGGTGCAGATCGGCCAGGCGCAGGATGCAGACGTCTTCCGCGCCCATCTGGTAGTAGTCGAGGGCGGAGGGGGTCACCGCGATGCGCTCGGCGTCCAGGCGCAGAGCCAGGTTGCCGCCGGTGGCGGCGAAGAAACCACGGCGCACCAGGTGCAGGCAGAGATCCACCACCTGTTCGCGCGCTTCGAGGGTATCGCTCATGGTCGGGCTCCCTGGTTGGGGTTGAGGCGGCGATAGAGCGGCGCCAGGCGCCGGCGGACTTCGAGAAAGGTGGCGTAGCTGTCGTCGTAGCGCGCCCGCGCCTGGGGGCAGGGCTGGTAGAGCCGCGGCGGTCGCTGCAGCGCCGGCACGTCGCTGAAGGCCAGGGCGCCGATGCCGGCGGCGGCGATATAGGCCGAGCCCCGGGCATTGGCCTGGATCGGCGCATCGGGCTGGGCGATCACCTGGCCGGTGACGTCGGCCATGATCTGGCACCAGAGATTGGACTGGGCGCCGCCGCCCACCGCGGTGATCCGCTCCGGCCGGCGGCCGAGGAAGCGGCCGAAGGGTTCCAGCATCCAGCGGGTGTTGAGCGCCACCCCTTCGAGAAAGGCGCGGATGATGTCTTCCCGCGTGTGCTCCAGCGACAGGTTGATCAGCGCCGCGCGCAGGCTGGGATCGTCCACCGGGCTGCGCTCGCCATACAGCCAGGGGGTGTAGAGCAGCCCGCGGGCGCCCGCCGGCACCCGGGCGGCGATGCGGTCGAGCAGGGCATAGAGATCCGGGTGCTGTTCGTCGCTGAGGAGTTCGTCCGGGTGGTAGAGCACCTTGTCGCGCAGGAACGACAGGTTGGCGCCCGCCGCGGTCTGCAGCGCCATGGCCAGGTAGCGGCCCTTGACCGCGCTGGGCACGGCGGCCATGTGGCGCAAGACATCGGACTTCTTGAAGGGCACATGGGCGCCCAGCCAGGAGGAGGTGCCGAGATAGAGGTGCGGCGCGAAGTCTTCTACCGCCGAACCCACCGCCACCGCCGAGGTGTCCACCGAGCCGGCCACCACCGGGGTGCTGCGCGGCAGGCCGAGCTGGTCGGCCACCGCGCCGGTCAGGGTGCCGATCACCTCCGCCGAATCCACCAGGTCGGGCAGCTTGTCGCGGTCGAAGCCCAGGGTGCGGATCAGCCCGGCGTCGTACTTCACCTGGCGCGAATCGCGGTTGTCGGTGATCCAGGCGGTGCAGATGGAATCGGCGGTGGCGCAGCAGCGCCCGGTAAGGCGCAGATTCATGAAGTCGAGGACATTGAGAAACTTCACCGTGCGCGCATAGCGCTCCGGCTGGTGGTCCTGCAGGTAGGCGATGTGCCCGGCGGAATCCTTGCCCGACAGCGAGGGCGCGCCACCGGTGAGGCGGATCCAGCGCCACAGCTTGAAGGGCGAATACCCGGCGACCTTCAGCCGGCCGCCGCCGACCCGCCGCGCCACCGACTCGGCCCCGCGCATGTCCAGCCAGAGCAGCGCCCGGCCCAGGGCTTGGCCGTTGGCGTCCACGCACACCGTGCCCTCGGTCTGGGTCGAGCAGCACACCGCCACCACGCGCCGCCGCCGCGCCGGATCCGCCGCCAGCAATTCGCCGGCGCCGCGCAGGAAGGCCTGCCACCAGTCTTCCGGCTCCTGCTCGGCGCTGTGCCCTTCGACGTGCAGGGTGACGCCGTGGAAGGTCCAGGCGACCACCTCGCCGCCAAGGGTGACCAGCGCGCTCTTGCAGCCGGAGGTGCCGAGGTCCACCACCAGCACCAGGCCATCGAGGGCGGTGGCCTGGACCGGCGCGGGCGGCGTGGCGAAGACGTGAGGTTTCATGGGCGCCAGCTCAGAAGGGGCGGGCCACGGACAGCACCCAGCGGGCCTCGTCCGTCGCGCGCTGATGGTCGCCGTCTTCGGCGATGTAGAGTTCGCGCGCCCGGGTATGGGGACTCAGGTAGTCCAGGCCGAAGTCGAAGCCCCAGTGGCGATGCACCAGGCCGACGCCGTAGTCGCTGAAGTTGGCCTCGGAGAAATTGCGGATCTGCTGGTAGCCGGCGTGCAGCTTGAGGCTGGTGCGCGGGGTCAGCTCGTAGCGATAGTCCAGGTCGTAGAGCAGGCTGCCGCGGGAGTTGTGCTCGCCCTTGGCATAGCACTCCAGGCCCTTGGTGGGGTCGGGGTTGAATTGCAGCTGGGCGCCGCAGACGCCGGCGGTGTTGGCGCCGCGGTAGTTTTCCGAGAGCACGTTGAGGATGCGCCCCTGCAGTGCCCCGTAGCCGATCTCCAGCACGGCGAACTGGCTGTTGTAGTTGGTGCTGCGAAAGCCATCGGGGGCGCCGGTCTCCGGATCGATGCGGCTGGGCGCCTTGAAGTGGGCGCCGGGAAAGAATTCCCCTGCCAGGCCCACGCCGAAGTGCCAGGCCTCCGGATCGCCGAAGCGGTAGCCGCCAGCCAGCAGCACGTTGGCGCCATCGCCGTCGAGGAACTGCTTCTTGCTCACGCTGCCGATTTCCGCCAGGCCGATCAGGCCGCTTTCATGAGCGAACTCCACGGTGACCTTGGCCCCCGGCCGATTGAGCGAGTCCGAGATGCTGCGGTTGCGCACGTCCGAGAGCAGGCGCGGGGTGATGGTCAGGGCATAGCTGGCCAGGTCGTCGTCGGCCTGGACCGCGCTGCCGAGAACGCTCAGGCACAGCAGGGCCGCCGCCTGGGTGCGGTGAAGAATCCGGTTCATGGGGTCGCTCCTTGCGGTGGCTCAGCTGCAGTGCGGGGTGGCGGGGAGGGTGCTCAGCGGGGTGAGCTGTTCGGTCTTGCCGAGCACCTCGGTGCCGACATAGGCGCGGATGTTGAGGTCGTCGCCCTTGCGGCGGACGTAGCCCTTGTACTTCTTGCCATCGCGCGGATCGAACACCCAGCCGTCGCGCCAGGTACCTCCGTCGTCACGCGTCATCTGGAAGACCCGCGTGCCGCAGGTATCGCTGGCCTTGCCGGCGTCCTTGTCCCAGACGATGGTGCCGCACAGGGCACTGGCGTTGTCGGCGCAGGGCGTGACCTTGACGGCGGCGCCCTGATCGGCGGTCAGCCAGAGACCCTGGACCGGTGCGGCGTCAGCCGCCAGAGCGGGCGCCAGGGGTAGCGCCCAGAGGGCGACGGCGAGCGCGAGGGGTGTTTTCATGGAGGTGGCTCCTGCTGTTTGTTGTGGTTGTGGCTGGAGGCAGTAAAGGCAACGCGGTTGCTGATATGATAGTTATCGCTACACGATAGTTATAACTATCATTTTACTGCCCATCAAGGTGTTTTTTCGTCTAGACGAGAGCTTTTTCATGGTCGCCAAAGAGTCCGCTCCATCCTCCCGCGCCACGCCCAAGGCCCGCCCCAGCCAGCAGCGGGCAGCGGAAACCTACGAACGCATCCTGGCCGCGGCGGCGGAGGTGCTCTGTCAGGTCGGCATCGAGCGGCTGTCGACCAATCTGGTCTGCGACTGCGCCGGGCTGACCCCGCCGGCGCTCTATCGCTACTTCCCCAACAAGTACGCCCTGCTGGAGGAGCTGGGCCGGCGCCTGCTGGAAAAGCAGAATGCGCAGATAGACGGGCGGATCAATGCCGAGCTGCTGGCCGGTCCTTTGGAGCGGGTGGAAGACGTCTTGACCGGACTTTTGCTGGATACCTACCGGGTCACCGCCGAGACCGCCGGTGGCATGTGGATCCTCAAGGCGCTGCGCGCGGTGCCCTCGCTGGAGCACGTGCGCCTGGATTCGCACCGCCGGGTCGCGGCGCAGCAGACCGAGTTGCTGGTGCTGTTGCTACCCAGCGTGCCACCGGCCGCCGTGGCCCAGGTCGCGCGGATCGTGGTCGAGCTGATCCACTCCACCGTGGAGCTGCTGTTCGATGAGGAGCTGCCGGCGGAAAGCACCTGCCGCACCGTCGCCGCCATGCTCAGCGGTCATCTGGGGCGCCTGCGCGACGGCTGAGCCGTTCGCCCGCCGGAGCGAGCATCCGTGGGGGACTCAGGTCAGAATCGGCAGGCGTTTCACCACTGCCGAGGCCCGTCATGCCTGATCTGGATATCGCCACCTTCATCGCCGCCTGGCCCAGCCTGCGCCTGGAAGCTGCCCCGCCCTGGACGCTAACTGGTGCCTGCGAGCACCAGGTCAGGCTGCTGCTGGCGCGGCTCGGTCCCGGCTATCGGCGCCAGGGCGACAGCGCTATCCATGAGACCGCGGTGGTGGAGGCGGGCGCGGTGCTCAAGGGGCCGGTCATCATCGGGCCCGGCACCCTGGTGGCGGCGGGCGCCTATCTGCGCGGCGGTGTTCATCTGGGCGCCCACTGCGTGGTGGGGCCCGCCTGCGAGCTGAAGAGCAGCCTGCTGCTGGATGGCAGCAAGCTCGCCCACTTCAATTTCGTTGGGGATTCGCTGATCGGCAGCGGGGTGAATCTGGAGGCGGGTGCCATCGTCGCCAACTACCGCAATGAAAGTGACGGCGCGGTCATCCGCATCCGCCACGGAGACCGGGTGTTAGACACCGGGGTGATCAAGTTCGGCGCCCTGATCGGCGACAATTGCCGACTGGGCGCCAATGCGGTCATCGCGCCGGGCGCGCTACTGTCGCCCGGCACCCGGGTCGCGCGGCTGGAGCTGGTTGACCAGGGCGTGCCTTAAGGCGCTTCGGGCGCCGCAGTGCCCTGGCCGGCGAGATAGGCGTCGGTGGACGCCAGGCTCGCATAGGCGAAGGCCAGCGCCGCCATCAGGGCGGCATGCACCTGGGCCGCCGGCACCCGGACCCCGTTGAATTCCAGATCCAGGGTGGCGCAGGCGTCATGGATCACGGTCACGGCGTAGCCCAGATCGGCCGCGGCGCGGACGCCGGCGTCGATGCACATATGGCTCATGGCACCCACCACCACCAGCGATTCGATACCGCGCTCGTCCAGCAGCTGCTTGAGAGAGGTCTCGCGAAAGGCATTGGGATAGTGCTTCACCACCACCGGTTCGCCGGCGCGGGGCACGACGGCGGCCTGGATCTCGACGCCATCGCTGCCGGGTACGAAGATCGGCGCCTCGGCGCTCAGCGATCGATGCTGCACATGGATCACCGGCACGCCCTGGTCACGGGCGTGGGCGATGATCCGCGCGGCATTGGCGACCGCGGCCTCGATGCCGCTGAGGGGCAGTTTGCCGCGGGGGAGGTACTCGTTCTGCAGATCGATGACGACGACGGCGTGCTTGCTCATGTCCAGCCTCTCGGAAGATGCTTCAGGTTTTGGGTCCGGCCATGATTGGCCAACCGCGCCCGCCGGCGAAGGGGCGTGACCGACAACTTCAGGGGCGCCAGCGACACATGCACGATCAACCACCGATCGAACTCGGCCTGCTGCTCTATCCCGGCGTGCAACAGGCGACGGTCCATGGCCTCACCGATCTGTTCGAGATCGCCGGGCGCCTCACCGGGGCCGCGGAGGATGCCGAGCGCCCGCGGTTGCGCGTCAGCCACTGGCGACTGGAGGAGGGCGAGACGCTGCCCAGGCGGGTCTACGATTCCCTGCCCGGGGCAAGCGGCGCGCCCCAGGTGCTGATCCTGCCGCCCAGTCTGGCCGAGCCGATTTCACCGGCCGCCGCCGCGCCCTATCGTGACTGGTTGCGCTTGCAGCATGGCGCGGGCGTGCGCCTGGCCTCGATCTGTGCCGGTGCCTTCCTGCTGGCGGAAACCGGTCTGCTCGATGGCCGTACCGCCACCACCCACTGGCTGCATGTCGAGCGCTTCAGCACACGTTTCCCCGCCGTGTGCCTGGACGCCGATCAACTCCTCATCGACGGCGAGGACTTGGTCACCGCCGGCGGCCTCATGGCCTGGACCGATCTCGGTCTGCGCGTGGTCGACCGCTACCTGGGCGCCAGGCGGATGCTCGACACCGCGCGGACCCTGGTCATCGACCCGCCTGGCCGACAGCAGCGCTACTACAGCGCCTTTTCGCCGCGCCTGAACCACGGCGACAGTGCCATCCTCGCCGTACAGGAATGGCTGCTGGCGACCGGCGCCCAGGACCTCGCCCTGGACACCCTGGCCCAACGCGCCGGACTGGAACCTCGTACCTTTCTGCGCCGCTTTCGCCAGGCCACCGGCATGACCACCACCGCCTACGGCCAGCAACTGCGCGTCGGCCGTGCCCGCGAGTTGCTGCAGGCCAGCCGCCTGCCGCTCGAACGGGTCGCCTGGGAGGTCGGCTACAGCGATCCAGGCGCCTTCCGCAAGGTCTTTACCCGGGTCGTGGGGCTGAGCCCGGGGGATTACCGGCGGCGGTTTGGCGGATTGGCGGGAAGCGGACGCTGAGGGCGAGGGCGGGGCCAGCCGACCGCCACCCCGGCGGTCCCACGGGCGGTTTTCGGACGACCAAGGACCCGCTGAGCGCAGCTTGTCCAGAAAGCCGTAGCTGTGATCGGAAAGGCCCGCCTGCAGGAATCCGTTGTCGCCAAGCGCAACGGTAGAATCCGCCGGTACCGATCCTTTTGGGGCAGCTGCCGAGAGCGGTAGGGCCGTCCCAGTCTCAGGTGTTCACCCTCTATCTACCGACGGATGCCCGGTGCGCGGAACGGGCGATTCGTCTCCCTGTTTGAACTGAGCCCTGATCCATTCCTCCACAGAAAGAGTACAGATGACGGTGCCTCCAGCTTCCGCGAGGCATCGATCCGAGCGCCGCGCGCTCAGAGATGACAAGCCCCATGCAGGTAACAATGAGTCAAGATCCAAACTTTCAGCTGCTGTTCGAGGCGCTGCCTCACCTGGTCCTGGTACTGACGCCTGGTCCCGATTTCATCATGGTGGCGGCCAACGAAGGGCGGGTTCGCGGCACCAATACCCGACGGGAGGACTGCATAGGCCGCTCGATTTTCGAGGTGTTCGGCCGCAACCCGGACGGGCAGTCGGAGTTCGGGGCCGGTGTGCTGCGGGCCTCGCTGGAGCGGGTGGTGCAGACCGGCAAACCGGATCGCATGGCGATCACCAAGTACGACATTCCCCGGCCAGCCAGCGAGGGGGGTGGTTTCGAGGTCCGTTACTGGAGCCCGCTGAATGTCCCGGTGCTGGATGACCGGGGCGAGGTTCGCTAAATCATCCACCAGACCGAAGACGTCACTGACCAGGTGCTGGCCGAGCAACATTCCAGCACCCATCTGAAGCTTGCCGACGAACGCTTTCGCGCTGCCCTTCTGGCCTCCGAGGCAGGCATTTTCGACTGGTACATCGATGAACACAGCTTCTATTGCGATAGTGCCTTGCAGCAGCTGTTCGGCTTGCCGGACGTCCTGACCTCGGAACCCGTCGAGCGCTTCCTCGACCATGTGCATGTCGCTGACCGGGGCATCGTCAGAGCAGCGCTGGCGGAATGCGTCCATGGCAAGGATTTCGCCGTGGAGTTTCGCCTGAAGCGCGACGCAGGCAGACAGTGGCTCCTGAGCAAGGGCAAGGTCTTCCGGGATGCCGCCGGCAACCCGTCCTACGTCACCGGCACCTGCGCGGACATCACCGCGCGCAAGCAGGCGGAAAAGGCCTTGTCCGACCTCAATGAAACGCTCGAGGCGCGGGTCGCGGCCGAGGTGGCGGAGCGTTCCCGTGTGGAAGACACCCTGCACCAGGCGCAGAAGATGGAGGCCGTGGGTCAGCTCACCGGGGGTATCGCCCATGATTTCAACAATCTGCTCACCGGGGTTATCGGCAGTCTGGAGCTGATGCAGCGGCGTCGGCGCAGCGGTGACGAGACGAATGACGAGCGCTACATCACGGCGGCGGTCACCTCGGCGCAACGCGCGGCGGCCCTTACCCAGCGGCTGCTGGCCTTTTCCCGCCGCCAGACCCTCGATCTGAAACCCCTGGAGGTCAATCCCCTGGTGGCGTCGCTGGAGGACCTGCTGCACCGCACCACCCGGGAAGACATCACCGTCACCACGCACCTGGCCGCGGGCCTCGCCCTGGTGCGGATGGACGCCAACCAGCTGGAAAGCGCCGTGATCAACCTGGCCATCAACGCCCGCGATGCCATGCCGGATGGCGGCACCATCACCATCACCACTGCAGCCGTGCATCTCACGCCGGAAGAGGGTGCCGCGATGGATCTGGCCGAGGGTGATTACGTGACACTCACCGTGGCCGATACCGGGGTGGGAATGACGCCCGAGGTGCTGGCCAAGGTGTTCGAGCCCTTCTATACGACCAAACCGATCGGTCAGGGGACGGGCCTGGGGCTGTCCATGGTGTACGGCTACATGCGTCAGGCCAACGGCGGGGTCCGCATCCTGTCCCAGCCGGGGAAGGGCACCCAGGTGCAACTGTACATGCCGTGCCTGGGCGGTGACCTGGACATCCTGCCCAGCGAAGAAAGCCGCAGCGCACCCCTTGGCGTCGGCGAGGTGGTGCTGGTCGTCGAGGATGAGGCCGTGGTGCGGTCGCTGATCGTGGAAGTGCTGGGCGAACTCGGCTATCAGACCCTCGAAGCCGGGAATGCCCAGGAAGCCATGCCGTTCCTGGAAAATCCCCAGCGCATCGATCTGATGATCTCCGACGTGGGCCTGCCCGGCATGAATGGCCGCCAGCTGGCCGATCTGGCCCAGGCCAACCGCCCGGAGCTCAAGGTGCTGCTGGCGACCGGCTATGCGGAAGGCTCGAACGTGGAGGGTTATCTCGCTGCCAACATGCAGATCATCACCAAGCCCTTCGCCATCGATGCGCTGGCGAACAAGATCAGCGAGATGTTGAATCCGGCGGGTTGAGGAGAGCCCGGGGACGGGCTTGCGCGACTGCCCGCGTTCGGCCATCCGGGCTGTTCCCCGAGCAACAGTTGTCCGGGGAACTGTTCGGTCTGGGACTTCCAGGCGGCGAGGTTTTCACTTAAGTCACTGATATAGCGAGATTTTCGCGCTGGCACGGCATGTGCTCCAGCTCAGGGGTCACTTCCAAGGGAGTCCCTGCATGGCCGTCGCCCCCTCGCTCACTGCCGTTCCCCACGCCTTACCCGAACGTCCCGCCACCGTGTTGCGCGACGCCACCGAGGCCCTCGATGCCGCGGCGGCGCTGGCGGAGGATTTCGCCCGCGAAACGCTCAGTCGCGATCAGGAGCGGCGCCTGCCCTGGGCCGAGATCGAGCGTTTCTCGGCCAGTGGTCTCTGGGCCATCACCGTGCCGCGGTCGTTCGGCGGCGCCGGGGTGGGCTTCGGCACCGTGGCGGAAGTCATCGCTCGGATCTCCGCGGCAGACCCCTCCCTGGGCCAACTGCCGCAGAATCACTTGGGCGTGGTCAACAACCTGCTGCTGACCGGCAGCCCGGACCAGCAGCGTCACTACCTCGGCCTGGTGCTCCAGGGCTATCGCTTCGGCAATGCCTTCTCCGAGGCGCGCAGCAAGACCGTTACCCAGTTCGAGACGCGCATCCGCTTTACCGGGGACACCGCCTGGATCGATGGCGAGAAGGCCTATTGCACCGGCGCGCTGTTCGCCCATGTGGTCCCCACGGTGGCGCTGGACGAGGAGGGTCTGGCTCATCTCGCCCTGGTCCCGCGCGATGCCGGTGGCCTGACGGTGATCGACGACTGGGACGGCTTCGGCCAGCGCACCACCGCCAGTGGCCGGGTGCAACTCAAGGGCGTCAGTGTCCGGCGCAGCGCGGTGCTGCCGGCCTGGAAGGCCTTCGAACGGCCGACGGCGGACGGCCCGGTGTCCCAGATCATCCAGGCGGCGGTGGACGTCGGCATCGCCCGCGGCGCCTTTGCCGCCACCCTAGCGGCTGCCCGGGTGGCGCGGCCCTGGACCGACAGCGGACTCGAGCACGGCTGGCAGGATCCGCTGAGCCAGGCGCTGATCGGCGACCTGAGCTGGCGGCTGGCCGCCGCCGAGGCCTTGCTGGAAGACGCCGGCGCCGCCGTCGACCGGGCTCTGGCGGCGCCCTCCGCGGCCAGCGTCGCCGAGGCCTCGGTGGTGGTGGGGCAGGCCAAGATCGCCTCCACCGAGATCGCCCTGGCCGCCGCCAATCGCCTCTGCGAGCTGGGCGGCACCCGCAGCGTCTCGGCTCGCTTCGGCCATGACCGCCACTGGCGCAATGCCCGCACCCATACTCTGCACGATCCGGTGCGCTGGAAGTACCACCTGATCGGCAACCACCTGCTCAACGGCGTCGAGCCGCCCCGTCACGCCTGGAACTGATGCCATGACCGATCTCGCCCCTGCCATCCAAGCCGAACTCGCCTTCGCCGACCAGGTACTCGCTGACCTGCGCGAGGCGCTGCCCCTGGACGCCCGCGCCCGCGATCCGCTGGTGATCGCCACGGTGGGTGACCTCCAGGTGCGCCTGGCCGCCGCTCGCGCCCTGCAGCGACCGCACCGCAGCGAAGACGCCCCGGTACGCCAGATCCAGGCGCGCCTGGCTGCCGACCATGCCCGCCAGCTCGCGGCCGAACTCAAGCGCGAATGGCTGACGGACGCCCCGGCGCCCCGTCAGCCCGGGCCGAGCGTTCGCGACCTCCGGCGCCTGCTGGGCGAGCACCACCTGACGATCACCGACTAGAAAAGGACTGCCATGTCACTGCGTACACTGCTTCGTTCCCTCCTGCTAATGCCGCTGCTGGCCACGACCGCGCTTGCGGCTGCCGACGAGATCCCGTCGCTGGCCGGCAAGCGCATCGCCATCAGCATGACCGGCACCAGTCACTACTTCGATCTCAAGGCCTTCCAGGCCCAGGTGGAAGAGGTCAAGCGGCTGGGCGGCACGCCCATCACCCTGGACGCCGGTCGCAACGACAAGAATCTGGTGACCCAGCTGCAGACCCTGGTGACCCAGAAGCCGGACGCGGTGATCCAGACCCTGGGCACCCTGAGCGTGATAGACCCCTGGCTGCGCCGCATCCAGGCGGCCGGCATCCCGCTGTTCACCATCGATGCGCCCTCCCAGTACAGCCTCAACAACACCACCTCGGACAACGCCGCCGCTGGGCGGGAGCTGGCCGAGCAACTGGCAAAGGACACCGGCGCCAAGGGTGACATCCTGGTGTTCAACGGCTTCCAGGGCGTGCCGGTCTGCGCCATCCGCTACGCCGAGTTGCGCAAGGTACTCGACGCCCATCCGGGACTGAAGATCATCCAGCCCGAGTTGCGCGACGTGATTCCCAACACCGTGCAGGACGCCCGTGGCCAGATCGCGGCGCTACTCAACAAGTATCCCAAGGGGCAGATCGCCGCCATCTGGTCGGCCTGGGACATTCCCCAGCTCGGCGCCAGCCAGGCGCTGATCGAAGCGGGCCGCACCGAGATCAAGACCTATGGCGTCGACGGCACGCCCGAGGTGCTGGAGTTGCTCAAGCGCGGCGACAGTCCGGTCGGCGCGGTGGTCGCCCAGCAACCGGCGCTGATGGGCCGGACCGCGGTGCAGAACGTCGCCCGCTATCTGGCCGGTGCGCGCGACCTGCCTAGGGAGACCCATGTGGCGACCCTGCTCACCACCCCTGGCAACCTGAGTCAGGTCGCGGCGCTGCGAGGTGATCCATGAGCAGGGCGATCCTCGAACTGCAGGGTATCTCCCGGCGTTATGGCGCCACCCGGGCGCTGGACGGTGTGGACCTGACCCTGAGGGCCGGCGAGATCCACGGCCTGATCGGCGAGAACGGTGCCGGCAAGTCCACCCTGATCAAGGTGCTCGGCGGCCTGGTGACGCCCGACACCGGGGCGCTGCGCCTGCATGGTGAAGTCCTGACGGGCGTCGGGCCGCGCGAGTTGGCCCGCCGTGGCATCGCCATCATCCACCAGGAGCGGCTGCTGCCGCCCAACTTCACCCTGGCCGAGGCGCTGTTCTTCGGGCAGGAGCGGCGCCTCGGCCCGCTGCTGGATCGCCGTGAGCAGGAACGGGCGGCGGAGCGGTTGCTGGCCGAGCGTTTCGGCCTGGACTGCCGCGCGCGAACCCGGGTGGCGGACCTGAGCAGCGCCGAACAGCAGCTGCTGCAGATCAGTCGGGCGCTGCTCGGCACGCCGGAGGTGCTGGTGCTCGACGAACCCACTGTGGCCCTGGCCCATGGCGAGGTGGAGCGCCTGCTGAGCCTGCTGCGCCAGTTGCGCGACCAGGGGCTGGCCCTGCTCTATGTGTCCCACTACCTGCAGGAGGTCGAGCGCCTTTGCGATCGCGCCACGGTATTGCGTGGCGGCCGGGTGGTGGCCGAGGTGACGCCCAGCGTGACGCCGGCAGCGGCCATGGCGCGGTTGATGATCAACAGGGACCTGGGCGAGGCCTATCCCAAGGCCCGGACCGCGCCAGGCGAGGTGCTGCTGGAGACCCGCAGGCTGGGCCGTCCGGGGGCCTTCGCCGAGGTCGACGTGCAGGTGCGCCGTGGCGAGGTGGTCGGAATCGCCGGCCTGGTGGGCTCAGGTGCCAAGGAGCTGCTCAAGACGCTGTTCGGTCTGTTGCCGGTAGCCGAGGGCGAGTTGCTGCTGGACGGTCGCCCGCACCGCTTCGCCAGTCCCCGCGCGGCGGTGCGAGCAGGACTGGCGTTGTTGCCGGAGAATCGCCGCCAGCAGGGCGTGGCACTTGATCTCACCGTGACCGAGAATCTAACGCTGGCCGCCCTGGAACGTTTCAGCTGGTTCGGTCTCCGCCGGCCAGGCGCCGAACGCCAGGCGGCGCTACGGCTACGCGAGGCGCTGGACATCCGTACCCCGGATCTGGAGACGCCGGTGCGTCATCTCAGCGGCGGCAACCAGCAGAAGGTCGCCCTGGGCAAATGGCTGGCCCGGGACGCGCGGCTCTATCTGCTCGACGAACCCAGCGTGGGCATCGATCTCGCCGCCCGCGCCGAACTCTATCGCCAGGTCGCCCGGCTGGTGGAGCAGGGCGCCGGCGTCCTGATCCTGTCGGTGGATCTGCCCGAATTGCTCAATCTCTGCGACCGCATCCATGTGATGCATCGCGGGCGCTTGCTGCCGGCACGCCCGGCGGCCGAATCGACAGCGGAGGAGCTCCTGGCGGCCGCCACCGGAGCCAGCGAATGGCCCGCCAGACAGCAGCGGAGGGCGGATCTTGGCCTCGCCTCCTGAGCGGTTGTCGATCCCGGTCCCGACCTGGCGCCCGGACCTCTGGCGCCATGGCGCGCTGCTGGCCTTCGCGGTGATCGCGGCCCTGTTCGCCTGGCGCGCGCCAGGCTTTCTCGGGTCAGGCAATCTGGCCAACATCCTGGCCCAGGCCGCCATTCCCGGCATTCTCGCCCTCGGCCTGACCCTGGTGATCGTCGGCGGCGGAGGTAACGTGCTTGCCGGTGGCCTGGACCTGTCGCTGGCGGCCAATCTCGGACTCTGCGCGGCGTTACAGGCGACCCTGGTCAACGCCGGCTACGGCGCGCCGCTGGCCATCGGCCTGACCCTGGTCTGCGGGCTGCTGGTGGGGGCGCTCAACGGCCTGACGGTGACCCTGCTGGGCCTGCCGCCGCTGCTGGCCACCCTGGCCAGTCTCAACGTGGTAGCCGGTCTGGAACTGGTGCTGAGCGAGAATACCGTGCTGCCGGCCAGTGCGCGCTGGCTGGATCTACTGGGCCTCGGCAGCTGGCTGGGCATACCGGCCGCGGGTTGGGTGCTGCTGCTGACCGCTCTGGCGCTGGCGGTGCTCCTGCAGCGCACCCCCTATGGGCTGCGCCTGGCGGCGGTGGGCGACCATCCCGAGGCGGCCCGCGCGGCGGGTCTACCGGTGCGCGGGCTGGTGTTTTCCAGCTATCTGCTGGCCGGCGGCTGCGCGGGCCTGGCGGCGCTGCTGTCGGTCGCCTGGTTCAGTGGCAGCACCCCGGGTTCGGGCGAGTTGCTGCTGCCGGTGGTGGCCATCGCCTTTCTCGGCACGGTGTTCTCCTGGCGCTCGCAACCCAGCGTCGGCGGCACCCTGCTGGCGGCCCTGCTGGTGGGGATGCTTGGCAATGGCTTTCAGTTGCTCGGGGTGAGCAGCTTCCTGGTCAATGGCGTCCAGGGCACGCTGATCCTGCTGGTGGTGGCCGCAGCCAGCCTGCGCCAGGAGAGCCATCGATGAACGCGACCCTTGCCCTCGGCCGGTCCGGTCTGCGCCTGGCGTTGCCGCTGCTGTTCCTGGCGCTGGTGGTGGTCTTCGCCCTGGCCGCGCCCGGTTTTCTCAGCCAGGGCAACCTGCTCAGTCTGTTGCTGAACAATGGCCTGGTCCCGGCGCTGGTGGCCCTGGGGTTGACCTACGCCATCGCCGCGGGCGGCATCGATCTTTCGGTGGGCATCGCCCTGGATCTGGCGGCCTTCGGTTGCATCGCCCTGCTCAACGCCGGTTGGCCGCTCGCCGTGGCGCTCGCCGGTGGGGTGGGGCTGGGCTTGCTGGTGGGGCTTGCCAACGCCCTGCTGGTGGCCGGCGTGGGGCTGTCGCCGTTCCTGGCCAGCCTGGGCGTGCTGTTCATCGGTACCAGCCTGCAACAGCTGCTGTCCGAGGGCGGCCTGCCGCTCTACCTCAAACCCGAATTCCGACCCCCTGCGAGCAGCTGGCTGGGCGCACCGGCGGCGGTCTGGGCGGTGGCGCTGCTGGCACTGCTCTACGGGGTGGTACTGGCGCGCGGCCGCCTGGGCCGCGCGCTGCTGGCCCTGGGCAGCCAGCCGCTGGTGGCGCGTCATTCGGGGTTGGCGCTGCGCCGCCTGGCGCTCTGGACCTGCCTGGCCACGGCCCTGGCGGCGGCGGTCGCCGGCATCCTGCTGGCGCTGCGTATCGATGCCTATGTGCCGCTCTCGGGCAATGCCTACCTCATCAACGGCATCGGCGCCGTCTTCATCGGCGCCAGCCTCAATCGCCACGGCCGGCCCAACGTCCCCGGCAGTCTGCTGGGTGTACTGCTGTTGGCGGTGGCCGCCAACGGCCTGCTGCTGGTGGGCTGGAATTTCTACTGGCAGCAGGTGGCCACCGGGCTGCTGATCCTGCTGGTGCTGACCCTCAACCAATTGGCACGGCGCCGCGACGCGTCGCGCTAGGAGTCCCCATGTCCCGCGAAATACGCCTCAATGCCTTCGACATGAATTGCGTGGCCCACCAGTCGCCCGGACTGTGGCGCCATCCGCGCGACCGCTCCTGGGAGTACAAGGACCTCGAATACTGGACGGAGCTGGCGCAAATGCTCGAACGCGGGCTGTTCGATGGCCTGTTCATCGCCGATGTGCTCGGCCTCTACGACGTCTATGGCGGCGGCCCGGCGGCGACCCTGCGCGAGGCCACCCAGGTGCCGGTCAACGATCCCCTGGCGCTGATCACCCCCATGGCGGCGGTGACCCGTCACCTGGGTTTCGGCCTCACCGCCTCCCTGAGCTTCGAGCATCCCTATCCCTTCGCCCGGCGGCTTTCCACCCTGGATCACCTGACCCGGGGGCGCATCGGCTGGAACATCGTCACCTCCTATCTGGAAAGCGGCGCGCGCAACCTCGGCCAGTCCGTGCAGGCCGATCACGATGCCCGCTACGACTACGCCGAGGAATACCTGCAGGTGGTCTACAAGCTGCTGGAAGGCAGCTGGGAAGAGGGCGCGGTGCTGCGCGACCGCGCCTCCGGCCGCTTCACCGATCCGGCCAAGGTGCATCCCATCGGCCACCACGGGCGGCACTTCCAGGTGCCCGGCTATCACCTCTGCGAACCCTCGCCGCAGCGCACGCCCGTGCTCTACCAGGCCGGCGCCAGCAGCCGTGGCCGGCAATTCGCCGCCGAGCACGCCGAATGCGTCTTCGTCGCCGCCCCGTCCAAGACGGTGCTGAAGAAAACCGTGGCCGATATCCGCCGCCGGGCTGCCGAGGCCGGTCGCGATCCGCGCCAGGTGCTGATCTTCAACCTGCAGACGGTCATCGTCGGCGAAACCGATGCCCAGGCGCGGGCCAAGTGGCAGGACTACAAGGGCTACGTGAGCTACGAAGGCGCCCTGACCCTGATCTCCGGCTGGACCGGTATCGACTTCGCCGCCTACCGCCCGGACCAAGTCCTCAAGCACCTGCACACCAATGCCATCCAGTCCGCCGTGGAGGCCTTTTCCACCGCCGATCCCGGCAAGCAATGGACGGTGCAGGAACTGGCCGACTGGGTCGGCATCGGCGGCTTCGGGCCGCTGTTGGTAGGCAGTCCGGCGACGGTGGCGGACGAGTTGCAGAGCTGGGTCGAGGAGACCGACGTGGATGGTTTCAACCTGGCCTATGCCGTGACCCACGAGACCTTCGCCGACGTGGTGGACTTGCTGGTTCCGGAGCTACAGCGGCGCGGGGTCTACAAGCGCGCCTATCAGCCGGGCACGCTACGCGAGAAGCTCGGCAGCGCCGGCCCGCGGCTGCCGGCGGAGCACCCGGCCGCCGGCTATCGCGACCTGGCGCGGCAGCGGGAGAAAAGCGTGATACGGGTGCCGGCCTAGTCCGCCCCGTTATTCCGCCTTTTCATAGACGGCAAAGCCCCAGTAGCCACTGCCGGTCTTGCTGACTTCTAGCCAGCCTTGGCGTAGCAACTGCCTGGCGATCAGTCGGTTCATGAAGCCGTGGCCCAGCAGCAATATGCTGTCCGGGCCACCGGCCAGGGCGGCGAGCTTGTCTGCTGCCTGTCTCGACCGCTGTTTCGCCTGGGTACAGGACTCGGAGTCTTTCGCCACTCCGCACAGCCACAGCAGACGAAAGACGAAAGACGAAGGCCCAGGTGAAGGGTGACAGGCTTAGCAGCGGAACGCTCACCGCGGGCAGTGCCGCCTCGCGAAAGGTCGTGTCCTCGATGGCTGGCGCCTTGCCCAATGCGGCGAGAGAAGTCAGGGCGCGTGGTGCAGTGCTGGTGGCTGCCAGGCCGATATCCCTGGCCGCGGCTATCGCCTCCGGAGTGGCGGCATCCGTGCCTATATCGGACCGATCATAGTCCGCGATCCAGTCGACCATGTCTCGCGCGGCGACGGCACGGTAGTTCTCCAGCGCCGGCTTGCCGTGGCGCATCAGTATGATTTTCATGGGACCTGGGTCGTTGCCGGAAGAAAAACGCTTGGATATGAACGCCTCTTGCAACTAGGTCATGGCAAGGGCTATCCCGTGATTATAACGGCGACTCCCAGCGTATCGTGCGCTGGGCACTCCGGCGTTGGCGAGGCTGCGCCAGCTTTGCTCCGGGCGCCTTGCTGGTCCGGTTGCCAAGGGCAGGAGGCCGCAGGGGCGAACCCACTGTGCCGCCGGCTGGGGGACGAGGCGGACATGGGGCAGCGCCTACACCAGCGGCTCGGCGATCCGCTCCAGCAACTCGGGTCCATCGTTCTTCACGCTGCCCACGGCCTTGCCCACCGGGTACCAGTCGAAGGCGTCCACCGGCGTACCCTCGACCTCGCCGATCTCGCTGGCGCGTTCCATGGGCAGCTCGGGGTCCAGCCATTCGCGCGCCACGGCGGGTGGCAGGACCAGCGGGCGGCGGTCGTGGATGTCGACCATGCCGGCGTCGGAGGCAGCCGTGATGATGACGAAGCCGTCATCGTCCTGAGGTGCCTGGTCGGCCGGGCGGAAGTGGCCGATGGCGGCAAAGAACAGCGGTTCGCCGGATTTCAGCCTGATGAAGTAGGGCTGCTTGAGCTTGGGATCGGCGGAATCCTTCTTCCATTCGTACCAGCCATCGGCGATGACCAAGGCGCGGCCTCTTTGCCAGAGGCCGCGAAACATTCGGCTGGTGGCCGCCGTCTCCACGCGCGCGTTGATCACCGGCGGCCGCTTGGCCTGGCGCGCCCAGGCGGGCTGGTAGCCCCAGCGCACCGGATCCAGGTGCAGGCCATCGGCCTGCTGGTGGAGCAGCTGAACCCGGGTGCCGGGCGCCACGTTGTAGCGACCCAGGGCGCGGGGCTCCAGGCCGGTGCGGACGTCCGCGGGCTGGGCGCCCAGGGCGTCCAGGTAGTCGAGGGCATAGCGGTACTGGGCGAAACGGCCACACATGGGATGCTCCTGGGCGAGGGAGACACAGGCTGAAGCGCCGCGCGTCCCTACTTTGGACCGCGCCCCACGCGTGAAGTACCTGGCGCTCAGGCCTTGGGCGCCGCCGTCTCGCGTCCGGCCAGACCACGGTCGTGCAGCATCATCCCCGCGACCAGGGCTGCGACGAAGCCATAGATCTTCGCGATACCCAGCCCCAGCGCCGCCAGCGCCGGGCCCGGGCAGAGGCCTGCCAGACCCCAGCCCAGGCCGAAGAGCGCTGCGCCCAGTAGCAGGCGGCGGTCGATGGGTGCCATTGGCGGCAGATGGAATCGGGTGTCAAGCAGAGGGCGGGTGAGTCGACGCTGCAGCTGGACGGCGGGCAGGGCGACCAGCAGGGCGCCGCCCAGGACGAGCAACAGGCTGGGGTCCCAGTGGCCGCTGGCGAGATCGAGGAAGCCCAGGACCCGTGCGGGATCGAGCATGCCGGAGAGGGCCAGACCGCTGCCGAAGATCACCCCGGCCAGCAGGGTGACGACCAGCCGCCAGGACGTCATCGCAGCAGCTCCGTCAGGCTGGCGGTCGTGAGGCCAACGGCCAGGAATACCGCGGTGGCGGCCAGCGAACGGCGTGAGCCGCGAGCCACGCCGAGGATGCCGTGGCCAGAGGTACAACCCGAGCCCAGGCGCGTGCCGAAACCTACTAGCAGCCCGGCCAGCAGTACCGTCGGCCAGGTCGCCGCCACGGTCGGCTGAGGAAGGGCGTCTAGACCGCGCATCAGCAGCGGACCCAGGACCAGGCCCAGCAGGAAAACCAGACCGGTGCCGACCTGCTGGCCGCCCAGCAACCGACCAAAGATGCCGCTGATGCCGGCGATCCGGCCGTTGACCAGCAACAGCAGGCTGACCGCCGCACCCAGCAGCAGTCCGCCCGCCAGGGCAGGGAGATAGGCGGCGAGGGTCATGCTGGCGTGTCCTGCGCCTGGCAGAAGATCTGGTAGAGCGCCTGCAGCAGCTGGGCGGCCTTGTCTTCGGTGAGGCGGTAGAAGATCTGCTTGGCCTCGCGGCGGGTGGTGACCAAGCCGGCTTCGCGCAGCACGCCGAGTTGCTGGGAAAGGGTGGGCTGGTGGATGTCCAGGCGGGCTTCCAGTTCGCCGACCGCGTACTCGCCTTCGGCCAGGGCGCAGGCCAGCAGCAGGCGAACCGGATGCGCCAGGGTCTTGAGCAGGGCGGCCACCTCCCGGGCGCGGACCTGCATATCCTGGGCAGAGAGGGCCGCGCCGGGGGAGGGTTGGGCAGGAAGAGTCGTCATAAGCACGCCTGAGCGATGACAATATACATATTTATATAATGTATATTGTCTCTCCGGCAAGCGTGATGTGGCGCGTTGATCCGCGCCAGGGTGGTACCCGTCAGCCGATCAGCGCCCGGGCGAAGTCGCGATAGCCGTGCAGCGGGCGCCCCAGCATCTGCACCAGCCGCTCGCGGTCGCCGGGTTGCGGCAGCATGCCGTCGCTGACATAGCGCTCAGCCATGAGCCTCATCTCGTAGGCCATCCAGGCCGGCATGAAGGTGGCCATGTTCTGCTCGAAGCCCTGGGGATCGTCGCCGGCGTAAAGGATGGGGCGACCCAGCAGTTCGCTCCAGATCGCCGCGGCGCCCTCGCCGGTGAGGCTGTCCGGGCCGACCAGGTTGAGCGTCGTGCTGGGCAGCCTGCCCGGCGCCTGATCGCGGCGGATGAGCTCGAGGGCGGCGACCTCGGCGATGTCCCGGGCATCGACCATGGCCACGCCCTTGCCGCCGAGAGGCATGGGATAGATCCCGTGCTGCAGGATGACGTCCTTGAGCATGGCTTCGTTGTCGATGAAATAGCTGGGCCGCAGGATGGTGGCGCCAAAGCCCATGGCCGCGAGCATGCGTTCGGCGCCGAACTTCACCGCGAAGTGCGGCACGTTGACCGCGCTGTCGGCGCCGAAGACCGAGAGATAGACGACCCGCTCGACGCCGCTCTCCCGGGCGATGTTGAGGGTGATGAGCGCCTGGGTGAATTCGTCGCCGGTCACGGCGTTGAGCAGGAAGAGGGTGGAAACGCCGCTGAAGGCGCGGCGCAGGGCGGCGAGATCAAGCAGGTCGCCCTGCATGACCTCGACGGTGGCCGGAAAATCGGTGCCGGCCGGGTTGCGGGTCAGCACCCGGACCTTGGCATCGCGCTGCACGAGTTGCTGGACGAGGTGGCGGCCTACGCGGCCGGTGGCGCCGGTGACGAGGATGGTCATGTCGGTAACTCCAGGTGGGTGAGAGGTGGAGCCACCTTAAGTCGTCTCACCTTGAGTCAATAGCCGCTAAAATAGGAACACGTCGTTCCACAATCGAGACACTGCCTTGGACTTCAGTCTGCTCTTCGACTTCCAGCTCATCGCCACCCACGGCGGCATCGGCAAGGCCAGTCGCGCCAGTGGCCGACCCAAGGCCAGCCTGTCGCGGCGGCTGGCCGAGCTGGAAGAGACCCTGGGTGTCAGGCTGATCGAGCGGGGTGGGCGCAGCCTGCTGCTGACGCCGGCCGGTGCCGAGTTGGCGGCCCGGACCCTGGGGCCGCTGCGCGAAGTGCAGGAGGCGATGGCGGCGGTGCAGGAGGGGGTGGCGGTGCCGCGTGGGCGGTTGCGCATCGCGGCGCCGCTGCTGTTTTCCCAGGTGGCGCTGGGACGTCTGAGTGCGGATTTTCGCCGGCAGTATCCGGAGATCCTGATCGAAGCGGTGGGCGAAGATCGCCTGGCCGATCTGGTGGACGAGCATTTCGACCTGGCCATCCGCATTAATCCGGCGGTCGATAGCCGCCTTGTGGGGCGCTGTTTCGCCCGGGATCGAAGGGTGCTGGTGGCAGCACCTGGCCTCGATCGCCCCCCGGAATCCGCTGCCGAACCCATGCCCCTGCCGGCGGTGGTCATGCCCGGCCATGGCGACGGCGAGGTCTGGACGCTCGCGGAGGACGGGGCGCGCTTCCTGCCCCAGCCGGTGGTGCAGCTGACCTCGCTATTGACCATCCGCGAGGCGGTGCTCGCCGGGGCGGGTGCGGCGCTGTTGCCGCTGTCCCTGGTGCAACGGCAGCTGGATGAGGGTGCGCTGAGCCGCTGGGGCACCCAGGCCGGCGAGACCGAACTCTGGGTGCTGCACACCTCGCGGCGACTGCAGAGCCCCAAGGTCAGGGCCTTCGTCGATTTTCTCTGCGCGCGCTATCCGGACGGCATCTTTCGGCTGGACTAGCGGACACCGCTGGCGGCGAGACGACAGCCTGCGTATCACCCGCCGCCCTTTGTCCGGATAATGGCGGCCACTCTGTCGCCAAACCGGAATGCTGTGCATGGAAATCAAGGTCAATTTTCTCGACAACCTGAGGCTCGAGGCCAAGTTCGACGACTTCTCGGTGATCGCCGATCAGCCCATCCGCTACAAGGGTGACGGCTCGGCCCCGGGGCCCTTCGACTATTTCCTGGCGTCCTCGGCGCTCTGCGCGGCCTATTTCGTCAAGCTCTATTGCCAGACCCGCGACATCCCCACCGATAACATCCGCCTGGCCCAAAGCAACATCGTCGACCCGGAGAATCGCTACAAGCAGACCTTCAAGATCCAGGTCGAGCTGCCCGCCGATCTGTCCGACAAGGACCGCCAGGGCATCCTCAGATCCATCGATCGCTGCACGGTGAAGAAGGCGGTGCAGGCCGGTCCGGACTTCATCATCGAGGCGGTGGAAAGCCTCGACGCCGATGCCCAGGCCCTGCTGCTGCCCAGCGATAGCACCCGCCAGACCTACATCCCCGGCAAGGACCGGCCGCTGGAAGAGACCATCGCCAAGCTCTCCGGCATCCTCGCCGAGCTGGGCATGAAGGTGGAAATCGCCTCCTGGCGCAACATCGTGCCCAACGTCTGGTCGCTGCACCTGCGCGATGTGCAGTCGGCGCTGTGCTTCACCAATGGCAAGGGCGCGACCAAGGAAGCGGCCCTGGCCTCGGCGCTGGGTGAATTCATCGAGCGCCTCAACTGCAACTTCTTCTACAACGACCAGTACTGGGGCGAGGCCATCGGCAACGCCGCCTTCGTCCACCATCCGGACGAACGCTGGTTCCAGCCGGGGCCCAAGGACGCGCTGCCCCGGGAGATCCTCGACCGCTACTGCCGCAAGCTCTACGACCCGGAAGGCGAATTGCGCGCCTCGCACCTGCACGACACCAACTCCGGCAACGTGGCGCGCGGCATCTGCGCGCTGCCCTTCGTGCGCCAGTCCGACGGCGAGGTGGTGTACTTTCCCTCGAACCTGATCGAGAACCTCTACCTCAGCAACGGCATGAGCGCCGGCAACACCCTGGCCGAAGCCCAGGTGCAGTGTCTGTCGGAAATCTTCGAGCGGGCGGTGAAGCGCGAGATCCTCGAAGGCGAGCTGGCGCTGCCGGATGTGCCTGAAGAGGTATTGGCCCGCTATCCCGCCATCGTCGAGGGCATCCGCGGCCTGGAAGCCCAGGGCTTCCCGGTACTGGTCAAGGACGCCTCCCTGGGTGGTGAATTCCCGGTGATGTGCGTGACCCTGATGAATCCGCGCACCGGCGGGGTGTTCGCCTCCTTCGGCGCCCATCCGCGCCTGGAGATCGCCCTGGAGCGCAGCCTCACCGAGCTGTTGCAGGGTCGCAGCTTCGAGGGCCTCAACGACCTGCCGCAGCCGACCTTCGAGAGCCAGGCACTGATGGAGCCCAACAACTTCGTCGAGCACTTCATCGATTCCAGTGGCCTGGTCTCCTGGCGCTTCTTCAGCGCCAAGGCCGATCACGAGTTCGTCGACTGGGACTTTTCCAGCGAGGGTGAAGACGCCACCGCCCAGGAGGCCGCCACCCTGTTCGGCATCCTCGCCGAGCGGGATCTGGAGGCCTACATGGCGGTGTACGAGGAACTGGGCGCGCCGGCCTGTCGTATCCTGGTGCCGGGCTACTCGGAGATCTATCCGGTCGAGGACCTGATCTGGGACAACACCAACAAGGCCCTGCCGGTGCGCGAGGACATCCTCAACCTGCACCGCCTGGACGATGCGGCCCTGGAATCCCTGCTCGAACGCCTGGACGATACTCAGGTGGACGACTACACCCGCATCGCCACCCTGATCGGCGTGGAATTCGACGAGAACACCGTCTGGGGCCAGTTGACCCTGCTGGAACTCAAGCTGCTCATCCACCTGGCGCTGCAGCAGTTCGAAGAGGCCAAGGAAGAGGTCGAGACCTTCCTGCAGTTCAACGACAACACCCTGGAGCGCGGCCTGTTCTACCAGGCGCTCAATGCGGTGCTGGAAGTGGAGCTGGACGACGAACTGGAACTGGCCGACTTCGAGGTCAACTTCCGGCGCATGTTCGGCAATGAGCGACTGGACGCCGCCCTGGGTTCGGTGTCGGGCGAGGTGCGCTTCCACGGCCTCACGCCCACCAGCCTCAAGCTGGAAGGCATCGACAAGCACCTGCGGCTGATCGACAGCTATCGCAAGCTGCACGCGGCGCGGGCCCGGGCGGCCGGCATCGCGCTCTGACGAATAGCCCGCCCGGACCCGGGCGGGACTTTCCCGGCGGTCAGCAAACCGCGATATGGGAATCCGCGCGCGGCTCGGTGCCGCCGCAGAGCACGCCGGTTTCGGGATCGCGGACGATGATCTGGCCGCGACCGAAGTCGGTGGAATCGTGGGCGATCTCGATCTGGTGGCCGCGCCGCGCCAGGCCACTGGCCAGGGCGCGGGAAGCCGCCTGCTCGATGCCGACCTTCATCTCCCCCAGCCATTGCCAGCGCGGCGCATCCAGCGCCGCCTGCGGATTCAGGCCGAAGTCCACCAGGTTCATCACCATCTGCACATGCCCCTGGGGTTGCATGTAGCCCCCCATGACGCCAAAGGGTCCGATGGGCACGTCACCCCGGGTCAAAAAGCCCGGGATGATGGTGTGGAAGGTCTGCTTGCCCGGCGCCAGAGCGTTGGAATGCGCGGTATTCAGGCTGAATTCCGAGCCGCGATTCTGCAGGCCGATGCCACTGTCGGGCAGCACCACGCCGGAGCCGAAGCCGTGGTAGGCGCTCTGGATGAAGGACACCATGTTGCCCTCGCCATCGGCGGTGGCGATGTAGACGGTGCCGCTGGCCTGGGGATCGCCGTGCAGCGGCGGCTGGGCCTGGTCGGTGATCTCGGCGCGACGGCGCTCGGCATAGGCGTCGTCCAGCAGCACGCTGGCGGCGACCCTCATGTGCTCGGGATCGGTGATGTAGTGCAGGCCGTCGGCATAGGCCTTCTTCATCGCCTCCAGCTGGCGGTGCCAGGTGAGCTGGCTGTCGCGCTGGTCGAAGTCATAGCCTTTGAGGATGTTCAGGGTCATGAGCGCGATCAGGCCCTGGCCGCTCGGCGGGATCTCCCACACCTGATAGCCACGGTAGTCGACCTTGATCGGCTCGACCCAGCGCGGCTGGTAGCCGGCCAGGTCAGCGGCGGTCAGGTGGCCGCCGGTCGCGGCGGCATGTTCGGCCAGACGCTGGGCGAGGGCGCCGCGGTAGAAACTCTCGCAGCGGGTCTGCGCCAGGTCTTCCAGGGTGCGCGCCTGGGCCGGATTGCGAAACAGCTGGCCGGCGACCGGGGCCTTGCCGTCGATGAGGAAGGTGTCGAACCAGGCTTCCAGTTCGGGCGCCTGATCCCGGCTGGCCTGGTACTCGGCCTGGGCGATGCGCCACTGGTGGGCGACCACCGGCGAGACCGGGAAGCCATCGCGGGCCAGGGCGATGGCGGGCTCGAACAGGGTGGCGAAGGGCAGCGTGCCGAAGCGCCGCGACAACTCGGCCCAGGCCGCCGGACAGCCCGGCACCGTGACCGGCAGCCAGCCGTGCACCGGCATGCGTTCGTGGCCAGCGGCCTTGACCGTGGCGATGTTTAGGCTGGCCGGGGCATGACCGCTGGCGTCCAGGCCGTGCAGCCTGTCCTTGACCCAGACCAGGGCGAAGGCATCGCCGCCGATGGCATTGCCGGTGGGTTCCACCACGGTCAGGGCCGCGGCGGTGGCGATGGCCGCGTCGATGGCGTTGCCGCCCTGGCGCAGCATGGCGATGCCGGCCTCGGCGGCCAGCGGCTGGGAGGTGGCGACCATGCCATTGCGCGCGAAGACGCTCTGGCGTTGCGAGGCATAGGGGTAGTCGTGGGCGGAGAAATTCAGCATGGCAGGCTCTTCGTCTTCAATCGGGTAGCGGCGTGCGTCGGCTCAGAGCACGCGACTGAGGAATTCGCGGGTGCGCGGATGGGTGGGATTGCCGAACACCTGGGCGGGCGGGCCTTCCTCGATCAGTTCGCCCTGGTGCAGCACCACCACGCGATCGGCCACCTCGCGGGCGAAGCCCATCTCGTGGGTCACCACCACCATGGTCATGCCGTCCTCGGCCAGTTCCTTCATCACCTGCAGCACCTCGCCGACGGTTTCCGGGTCGAGGGCGCTGGTGGGTTCGTCGAACAGCATGGCCTGGGGCTTCATGGCCAGGGCGCGGGCGATGGCCACGCGCTGCTGCTGGCCGCCGGAGAGTTGCGCCGGATAGTGGTCGGCCTTGTCGGACAGCCGCACCCGGGCGAGCAGGGCGCGGGCCTGCTCCACGGCGGCGGTGCGCGCCACGCCGAGCACCTGGATCGGGGCCTCGATGATGTTTTCCAGCACCGTCATGTGCGGGAACAGATTGAACCTCTGGAACACCATGCCGATGTCGCGGCGGCGGCGGGCGATGTTGCGCTCGGAGTCCTTGACCCTCGATCCATCGGGACGCTCGCGAAAGCCCATCAGCTCGCCGTTGACGCGGATGGTGCCGCCCTGGATGTCCTCCAGATGGTTGAGGCAGCGGATGAAGGTGGTCTTGCCGGAGCCGGAGGCGCCGATCAGCACCACCACCTCGCCGCGGCGCACCTCCAGGCTCACGCCCTTGAGAATGTCCAGCTCGCCGAAGGCCTTGTGCACCTCCAGCGCCTGGATCACGGGTTCTTGCGTGGTCGTCATGGCTAGCGTCCCCGTAGTTTGAAGCCCTGCAGGCTGAACAGCCGGCCGGTGGCGGTGGGCCTGTGACCGTCGGCCTTGCCGAAGCGCCGCTCCAGCCAGGCCTGGAAGAAGCCCCAGAGGGTGGTCAGGACCAGGAAGTAGATGGCCACCACCAGGTACAGCTCGAAGACGCGAAAGGTCGCCGAGGTGATCATCTGGGTGCTGAGCAGCAGCTCCTGCACCCCGATGACGCTGACCAGGGTGGTGTTCTTGAGCATCACGTTGAACTCGTTGCCGAGCGGCGGAATGATCACCCGCAGCGCCTGGGGCAGCACGATGCGCCGCATCAGCTTGGCCGGCGTCATGCCAAGGGAGCGCGCCGCCTCGTACTGGCCGCGATCCACCGCACCGATGCCGGCGCGGATGATCTCGGCCATGTAGGCGCCTTCGTTGAGACCCAGGGCGATGATGGCCGCCTGGATGTTGCCCGGGATCACCAGGAAACCCAGGTCCAGGTCCTCGAAGCGGAAGATGCCGCCGGCCGCCAGGGCCGTGTAGAGGAAGACGATCTGCACCAGCAGCGGCGTGCCACGCATCAGCCAGACATAGAAGCGCACCGGGTATTGCAGCGCCCGGTAGCGCGACAGCCGTGCCAGCGCCGCCAGCAGGCCGAGCGCGCAACCCAGCAGCATGGCGCCGACGGCGATGACGCAGGTCAGCCCGAGGCCGTAGAGGTAGACGTCGCTCGGGTGCAGCAGGTACTGCCAGAACACATCCCAGCTGAAGTTCATCGTGACCGTCCCTTAATCGAGCTTGTCGCCTTCCAGGTGCCACTTGGCCATGAGGGCGGCGTAGCTGCCATCGGCCTTCATGTCGGCGAGGATCTGGGTGAGGGCGGCGCTGAGCTGGCTATCGTCCTTGCGCACGCCGATCCCGGTGAGGATGCGGGCGAAGGCCGGCACGCCGGTCTCGAATTGGCCGGGCGCCACGCCCTGGTAGTAGGCGGCGGTTTCCACCGTGGTGCCGTAGGCGTCGGTCTGGCCCAGGCGCAGCGCCTGGAAGGCATCGGTGTCGCTGTTGTAGGCCACCAGCTTCATGGGCGCCTTGCCGGCCTTCTTCAGTTCTTCGTTGTGGGCGTCGAGCAGGGTGCGAATGGTGGAGCCGTTGAGCACCGCCACCTTCTTGCCGGTGAGGTCATCCAGGGTATGGATGCCGGCCTTGTTGCCGGCCGGCACCACCACCGCCTGGCTGGAGTACATGTAGTTGACGATGTCGATCACCTGGCGGCGCTCGGGCTTGTCGAACAGCTGGTCGATCAGCAGGTCGCACTGACCGGCCAGCAGCGCCGGGATCAGGCCCGAGAAGGGCACTACGCGCCAGTCGGCCTTCTTGTCGCCGAGGCGCTTGGCGATCTCGGCGCCGAGGTCGACGGTGAGGCCCTTGGGCTTCTGGGCTTCGTCGAAGAAGCCGATCGGCGGGGTATCGAGGGCGCCGCAATAGGTGATCTTGGAGGCCTTGGCCAGGCGCTCGGGGATCTGGGGAGCGGCCTGGGTGAAGCCGGCAGCGAGGGTCAGGGCGAGCAGACTGCAGGAAAGCCGGTGGCGGGTCATGGTCTTCTCCGGAAGGACGGGGGTGGGCAGGGCGGATGGCTCAGCGCGGGGGCGCACTTCGGGTCTGGTCGCCCGATCGTTCGATAAAGGTCAGCAGGTCGGGCACCGTGCCCTCGATGTGCTCGCGCAGCACCCGCTCGGCCTCGGCGGCATCGCCGGCGCGCAGTGCGGCGAGGATGGGCGCGTGTTCGTCGCGGGCCGACTGGGGCCGGTCGGCGTGCAGCCAGAGCTGCATGTGCGGCTCGATCAGGGCATAGAGGCCGTTGATCTGGCGCAGCAACCGCGGCCGGCCGGCCAGGCTGCACAGGTATTCATGGAAGGCGCGGTGCTGGGCGACCCAGGCGCCGGGTTCCTGCTCGTCGTCCAGGTCTTCCAGCAGCCGCTCCAGGCGCGTCATCTCGCGGGGGCCGACATGGGGCGTGGCCAGGCGGATGGCCAGGCCTTCGAGGGCGCTGCGCATCTCGAACACCTCGCGCATGTCGTCCAGGTCCAGGCCGCTGACCACCGCGCCGCGGTGCGGCCGGAGGATCACCAGGCCTTCGGCGGCGAGGCGCTGGAAGGCGCTGCGCACCGGCATGCGACTCATGCCCAGGGTGGTGGCGATGTCCTCGGCGATCAGGCGTTCGCCATTGCGATAGTGCCCGGCGCAGATGGCCTGCAGCAGATGGCGATAGGCCTCTTCTTCGGCGCTCAGGGCGGTGGAGCGGGAAAGGGCGGAGAGCGGCATGGGCTGGCTTCCTGGATTTTTGTATCCAATCTGCTAAGGCAAGGCCCATGCCAGGGAACCAAATGCTTGCCAGCGCTGGGCCGCGGGTCAGGGCGGTCCGGCGCCGGCGTTACCTTTTGCACCAGCCTGGGTCGCAGTTGCCGCCGCCTTGCTACCCCAGGACCCGAAACGGGGCGGCGTCAGTCCAGCAACTGGCCGTCGGCGGCGAAGAAGGGATAGGGCCCGGGATAGTTGCCCAGCGGCAGATGGTGGGTCACCAGCGCCTCGTCCGCCCAGCGATGCAGCAGCAGGCCCGGCGGCTCCAGGCGGAAGCGCGAGGGCGCCGCCTCGCGCAGGTCCAGGTCGACCTGGTGCGACACGCCAGGGCAGACGCAGGCCAGGGTGCCGCCGAAGCGGCGCTGGATCAGCCGGTGCAGGTGACCGCAGAGCAGGCGTTCCACCTGGGGATGGCGGCGGATCACGGCTTCCAGTTCGGCACCGCCGGCCAGGCCGATGCGATCCATATGGCCGATGCCGACCGGGAACGGCGGGTGATGCAGGAGCACCAGGGTCGGCTGGTCGGGTGCCTGGGCGAGCTGGTCGTCGAGCCAGGCCAGTTGCCTGGCGTCGAGACGCCCCCCGTGCTCGCCGGGGATATGGGTATCCAGGCCGATCAGCCGCAGCGGGCCGCAGTCCTGCTGCCAGTCCAGGGTGCCCTGGGCCGGCAGATAGGGGTGATCGGCGAAGGCGGCGCGCAGGGCGGCGCGGTCGTCGTGATTGCCGGGGATGACGAAGAAGGGCATGGCCAGCTCGGCCAGCACCTCGCGCAGGGTGGCGTATTCCTCGGGGGTGCCGAAGTCCACCAGGTCCCCGGTGATGACCAGGGCATCCGGGCGCGGTTGCAGGGCGTTGAGGCGGTCCACCGCCAGGCGCAGGGCGCCGAGGGTATCGACCACCCCGTAGGACAGCCGGCCGCCGGCCTTGATGTGCAGGTCGCTGAGCTGGGCCAGCAGGAAGGGCGCGTGCATTAGTGTCTCCAGTCAGGAAACCAGGGTGAAGAGGGCGTCGGGGCGCACGTTCAGGTGCAGCAGGTCGCCCGGTTGCGCCTGCAGGGGCTGGGCGGTGTCCACCAGCAGCGGCTGGCCGGTGCCCACCTCCACCAGCAGCCGCGAATGGGCGCCCTGGAAGAATTGCCCGACCAGGATGCCGGTGAGGTGCGCGGGCGTCGCGCTCGGCTCCAGGTGCTCCGGACGACAGAACAGGGTGCTGGCCGCGCCGGTCCAGGGCAGCCGCCCGCCAGCGACCGCCACCTCGGAGCCGCTGTGGGCGCGCACCTCGAAGCGGTTGAGCTGGCCGACGAAACCGGCGACGAAGCGACTGGCCGGGCGCTGGTAGATCTGCGTCGGGGTGCCGATCTGGGCGATGCGGCCTTCGCCCATCACCACGATGCGATCGCCCAGGGCCAGGGCTTCCTGCTGGTCGTGGGTGACGTAAACCGCAGTGGTGCCGAGTTCGCGCAGCAGGGCGCCGATGTCGGCCCGCAACTGCTCGCGCAGCTGGGCGTCCAGCGCCGCCAGGGGTTCGTCGAACAGCAGCACCCGGGGGCGCGGCGCCAGGGCCCGAGCCAGGGCCACGCGCTGGCGCTGGCCGCCGGACAGCTGCTGGATGCGCCGCTCGGCCAGGGGCTCGAGATGCATCATGGCCAGCAGCTCGGCGACCCGGGCATCGCGCTCGGCGCGCGGCAGGCCACGGATCTTCAGGCCGTAGGCGATGTTGCCGGCCACGTCCAGGTTAGGAAACAGGGCGTAGTTCTGGAACACCATGCCGACGTCGCGGCGCTCGATGGGCAGGCCAGTGACGTCGCGGTCGTCGAACAGCACCTGGCCACCGGCATCGGGCTGCTCCAGGCCGGCGATCAGGCGCAGGGTGGTGGTCTTGCCACAGCCGGACGGGCCGAGGAACACCAGGGTCTCGCCCGGGTGGATGTCGAGGTCCAGGGGCTGCAGCACCTGGCGGCCTCCGGCAAAGGTCTTGGCGCAGTGGCGCAGGCGGACGGCGGTACCTTGGGTCATCGCAGGGCTCCACGGGAGAGACGGGCGCTGAGGGCCTGGAGGGCGACCAGCAGCGGCACGATCAGCAAGAGGAAGATCAGGGTGTAGGCGGAACCCACCTCCAGCCGCGCCGAGGCGTAGCTGTCGGCCAGGCCCACCGGCAGGGTCTTGGTCAGGGGCGTGTGCAGCATCCAGGTGAGGTTGAATTCACCCAGCGACAGGGTGATCACCATGAGGCTGCCGGCCAGGATGCCGGCGCGGGCATTGGGTACCACCACGCCGAAGAAGCGCCGCCAGGGACCGGCGCCAAGGCTGGCGGCGGCTTCCTCCAGCAGCGGCAGCTGGCTGCGTCTGAGCACCGCCATCACCGGGCGGATCAGGAAAGGCAGGGTGAACAGCAGGTGGCCCACCAGGATGATCGCCGGGCTGTGGCGAAAGCCGCCGAGGTGACCGTAGGTCAGCAGCAGCGCCAGCGCCGAGGCGAAGCCGGGCATGGCCACCGGCAACACCAGCAATTCCTCGAAGGCGCGGGCGAAACGGTTGTCCAGACGCACCAGGGCATAGGCCGCCGGGACGCCGAGTACGACTGCGAGGGCCGCCGTGCCCAGCGCCAGTTGCAGCGACAGCCAGACGGTGGGGGCATAGGCCTGCCAGACCTGGATCACCCAGTCGAGGGTGAGGCCGCTGGCGAGGCCCTGGAAGTAGTTGCGGGTGAGGCCGGCCAGTATCGAGAGCAGCACCGGCACCAGCAGGAAGGCCGCCACCAGAAGAGTGAACAGCAGTTGCAGCCAGAAGCGCAGGGGTCGATTCATCGCAGGTCTCCCTGGACGCCGCCGAGGCGCCGCGCCAGCAGCAGGACCAGCCAGGTGACGAGGCCGAGCACCACCGAGAGCGCCGCGGCCACGCCGAAATTGGCGAAGTTGGTGAAGGTGTCGTAGATGGCGATGGGCGTCACCGCCAGCCGCGTGCCGAGGGTGAAGGCGGTGCCGAAGGCGCCCATCGCGGTGGCGAAGCACAGGGCGCCGCTGGACAGCAGCGCCGGGGTCAGGCCCGGGATCAGCACATCGCGCACCACGGCGAAGAGCCCAGCGCCCAGGGAGCGGGCGGCTTCTTCCAGGCTGGTGTCGAGGGTCTCGCAAGCCGCCATCACCGTGAGGATCACCCGCGGGATGGAGAAATAGAGATAGCCGAGAAACAGCCCGAACAGCGAATAGGCGAACACCCAGGGCTCGCCGACCAGGCTGCGGCCGAGACCGGCGAACAGCCCCTGGCGGCCGCCCAGCAGGATGATCAGGAAGCCCACCACCACGCCCGGAAAGGCCAGCGGAAAGGTCAGCAGGGCCACCAGCAGGCTGCGCCCGACGAAGGCATGCCGCGCCAGGAAGCAGCCGGCGATGCCGGCCACCAGCAGGGTGGCCAGGGTGGTGACGGCGGCCAGGGCCACCGTCTGGGCGAGTCCGGACAGATAGCCGGCGCTGGTCAGCACCTGCCAGTAGCCGGAGCGGCCGGCAGCGTCCGGATGGGCGCCGAGTACCAGCAGCTGCGCCAGCGGCAGCAGCCAGAAGGCCAGCAGAAAGGCGCTCGCCGGTGCCAGGGCGACGAGCACCGGCCAGGGCAGCCGGCGCGGCACCCGGCGGCGCCCGAGGGAGACGGCGAGGCCCTGCATCTCAGCGCACCTCGGCCTGATAACGCTTGGCGAAGGCTTCCTGGACCGCTGCCATGTGACCGTAGTCGACGGTGCCGGCGCGGGCATAGTCGGCGTCGGGCAGGAAGCGCGCCTTCACCTCGGCCGGCAACGGCACGTCCCGCACCGGGCGCAGATAGGCCTGGGCCCAGAGCGCCTGGCCCTTGTCCGAGAGCACGTAGTCCAGCACCTTCTCGCCATTGGCGCGATGCGGCGCGCCCTTCACCAGGCTCATGGTGTAGGGCACCGTCAGGCTGCCTTCCTGGGGAATGACGAAGGCCACCGGGGCGTTGTCCTTGTAGCGGGCGCGGTAGGCGTTGAAGTCGTAGTCGACCAGGATCGGGATCTCGCCGGAGAGCAGGCGGGCATAGGCGGTCTGCTTGGGCACGATGGGATCGTTGGCGGCCAGCTTTTTGAAGAAGGCCATGGCCGGGCCGAAGTCGTCGAGGTTGCCGCCCAGGGCCTGGTTGAGCGCCACTGCGGTGACGTAACCGACGAAGGCGCTGGACGGATCCAGGTAGCCCACCAGGCCGCGGTACTCGGGCTTGAGCAGATCGGCCCAGCGCTGCGGCACCGGCTTGCCGCCCAGGGCCTGGGTATTGACCATGAAGCCGAGCGTGCCGGAATGGATGGCGGTCCATTCACCCTTGGGGGCCTTGAGGCCGGCCGGGACCTGGTCCCAGTGCTTGGGCTGGTAGGGCTGCAGCACCCCGGCCTTGTCGGCCTGGATGCCGAAGGTCACCCCGTAGTAGACGACGTCGGCCACCGGGGCTTCGCGTTCGGCCACCAACTGGGCCAGCGACTGGCCGGAATTCTTGTTGTCCTGGGGGACTTCGATGCCGGTGTCGGCGGCGATGGCCTTGAGCTGGGCGCCCCAGTCGGCCCACTCCAGCGGGCAGTTGTAGCAGATGGCGGTTTCGGCGGCCTGGGCGCTGGCCAGGCCACAGGCCAGGACCAGGCCGGCCAGGAGGCGACGCACGGGGAAGAGTGATTTCATCGGTAGGGCTCCTTCAAGGGGCCGGCACTGGTGCCGGGACGGACGAGGCAGGGCAGACACTGCTGGTGGGTGGCACTGCCGGCGATCAGCGCCAGCAATTCGGTGACGAGCACGGCGCCCAGGCTCTGCAAGGGCTGCATGACGCTGCACAGGCTGGGTTCGAGGCGGGCGCCCATGGCGATGCCGTCGAAGCCCACCACCGAGAGGTCGGCGGGCACGGGCACCCCGTGGCGCTGCAGTTCGGCGATGACGCTGATGGCCAGCAGATCGTTGGTGCAGAGCAGGGCGGTCGGGGCGTGGCGCTCCAGTAGCGGCGCCAGCTCCGCCCAGTCGGCGTCGGTGTGACTGGCCAGTTCCAGGCGCGGCAGCGTCGGCAGACCGGCGGCGGCCATGGCCTGGCAATAGCCGGCGAACCGGCGCTCGCTGCGATCCGATTGCTGGGCCGGCCCCGAGACCAGGGCGATGCGGCTGTGTCCCAGGCCGAGCAGGTGCTCGGTGGCCATGGCCATGCCCTGGCGGTTGTCCACCGCCACCGCCGCATAGGGGCGCTGGGGTTCGTGATAGGCCAGGATGAAGGGCGTCTGCTCCTGGCTCAGCTCGGCCAGCACCTCGCTGCGGTCGGCATCGGCCACCGTCAGCACCAGACCGGCGACGCGCTGGCGCAGCAGTTCCTCCACCACCGCCGCCTCGCGCTCCGGCTGGTAGTCGGTGGTGGCGATCACCAGCGAATAGCCCTGGCTGCGCGCGGTGCGCTCCATGGCCTGCAGCTGTTCGGCGAACACCGGGTTGAGCAGGCTCGGCACCACCACGCCGATCAGCCGGGTGCTCTGCTGGCGCAGCTGGCGGCCCAGCAGGTTGGGGCGGAAATTGAGACTGCGCGCGGCGTCCAGCACCCGCTGCCGGGTGCTATCGCGCACCTGCTCGGGGGTGGCGAAGGCACGTGCCGCGGTGGCCCGGGAGACTCCCGCCTGTTGCGCTACCTGTTTCAGATCGGTCATGCCGGCCTCGTTTGAGATCGATCTCATTGGGGGCAGACAATGCCGGCGGCAGATGTCGGGACGATGACAGCGAGATGAAGCTTCTGCTCTGGCCCTGCGCGCCGGTAGGTCCTCCGGCGCGCAGGGCAGCAGGCGAGGGCGGGATATACCTTGGTATAGCCAAACGTCCATCGTTTCGATGGCTGGGACAGGGTGGCGCGCCTAGATTAGCCCGGTGTCCGAACCCTGCGCGGCAGGGCCGGCCGCTCTCCCAAGGCCCCCATTCAAAGAGGTACGCCATGAAGACCCTTCCTGGCCTCTACACCCCCGCCGTGGCGCCGCGCTCGCTGCGGCAACGTCCCACCTCCCTGTGGGCCGATGCCCTCTGCCTCGTCCTCGGGCTGATCGCCCTGGCGCTGATCTGGCATGGCGTCGCCGAGATGCGCGCGCCCCTGGCCGTGCTCGACGCCGATCCCATGACCCTCGACCTGGCGCGACTGCCCGAGTACGCCCTGCGCACCACCCTGCGCATGTTCATCGCCCTGGGCGCCTCGCTGCTGTTCACCTTTGTCTTCGCCACCCTGGCGGCCAAGAGTCGCAAGGCGGAGCTGCTGATCCTGCCGGCCATCGACATCCTGCAGTCGGTGCCCATCCTCGGCTTCCTGACCTTTACCGTGAGTTTCTTCCTGGGGCTCTTTCCCGGTCGCCAGCTGGGCGCCGAGTGCGCGGCCATCTTCGCCATCTTCACCAGCCAGGCCTGGAACATGGCGTTCGGCTTCTACCAGTCGCTGCGCACCGTGCCCGAGGACCTGCAGCAGGTGAGCCGCCAGTTCGGGCTGTCGCCCTGGCGCCGGTTCTTTCGCCTCGAGCTGCCGTTCGCCATCCCCGGCCTGGTGTGGAACACCATGATGTCCATGTCCGGCGGCTGGTTCTTCGTGGTGGCCTCGGAAGCCATCACCGTGGGCGACAACACCATCAACCTGCCTGGTATCGGCTCCTGGCTGGCGCTGGCCATCGCCCGGCAGGACATCGCCGCCATCGGCTGGGCGGTGCTGGCCATGGGCCTGGTGATCCTGGTCTACGACCAGCTGTTCTTCCGCCCGGTGGTGGCCTGGGCCGATCGTTTCCGCGTCGAGCAAACCGCCAGCCAGCAGGTGCCGCGCTCCTGGGTCTACGACCTGGTCCGGCGTGCGCGCCTGGGGCGCATGCTGGGCGGCTTCGGCAGCTTCTGCACCCAGCTCGCCACCCCGCGGATTCGCCGCGCATGGCCGCACTGGCACCTGGCGCCGCACCGCCGCGCCTGGCTGCAGCGCGGGCTGGACGTGCTCTGGTACGGCGCGCTGCTGGTGGTGCTGCCCTATGGCGTCTATGCGCTGTACCGCTTCATCGCCGCCGACGTCTACTGGGTGGAAGCGGTCGCGGTGCTCGGCCTGGGGCTGCTGACCATGGCCCGGGTGCTGCTGCTGATCGCCGTCGCCAGCCTGATCTGGGTGCCCATCGGCGTCTGGATCGGCCTGCGCCCGGGCTGGTCGCAGCGTCTGCAGGCGGTGGCCCAGTTCCTCGCCGCCTTTCCGGCCAACGTGCTGTTCCCGGTGGCGGTGGTGGGCATCGTCAGCTTCCACCTCAATCCGGACATCTGGCTGTCGCCGCTGATGGTGCTGGGCACCCAGTGGTACATCCTGTTCAACGTCATCGCCGGCGCCAGCGTGCTGCCCAACGACCTGCGCGAAGCGGCCCGGCTGTTCGGTCTCAAGCGCTGGCAGTGGTGGCGGCAGCTGGCCCTGCCGGCGATCTTTCCCTACTACGTCACCGGCGCCCTGACCGCCGCGGGCGGCTCCTGGAACGCCAGCATCGTCGCCGAGGTGGTGAGCTGGGGCAATGAACGCCTGCAGGCCCATGGCCTGGGCGCCTACATCGCGCAGATGACCACCGCCGGCGATTTCCCGCGGGTCGCCCTGGGCATCGTGGTGATGTCGATCTTCGTACTCGGTTTCAACCGGCTGCTCTGGCGGCCCCTGTATGCCTACGCCGAGCGGCGTCTGCGGCTCGACTAAGAGGAGAAGCGCCATGAACCTGACCACGCTGAATGCCCGTCCCCTGATCGATGTCCAGAACGTCCGCCAGCTCTATGGCAACGCCGGCGGCCCGGCCCGGATCGTGCTGGACGAAGTCTCCCTGACCCTGCACGAAAACGAGATCGTCGGCCTGCTGGGGCGCTCCGGCTCGGGCAAGTCGACCCTGCTCAGATCCATCGCCGGCCTGCTCACCCCCAGCGGCGGCACCGTCGACTTCCCGCCCAAGGACGACGGCCAGCGTGCCCGGGTCAGCATGGTGTTCCAGAGCTTCGCGCTGTTTCCCTGGCTGACCGTGCTGCAGAACGTCGAGATCGGCCTGGAAGCCCTGCACGTGCCGCTGGACGAGCGCCGTCGTCGCGCCCTGGCCGCCATCGACCTGATCGGCCTGGACGGCTTCGAAAGCGCCTATCCCAAGGAACTTTCCGGCGGCATGCGCCAGCGCGTCGGCCTGGCCCGTGCCCTGGTGGTGCACCCGGACGTGCTGCTGATGGACGAACCCTTCTCGGCGCTGGACGTGCTTACCGCCGAGACCCTGCGCACCGACCTGCTCGATCTCTGGGTCGAGGGGCGCATGCCGATCCGTTCGATCCTCATGGTCACCCACAACATCGCCGAGGCGGTGCTGCTCTGCGATCGGGTACTGATCTTTTCCAGCAATCCCGGGCGCGTCGCCAGCGAGATCCGCATCGACCTGCCGCAGCCGCGCAATCGCCACGATCCGGCCTTTCGCGAACTGGTGGAGGAGATCTATGTGCGCATGACTGGCGAGGCCACCCCGGCACCCCACGACGCAGGGGTTCCCGGCAATGGCCTGGGCATGCGGCTGCCGACGGTCTCGACGAACGCCCTGGCCGGCCTGCTGGAGGCGGTCCAGGCCGCGCCCTACGACGGTCGCGCCGACCTGCCGGAGCTGGCCGGCGGGTTGGGCTATGCGCTGGACGAACTCTTTCCCCTGGCCGAGGTGCTGCAACTGCTGCGCCTGGCGGTCCTCGAAGGCGGCGATCTGCGCCTGCTGCCGGCCGGGCGCGCCTACGTCGAGGCGGGGGTGGACGTGCGCAAGCAGCTGTTCGCCCGCCAGTTGCTCAACTTCGTGCCGCTGGTGGCCCATATCCGCCGGGTGCTGGACGATCGCCAGGGCCACACGGCGCCGGCGCGGCGCTTCCGCGACGAACTGGAGGACTTCATGGACGAAGCCGACGCCGCCCGCACCCTGGGCAGCGCCATCCAGTGGGGGCGCTATGGTGAGCTCTTCGCCTATGATCAGGCGGCCGATATGTTCAGCCTGGAAAATCCAGGTTAAGAGCGACCACGAACGAGAAACTGGCCATGGATCGACGCCCCTTCGCCACCACCACCCACTGGCTGCGGCTAGGGGGCCTCTGCGCCCTGGCGCTGGGCATCGCCCTGCTGGACACCTTTACCGACCGGGAGATCGCCATCGGCGTCTTCCAAGTGGTGGTGGTGCTTCTGGCGGCCGGCTTCCTGTCCGCACGCGGGGTCACGGTCACCGCCCTGGGCTGCACGCTGCTGGTGCTCTGCAGCTATGTCGCTACCCGCAGCGGCGACCAGGAGGCGGGGCTGGTCAACTGCATCATCAGCCTGCTGGCCATCGTCGCGGTCGCCGCCCTGTCGCTGCGCCTGGAGGCCGCCAAGCGCGCCGCCGATGCGGCCCGGACGCGTCTGGTCCAGGCCGGGCGCCTAAGCCAGCTGGGTGAACTGGCCGCGTCCATCGCCCACGAGGTGAATCAGCCGCTCACCGCCATCGCCGCCAGTGGCAACGCCTGCCAGCGCTGGTTGAGCAATCAGCCGCCGCAGGTGGAGCGCGCCGTGCAGGCCGCGCAACGGGTCATCGACGACGCCCACCGCGCCAGCGCAGTGATCGCCCGGGTGCGCAGTCTGGTGCGCCAGGCGCAGGTGGCCAAGGATTGGCTCAACGTCGCCGATACCGTGGAGAAGGTGCTGGATTTCGTCCGCGCCGAATTGAGCCAGCGCCAGGTCGCCGTGGAGGTGCGCCTGCAGGAGGGCCTGCCGCCGCTGCTGGCCGACGAAAGCCAGCTGCAGCAAGTCATCCTCAATCTGCTGCTCAACGCCCTGGACGCCCTCGAAGGGATACCGCCCGAACAGCGGCGGGTGGTCATCCAGGTGGGGCAGGATACCGCCGGCGCCATCCGCCTCGGCGTCGAAGACAGCGGTCGTGGCTTGACGCCGGTGGCGCGCGAGCAGATGTTCGAGGCTTTCTACACCACCAAGGCGCAGGGCATGGGCCTGGGCCTGGCGCTGAGTCGCTCCATCGTCGAAGCCCACGGCGGGCGGATCTGGGCCACCTCGTTGCCGGAGGGCGGCACCGGGGTCTACTGCAGCCTGCCCAAGGATCCACAACCATGACCTCAGCGAGCATGACCGGCCAAACCCAGCCCACCCTGGTCCACCTGGTGGACGACGACGCCTCGGTGCGCGCCGCCGTGGAAGACCTGCTGGCGTCCGTGGGGCTCGATACCCGCAGCTATGTCTCGGCCGCCGACTTTCTCGAGCGGGCCCGGCTGGACGCGCCGGGCTGCCTGGTGCTGGACGTGCGCATGCCCGGCATGAACGGCCTGGATCTGCAGCAGGAGTTGCAGCGCCGCGGCCTGGCGCTGCCGATCATCTTCATCACCGGCCATGGCGACATCCCCATGTCGGTCCGGGCGATGAAGCAGGGCGCCCTGGAATTCCTCACCAAGCCGTTTCGCGACCAGGACCTGCTCGATGCCATCGACCAGGCACTGTGCAAGGCGCAGGAGGCCCATGCCCAGCGCCGCCAGTTGCAGGACCTGCAGAGCCGCCTCGACACCCTCAACGACGGCGAGCGAGCGGTGCTGGCGCGGGTGGTGACCGGGCTGCTCAACAAGCAGATCGCCGCCCAGCTGGGGGTCAGCGAGATTACCGTCAAGGTGCGTCGCGCCGCCCTGATGCGCAAGCTGCAGGCCGGTTCCCTGGCGGAACTGGTGAAGATGGTCGAGCGGCTGGAGGCGTCGCGCGGCTAGGCCTTTCCTGTCGGGCGTACAGCCGCTGGACAGACACCGCAGCCGGGTTGTCGCGCCAATCGCTTGCGCGCTAAAGAAAGGCAATAGTCAGTCGATACGGGTTTTAGAGGATCGCCTTTCGCCGATCCAAGGAGCTCGTCTTGAACCTACGTCAGCTACGCATCGCCCCTCGCGCCATCCTCTGCTTCGGTGCGGTCACCCTGTTCGTGATGCTGCTCGGGGCCTTCGCCCTGGTCCAGCTCAAGGCCCTGCGCGCCACCGAGCAGGCGATGGAGGCCGAGTGGCTGGCAAGCGTCCAGACCACCGATGACATCCAGATCGCCTTGATGCACACCCGGCTGGAGAGCATTCGGCTGCTGGCCACTGAGGACAGCGCCGCCATGGCCATGGCAGCGCGGAAGATCCAGCAGAATCGCGATCTGATGAATGCGCGCACGGCCTATTACCGCGACCATCTGATCTCCACCGCTGAAGAGCGCGCCAATTTCGAGCAGGCCGCGCTGCAGATGAAAGGCTACCTGGACGGGCTGGATCGCATCGTCACCCTGGCCGCCAGCGATCGCGCCGAGGCCCTCAGGCTGGCCAATGGCGAGCAGCGCCAGCGGGCCGAAGGCTATCAGGAGCAACTGACCCGCCTGCGCGATTTCAACGGCGAAGGCGCCCGTCACGCGGGGGAGGCGGCCACCGGCATCTATGACCGCAGCGTCAGCATCGTGGTCGGCATCATGCTGCTGGCGGTGCTGGTGACCCTGCTGCTGGCCTGGCGTCTGACCCGTAGCCTGGCTCAGCCGATCGGCGACTCCCTGGCCGTGGCCAATGCCATCGCCCAGGGTGAGCTGACCGGCCGGATAGATCCCACGGGCAAGGACGAAGCCGCCGGCCTGATGCGCGCCCTGGCGCAGATGCAGGACAATCTCAAGGATACCCTCCACGGTATCTCGCGTTCGTCCGACCGCCTGAGTGATACCGCCCGCACCATGCACGCCGTCACCGACCAGGCCAGTCGCGCCCTGGCCAGCCAGAACGCCGAGATCGACCAGGCCGCCACCGCGGTCACCGAAATGAGCGCCGCCGTGGAAGAGGTGGCGCGCAACGCCTCGTCCACCTCCCAGGCCGCGCGGGAATCCAGTGCTGCGGCGGAAAACGGCAACACCAAGGTCGGCCAGGCCCTCGACGCCATGCAGCGTCTCACCCAGCAGGTGCAGTCGACCTCGGTCCAGGTCGAAGGCCTGGCCGGGCAGGCCCAGGACATCAGTCAGGTGCTCAGCGTGATCGGCGCCATCGCCGAGCAGACCAACCTGCTGGCGCTGAACGCCGCCATCGAGGCCGCCCGCGCGGGCGAGCAGGGCCGCGGTTTCGCCGTGGTCGCCGACGAGGTCCGCGCCCTGGCGCACCGCACCCAGACCTCGACCCGCGAGATCGAGCAGATGATCCAGGCGATCCAGAAGGGCTCAGCCGAAGCCGTGGATTCCATGCAGCTCAGCACCACCCAGGCCCACGCCACCTATGTGATCGCCCAGGAAGCCGGCACGGCCCTGAGCGACATCCTCCAGGCCGTGCGCCTGATCGACGAGCGCAATCTGCAGATCGCCACCGCCTCCGAAGAGCAGGCCCACGTCTCCCGCGAGGTGGACCGCAACCTCATCAGCATCCGCGATCTGTCGGTGCAGACCAGCGATGGCAACCGCGAAACCGTGGGCGCCAGCGAGCAGCTGTCGGAACTGGCCGGTGAACTGCAGACGCTGGTGCGCCGCTTCAAGCTGGCGTGAGGGGCAGGGCGCGCTGACGGCGGTCGCGCGCCCGCTCTTCTTACATTCGGTTACCTTTGGCCACCCTGTTTCGCCGGTTCATCGGCGCAAGCCCGCCGGGCGCTTTCCCGAGTAGTGGCTTTTTGGTATCAATGGTTATTGTAATACCTATTTAGTTTCGTCCCTCGACGCTCTCGCAGAGAAACCATGGCGCTGCCCGAATACAGTCTCAGAGTACCTGTCTCCCAATTGCAGCTGGGCATGTACGTCTGCGAACTGGATCGACCCTGGGCGGGCACGCCCTTCCTGTTCCAGGGCTTTCCCATCCAGAACGCGCACGACCTGCGCACCCTGCAGGAGACCTGCGAATTCGTCTGGGTGGATCGCCGCCAGAGCCATACGGTGACGCCGCTGTCCGCCAGCCTGTCGGCAGGCGCTCAGGCCAAGACCTATGCCATCGACTACCGGGATGAGGTCAAGACCACCGAACCGGTGTGGCGTGAAGCCCGGGCCGTGTCGATGCGCATGCTCGACGCCGTCAAGTTCGGCAAGGAACTCGACGTCGGCGAAGTGCGCCGCGCGGTCGGCGAGTGCGTCGAAAGCGTGCTCAAGCACCCCGCGGCCAGCCTCTGGCTGGCGCGCATCAAGCAGCGCGACCACTACACCGCGGAGCACTGCCTGCGCGTCTCGCTCTATGCCATCGCCCTGGGCAAGGCGCTGGGCCTGCTGCCTCTCGAACTGGAAGAACTCGGGGTGTGCGGCATGCTGCACGACGTCGGCAAGATCAAGGTGCCCGACGAGATCCTCAACAAGCCCGGCCGCCTGACCGACGAAGAATTTCGCATCATGCAGGCCCATACCACCTACGGCTATCAGTTGCTGATGGCCAACAGCGAGGTGCCGCCGGCCGCCGTCGACGTCGCCCATACCCACCACGAGCGCATGGATGGCAAGGGGTATCCCCGCCAGCTGCCGGCGCACCGCATCCCCTTCAAGGCCAGGATCATCGCCGTGGTGGACGCCTACGACGCCATCACCAGCGATCGCCCCTACAGCGAGGGCCGCTCCAGCCTGGAAGCCCTGCGCGTACTGTTCGAAGCCCGGGGCACGCAATTCGACGAAGTCGTCGTGCTGGCCTTCATCCAGCTGATCGGCGTCTATCCGCCGGGCGAGATCGTCGAGCTGAGCACCGGCGAGGTGGGCATCATCATCGGCTTCGACGCCGGCAGCAAATTGAAGCCCCGCGTGCTGATCGTGCTGGACGCCAGCAAGCAGCCGCGCCCGGAGCGGGTGCTCGACCTGGCGCGCAATCCGCTCGATGAGCAGGGCCGCCTGGTCAGCGTCCGCGAAGTGAAACCCTCGGGTGCCTATGGCATCGACATCGACGCCTACCGCGCCAAGGGACTGGTGGTGCCGGGCTGAACGGATGAGGGGTCGCCGTTTGGGGGCCGACCGTCAGAGGGTCTTCAGACCCGTCGGCGTCTCCAGGTAGGCCAGCAAGCCGGGTCTCTCCCCAGGCAGCACCGCGACGGGACCGGCAAAGCCGATCGCCTCCAGCTGCTGCCCGAGCCCCGCGGCATCGGGATGCCTGAGCTCCAGGCGCTGCAGGCGACAGCCCTGATCGATCAGCCCAGCCGCCGGGTGCCGGGCGTCGCCCCAGTCGATCAGGCTGGGCAGGACCCCGCCCAGTGGCAGCTGCCCATCGGCATGGATCGAGATCTGCCAGGCCAGCGCGCCGCGACTCATCGACTCGATGCGGCCGAAGGTCCGCGTGAGGTGCGCATCCGCCTGCGCCAAGCCCTGGGTCCCGGCCACCCAGTGGGCCAGGCGGGGCGCAGCGTCCGGTGCCAGCTGATCCAGTTCGAACCAGCGCGGTCTGGTCGGCGGCGGCGCGTCCGGGTCCGGGGCTATGACTTCCAGATAGCCGTCCCCCAGCCCCAGCAGCAGGTTGTGGGTACCCATGCGCGCATGCTGGCCGCCGGGCTGCAGCGCCACGCCGAGGCGCTCCCCGACATACCGGGCGCCCGCGGCCAGGGTCGGGGCCACGATAACCAGGTGATCCAGGCGGGAATGTCTCATGGGGAAGGCTCCTGAGCGGACAAGGTGGAGCACGAGAGAAGCGGCATTATCCGCCCAGGGCTCACTGGTGGGCCCGACTCAGGACACCAGCTGCCGTGGAGCGCGGTCGGTGGTCCTGGCGGTCCCACTCAGGTCCGAGGGTCTTCGCCAGTGGGCTCGTTCGGCATTGGTCTGGGCGATTGTCACGCAGGCTTCTCCGGGCCTCGCTCATCGAAGGCGCGGCGCGCGGCCCGGAAATCTTCCACATTCTCGATAACCCAGGTCCAGATGGGCGTCATCCGGAGCAGCAGGCTCATGCCCAGCGGCGTCAACTCGTATTCGACCCGGGGCGGGACTTCGTCGAAGTCGTGCCGCAGCAGCAGGCCGTCACGTTCGAGGGCGCGCAGGGTCTTGGTCAGCATTCGCTGAGTGATGCCCGACAGTTGCCGCGCCAGTTCGGCGTGCCGCATGACGCCATAGACCCCCAGCGCATGCAGGACCCCCAGGGACCAACGACTGCCCGCATGGGTCAGCACCTCGCGGCGTACGCCGTCTTCGTCCCGCCTGAGTGTCTGGCAGATGGCTTCGGACTGTTGGAGGAGTTCCAGATCGGTCATCTCGTCCCCTGGTATCACGCGTGTGCCTTCTTCTGAGCGCCGCTGGCGTCTGCCAGCATTCGCTCATCTTATACCTGACGTCAGGAGTCATGATGACTAACCAATTCCCTACCGCTACCCAATCCATTCTCGTGCTTGGCGCGGGCGAACTCGGCTTGCCGGTACTGCGCAATCTCGCCCGGCTTGCCAAGGAGAAACCCGGTTCGAAGGTGAGCGTGTTGCTGCGCCAGTCGACCCTCGACAGCCAGGACGCTGGCAAGAAAAGGGAGCTGGGCGAGCTGCGCGCGCTTGGCATCACCCTGGTGGCGGGCGACCTGGTCAAGGATTCCATCGCCGAACTGGCGGCGGTCTTCGCGCGATTCGATACCGTCATCGGCTGCGCCGGCATGGTCGCTGGCCGGGAAACCCCCATGAAGCTGGCGCGTGCGGCACTCGCCTCGGGTGTGAAGCGCTACTTTCCCTGGCAATTCGGGGTGGACTACGACGTCATCGGCCGCGGCAGCCCCCAGGACCTGTTCGATGCGCAACTCGAGGTGCGCGAATTGCTGCGCGCCCAGAGCCAGACCGAGTGGGTGATCATTTCCACCGGGATGTTCACCAGCTTCCTGTTCGAACCCGCGTTCGAGGTCGTCGATCTCGTGACGGACACGGTCAGGGCGCTGGGCAGTCTGGATACCCAGGTGACCCTGACGACGCCCGAGGATATCGGCAGGCTGACGGCGGAGATCGTGTTTTTCGAGCCGCGCTTTCGTAACGAGATCGTCTATCTCGCCGGTGACACCCTGGCCTATGGCGAGCTGGCCGGGCTGCTGGAGCGGGTGCTGCAGCGGCCCTTCAGCACCCAGGTGTGGACGCTTCCCCAGCTGCTCGATGAGCTGGAGAAAGAGCCTGACGAGCAGCTCAAGCACATCTGGAAGTATCGCGCCGTCTTCGCCCAGGGCCGCGGCGTCGCCTGGCCGATGGAGACCACCTTCAATGCCCGACACGGTTTCCCGGTGACCAGTGCTGAGCAGTGGGCGCGAGAGCACCTGGTCGAGGCCGGACGGGCCGAGTGAAGCATGCAGGACTTCGGGTCATTCCTTTCCTGCATAGCCAAGATTCCCTAGAGACGTAGGGCGGCTTCGGGTATTTCCGATAACGCCTTACCCGTCGCTTCTGCCCGTGCCGACCCTTCCGCATGCCGCCTTGGCCGAACGCGGCACCGAGATCTGCCCCCGGCAGCGGCGACTGGCGGACGAGGGGCGCAGGTTTCTGGACGCCTGAGTCGCGCAGAGCACCCTGAACGACGCCACATATCCGAGAGCGTCCCGTGCTTTGACCTTTCGTGTGCGGACACCTAGGGTCAGGCAGGGCGCATTCGTCTGACGATTGTGCTCGCTCGGAATACCACCTAGGCAATGGGAGTGTCAGATGTCTTTTGCTCGTTCGGCTTTGGCCAATCGCTTGTCCGCTATTCTTTTCGCCGCCGCGACCGCCACCCTGGCGTTGCCCCTGGCTGCCGCGCCTGGCGTCGAGGGTGCCTTTACCGCCGTGCAGGGCGATGCCCGGGTAACCAAGGCGTTGGAAGCGCTGCGCGCCGATGATGGGCGCACCTTCGAGGAACAGAAGCACATCGCCCAGATTCCCGCGCCGCCGTTCAAGGAACAGGTGCGGGCGGAGTATTACCTCAAGCGCTTCCAGGCGCTGGGACTCAAGGATGCCAGCATCGCCCAGGAGGGCTATGTGATCGCCACCCGCAAGGGCAGTGGCCAGGGGCCGCAACTGGTGGTGTCGGCGCATCTGGATACGGTGTTTCCCGAGGGTACCGACCTCAAACTCAAGGAACAGGACGGCAAGACCTTCGGCCCCGGCATCGGTGATGACGCCCGGGGACTCGCGGCCTTGCTGTCGGTGATCGACGCCCTCAACAAGAGCGGCATCGAGACGGTGGGCGATCTGATCTTCGTCGGCACCGTGGGCGAGGAGGAGCTGGGCAACCTGCGCGGGGTGAAGGCGCTGTTCAAGGATCGCCAGGGCATCGATGGCTTCATCTCGGTGGATGGCATCGACGTGCGCCGGGTGGTCAATCGGGGCACCGGCAGCCACCGCTACGAGATCACCTTCAAGGGGCCGGGTGGCCACAGCTTCGGTGAATTCGGTCGCCCCAGCGCCATCCATGCCATGGGCCGGGCCATCGCCAAGATCGCCGAGGTGCGGCCGCCCAAGGAGCCCAAGACCACCTTCACCGTGGGCACCGTGCAGGGTGGCACCTCGGTCAATGCCATCGCCGCCGAGGCGCGCCTGACCCTGGACATGAGATCCAACGAGGAGGCCGCGCTGCTGGCGGAGGAAAAGGAAATTCTGGCCCTGGTGCAGGACGCGGTGAAGGAAGAAAACCAGCGCTGGGATACCGACCAGATCTCCGTCGAGGTGAAGCTGATCGGGGATCGTCCGGCCGGTGGCACGGCGGAGGATTCACCCATGGTACAGACGGCGCAGCGTTCCATCGCCGCAGTCACCAGTGGTGCCAAGGTCACCCTCAGCGGCGGCAGTACCGACTCCAATACCGCCATGGCCCTCGGCGTGCCGGCCATGACCATCAGCGGTGGCGGGGAGGGCGGCAGCGCCCACTCGCTGGCGGAATGGTACAAGCCGGTCAACGCCTACCAGGGCCCGCAGAACGTGCTGCTGACGAGCCTGACCCTGGTGGGCATCAAGGGCGTCAGCGAGCCGGTGCTGCAGGCGCACGGCCAGTAGTGGCAGGCCGGCCCTGACACCCGTCCCTTGCCGGCAGGGTCAGGGTCGGCGGCCCCTCATTCGCGCGCTGGCTTCAATCTCAGGCAAGCCAGGGAACTGATCAGGATCGCCAGCCCGGACAGCGGATACAGCAGGGTGGATGGCACCAGCGGAATGAGAAAGCCGGCCAGCAGCGGACCGACGCTGGCGCCCACGTCGCGCCACATGGCGTTGGAGGCCAATGCCGGTACCCGCGCCTGACCGGGATGCCGTTCGGCGACCATGGTCACCACCAGCGGAATCTGCAGCGCGCGCAGGATGAGCACGCCGCCGGCGCCGAGGATCAGCCAGTGAAAGCCGAACGCGGTCAGCGACAGGGCGGTCAGCGTCGAACAGGCCACCAGCATCTTCGCCGCCCCATAGCGGTCCGCGGCCCGACCGCCCAGAGGGCTGAGCAGCATGTCCGATACGTAACGCAACGCCATGAGCAAGCCGGCGATCAGGACGGCATCACCGCCCAGCACCGCCTGGGAAAAGGCCGATAGACCGAAGATGAACAGGCCATCCAGGGTCACGCCCTCGATGAAGGACCAGGTGACGATGCGGTCCGGCCAGCGCAGGCGGCGTCCGGGTTCGGGCAGCTGGTGCCCGGCGCTGGGCAAACCGGCGGCGAGGGCCAGGCCGACCAGGCAGAGCCCGCTGCTCAGCAGCAGGACCGCCCGCGGACCATAGTGCAGGGTGAGCCAGGCACCCGCGGACAGGGCGAGCATCGGGCCGATGGCGATGAGGGCACGCGAGGTACCGGTGCGGCGGGCGGCACCGGCCGGGTCGGCGGTGGCCAGCACCTGGGTGGACAGGTTGAAGGTGGCGAAACTCAGGCCCCAGGCCAGGCGCAGCCCGAGCAGCGCCCAAAAGCCCGAGAGGTTGGCATTGCCAAGGGCGCAAAGGGCGGCCACCGCGGCCGCCACCATCAGGCTGCGGCGATCACCGTAGCGGGCATAGAGCCGCACCACGTAGCGATAGCCGACGATGCGGATCACCCGGTTGGCGGCCAGCAGGATGCCGGCCTCAATCAGGGTGATGCCGAAGGCTTGGGTGTACATGGGCAGCACGAGGTAGAGCAGAGTATCGCTTGGCAGGCAAAAGGCGAGGACGATGGCGGCGCGCCGGGAGGCCTGGTCGACGGACCGGGAAGAGGTCATGCGCAAAGAATTCCTGTAGAGGCGGTGAGATCCAGCCTACCGGGCAGCGGATCGCAAGGGCGGCGGTAGCGGACGGGCGCTAGGCAGACGCCGTGGCTGTAACAAGAGCGTCATTATCTCTTCTTTTGCAAGAGGTGTCCGCCAGGCGAAACGGCTGAACTAACCCGACGCGCGCGCAATCCTTTTCAGTGCGTCTTGCGCTACGCAGAGGCTGCCCGGCCCCTGCACCGTTCCGTCATGAAAAGGAGTCGTCAGTGACCGTAGCTGCCCACCATTACTACCCTGTCCGGCCCGGCCCGCTGCACGCGCTGCTGCTGGCCGGTTCCGTGCCGTTGTTCATCGGCGGCTTGCTCAGCGACATCGCCTACTACCAGACCATGCAGATCCAGTGGGCCAACTTCGCCGCCTGGCTGATCGCCGGGGCCCTGTTGCTGTCCGGTCTGGCCCTGCTGTTCGCCCTGGGTAATCTCTTCGGCGCCCGTTTCCGGGGCCGGCGACCCGCAGCCTATTTTCTCTTGCTGCTGCTGGCCTGGGTGCTGGGGCTGGTCAACGCCTTCGAACATGCCAAGGACGCCTGGGCGGTGATGCCCGCCGGGCTGATCCTCTCGGTGGTCGTCTCGGTGCTGAGCCTCGTCGCGGCCTGGATCGGCCTCTCCAACCTGCGTTCGGAGGTGGTTCGATGAGTACTCCAAGAGCCTTGAGCGTCCTCGGTCTGGCTATGCTGCTAGCCGCCTGTGGCAACGAGGGCGGTGCCGACACCCAGGCCCGTGGTCCGGATCCCAAGCTGCCCGAACCCCAGCGCGGCCTCTTGCCGAGCATGAAGATCGCCGAGCCGGCGCCCTGGGGGGATCGTGTCCCCACCGTGCCGCAAGGCTACAAGATCACCGCCATCGCCACCGACCTGCGCATTCCACGGCAGATGCTGGTGCTGCCCAATGGCGACATCCTGGTGGCCGAGGGCCGCGGCGGCAATGCGCCCAAGCTCAAGCCCAAGGACGTCATCGCCGGCTACATCAAGGCCCAGGGCAACACCCAGGTGAAGGGTGGCAATCGCCTGACCCTGTTGCGCGATGCCGATGGCGACGGTACCTACGAACTCAAGACGGTGTTCGCGGAGAACCTCAACGCACCCTATGGCCTGGCCTTCGCCAACGGCCGCATCTACGTGGCCAACCAGGATGCCCTGGTGAGCTTTCCCTACCAGGACGGCCAGACCCAGGCCAGCGGCGCGCCAGCCAAGCTGGTGGACCTGCCCGCGGCGATCAATCACCACTGGACGAAATCCCTCACGGTGAGCGCCGATGGGCGCTACCTCTATGTCGGGATCGGCTCCAACAGCAACGTCGGCGAGCGCGGCATGGACGTCGAGGTGGACCGTGCGGTGATCTGGCAGATCGATGCCCAGAGCGGTGCCCACAAGAACTATGCCACCGGGGTGCGCAATCCCACGGCCCTGGCCATGCAGCCCGACAGCGGCCAGCTCTGGGCCGTGGCCAACGAACGCGATGAAATCGGCCCCGACCTGGTACCGGACTACCTGACCTCCATCCGCGAAGGGGGCTTCTATGGCTGGCCCTACAGCTACTGGGGGCAGAACGTCGATACCCGAGCCCAGCCGCAGGACCCCGCCAAGGTGGCCGCCGCCATCAAGCCCGACTACAGCCTGGGCTCGCACGTCGCCGCCCTGGGCGTGACCTTTTCAACCGCGGCGGTGGGCGGGCAATTCACCGATGGCGTTTTCGTCGGCGAGCACGGCAGCTGGAACCGTGACAAGCCTGTGGGCTACCGCGTGGTCTTCGTACCCTTCCAGCAGGGCCGTCCGGCCGGCGAGCCCATCGACTTCGCCACCGGGTTCTACGGCGACGACGGCAAGACCCGCGGTCGCCCGGTCGGGGTGGCGGTGGATCAGCGCGGTGGCGTCCTCATCGCCGACGACCTGGCCAACACCGTCTGGCGCGTGACGCGTACCCAGTAAGGTGCGAGATGGATCGGCTTGTCGCGCAGTCGGGCGGCAAGCCGATCAATGCATGCGGTGCTGCAGATCGCCGAGCACCACCAGGCTGCCCACCACCATCAGCACCAGGATCAGGCTGGTGAACAACAGCAGATAGAGGTCGTGGCGGTGCGAGCGGCCCAGGCTGACGTGCAGGAAACAGCGCAGGTGTACCAGGATCTGCAGCAGGCCCAGGCCGAAGACGATGCCCAGGGTGGTTCCGCGCGGCCAGGTTGGGAATTGCACCAGGGCGATGGGGATCAGGCTCAAGGTCACGGCCAGTCCCAGGCCGATCACATAGCTCGCCAGCTCACGGCGATAGTCATCTCGCTTCATGGCAGGAGTCCTTGCAGGTAGACCACCGAGAGGATGGCGACCCAGACGATATCGAGAAAATGCCAGAACAGGCCCAGGCGCATCAGCCGGGTCTTCACCGGGGTATCCAGGCCGAACACCCGGAGTTGTACCAGCATCACCACCAGCCACAGGCAACCGCTGGCGACGTGGACGCCGTGCATGCCCACCAGGGCGAAGAATGCCGAAAGAAAGGCGCTGCGCTGGGGCAGGGCGCCCTTGTCCGCCATGCCCAGGAAGTCGTGCAGCTCCAGGCCGAGAAAGACCAGGCCCAGGGCCAGAGTCACCAGCAGCCAGGTCACCAGGGGTCTCAGGCGACCCTCGTGGTATTTCATCGCCAGTGACGCCAGGCCATAGGTGAAGCTGCTGGCCAGCAGCACCAGGGTCTGCAGGGTCACGCTGCCGATCTCGAACACGTCGCGGGCGACCGGACCGCCAGCGGTAGCGTGCTGCAGCGTCGCGTAGATGGCGAACAGCAGCGCGAACAGCAGGGCGTCGCTCATCAGGAAGATCCAGAAGCCGAATAACGAATACTCGGCCTCGGTGTGGGTGGCGTGATCGGTGGCACCGACGTTGAGGCCGGCGTGGTTCATATCGCGCGGACTCATGGGCCCATCTCCGCCAGGCCGCGATTGGCCGGGGTGGTTTCCTCGTCACGATTGACCGCACGTGTGGCGGCGACCCTATCTAGCCAGGCCTCGTGTTCACGCCGGATCTCGGCCGCCGAGATCAACCGCTCGGTGTCGCGCTGGAAGCTGCGCGCTATCACTGCGCCCCAGGCCACCACCAGGCCGAGCACGGCCAGCCAGCCGATGTGCCAGACCAGGCCGAAGGCGCAGGCGAAGCCCGCCGCCCCGACGATGGCTGGTACGGCGCTGTTCTTCGGCAGCTCGATGTCGGCATAGGTACGCGGCCGGTCATAGGCCAGGCCCTGTTCCTTGAGCCAGGTGAAGGGATCGCGGTCGTTGATCGGCAGGGGCACGGCGAAGTTGTATTCCGGCGGCGGCGCGGCCACGGCCCATTCCAGGGTGCGGCCATTCCAGGGGTCGCCCACCGGCACCCGCGTACTGTCGCGGCGGCGGATGCTCACCACCAGCTGGATCACCAGGCTGGCCAGGGCGGCGAGCAGGATCAGCGCACCCAGCTCGGCGACCCATAGCAGCGGGGCGAAGTCGGGATTGTGGATAGCCTGGCTGCGCCGCGGCAGGCCGGAGACGCCCAGCACGTACAGCGGCATGAAGGCGAGCAGGAAGCCCAGGCCGAAATTCAGGGCGGCGATGCGGCCCCAGCGCTCGTCGAGGCGAAAGCCGAAGGCCTTGGGAAACCAGAAGTGATAGCCGGCCAGCATGCCGAACAGCATTCCGGGGATCAGCATGTTGTGGAAATGGGCGACCAGGTAGACGGTGTTGTGCACCTGGTAGTCCACCGGCGGGGTGGCCAGGGTGATGCCGGTGAGGCCGCCGATCACGAACAGCATGATGAACATCACCGCATAGATCAGCGGCGTGGTCAGGCGGATGCGCCCGCGGAACATGGTGGCCATCCAGTCGTAGATCTTCACCCCGGTGGGGATGCCGATGAGCATGGTGGCGATGCCGAAGGCGGCATTGATCTTCGGACTCTGGCCCATGGTGAAGAAGTGGTGCAGCCAGACGGTAAAGGACAGCACCGCGATCACCAGGGTGGCCCAGACCAGGGAGTGATAGCCATAGAGCCGCTTGGTGGAAAAGGTGGCGAAGACCTCGGAGAACACCCCGAAGGCCGGCAGGATCAGGATGTACACCTCCGGATGGCCGAACAGCCAGAAGAGGTTGATGTAGTTCATCAGGTTGCCGCCCTGGGTGTTGGTGAAGAAATGGAAGTCCAGGTAGCGGTCCAGGGCCAGCAGCAGGGTGGCCACGGTCAGCGGCGGCATGGCGAAGATCATCAGGATGCTGGTGCACAGCGCCGTCCAGCTGAACAGCGTCATATGGAACAGGCGCATGCCCGGCGTCCGCTCCTTGTAGAGGGTGACGGCGAAATTGAGGCCGGTCAGGGTGCTGCCGATGGAGCTGAGGGTCAGTGCCCAGATCCAGTAGTCGGGGCCGACGCCGGGCTGGTATTCGGCGCCGGTATAGGGCGGATAGCCGCTCCAGCCACCGGTCGAGAAGCGGCCCAGCACCAGCGAGACCATCACCAGGGCCGCACCGGCCACGGTCAGCCAGAGGCTGATGGCGTTGAGCAGCGGAAAGCGCACGTCGCGGGCACCGATCTGCAGCGGCATGACGAAGTTGATCAGCCCGGTAAGGAAGGGCATGGCCACGAAGAACACCATGATGGTGCCGTGGGTGCTGAACAGCTGGCCGAAGTGCTCCGGTGGCAGATAGCCCGGGGCATCGATGGCCAGGGCCTGCTGGGTGCGCATCATCACGCCTTCCACCACGCCGCGGCTGAACATCACCAGGGCCAGCACCACATACATGACGCCGATGCGCTTGTGGTCCAGGCTGGTGAACCACTCCTGCCAGAGATAGCGCCACTTGCCGAGCCAGGTGATCACCCCGGCGGTGGCCAGGGCGCCAAGGATCACCACGCTGGCGCCGCAGGTGGCGACCAGGCTGTAGAAGGGCAGGGCATCGTAGCCCAGGCGACCGAACAGCAGGTGCCAGAGGGCCGAGGAATCAGTCATGGGTGGCTCCCTGGAAGGTGGCGCAGGCGGGTACCGGATCCTGGCGATAGCGCGCCAGCACCCAGGCGAAGAGGGCGGGTTGGGTCAGGCGCAACGCGGCGGCCCGCTCCAGGGTGCCGGGGCGGGACAGCACCTGGTAATGGGCGCAATCCAGCGCCTCGCGGGTCTGGCTGACGCCTTGGGTCCAGCTGGCGAAGTCCTGCGCATCCAGCACCCGGATCGGGAAATGCTGATCCTGGAAGCCTTCGCCGCTGTACTGGGCGTTGCGGCCCTCGAACTGGCCGGGCGCGGGAATCTGCAGGTAGCGCTGGGTCTGCATGCCGGCCATGGCGTAGATCTGGCCACCGAGGCGCGGCAACAGCAGGGATTGCATCACCGTATCGCTGGTGAGTCTGAGCTGCACCGGGCGTCCGGCTGGCAGGACCAGTTCATTGACCGTGGCGATGCCCTGTTCGGGATAGAGAAACAGCCACTTCCAGTCCAGGCCGATCACCTGGACCTCCAGCGGCGCCTGGCTGGGCGTCGGCGAGCGATAGGGATCGAGGCTGTGGGTGCGGGTCCAGACCAGCACCGCCAGCACCGCGACAATCAGCGCCGGCACGCCCCAGGCGAAGACGTCCAGCAGCCAGGAGAATTCCCAGCGCGGCCGGTAGGCGGCGCGCGTGTTGCCGTGGCGATAGCGCCAGACGATCAGCGGGGTGAGCAGGATCACCGGCAGGACCACCACCAGCGCCAGGCCGACGATCCACAGCAGCAGGTCGCGTTCGCCACTGGCGGCGAGACCGGCCGGGGCGAGAAAGCCGTGCTGTAGCGGCGAACAGCCAGTGAGCGAAGCGGCCAGCAGCAGGCCAGCCAGGGACCCGACCGCCAGGCGGCGCCTCGATGTGCTCCCCGGGCAGGGAGAAGAAGGACGCGACTTTCGCGCAAGGGACATGAGCGGACTCGACCGTAACCAGTTGTTGCAGCCAACAGACCGCCCGAGCAGGCGGGCCGTTCACTGGATACTGGCGCTTGGCCGCCCCGCCTCAGGACGCGCTGGCGTACAGGCCGCGAGCTAGGGCTGTTCGGTCTTCCACTGGCCGAGCAGGATGGCGACGAATTTTTCCGCGGCGGGCGACAGCGAGGCGCCGCGACGCGAGACCAGGCCCAGCGTCCGGGTCACCTCCGGATCACTGAGGGGCACGCTGACCAGGGTCGGGTGGTCGGCATCCGGCATGGCCAGACTGGGCATGGCCGAGACGCCGAGGCCGGCTTCCACCATGCCCAGGGAGGTGGACAGGTGCTGCACCTCATAGAACCACTTGGGGCGGATGCCACGGGCGGAGAGGGCATGGTCGAGCAGCACCCGATTGCCGCTCAGGCGTCCCACGCCGATCAGCCGGTGCTCGACCAGCTCGGCCCAGCTGATCGACGGGCGCCCGGCCAGTTCGTGGTCGCGCCGACAGGCCAGCACGAATTGCTCCTGCACCAGGGGCACGAATTCGATGTCCGGGTGCTGACCGCTGAGCATGTTGATGCCGAAGTCGGCTTCGCCGCGCAGCACGGCCTCCAGGCCGTCGTTGGCGCTGAGGTCCAGCAGGCGGATGCGGATCTTGGGGTACTGCTCGTTGTACTGGCGGATCACCGAGGGCAGGAAGTAGAAGGCCGCGGTGGGGATGCAGGCCAGGGTGACCTGACCGGTCTGGCGCTCGGCCAGCTCGCGGATGCTGAGGATGGAGTCCTCGAAGTCGTCCAGCAGCCGCCGCGCCTTGGGCAGGAAATCGCGCCCGACGCTCGTGAGGCCGACGCGACGAGTGGTGCGTTCGAGCAGGGGCGTGCCCAGGCCGTCTTCCAGCTTCTTGATGCGCCGGCTCAGGGCCGGCTGCGACAGGTGCAAGGCATCGGCGGCCTCGTGGAAGCTGCCCAGTTCGGCGATTTTCACGAAAGATCGAATATCTTGCAGCTCGTAGTCCATGAACGCCCCGTTTCGTAAAGCCGGCTTTATTAATTATCCAAGTGGAATAATAGCGCTGATATTTGCATTGGATAGATTTATATCCGGCTGCCAATCTTGTTCCCAGAACATCAATAACCGCTATTGATCAACAAGAGTCAGCAGTCATGCAACGTATTCCCTGCGTTCTCATGCGAGGTGGCACCTCCAAGGGCCCCTTCTTCCACGCCAGTGACCTGCCCAGCGATCCCGCCGCGCGCGACGAGATGCTGATCGACCTCATGGGTGCCGGCCACGAGCTGGAAATCGACGGCATCGGTGGCGGCAGTCCCCAGACCAGCAAGGTGGCCATCATCAGCCCCTCCAGCCACGCCGATGCCGACGTGGATTACCTCTTCGTCCAGGTGATGGTCGCCGAGCGGCGCGTCGATACCGCACCCAACTGCGGCAACATGCTCTGCGCCGTGGGGCCCTTCGCCGTGGAGCAGGGGCTGGTTGCCGCGAGAGACGGCAAGACCCTGGTGCGTATCCGCAACCTCAACACCAACAGTTTCGTCGATTCCCTGGTGCATACGCCCGGCGGCCTGGTGCGCTATGAAGGCGACACCGCCATCGACGGCGTGCCCGGCACCGCCGCGCCGGTGCAGCTGACCTTTCTCGACGCCGTGGGCAGCAAGACCGGCCAGCTGTTTCCCACCGGCCAGGCCACGGATGTCTTCGACGGCGTGCCGGTGACCTGCATCGACATGGCCATGCCGATGATGATCGTCGAGGCCCGCCACCTGGGCGTGACCGGCAGCGAGCGGCCGGCCGAACTGGACGCCAACGCGGCGCTGCTGGCCCGGCTGGAAGCCCTGCGGCTGCAGGCGGGTCGGGCCATGGGCCTGGGCGATGTCAGCGGCAAGGTGATCCCCAAGCCGGTGCTGATTTCCGCGCCCCAGCAGGGCGGCACCCTGCAGGTGCGCTATTTCATGCCGCACAGCTGCCACCGGGCGCTGGCCATCACCGGCTCCATCGGCCTGGCCACCGCCTGCGTCACCCCGGAGACCGTGGTGATGGCGCTGCTCGGCGAGTCGGCGCGTGACCTGACCCACGTCCGCCTGGAGCATCCCAGCGGCGGGATCGACGTGGTGCTGTCGCGCGGCGGCGCGGACGGCACTACCATCCAGGCCTCGGTCGTCCGGACCGCGCGCCGTCTGTTTTCCGGTCATGTCTATGCGCCTACCGCGCGGAGGCTCGCCGGCTAACGCGACACCCCCAACCACCAGCGCATCCGCACAACTTCAATAAACGGTGATGCCCCATGAAACTTGCCAAATCGCTGTACTTCCAGATCCTCTGCGCCGTGGTCCTCGGGGTGCTGGTCGGTCACTTCTGGGCGCAACAGGCCGTCGCGCTCAAGCCCCTGGGTGACGCCTTCATCAAACTGATCAAGATGATGATCGCCCCGGTGGTGTTCTGCACCATCGTCACCGGCATCGCCGGCATGACCGACAAGAGCACCCTGGGCCGGTTGATGGGCAAGACGCTGCTGCTGTTCCTGGTGCTCACCGTCATCAGCCTGTTCATCGGCCTCGGCGCGGTCTATCTGTTCCAGCCCGGCGTGGGCATGAACATCGATCCCGCGACCCTGAGCACCGCCAGCATCGCCCAGTACACGGCGTCGGCGGCCAAGCTCAGCGTGGTGGACTTCTTCATGCACATCATCCCGGACACCTTCATGGGGGCGTTCAACAAGGGTGAGGTGCTGCCGGTGCTGTTCATCGCCGTGCTCTGCGGCTTCGCCCTGTCCGCCATGGGCGAGCGCGGCCGGCCGGTGCTGGACGTGCTGGAGTCGGCGTCGCAGATGGTCTTCCGCATCTTCGGCTACCTGATGCGCTTCGCCCCGGTGGGTGCCTTCGGCGCCCTGGCCTTTACCGTGGGCCAGTACGGCATCACCTCGCTGGGCTCCCTGGCCAAGCTGATCGCCACCCTCTACATCGCCTGCGCCTTCTTCGTCTTCGTGGTGCTGGGCGCGCTGTGCCGCTCGCGCGGCTTCAGCCTGTGGAAGCTGTTGCGCTACTTCCGCGAGGAATTCCTGGTGGTGCTGGGCACCTCGTCCACCGAGCCGGTGCTGCCGCGCATGCTGCAGAAGCTCGAAGGCCTGGGCTGCAAGAAGGGCGTGGTCGGCCTGGTGCTGCCCACCGGCTACTCCTTCAACCTGGACGGCACCGCCATCTACCTGTCGCTGGCCGCGGTCTTCATCGCCCAGGCCTGCAACATCGACCTCACCGTCGGCCAGACCCTGACCATGCTGGCGATCATGCTGCTGTCCTCCAAGGGCGCGGCAGGGGTGACCGGCAGCGGCTTCGTCGCCCTGGCCTCGACCCTCACCGTGATCCACGACATCCCGCTGGCCGGACTGGCGCTGCTCATCGGCATCGACCGCTTCATGTCCGAGGCCCGCGCTCTCACCAGCCTGGCCAGCAACGCCGTGGCCACCGTGGTGATCGCGCTGGGCGAGGGCGCCTGCGATCGCGACAAGCTGATGCGCGCCCTGGCCAGTGGCAAGGCCGAACCCGTGGCGCTGCCCGAGGCCGCCGAGTGGACGGCACCGGACGTTCGTCCCCACGCCTGATCGTTCCAACCCCGCTACCGCTGCAATCCCACCTCCGCGCCGTCAGCTGGCCGGAGGCGGGGATCGGCTGGCCCGCGCCCGGCCAGACCCACAACAAGAACAAGGGATATGCCTATGCTCGCGCTTCTCGGTCTGATCATGGTGGTGACCTTCACCTACCTGATCATGAGCAAACGTCTGTCGCCCATCGTGGCGCTCACCGTGGTGCCCATCGTCTTCGCCCTCATCGGTGGCTTCGCCCCCACCACCGGCAAGATGATGCTCGACGGCCTGAAGATGGTGGCGCCCTCGGCGGCGCTGCTGCTGTTCGCCATCCTCTTCTTCGGCCTGATGATCGACGCCGGGCTGTTCGATCCGCTGATCCGCAAGATCCTCAAGCGCGTCAACGGCGATCCGGTCAAGATCGCCATCGGCACCGCGCTGCTCTCGCTGCTGGTGGCCCTGGACGGCGACGGCACCACCACCTACATGATCACCTGCGCGGCTATGCTGCCGCTGTACAAGCGCATCGGCATGAATCCCATGGTGCTGGCGACCGTCTCCATGCTCTCCCTGAGCATAATGAGCGGCATGAGTCCCTGGGGCGGCCCGGCCACCCGCGCCATCGCCGCGCTGGGGCTGGACGCCACCGCCTACTTCATTCCCATGCTGCCCACGGTGATCGGCGGAGCGGCCTGGGTGGTCTTCACTGCCTACCTATTGGGTCGCCGCGAGCGCGCGCGCATCGGCAACGTCGCCCTGGAGAGCGGCGGGGCGGCCGGCGGCAAGTGCTACATCGAGGAGATCCTCGGTGATTCGCCGACCAAGCGGCCGCGCCTGGCCTACGTCAACCTGGTACTGGTGATCGCGGTGATGACCGCTCTGGTCATGGGCGTGATGCACGCCGCCATCCTGTTCATGATCGGCTTCGTGCTGGCGCTGATGATCAACTATCCGCAACTGGAGCTGCAGAAGGAGCGCATCCTGGCCCACTCCGGCAATGCCATGACCGTGGTGCTGCTGGTGTTCGCCGCGGGCATCTTCGCCGGCATCTTTTCCGGCACCAAGATGGTCGACGCCCTGGCCCAGACCCTGGTCGACTGGATTCCGCCGGCCTGGGGCCACTGGTTCCCGCTGGTGGTGGCCATCACCAGCATGCCGCTGACCTTCGTACTGTCCAACGATGCCTACTACTTCGGCGTGGTGCCCATCCTGGCCAACGCCGCCGCGGCCTACGGCATCGATCCGGTGGAAATCGCCCGCGCCTCGGTGTTGGGCCAGCCGGTGCACCTGATGAGTCCGCTGGTGGCCTCGACGCTGCTGCTGGTGGGCATGGTCGACCGCGACATCGGCGACTTCCAGAAGGCCACCGTCAAATGGGCGGTGCTGACCTCCCTGGTCATCACCGCCATCGCCCTGCTCACCGGCGCCATCTCCTTCTTCGTCTGAAGCCGGTGGAGCAACTGTCTTTATCGCGGCCATGCCGGTACGCCGTAGCGGCCGCTCCTACGGTGGCGTCCGTGCCTGTAGGAGCGGCCCATGGCCGCGATATGCGATCAAGACAGTTGCTCCTACAAAAGCATCATCCGCTGTGGGAGCGGCCTTATTACTGCTGCGCCGGAATGGGCTTGAGACCGCTGTCCTCGATGGCCTTGGCGGCGTCTTTCGAGGCCAGGTACTGCAGCAGGGCGCGCGCGGCATCCGGGTGCGTGCTCTTGCTGACCACGGCGCCGGAATAGAGGGTCATCTTCTGCGCCTGGTCAGGGATCAGGCCGACGATGTCGATGCCCTGCACCGGCTTCAATTCGCTCAGCTGCTGGAAGCCCAGCTGCGCCTCGCCACGGGCGACGACTTCGCCCACCGGCTCGGCGGGGATCATGCGCGCCTTGGCCTTGAAGGCATCGCTCAGCTGCATGCGCGGGAAAAGGATGTGCGCCAGATAGACACCGCTGGCGCTGTCGGAATAGGCCACCGACTGGGCACTTTCCAGACTCTGCTTGAAGGCCTCCATGGTGGAGATGTCCGGCTTGGGCGCGCCCTTGCGCACCGCCATGGCGATGAAGGATTGCCCCAGGTCGACCCGGCTGTCCTTGAGCGCCTGGCCGTTGGCGACCAGCTTGTCCAGCGCCGAACCCACCATCAGCACCACGTCGGCCGGCTCGTTGCGGGCCAGGCGCTGGGGGATGGCCTGGGGCGTGTCGCCCATGGACGGCGCGGCGGCGATGTCCAGTTTCACGCCAGTGGCCTTTTCATAGGCCGGGGCGACTTCGCGGATGGCGCCCATGATGCCGCCCGAGCTCAGCACCGTGAGGGTGGTGACGGGTTGCGCGGCCAGCAGTGGCGTGGAGGCCAGCAGCAGGGCGCCAAGGGCGAGGGTGGGCAGACGTCGAAACATGGTGAAGACTCCAGGGTGAAAAGACCGACGATAGACCGCGGGCGAGGCGGAAGCGCGTTAGTCCGAATGAAGAAAAATTTAATTTACCGACCTGGTCGTTTTCCCTAGGGTGTCCGGTCCGCCAGACCGGGCGCCAGATCCAGAGGCCATCATGACCCAGGCTTTGGTCATCGAAGACGACGAGGTGACCGCCCACGCCATCGCCAGCGAATTGCGGGCGCAAGACTATCAGGTACGTTGGGAAAGCACCGGCCGCGAGGGCCTGGCCGCGGCCATCGCCGGCGGCCACGACATCATCACCCTCGACCGCATGCTGCCGGACTTCGATGGCCTGACCATCGTCAGCACCCTGCGTGGCCTCGGCATCGCCACCCCGGTGCTGATGCTCAGCGCCCTGTCCGATGTCGACGAGCGCGTGCGCGGCCTGAGATGCGGCGGTGACGATTACCTGACCAAGCCCTTTTCCCTGGTGGAGATGATGGCCCGCCTGGAGGCGCTGCTCAGACGGCCGGGCGCGCAGTCCGCCAGTCACCAGTTGCGTGTCGGCGAGCTGACCCTGGACCTGATCGAGAACACCCTGACCCGTGCCGGCGAGGCCATCGCCCTGCTGCCCACCGAATTCAAGATCCTCACCTACCTGATGCGCAACGCCGGGCAACTGGTGACCCGCACCATGCTCTTCGAGCAGGTCTGGGGCTATCACTTCGATCCGGGCACCAACATCATCGACGTGCACATGGGGCGGCTCAGACGCAAGATCGAGCGGTCGGGGCGGCCGCTGGTGCATACCGTTCGCGGAGCCGGCTATGTCCTCGTCGTCCCGGACTAGGCGCTGGCGCTCGGGCAGCAGCCGCCTGCTGGCGCTCTATGCGCTGCTCTTCGTGGCCTGGGGCGCGGTCTTCACCGGGGTGCTCTACTGGCAGATCTCCGGTTACCTGGGCGCCGTGGCGGAGCGCACCCTGCTGCAGCGGGCGCACTACTACGGCAAGGTGGCCGATGCCGACCTGCTGGGCGAGCTGCAGGCCAGCGAGGTCTATTCCATGCCCGGCATCGACGCCTACGGCCTGTTCGAGGCCGATGGGCGCCTTGTGGCCGGCAACCTGGTCAAGCTCCTGCGCAACCTGCCGGACGACGGCCGGGTGCACTACCTGCAGCGCGGCCTCAGGACCACCGACGCCCTGGACGAGACCCGCAGCAGCCATGCCTTTCTGCAGCGCCGCGCCGACGGCCGCATCCTGGTGCTGGCCCGCGACGGCGGCTCCATTTCGGCGGTGGGCGGCATCATCGGCCAGGCGCTGTTCTGGGGCCTGTCGCTGACCCTGATCCCTGGCCTGGTCGGCTGGCACCTGTTGCGGCGGCGACCGCTGCGGCGCGTCGAGCGACTGCAACGCAGCCTGGAACGGATCGTCGCCGGTCACCTGGAGGAACGCCTGCCACTGTCGCCGCGCCACGACGAGCTGGACATGCTGGCCGATGCGGTCAATACCACCCTGGCGCAGCTGGAGCGCTCGATGCACGAGGTGAAGGGCGTCTGCGACGGCATCGCCCATGACCTGCGCACCCCGCTGACGCGGCTGCGGGCGCGCCTGCACCAGCTGCAGCAACTGCCGCTGGCCGAACCCCAGGCCGACAGCCTCGGCGAGGCGCTGGCCGAGACCGAGGCCATCATGTCGCGCTTCCAGGGCCTGCTGCGCATCTCCGAGCTGGAGGACACCCGGCGGCGCATGGCCTTCGCGCCCCTGGACCTGGCCGCGCTGCTGCGCCAGGCCCATGACTTCTACGAACCCCTGGCCCAGGAAAAGGCCCAGACCCTGAGCCTGGAGCTGGGCGAGGCGCTGCCGGAGGTGCAGGGCGACGCCGAGTTGCTGTTCGAGGCGCTGGTCAATCTGCTCGACAACGCCCTCAAGTTCGCTCCCGAAGGGGGCAGGGTGCGGCTGGTGGCGCGTGGCGTTGGCCTGGCGGTGCGCATCGAGGTGATCGACGACGGCCCCGGCATTCCCGAGGCCGAGCGCGAGAGCGTGCTGCGCCGGCTCTATCGCGGCGATGCCAGTCGCCAGCAACCGGGCTATGGCCTGGGCCTGTCGCTGGTGGCGGCCATCGTGCGGTTGCATGGCTTCAGCCTGAGCATCGAGGCGGCCGAACCGGTGGGCGCGCGGGTGATCATCACCAGCGCCGGGTGAGGTGCGCCTTCCTAAATTTTTCTTCATTTTGCTTCATTTGAGACCGGGGCAGGGCTCTCCCAGGATGGCGGGCCCCTCCTGCCACACCGGATCTGCCGCTCGTGAAACACCCCTTGCTACTGGGCCTCGCCGCCCTGGGTCTCGCCTGGCTCGGCCAGGTCGAAGCCGCGCCCGCCGCTGCACCCGCCGCTGCGCCCGCCACCACCGTGCTGATTCCTTCGCCGCCCCAGCTCTCGGCCAGGGCCTGGGTGCTGATGGATGCCACCACCGGCCAGGTGATCGCCGAAGAGAATGCCCACGAGCACCTGCCGCCGGCCAGCCTGACCAAGCTGATGACCGTCTACGTGGCGACCCGCGACATCCAGGCCGGCCAGCTCAAGGCCGACGACCCGGTCACCGTCAGCGAGCACGCCTGGCGCACCGAAGGCTCGCGGATGTTTCTCGATCCGCGGAGCCAGGTGTCGGTGCACGATCTCCTGCAGGGTATCGTCATCGACTCGGGCAACGACGCCAGCGTGGCCCTGGCCGAGCACATCGCCGGCAGCAACGAGAGCTTCGCCAGCCTGATGAACGCCACCGCGCAGCGCCTTGGCCTGCACGACAGTCACTTCATGAATCCCACCGGGCTGCCCGACCCCGAGCACTTTTCCTCGCCCTACGACATGGCGCTGCTGGCCCGCGCCATCATCCAGGACGAGTCGGCCTACTATGAGCTCTATGCCAGGAAGTACTTTACCTGGAACGGCATCCGCCAACCCAATCGCAACCTGCTGCTGTGGCGCGACCACACCGTGGACGGCCTCAAGACCGGGCATACCGAGGCGGCTGGCTACTGCATGGTCACCTCGGCGCTGCGCGACGGACGCCGGCTGATCACCGCGGTGTTCGGTTCCAACTCGATCAACAACCGCGCGGCGGACACCCAGAAGCTGATGACCTACGGCTATCGCTTCTTCGACAACCTGAGCCTCGACAAGGCCGGCGTCGCCCTGGGCACCCCGGCGATCTGGGAGGGCGAGCAGGCGACCCTGCCGGTGGGCGTGACCGAGGACGTGGTGCTGACCTGTCCCAAGGGCCAGCAACCACCCGAGCGCCGCCTGGTGCTGAACGAGCCGCTGGTGGCGCCCATCGCCCAGGGCGCGGTGGTCGGGCGCCTGGAGCTGGTGGAGGGCGACCGCGTCCTGCAGACCCGCCCGCTGGTGGCCCTGGAGGCGGCGGCGCAGGGCGGTTGGTGGTCGCGCTGGCCGGAGCACCTCTACCGGCTGGTGCTGCACTGGTTCGGCCGGGTCTGACCCGCGCGGGCGGCCTCAGGCCGCCTGCTGCAGGTGCTCGCGCAGAAAGGCATTCATCCTTTCCAGGGTCCAGCGCACGCCTGGCAGCACCCCGAGCATCTCGATGAAGCCATGGATCATGCCCGGCAACTCGTGGTACTCCACGGCATTGCCGGCGCCGATCAGCGCCTGGGCGTAGAGGCGCGCGTCATCGCGCAGGGCGTCGCATTCGGCGCCGAAGATCAGCGCCGGCGGCAGGTCGGCGTGGGAGGGGGCATAGAGCGGCGAGACGCGCGGATCGCGGGTGTCCACGTCCTGGAGATACATCCCCGAGAAGTAGTCCATCATCGGCCGGGTCAGCGGCGGGACCTGGGCGTTCTCGATGCGCGAGGGGTGATTCCAGGCCTCGGGCGTGTTGTCGACGCCGGGGTAGATCAGCACCTGGGCCTTGAGCCTGAGCGGTCCTTCGCGCAGGTGCAGCGCGGCCATGGCCGCCAGGCCGCCGCCGGCGCTGTCGCCGGCCACGGCGACGCGGTCGAGATCGAGATTCAGGGCGCTGCCGGCCTCGGCCAGCCAGTGCAGGGCGGCCAGCACATCGTCGGGGCTCGCCGGTGCCGGATGCTCGGGGGCGAGGGCATAGTGCACCGCCAGCACCGCGAAGCCGGTGCCCAGGGCGATCTGGCGGCAGAGCGAATCATGGCTGTCCAGGTCGCCGATCACCCAGCCGCCGCCGTGCAGATAGACCACCAGCGGGCGCGGTCGATCGTCTTCCGCATAGGGGCGGTAGAGACGCAGCGGGATGGGGCCGAGGGGACCGGGAGCGCTGAGTTCGTCCACCCGCGTCACCGGCGCCGGCGGCAGGCCAAGGGCACGATTCAGCTGCACATAGGCGGCGCGCGCCTGCGCCGGGGTGAGGCTGTCCAGCGGCGGCTGCGGGTGGGCGGCCAGCTGCGCCAGCAGGCCGGCCACCTCGGGAGTGAGGCGCGCGAAGACGTCGGGCATGGGGCTTCTCCTGTGGTCCCGGGCGCCAGGATGGACGCCGGGTCGCCGCCAGCCTCGCCGCAGGCTTGGGGCGGGTCTATCGATCAGATGAACGATGGCGGCGGCTGTTGGACCCCGGCTAGCCCGCGGCCGTTGCGTGGGCGCGCCCGTGGCTGAGGGCGGCCTATCCTGCATCTGAACGATAGGCGCGCCGCCGCGGTACGGTAGACTCGGACCCAAGCCAGGCCCCGTCAGGGGGCCGGCATCCTACCCAGACAATCAAAACAATGGGGGTAGCATGGATCAGTCAGCCGTCGTTTCCTGCAGTGTGCCCAGCGACGTGGTCGCGCGCTTCAGCCAGGTCGTCCTGGCGCTGCAAGCCCGCCTGCGGGGCGGGGCCATCACCGAATTCCATGCCCAGGCCCTGGTGCAGCTGCAGCGCCTGGTCGCCTTCGACAAGGCCTGGTGGGGCAACTCCGCCTGGCGCGACGGCGTCCCCGTGGCGCACAGCACCTTTCTGCTGGGGCTGCCCGGCAGCTATACCCGCGAATGGGATGCCCTCAAGGCCGACGACCGCACCCTGGGCGACCTGCACCTGGTGCAGGGGCGCTGCCAGGTGTTCGACTGCCGCGACCTGACGGCTTCGCCGAGCCTGGCCGCCCTGGGGCAGCGGTATGGCCTGGCCCACGGCCTGCGCATCGTGCTCACCGACGACCAGACCCGCCTGGGCGTGCACCTCACGCTGTTCCGAGAAGATCCCGCCACCCCCTTCACCGCCCTGGAATGCCAGCTGGTGGAATGGCTGATGCCGCACCTGCTGCATGCCGAGCGCGAGAGTTGCCTGCGCACCCTGGCGACCCTGAGAGACAGCCAGGGCAGCTTCGACGAACTGGCCCTGGCGGTGTGCGATCGCTATGGCGTGCTGCTGTCCATGGAGCCCGGCTTCGCCGCCCTGCTGGCGGGGGAGTGGGAGGGCTGGCAGGGCAATCGCCTGCCGCCCGCCTGCGACCCCCAGGGCACCTACCAGGGCCGTACCCTGCAGCTCGAGGCCCAGCCGCTGGGCGATCTGCTGCTGCTCAAGGCGCGCCGGCGCAGTTCGGCGGAACGCCTCAGTGCCCGCGAGCTGGAAGTGGCCCAGTGCTTCGCCCTCGGCCAGACCTACAAGGAAGTCGCCCGCAACCTGGGCATGGCGCCGGCCACGGTCCGTCATCACCTGAGGCGCATCTACGAGAAGCTCGGCGTCAACCGCAAGGCGCAGATCGCGCAACAGGTCGCCGCCGCGCCGGACTGATCTCCCCCTGATCCCTACGCCAAGACCGGGCGCCTCGCGCGCCCGGTGAGGCCTCGCTCGCCCGCTCGAAAGCCCTGAGGAATCCCGCCATGCCGTCTCTGCCCGGAATGCTGACCCGCGCCGCCGTCCTGTCACTCGCGGCGCTGGCCGCCACCACCCACGCCACCGAGAAGGGCATGCCGACCACCGCCGCCGGGGTGCAGGACTTCGGCGCCGGCTTCATGCCGCCGTCGACGCCCGTCGGTACGATCGGCATGCGCTTCAGCGACTACCAGGCGCGGGTGATCAAGGACAGCCATGGCCGGGACGATGGCAACGATTTCAACATCAACGTCCTGGCCATCGGCCTGGCCTATCTGCGCATGACCGATCAGCAGCTGTTCGGCGCGCGCTACGGCTTCGGCGCGGTCTCGGTGTTCTTTCGCATGGATGCGGACCTCGGTATCAACGCCGGCGGGCAGCGGGTGTTCAGCGACAGCGCCGAGCTGTTCCGCCCGGCCGATCTGCAGCTGATCCCGCTGATCCTCGCCTGGGAGCCGGCGCCCGGCGTCGGCATCAACACCCAGCTGTCGATCCAGGCGCCCACCGGTGACTACGACAAGAATCGCCTGGTCAGTCCCGGGACCAACCATTGGACGGTCTCGCCGATCTTCAACGCCAGCTACATCAGCCCCAGCGGACTGGAGCTGTCGTCCAGCTTCCAGGTAGACATCAATGCGCGCAACTCGGCCACCGACTACCGCAGCGGGGTGGAGTATCGCCACGAATTCGCCGTCGGGCAGCACGTCGGTCCCTGGACGGCGGGGCTGGGTGGCTACTATTACCGCCAGCTCAGCGACGACGACGCCCCCGGCCTGACCCGCGGCAACCGCGCCCGCACCCTGGCGCTGGGGCCGGCGCTCAGCTACTTCGACCCCGCCTCGGGGCTGCCGGCCATCTGGCTGCACGCCTACAAGGAATTCGAGACGCGCAACCGGGCGGAGGGCTATACGGTGGCGCTGAAGATCGGCGCCAGCTTCTAGCGGGGCGGGCTAGCCGCCCATCATCTCGCGCACCCGCGCCGCCAGGGTGTCCACGGCGAAGGGCTTGGTCAGGATCTCCATGCCGGGGTCCAGGTGGCCGTTGCCGATGGCGGCGTTCTCGGCATAGCCGGTGATGAACAGGGTCTTGAGACCCGGGCGTGACTGGCGTCCCGCATCGGCCATCTGCCGGCCGTTCATGCCACCGGGCAGACCGACGTCGGTGATCAGCAGATCCAGGTGCACATCGGACTGCAGGATCTTCAGGCCGGTGAGGCTGTCGGCGGCTTCGATCACCGCGTAGCCGAGGTCTTCGAGGATATCCACCACCAGCATCCGTACCGTTGGCTCGTCGTCGACGATGAGCACCGTCTCGCCCTGGGCGCTGCCGGCCATGTCCAGGCGCGTGGCCAGGTCTTCGTCGGCCGGCGCCTCGCCCAGGTAACGCGGCAGATAGATGCACAGGGTGGTGCCCTGGCCGACTTCGGAGTAGAGCCGCACCTGGCCGCCCGATTGGCGGGCGAAGCCATAGATCATCGACAGGCCCAGGCCGGTGCCCTGGCCGATGGGCTTGGTGGTGAAGAAGGGCTCGAACACCCGGGCCGCCACCTCGGGCGGGATGCCGACCCCGGTATCGGTCACGCACAGCGACAGGTACTGGCCTTCCGGCAGATCCTGGGCGCGGGCGGTCTCGCGATCCATCCAGCGATTGGCGGTCTCGATGGTGATGCGGCCGCCGTCGGGCATGGCGTCGCGGGCATTGATGCACAGGTTGAGCAGCGAATTTTCCAGCTGGCTGGGATCCACCAGGGCGGGCCAGAGGCCGGCGGCACCGACCGTCTCGACCTGGATGCTCGGACCCACGGTGCGCTGGATGAGGTCGGTGAGGCCATCGATCAGCTGGTTGACGTCCACCGGTCGTGGCGCCAGGGTCTGACGCCGGGAAAAGGCCAGCAGCCGGTGGGTGAGGGCGGCGGCGCGCTTGGCCGCGCCCTGGGCGGCCACCAGGTAGCGATCGAGTTCGCGCAGCCGACCCTGGGCGATGCGCGTCTCCATCAGTTCCAGCGCGCCGGAGATACCGGCCAGCAGGTTGTTGAAGTCGTGGGCGAGGCCGCCGGTGAGCTGGCCGACGGCTTCCATCTTCTGCGCCTGGCGCAGCTTTTCCTCGGCCTGCATCAACTCGGCCGAACGTTCGGCCACGCGCACCTCCAGGGTGTCGTTGAGGGTGCGCAGGGCGGCCAGGGCCTTGTCGCGCTCGGCCTCGATGGCGCGCCGCTCCTCGACGTCGATGAGCACGCCGGGAAAGCGCAGCGGCGTGCCGTCGGCGGCATGGTCGACCCGGCCGTTGGCCTCGATCCAGTAGTAGTGGCCGTCGGCGCGGCGCACCCGGTACTGATGGGCGAAGGATCCGGCCTGGGCGATCACCACCTCGATGGCCCGGGCGAGGCCCTCCTTGTCATCGGGATGGACGTTGGTGACCACCTGCGCCAGGCTCAGGCCCTCGCGGCCCAGCTGCGGGTCGAGGCCGAAGACCGTGGCGAAGGCTTCGTCCACGGTGAATCTGTCGGTCGGCAGGTCCCAGTGCCAGGTGCCGATGATGGCGCCCGCGGAAAGCGCCAGCTGCACCCGCTCGATGTTTTCCCGGGCCAGGGCCTCGCTGATGCGCAGCCGTTCCTCGGCGTTGCGCCGCTCGGTCACGTCGCTGAAGAGGATGGCGATCTGGCGCTCGTCCGGGTCGCCGACCCGCACGGCGCGCACGTCGAACCAGCGTTCGAAGGTATTGGCGTAATTCTCGAAGGTCGCCGGTTCGCCCGTCTTGGCCACATGGCCATAGGTGTCGAACCAGAACTGCTCCAGGTTGGGGGCGAACTCGGTCACCCACTTGCCGCGCAGATTGACCCCAGCCTGGCGTTCGAAGGCCGGATTGGCCTCCAGGAAGCGGTAGTCGATGGGCTTGTCGTCGGCGTCGAACTTGACCTGGACGATGGCGAAGGCCGAGCCGATGGTCTCGATGATGGCGCGAAAGCGCTCTTCGCTCTTGCGCAGGGCGGTTTCCGCCGTCTGCAGCTGGCTCATGTCCAGCATGGCGCCGATCATCCGCGTGGGGCGGCCGTAGACATCACGGATCACCCGACCGCGGTCGAACACCAGCGCATAGGAGCCGTCCGCACGCAGAAAGCGGTATTCGTCGGTCCAGACCAGGCCGTCGCTATCGATCACCCCATGGATGGAGGCGTCGATCCGCGTGCGGTCGTCCGGATGGATCTGGGCGAGCCACCAGTTGCCGGTAGAGTCCACCGCTTCCGGGGCGTGGCCATAGGCCGTGGTCAGGGCTTCGTTCCAGCGCACCTGGCCGGTGCTGAAGTCCCAGTCCCAGATGGCGTCGTTGGTGGCTTCGGCCACCAACCGGTAGCGTTCCTGGGTTTCCTTGAGCGCCAGGCCCGCCAGGTGTTCGACAGTACGATCGCGGAGGATCTTGACGAACCCCAGGGGCTCGCCGTCGTCGTCGGTCAGGGCCATCATCTCGCCCGAGGCCCAGAAGCGCTGGCCGTCCTTGCGCAGGTGCCAGCGCTCGTCCATGGCGCTGCCATCCCGCAACGCCTTGGCCATCTCGTACGCGGCACGACGGTTGGCCCGGTCCTCAGGGGTGAAGAAGCGCGAGGCATCCTGGCCGATCATCTCCTGGGCGGTCCAGCCCATGACCTGCTCGGCGCCCGGATTCCAGTCCGTGATGAGCCCCTCGCGGTCGCAGACCACGATGGCGAACTGGGTGGTGCTTTCCAGCACGGCGCGGCTGCGTGCCTTGCTGGGGCGGCGGGGGGCGTCTTTGTCCGGCAGGGCCTCCTGCAAGGCGGCGCGCAGGCGCAGCACCTCGGCTTCGAGTTCGGCGCGCGTCAGCGTGGCCAGGGGTCCCTCACTCATCTTGCTGGGCATCCTCGGGGGAAGGGATCTTCAGGGTCGTTCGACCGCAAAAAGTCGGAGAGTGTGGCAAGGGCCCGCGAGGGCGAAAAGGCCCTGCCGCTGATCGGCAAACCCGGCGGATCGGTGGCTTGCCGGTGGCCGGGCAAAACCGCTGCATGCCAGCGAAACGGTGCGCTCGCGCGGGCTCCCGGGCTAGACGAGGGCAAGCGCAGCGGCGGCTGGCCGGCAGCCGGGGCCCAGGATCGCGCTGTGCCCGCGCGCCTGACCGTCCGGCCCGGGGGACGAACGGTCAGGGGCTGGAACCCGGTCGGCGCGCGGGCTCTCTACGGTTGCACGCGACGGGTTCGGCAAGGGCCCGCGTCCGTCTCTTCGACCGCTCCAGGAGCACCACGCCATGGCCACGGAATCTTCCCCTGCAACCACAGCGCTCAAACGCGCCATCACCCTGCCCATGCTGCTGTTCTTCATCCTCGGCGACGTGCTGGGCGCGGGTGTCTATGCCCTGGCGGGGACGATCGCCGGGCGGGTCGGCGGTGCCATCTGGGCGCCGCTGCTGATCGCCTTGCTGTTCGCCCTGCTGACCGCCGCCTCCTATGCGGAGCTGGTCACCAAGTACCCGAGGGCGGGCGGCGCGGCGGTCTTTGCCGAACGCGCCTTCGGCCGGCCCTGGCTGTCCTTTCTGGTGGGTTTCTCGATGCTGGCCGCTGGCGTCACCAGTGCCGCGGGGCTGGCGGTGGCCTTTGCCGGTGGCTATCTGCAGGCCCTGGTGCCCTGGCCGGCCGGCTGGGTCTGCCTGGCCTTCCTGGTGCTCATCGGCCTGCTCAATGCCCGGGGCATCAAGGAATCGCTGTCGGTCAACCTGGTGATGACCCTGGTCGAGTTGTCGGGCCTGGTGATCGTCATCGTGGCGGCGGCCTGGTTCGTCGCCCAAGGGCAGGGTGAGCCAGCGCGGCTGCTGGAGGTGGATGCGCCCTCGGCCACGGTGGCCATTCTCAGCGCCTCGCTGCTGGCCTTCTATTCCTTCGTCGGCTTCGAGACCTCGGCCAACCTGGCCGAGGAGGTGCGCGATGTCAGCCGCGTCTATCCGCGGGCGCTGTTTGGCGCCCTGGTCATCGCCGGCATCGTCTACATGCTGGTGGGGGCGGGCGCCGCGCTGGTGCTGCCGGTGGCGCAGCTCAAGGCCTCGGGCGCGCCGCTGATGGACGTCCTCGGCGCCTCGGGGCTGGGCGTGCCGACCCGGCTATTCGCCGTCATCGCTCTGATCGCGGTAGCCAATGGCGCGCTGCTGACCATGATCATGGCCAGCCGCCTGGCCTACGGCATGGCCCGCCAGGGGCTGCTGCCGGCGGTGCTCGGTCGGGTACTGCCGCGGCGACAGACCCCGGGGGTCGCCATCCTCGCCACCACCGCGGTGGCCATCGCCCTGACCTATACCAGCACCCTGGATGTGCTGGCCGAGACAGTGGTGCTCTTGCTCCTGGTGGTGTTCATCAGCACCAACCTGGCGGTGCTGGTGCTCAAGCGCGACCGGGTCGAACACGCGCATTTCCGCGTCCACTGGCTCTTTCCGGTGCTGGCCCTGGCCTCCTGTGCGCTGCTCCTGGCCCAGCAGGGCGCGGCGACCTGGTGGCGTGCCGCCCTGATGCTGCTGGTCGGCGCCGCGCTCTATGGCCTGACGCGGCTGGCCGGCGCGCGCCGGGTCACCGCCTAGCCGCCCACCAGCGCATAGAGGGTCTGCATGTCGGCCGGCTTGGTCAGATGATGATCGAAGCCCGCCGCCAAGGCCTCGGCCTTGTCCTGGGCCTGACCCCAGCCGGTCATGGCGATCAGCTTGACGGCCTGCCCGGCCGGGATCTCGCGGATCGCCCGGGCCAGTTGGTGACCGGTCAGCCCCGGCATGCCGATGTCGGAGATGACGATGTCGGGGCCATAGCTCTGGAATAGCGTGAGCGCCGCCTGGCCGTCGTAGACGACCCGTACCTCGTGGCCATCCAGCTCCAGCAATTCAGCGATGGTGTCGGCGATGTCGGGGTTGTCGTCCGCCACCAGGATCCGCCGGGTGGCCGGCAGCGTTGGCGCCGCTGCGACGGGCTCGGCAATTGCCGCCGGAGGCGCCACGGTCAGCGGCAGGCTCACGGTGAAGCGGCTGCCCTGACCCAGGCCGGCGCTGGTCGCAGTGATGTCGCCACCCTGCAGCCGCGCCAATTCGCGGGACAGCGCCAGGCCGATACCCAGGCCCGGCGAGCGTTCCGCCAGGCGCGGATCGATCTGGCCGAACATCTGGAAGAGATCGGTCAGGCGTTCGGGCGCGATGCCGATGCCGTTGTCGGCGATCTCCACCCGCACCTCTTCGGCGCCCGCCTGCACGGCGAGGGTGATCCGACCGCCCGCCGGGGTGTAGCGGGCGGCGTTGCCCAGCAGGTTGATGAAGATCTGCTCCAGGCGCAGCGTATCGGCGTAAAGCCAGAGCGGCGCCTCGGGCAGTTGCAGCATGAAGCTCTGACCCTTGTCCTGCATCGGCGCCTGGGCCGCGTCTGCCGCCGCCTGGAGCACCGTCTGCAGGGTAACGAAGGCATTGTGCAGGGTGATGCGCCCAAAGGTGATGCGTGAGATGTCCAGCAGGTCGTTGAGCAGGGCGCCCATGCGTTCCACCTGCCGCTCGATGGTCTGGCAACTGCGCTGTTGCTGTTCGAGCGAGGCCTGGGGCGCGGCGATCAGCGCCGCCGCATGGCGGATGGGCGCCAGGGGATTGCGCAGCTCATGGGCCAGCACGGCGAGGAATTCATCCTTTTGCCGATCGTTGTCGCGCAGCTGCTGTTCCTGGCGCTTGCGCTCTGTGATGTCGAGAAACCAGACCGCCACGTTGCCGTCGAAGGGCGTGGCGCTGATCTGCAGCCAGCGGCTGGTGCCACTGGCATCGGCGCCCTGTAGTTCGACGGACCAGGCCGCCTCGTCGGCCTGGTGCTCACCACAGGCCTGCAGGATGCGCGGACCGGCCCAGGGCAGGCTGGGATGCGCGGCGCTGCCGTCGTGGCCCAGGGTGGCGGCGCCGATGGGGTTGAGATAGTCCCAGACGAAGCCGCCTTCGGCGGCGGGCACGGCGATGCCGAAGGACACCTGCGAGCTCTCCAGCGCCACTCGCAGACGGCGTTGCGAGTGCAGCGCGGCCTCCTGAATGCGGGCGCGATCGATCACCAGCGCCGCCTTGGAGGCGCACAGATCGGCCAGGCGCTGCTGGCGCGGCGTGGGTTCCCCGGCCTCCGGCAGGTGCACGGTGAGCGCGCCGAGGGTGCCGTGCAGGGTACTGCGCAAGGGCACGGCATGCAGGGCGGCAAAGCCCAGGCGGCGGCCAAGCGTGGCCAGGGTGGCGAACTCCGGCGCGGTCGCTAGCTCCGGTATCACCACGCGGGTACCGCTGCGCAGGGCGGCGGCACAGGCGCTGTCCGCGGGCTGCAGGGCGGCCAACTGGTCCTGCTCCTCGACCGCGAAGCCCGGCGCGAAATACAGCTGCGGCGGCTTGCCGTCTTCCAGCAGCGAGACGCAGCCCAGGGACGTCTGATGAAAGTGGCAGAGGACCTCGAGGATCTCCCGCAACTGTTGCGACAGCGAGGGCAATTGCAGCAGGCGATGATTGAGCCGTTGCAGGACCTCCAGATCGGCGACCTGCAGCTGCAACTGTTCCTGACTCCGCTGCAGGCCCCGCAGGTAGTCGTCCCGCTCCTCTTCCAGCAGCCGGCGGGCGTCGGCTGCGGCCAGCAGGGCTTCGCCGACCTGGCGGATTTCCAGGACGTCACTGTCCGGCAGCACGGGTGGCTGGCGCTGGCCCAGCGCCTGGGCGGCGGCCTGCAGCGCCTGTACCGGCTGGCTGATGCGCCGCGACAGCAGCAGGGCCATCGCCCAGGCGAAAGCCACCGACAGCACCAGGCCACCGCCATAGATGGCGAAGGAACGATTGGCGGCCGCGGTCACCTCTTCGGTGGGGATGGCGGTGGTCACGGTCCAGCCGGAATCGGGCAGGCGCACGAAGGCGGTATAGACCTGGCGGCCTTCGCGGGTACGGGCGGTGCCGACGCCTTCCTCACCCGGTTGCGTCAGGATCGCCGCCAGGCCTGGCAGGGCGGGCTCGCCCAGGCTTTCCTCATGCAGACTGGTACGGGCAATGCGCAGGCCATGGCGATCGAATACCGAGCCCACCCAGTCCTTGGGCAGGGCGCGGGCCAGACGCGCCGCGCGGATGCTTTCCGGTGTCATCACCGCGGTCAACACGAAGCTCAGCTGACCCTCACGCAACACCGGGACCCTAATCGGAAAGGCGAGCAGGCCGGAGGGGCCACGGCCCAGTTGCCCAACCACTGGCCGGCGCTGGGCGATCACCTCGGCGAAGCTGTCCGGCTCGGCGACAGGCCCCCCCGGCGCCCGTTTGAAGCTCGATATCCGTTTGATGACCTGCCCATCCGGTGTGGCGAGCAGCACCGAGCGCCATCCCGGCGCCAGCGGCAGGACCCGCTCGACCAGGGTGGCGAAGCCCTCCAGGTCGCCCGCCGCCAGCAGGGGCGACTCGGCCAGGGCCTGGAGGATGGTCACCGAACGGCGCAGTTCGCTCTCGATGGTGGTGGCGGCCTGGCGGCTGGATTCCAGCGCCCGCTGTTCAGCTTCATGCTGCTGGTGATGGACGAGCAGCCACAGCCCCAGCCCGGCAATCAGCGCCAGGGGCACGATCCCGGCGAAGGCGATGGCCAGCAGGCGGTTGCGCAGCGGGACCAGGTGCGCAGGGCGGGACTTAATAGGCGACATGGGCATTTCGATGGTGGAGAAGGCTCATTCTAGCCTGAGTTAGAGTGGTCCTTTGCCAGGCTTGAGCTCCCGTCGTCGGGCCGGTGTATATCGCTGCAGGCCGCGCCAGCTCTAGCCTGCAGCTTATCGAGGGGGTGCCGCTGATCGGCGATGGGTGGCTATTCAGTCAAGGGACGGTGACGCCGAACAGAAGGAGGTGAATCTGCCCTGTCTGCCCGGAGTCATTCCATGCGTACCCTGAGATTGTCGGCCCGTTCGGCCGTGTGTTTTGCCGCCGTCACCCTGTTGCTGCTGGTCCTGGCGGTCACCTCGGCCGTCGGCCTGAATTCGCTCTATAAAGCGGAGCAGGACGTCGAGACCAATTGGATGGCCAGCATCGCCCAGACCGCCAAGATGGATACCCTGGTGCTCCGTCTGCGCCTGGAGACCTTGCGCATGGTGGCCTCGGAGGACGACCAGATGAAGCAGACCGCCGCGGCGACCATCGCCCAGACGCGCGGCCAGCTGCAGAAGGAGGTGGCGGCCTATCAGGCCCTGGTCGCTTCGCCTGAGGAGCAGCGGTTGGCCGATGCCGTGTCCGCCGGCGTCAAGGCCTACGACGCCCGGCTCGACGAGATCGTTGCCATCGCCCGGACGCGTCCGGCCAGCGAAGGGACCGCCTACGTCAATGCCAACATCCGTCCGCTGACCAACGACCTGCAGGAGAAGATCGTCGCCCTGGGTGACTTCAACCAACGCGGCGCCAAGCAGGCGGGCGAGCTGGCCAACCAGACCTATAGCCGTAACCTCTGGCTGCTCGGGATCATCTCCGCCGTGGCCGTGGTCCTCACCGTGGTGCTGGCCGTGCTCTATACCCGCAGCATCCTGCAGCCGCTGCGCCAGGTGCTGGCCATCAACAAGCGCATTGCCGAAGGCGATCTGCGGGTGTCGGTTGTGGCAGAGGGTCGCGACGAGATGGCCGACCTGATGCGGGCCACGGTGCAGATGCAGCAGACCCTGCGCGACACCGTCAGCCACATCGGCGAAGCCTCGACCCAGCTGGCGTCCGCCGCCGAAGAGATGAATGCCGTGACCGAAGAAGCCAGCCGTGGCCTGCAACGCCAGAACGGCGAGGTGGAACAGGCTGCCGCGGCGGTCAACGAGATGACCGCCGCCGTGGAGGAGGTGGCGCGTAACGCCGCCTCGGCCTCGACCTCGGCGCAGCAATCCGAGCGCTCCACCGGCCTGGGCGCGGCCCGCGTCACCGAGACCGTCAATGCCATCAACTCCCTGACCAGCACCGTGTCCCACACCAGCGAGCAGATCGTCGCTCTGGCCGGACAGGCGCAAGGCATCGCCACCGTGGTCGATGTGATCCGCGGCATCGCCGAGCAGACCAACCTGCTGGCGCTGAACGCCGCCATCGAAGCCGCCCGCGCCGGTGAACAGGGTCGCGGCTTCGCCGTGGTCGCCGACGAGGTGCGCGCCCTGGCCCACCGAACCCAGGAATCCACCCGCGAGATCGAGCAGATGATCGGCGGCATCCAGAGCGGTTCGGAAGGCGCCGTGCAGGCCATGCAACGCAGCCGCGACGAGGCCACCGCCACCCTGAAGATCGCCCACGAAGCCGGTGCCGCCCTGGAGGAGATCGCCCGCTCCATCACCGAGATCAACGAGCGCAATTTCCTCATCGCCACGGCGTCGGAAGAGCAGGCCCAGGTCGCCCGATCGGTGGACCAGAATCTGGTCAGCATCCGCGACCTGTCGATCCAGACCTCGGCCGGTGCCCACCAGACCGCCGCGGCCGCCCATGAGGTCTCGCGCCTGGCGGTGGACATGAATCGCCTGGTCGGTCGCTTCTCGGTCTGATCCAGCTGAACGCCTGGAAAGGCCCTGCCGAGAGCCCCTCGGCAGGGCCTTTGCGTTGCCAGCCTACCGGCAGGCAGGCATGGCAGGACCAGCGGCCGGGAACCGGTCAGGGGTGCCAGGGGGTCTGCAGCGAAAGATCCCAGGAGAAACGGCCATGTACCTCATCCAGTTGCTGCTACCCCTGAACGACAACGACGGCCAGCGCCTGCCCGGGGCGCTGTTCCAGGAGGTCCGTGAGGAACTGGTGCCGCGCTTCGGCGGGCTGACCGCCTTCAGCCGGGCGCCGGTGGAGGGCCTGTGCCAGGACGAGGCGGAGCGCGTCGAGGACGACGAGTTGCTGGTCTACGAGGTCATGACCGAGGCCCTGGACAGGGCCTGGTGGGCGGACTATCGGCGCCGGCTGGAAACGGCCTTTCGCCAGCGCGAGATCCTGATCCGCGCTCAGCCGACCGAACGCCTCTAGGCCTCGGCCAGCACCACCCGCGCCCGGCCGGCGCGCTTGGCCTGGTACAGGGCGCCGTCGGCGCGGCGGATCAGTTCATGGACATTGAGGCTGCCATCGGTGCAATGGGCGATGCCGATGGAGGAGGTGGTCTCGAGGCTGATGCCCTGCAGCTGCCAGGGTTGCTGCAGCGAATGGCAAAGGCGCTCGGCCAGGGCCAGGGCCGCATCGGCGGAGGTCTCGCGCAGGAAGACGATGAATTCGTCGCCGCCGATCCGGCCGAGCAGATCCGCGGCCCGCAGGCAGGCGCTGACCCGGGCGACGAAGGCCACCAGCAGCAGATCGCCGAATTCGTGGCCGAATTCGTCATTGATGGCCTTGAAGCGGTCGAGGTCCAGATAGAACAGGGCGCAGGGCAGGTGGCCAGCAGCGCCAGCCCGGTAATGGGCGATCTGGTCGAGGATGCTGCGGCGGTTGGCGATGCCGGTCAGGGCGTCCAGGTAGGCCAGTGACCGGAAGCGCCTTTCGCTTTCCTGCAAGGCGGTCTCGGCCAGTTTGCGTTCGGTGACGTTGCGACTGACGATGGTCAGCAGCCGCCGTCCACCCTGGGCATCGAAGTGCGGGGTCTTGACCACTTCCCAGGTGTTGATGCGGCCGTCCGGGCCCAGGAAGGACTTTTCGATCTGGGTGGGCGCGCCGTTCTGCCAGGCCTGCTCGTCGGTGTCGATGTTGTAGCGGAAGGCCTCGGCATGGGTCGGAAACAGCTCGATCAACTCGACATCGGTGATGCCCACATAGTCGAAGCCGACCATGGCATAGGCTTCGAGCACGATGCGATTGACGAATAGCCAGCGCCCCTGGCCGTCCTTGGCGACGATGAACTCCTGGATCGAATCGAGGAGGGTGCGCAGATCGACGTCGGAATCGGCGGGGGACATGGGCAGGGCCTGGCGGTCGCATGGGTTTCCAGGCTATCGGCCTGTCAGGGTGGGAAATGAGGTCCCTCGTCGGGTCACCCGTCGCCTGGCCAGGAAGGTGGCAACAGGCGAAGCGGCGCGGACCGGCCGCCGACGAATGGCAGTGTTCCCGAGCCTGCGCCTTTGACGGCCACAAGCGAGGCGGCACGCTACAGCGCGGGTTCGGTCAGGAACCTAGGTCTCTCCCATGGGCCGAATGAGGTATTCATCAGCTGCCAGATGTGCCCCTCATGCAGACCACGACAAGAGCCGTTACCGGCCAGCACGCCGCCTCGAACCCGGTCACTCTCGAACCCGCCAAGGCGCTCTACCAGGCGTTGCTGGTAGACCACCCGGGTGCCCAGGCGCAGGAGCGGGCGCGTCTCTTTCTCGACGACCAGCTGCAGGCGGTAGCCGGTATGACCGCCGACCTGCCGGAAGACTCCGACGGCCTGGAGGCCTGGGTGCTGGAGAACAACGCCCGGGTCGGCGCCCAGTACCGCGACTACCTGGCCGCACGCAAGGCCGGGGCGCCGCGCCGCTATTTCGGCAGCAAGGCCCATGCGCTGTATTTCCTGCGCGGCGTGGCGCCGACCAAACTGGTGGATGGCGCCTGGCTCTATGGCACCCTGGCCCACTGGGACGACCTGCGCTATCGCGCCGCCATCCAGATCTACCTCGAAGAACTGGGCGACGGCCAACCGGACAAGAATCACGTGGTGCTCTATCGCAAGCTGCTGGCCAGCCACGGCTGCGAGGACTTCGCCGACCTGAGCGACGACCACTATGTGCAGGGCGCCATCCAGCTGGCCCTGGCCCATAACGCCGATCACTACCTGCCCGAGGTGCTGGGTTTCAACCTGGGCTACGAGCAACTGCCGCTGCACCTGTTGATCACCTCTTACGAGCTCAACGAACTGGGCATCGACCCCTATTACTTCACCCTGCACGTGACCGTCGACAACGCCGGCACCGGCCATGCGCGCAAGGCCCTGCAGGCGGTGCACGACGCCATGCCCGCCGAAGGCCGCGCGGCCTTCTACCAGCGCGTGGTGCAGGGTTATCTGCTCAACGAAGTGGGCGCCAGCACCACCTCGGTGATCGCCGGCTTCGACCTGGAGCAGGCGGTGATCGAGGTGCTGGCGGAAAAGAGCAGCGTCGGCCGCTATGTGCATTCCGACTATTGCCGCATCGGCGGGCGCAGCGTCAGCGACTGGCTATACGATCCGTTGCAGATTCCGGACTTCCTCCAGGTGATGCAGGAACAGGGCTGGATCAAGCGCCACGAGGACCCCACCAACAGCCGCTTCTGGCGGCTGATCCAGGGCGAACGCGCGGAGATGTTCGGCGTCTTCACTGCCTACGAGCAGCAACTGATCCACGACTGGATCGCCGGCGATTTCGTGCACAACGGCGCCCGCAAGCAGGCCACTGGCGAGCGGGTGGCCGTGCTGCCGCGCCGCGAGGTGAGCTTTCGCGCCCGCCAGCGCCAGCAGGAACGCCTGTGCCCGGCGCTGGAAGCGGAGCAGGGCGGGGCGGCCAATGCGAGCAGGGCCCAGACCAGCGACTTCGACAGCGAGGAAGCCGCACTGGAGCAACGGCTGGCGAGCCAGCCCAGTCGCGCCGCCGCCATGGCGCTGCTGATCGAGCAGCTGTCGCCGGCGCGCCATCACAGCCGCGCCGGCCTGCTGGCGACGCGGCTGTTCGTCTCGCTGTTGGGCTGACGCCCAGGCCAGGACCCGCGAGGGTCCTTTTTTCATTTCGATTGCCACCTAAGGACCTGCCCGTGACGGCCATGGAACACCCCGAACACCCCGAACACCCCGCGACGACCCCGGACCCGACCAAGGCGCTGGAGCTGCTGGTCGAGACGCTGCTTGCAGCCGACTATCACTTCATCACCCCGACCCCGGCCTCTCACGCCCGGGTCAATGCCCGACCCGGCAATGCCTGGGCGCGGGATCTGCAAGGCGTATTCGGCTGGAGCCGGCCGTTTTCCCGCGAGGTGCTGCCGGAGTCGCTAATCGAGGCCCTCGCGGCCGCCGAGCTGCTGACCGAGGTACCGGGCGGCTGGCGCAGTCGGGTGCGGGTATCGAGCCTGGGCGATCAGCTGTTCGTGCATTCCGCCTATCCCACCGACGAGGCCGATGCGGTGTTCTTCGGCCCCGATACCTATCGCTATGCCAATGCCCTGGAAGCCCAGTTGCGCTTCGAGACCGGAACCATCCGCCGCGCGGTGGACATCGGCAGCGGCGCCGGTCCCGGTGCCATCCTGGTCGCCCTGGCGCGGCCCGATGCCGAGGTGCTGGCGGTGGACATCAACCAGCGCGCCTTGGCACTGACCCGGGTCAATGCCGCGCTGGCCGGAGCCGACAATCTGCAAGCGTGCTACAGCAATCTGCTCAAGGACGTGGACGGAGACTTCGACTTCATCCTGTCCAATCCGCCCTATCTGGTCGATCCGGGCGAGCGCGCCTATCGTCATGGCGGCGGCGCGCTGGGTGCTGGCCTGTCGCTGGCCATCCTCGACACGGCGCTGGAGCGCCTGGCCCCGGGTGGCACCCTGCTGCTCTACACCGGCGTGGCCATGGTCGAGGGACGCGATCCCTTCCTGGAGGAAGTCCGCACCCGCCTGGCCGACCAGGACGTGGCCTGGCGCTATCGCGAGCTGGACCCGGATGTCTTCGGTGAAGAACTGGAGAGCGGCGTCTATGCCCATACCGATCGCATCGCCGCCGTGGTCCTAACGGTGACCCGACCGCACTGAGGGCGTACGCCAGCGGCTACACTGGCGGGCACGTCTTTATTGCCCACCCGTGTCCCGGAGTCCGCCATGCAACTGCTGCTGAACCAGACCTCGCCCTATGCCCGCGCTGCGCGCGTCACCGCCCTCGAAGCCGGCTTCGGCGCGCGACTGACACTGGTGTGGAGCGATCCCTGGAACGACGATCCGACCTTGCTGGCGGCCAACCCGGGCAACAAGGTTCCGGTCCTGATCACCGACGAGGGCCTTGCCCTCAGCGAGACCCTGCTGATCTGCGTCCATCTGCACCAGTTGGGTGGCGGCAGTCCGCTCGCGGCCGAACGGCTGCAATTGGCCGGCCTGGGCCAGGGCCTGATCGACGCCGCCTTCGGCACGGTGATCGCCCGCAAGCATGGCGGTGCGGCTCAGGATGACTCGGTGCTGGGTGCCCGCCGACTGGCGGCCATCGACCGGCTGCTGGCGCGCTTGGCGGAGACGTCTGCGCTGGATGCACAGGACCTCGATTTCAGCCACTACCTGGTGGCCGTCGGCCTGGACTACCTGAGCTTTCGCCTGCCGGAGATCGACTGGTCCGCGCACCGACGGCTGGTGGCCTTCCACCAGCGCCTCACCGCACGCCCGAGCTTTAGCGCGACGACCTTCCAGTAGGGCGAGAAAAACCCCACGCGGCCGGCCGCGTGGGAAAGCCCTACAACTCGATCAGGATCTTCAACTGGGTCCCGGCCTTGTCCAGCAAGGCCTCGAAGCCCTGTTCCACCACGTCGTCCAGGGCGATATGGCGGGTCACCACCTTTTCCGCCGGCAGCTGGCCACTGGCGATCAGGGCCGCCACCTGGGGCCACATCAGTGTCGAGTAGCACCAGGAGCCGCGCAGGTCGACGTCCTTGTAGGTCAGGGTGAAGCCGTCCAACGCTGGCGGCTTGCCCTGCATTCCCACCTGCACCACCACGCCCTGGCGGCGCACCGCTTCCAGGCACAGCCCCAGCGGGGCCTCGGCGCCGACGCATTCGAAGGCCACGTCCACTCCAACGCCACCGGCGGTGTGGGCGCGCACCTCGCGTAGCACATCGGTGCTGCCGGGATTGAGGGTGATGAGGCCGTCCACCAGGCGCCGGGCCATATCCAGGCGGTTGTCGTTGAGATCCACCAGGAAGATCCGGGTGGCCCCGGCGGCGCGCGCGGCCATGACCTGCAACTGGCCGATGGGCCCGGCACCGGCCACCAGCACGCTGTCGCCGGGTTTCACGCCGCCCCTGTGGGTGGCGTAGACGGTTACCGCCGTGGGTTCGATCAGCGCCGCGTGCGCGGTGCTGAGGTCGTCCGGCATGGGGATGGCGTTGTAATCCTCCACCAAGGAGTACTCGGCCATGCCGCCCCAGGGATGGGACAGGCCGATGATCGCCAGCTGTTCGCTGAGCTGGTACTGGCCGCGGTGGCCGTAGTAGTCGTCCCGCGGCGAGACCATGGGCTGGATGGAGACCCGGTCACCGGGTTTCACCGCGGTCACCTGGCTGCCCACGGCTTCCACCACGCCCGAATACTCGTGGCCGAGGATCTGCGGCACCTGGCCGCCGGTGTAGCTGTGCGGCGCGGTGGGAATGAAGATGGGCCCGCCCAGGTATTCGTGCAGGTCGGTGCCGCAGATGCCACAGAACTGGTTTCTGACCAGCACCTGGGTGGGGCCCGGTTCGCCGGGCGGCGGGACGTCTTCCACCCGGATGTCGCGGGCGGCATGGAAACGGGCTGCTTTCATGACGAGGCTCCTCTAGCGTTCGCAGCGGGGCAGAAAGGCCTGGATCAGGGCATTGACCCGGTCGGCGGCCTCCATCTGCACCATATGGCCCTGGCCCTCCAGGATCTCGACCTGGACGGCCGCGGGCAGGCCATCGGCATGCTGGACCGGAATGATGGCGTCGGCCTTGCCCCAGATCAGCAGCGCGGGAATCTCGCCGCCCAGTACCTGGCGCAGCACCTGGGCTTGCTGGCCACTGGGGAAGAGGTTGCCCGCCAGCTGGTGCAGCGCCTGGTCGACGCCTTCCAGCCGCTTGTACTTCAGCAGGTCCTCCAGCAACGGCCGGGTGACCAGGCCCGGATCGCTGAACAGCAGGCTGACCGGGCCCTTGAGCTGGTTGCGGCTGGTGGCGGCGACGAAGCCTTCGAGGTAGTCACCGTTGATCTCCGCACCCAGCCCGGCACTGCCGATCAGCACCAGGCCAGCGACCCGCTGCGGCGCTACCTGCGCCAGGTGCAGGGCCACGGCGCCCCCCATGGAGTGACCGACCAGCACGGCGCGGGGGATGTCCAGGTGGTCGAGCAGTGCCAGCACCGCGGCGCCCAGCTCGGCGAGGTCGCCCGTGGCCAGCGTCTTGCCGGACTGGCCATGGCCGGGCAGGTCCAGGGCGATCACCCGGCGCTCGGCGGCCAGGGCCTCGTGGTTGAACAGCCAGTTGTCCAGATCGCCGGAGAAACCGTGGATCAGCATCACGGGCAAGCCACCTTCACCGCGCTCCAGATAGCGCAGCGGCCGGCCGTCGAGTTCGATGCGCTGGGCCTGGGGACCGGCCTCGGCGGCGTCTTCGCCACCGGGCACGAAGTCTTCCTCGAACCGTGCGATCACGGCGTCGATCTCTTCGTCGCTGGCCTCGCCTTCCACCACGATGGCCAGCAGGGCGCCCACCGCCAGGGTCTCGTCCTCGCGCGCCAGGCAGCGGCGCAGGGTGCCGGAGAAGGGCGCCTCGACGCTGCTGCTGATCTTGTCGGTCTCGACGTCGAGCACCTCGTCGCCCTTGGCGATGGGGTCGCCTTCGGCCTTGAGCCAGGCGTTGACCCGGCCCTCGCTCATGGACAGCCCCCACTTGGGCATGGTTAGGGTATGGATCTGGCTCATGCGGCCTGCCTCCCTTGGGTGATCTTGACCACGGCGCGCTCGATCTTGGCCGCGTCGGGGATATAGAGGTCTTCTAGGGCATCGGAGAAGGGCACCGGGGTGTGCGGCGCCGTCACCAGCTGCACCGGGGCGCGCAGGTCGTCGAAGGCCTGCTCGGCGAGCAGGGCGGCGATGTCGGTGGCCACCGAGCAGCGCGGGTTGGCTTCATCGATGACCACCGCGCGACCGGTCTTTTCCACGCTTTCCAGGATGCTGTCCCTATCCAGCGGGCTGGTGGTGCGCAGGTCCAGCACCTCGCAGGACACCCCCTGGCGCGCCAGGTTGGCAGCGGCGTCCATGGCCAGGTGCACCATCCGGCCATAGGTGATGAGGCTGACGTCGTCACCCTCGCGCAGGAAGCTGGCCTCGCCGAAGGGGATGGCATAGGACTCCTCCGGCACCTCGCCCTGCATGCCGTAGAGCAGCTTGTGCTCGCAGAAGATCACCGGGTCGTTGTCGCGGATGGCCTGGATCAGCAGCCCCTTGGCGTCGTAGGGGGTGGCCGGGCAGACCACCTTGAGCCCGGGGATGTGGGTCCACCAGGAGGTGAGCATCTGCGAATGCTGGGCCGCGGCCCGCAGGCCCGCGCCGACCATGGTCCGCAGGACCAGCGGGGTGACCGCCTTGCCGCCGAACATGTAGCGGAATTTGGCCGCCTGATTGAGGATCTGGTCCAGGCAGCAGCCTGCGAAATCGACGAACATCAGTTCGCACACCGGCCGGGTGCCGCGGGCGGCGGCGCCCACCGCCGCGCCGACGTAGCCGATCTCCGACAGCGGGGTGTCCAGCACCCGCCCGGGAAACTTGTGATAGAGACCCTTGGTGACGCCGAGCACGCCGCCCCAGGCGTCCTGTTCGCCGGGTGCCCCGGCGCCGCCGGCGTTATCCTCGCCCATGAGGAAGACGGTGGGATCGCGGCGCATCTCCTGTTCCAGGGCTTCGTTGATGGCTTGCTGGTAGCTGATCTTTCTGGCCATGGTGGCGCTCCTTGTTGTTTTCCGATCAGGCGTAGGTGACGTAGACGTCGGTGAGCAGGTCTTCCGGGCCGGGCTTGGGATCGGCCTTGGCCTTGCGCACGGCGTCCTCGATGAGCTGCTCCACTTCCTGGTCGATGCTGTCGAGCAGGGCGGGCTGCAGCTGGCCGGAGCGCGTCACCCGCTCGCGGAATTGCATGAGGCAGTCGCGCTGCTCGCGGGCCTGCTTGACCTCGTTGGGATCGCGATAGGTCTGGGCGTCGCCTTCGAAGTGGCCGAAGTAGCGGGTGAACTTCACCTCGATCAGCGAGGGGCCTTCGCCGGCCCGGGCGCGGGCCACGGCGGCCGCGGCGGCTTCATGGACGGCGAAGAAGTCGAAGCCGTCCACCGTCACCCCGGGCATGCCGAAGCCGGCGGCGCGGTCGGCGATGTGGTCGCAGGCCACCGACCAGTTCGAGGCGGTGGCCTCGGCATAGCCGTTGTTCTCGGCGACGAAGATGCAGGGGAGATTCCACACCGAGGCCAGGTTCATGGCCTCGAACACCGCGCCCTCGTTGGAGCCGCCATCACCGAAGAAGGCCACGGCCACGGCGTCGCTGCCCTTGAGCTTGGCCGCCAGGGCGGCGCCGGCGGCCAGGGGTGCCCCGGCGCCGACGATGCCGTTGGCGCCGAGCATGCCCTTTTCCAGGTCGGCGATGTGCATGGAGCCGCCCTTGCCCTGGCAGACCCCGGTCTTCTTGCCGTAGATCTCGGCCATCATGCCGTAGACGTCGACGCCCTTGGCGATGCAGTGGCCGTGGCCGCGGTGGGTGGAGGCGATGCTGTCCTCGTGGCCCAGGTGGGCCATGACACCGGCGGCCGAGGCCTCTTCGCCGGCATAGAGGTGGACGAAGCCGGGGATCTCGCCGGTGGCGAATTCCACGTGCAGCCGCTCCTCGAAGGCGCGGATGGTGCGCATCACCCGGTAGGCATGGCTCAGTTGGTCGACGCTTACGGTCTCGCTCATCTTATTGTTCTCCAGGATTGCCGAGGGCCGACGCGGGCCGGCGGCGGACCAGCAGGCGCTGTTGCGCCGCCAGCTCCAGCACCCGCTCCACGTCGATGCTCAGGGGGCCGTCGAGGTCCAGCGTCACCTGCGGACGCGCCTCGGGGCCGAATTCGATTTCCCGCTCGCCGTCCAGCGCCAGGGTGCCGGCGGCCAGCGACAGGGTGCGTGGCTCGTCCGGCAGCAGCAGGCCGCTGGCGGCGATCCCGGCCTGGGCCAGCACACCGGGAGCGAGGGGGACGGTCAGTTGCGCCGGCGCCTCGGGCTCCAGGCGCACCCAGCCGCCATGGGGGGCGCTGCGGGCGACCGGATGCCAGAGACCGCATAGGGCCGACAGGCCGATGGCCCAGGGTTCGGCAAAGGTGGTGAAGACCTCGGCCAGATCCTCGACCCGGGTCACCGCCCGGGCGCCGAGATAGGCCTGGCGACAGACCGCCACGTCCACCAGCGCCCAGTCACGGATGCCGCGCTCCGGCACCTCCACCCGCAGCCGCTTGTTGCGCCGCAGCGCCAGCGCCGGATCGACCCGACCACTCGCCACCAGGCCGCCGGCCAGGCCCGCGCTGGTGGCCTCGCGCAATTCGGGAAAGGCGTTGTTGGTGCCGGTGGACAGGGTCAAGAGCGGCAGGTCACCCACCTCGGCGGCCACCGCTTTGTGGGTGCCGTCGCCGCCGAGCACGGCGATCACCGCCGCGCCCTGGGCCAGCAACAGCCGCGCGGCGCGGCGGGTGTCGTCCACGGTCTGGGTCAGCGGCAGATTGAGAAACACCAGCTCCGGCCAGCGCTGCTCGCGGGCCTGGCGACTGCCGCTGGCCTTGAGCACGGCGGCGGCGATACCGGTCATGTCCGGCGGCAGCAGCACCCGCTCCACCCCGGTGGCACCAAAGGCCGCCAGCAGGCGCATCACCACCCCGGCCTTGTCGGTGCTGGAGGTGAGGGCGGCATTGCCGGTCAGCCGGCGCAGGTCACGCCCCGAGGCGGGGTTGGGCAGGATGCCGACGGTTATGGGCATGGCTGACTCCCGAGGCCTGGACCATCGGTCAGGGCAGCCGTGCGGCGATGCCGGGGTGCGCTCATGGGTCTGGCCCTCTTGTCGTTGTCTTGGGAGCGTCGCAGAGCCCTGAGCAAGGCGGGTGCCAGGTCGCTATAGTTTCGCTGCAGGCCAGGCTGGGTGCGGCTTTGCGGGGGGATGGCCAGGTCCGGGGGGATGGGCGCGTCGCGCCGGGGCGTCTCAGGGCTGCGACGGCAGGGCGAGACGCTGAGACGATTCGTCTCAGGCCGCGGCGGACTTGAAGGCCGGGGCCAGGGGGCGCTAAATGAAGGGCAGAACAATGACCGGCCTTCCATGCCATGACCGGAATTCAGGGAGAGACGCCCATGTTGTCTACCCAGGCCCGCTATCACGCCCGCGCCATCGACCAGGCCCTGCGTGCGCCCTTGCGCTCGGCCAGTCCGCCCGTGCGCATCCTCGATTCCTGGCGTCGTTCCTTCGAGCAGTATCAGCTCGACCCGGGCAGCCTGCGCGGCCCGCGCATACTCTCGCGCTACGAATTGCGCCAGCACCAGCAGGCGGCGGAAGACTTCCTGCGCGTCGCCGATGGCGAGCTGGGCGCCCTGCATGCGCGGGTCGAGTCGGCCGACTACTGCGTGCTGCTGGCCGACGCCCAGGGCCATACCCTGGATTACCGGGTCAGCGATCGGCTGGACGACGAATGCCGCCGCGCCGGGCTCTACCTGGGCACCTGCTGGTCCGAGCAGGAGGAGGGCACCTGCGGGGTCGCCGCGGTGCTCACCGACCGGGCGCCGGTGACGGTGCACAAGGCCGATCACTTCCGCGTGGCCTTTACCGGCCTGACCTGCACCGCCGCGCCGGTGTTCGCGCCGAGCGGCGAGTTGCTCGGGGTACTGGACGTCTCGGCGCCGCGTTCGCCGGACGACCGCCGCAGCCAGCTGCTGATCCAGCAGTTCACCCGCGACAGCGCCCAGCGCATCGAGAATGCCTACTTCATGCACAGCGCCCGGGGTGACTGGGTGCTCTGCGGCCATGCCCAGGCCAGCTATCTCGACACCCAGCCGGACTTGCTGCTGGCCTGGGATCAGAGCGGACGCCTGACCGGTCTGAATCGCCCGGCCCGGCAACTCTGCCTCGCTCAGCTGGGCTATCTGCCGCAGCGCCTGGACGAGCTCTTCGGTCGCGATGCCCCTGCGCGGTTGCAGGAGGACCATGGCGAACCCCTGCGCCTGGGTGAAGCACATTTCCACGCCCGGGTACGGGCGCCGCGTCAGCGTCTTGGGGTGGTGATCCCGCTGGTTCGCGAGCCGCGTGCGGCGGACCCCGAGGAAGAGCCCCGGGTCAGCCAGGCGCTCGCGACCGCCCTGCGGCTCTATCGCCATGGCCTGCCGATCCTGGTGACCGGCGAGACCGGCACCGGCAAGGAGGTGTTTGCCCGCGGCCTGCACCAGGGTGGCGATCGTGCCGGGCGACCCTTCGTCGCCCTCAATTGCGCGGCGCTGCCGGAAAGCCTGATCGAGAGCGAATTGTTCGGCCATGCCGCGGGGGCCTTTACCGGCGCCCAGCGCCAGGGTCGCGATGGTCTGATCGTGGCGGCCGATGGCGGCACCCTGTTTCTCGACGAGATCGGCGACATGCCCCTGGCGCTGCAGACCCGGCTGCTGCGGGTGCTGGCCGAAGGCGAGGTGCTGCCGGTGGGCAGCGCCCAGCCGCGGCGAGTGGATGTGCGGCTGGTCTGCGCCACCCACCGCGACCTCCAGGTGCAGGTCGCCGCCGGGCTGTTTCGCGAAGACCTGCTCTATCGCCTCAATGGTGCCGTCTTTCAGCTGCCGCCGCTGCGCGCGCGTGCCGACCGCCTGGCGCTGGCGCGGCGGCTGCTCGAAGAAGAGTGCGGCAAGCGTCCGGCGCCAGAGCTGGCGCCCCAGGTGCAGGAGGCCATCCTGGCCCATGACTGGCCGGGCAATGTGCGCGAATTGCGCAATGTGCTGCGCTACGCCTGCGCCCTGTGCGATGGCGCCCTTATCACCCTCGATCATCTGCCGGTCAGTCTGCGGATGGGTGACGCGCCGGCCGCCGAGCCGCCACCCGAGATCGACAGCCCCGAGCGGCGGGCGATCCTGGCGGCCCTTGTCCGCCATCGCTGGAAGGCGATTCCGACCGCCCGGGCGCTGGGGATGTCCCGGGCCACCCTCTACCGGCGGCTCAAGTTGCACGGCATCGCGATGCCGCATCGCCAGTCCGAGGACTGAGGCGTTCCGCCGAACGGTCATGGCCAGCAGGGGCTGCCCTGGCACGGTGGTTACCGCAGACAACCGAAACGGCGGGCGCCGGCATCGCTGGCCCCGGTCGTCTCGCTGCGGGACGTCAGCGCGGTCGCCCAGGAGTCACACCTCAGACACAGACCCTGAGGAAGCCCCCCTGATGCGTACCCTGCCGCTGTTGCTTGCCCTGCCTGCCGCCCTGGCTCTGCTGAATCGCACCTCGTCCCGGCGTTCGCCGCAGATCGATCACCAGCAGCTGAATGGCCGGACTATCGTCGTGACCGGCGCCTCCAGTGGCGTCGGCCGCGGCGTGGCCCTGGCGCTGGCCCGGCACGGTGCCAACCTGGTGCTGGCCGCGCGGCGCAGCGAGGCGCTGGAAGCCCTCGCGGTCGAGGTCCAGGCCCTGGGCGTGGCCGCCCTGGCAGTGCCCACCGACGTGGCCGACGTGGCGCAGATGACCGCCCTGGCCGAGCAGGCCGAGCAGCGCTTCGGCCGCATCGACGGCTGGATCAACAATGCCGGCGTGGTGGCGGTGGGGCGTTTCGAAGAGGTGCCCCTGGAAGACCACCTGCGCCTGCTGGATACCAATGTGAAGGGTGTGGTGATCGGCAGCCACCTGGCCCTGCAGCGTTTCCGCCGCCAGGGCTACGGCCGGTTGGTCAACGTGGCCTCGGTGGACGGCGAGATTCCCCACGCCTACCAGGCGTCCTATTCGGCATCCAAGGCCGCGGTGCTCAGTCTCGGTCGGGTGCTGCAGCAGGAATTGCGCCGTGGACGACAGCCGAACATCCAGCTGTCGACAGTGCTGCCCTGGGCGCTGGATACGCCGATCTGGGGCCATGCCGCCACCTACACCGGCCACCGCGCCGACCTGCCCACCAAGGATTCGCCGGACAAGGCGGTGCAGGCCATCGTCGGCGCGCTGCTGCAGCCACAAAAGGAAATCACCGTGGGCTACAAGGCCAAGCTGGCCTACTGGGGGCATCGCCTGGCGCCGGAGCTCAACGAGCGCTTCACCGCGGCCGCGGTCCAGCGCGCCGAGATCGACTGGAATCCGGCCAAGGCCGCCACCTCGGGTAATCTGCAGCAGCCCGATCAGGCGGGACGGACTATCCGGGGTTCGAATTTCTAAGGCATGGACGTCCTAGCTAGTGCCAGGACGCGCTATCTGCCCCAGTACGCGCTTCGGGACCGGTGATGGTCAGCGAGCGTAGCGCGCCAGGGTAGAGGGCGGTCTGGAGTGTCTGGGCCAGGATAGCCCGGGTGCAGAGCAGGGCGGTCGGAGCAGCGCCTTGCAGGCGGGTGGCGAGCTCCGGCCCACACAGGATGGCTGCCGGATCGAGCTCCAGGCAGGGCAACAGGGGCAACCCCTCCGCCAGCATGACCTGACTGTGAGCCTGCAAGTCGGCGATTGGCGGCTCACCGGCGGTGACCAGCAGGATTCGTCGATGCCCGAGCGCGATCAGCCGCTGGGTGGCCAGCGCGATGCGCTGGCCGTGCGCCTCGGCGGAGCGGCAGTGGTCAAGGTCGTTAGCCAGCGCCAGCCTTTGCGATGGCGTGGCGAAAGGATCGAGCGGACGGATGGCGGGACGAGTATCCATGGATGGGCCTCTGCCACGGCGTGGTGGTCAAGAGGTCCAGCGTGCCGGTAGTGGATGGCAGCTTCGTGACAGCCTTGCGTCCTGCTTCCGCGCCAGCGCCTGCTCAGAACCCGCTGGTATCTCCCGTCGGCGGACAGGTCCCGAGTAGAGGCCTTGCGTTCTCCACCGAGGCGGCTAGCCTGAACAGGGTGACGTTCCTCCGGGAGCCCTGCTGATGGACAGGTTGCATGAACGCTTGGCCCAACTCGATCCGCCCGTGCGCCACGAGCTGGAGCGGCGCAGCGACGGCTTGCTGATCACCCTCATCGAGGCCGATCGCAATGTGCGGGTGTCGCGCCTGCTGAAGGCGGACGACATGCGTGAGGTGGAACAGGTCAATCTGATCCTGCTGCACGCCATCAACGAACTCAGACGCAAGGGTGCCCAGGTGCCCCTCGACAAGGATACCGTTCTGCTGACGCGGCTGCCCTGCGCGGGGGTCGGTACTCCGGGTTGAGCGGCGTCTCTAGTCCTCCAGCTCCAGATCCAGCAGCGCCGCACCAAGGCCCTTGCCGTGGGCGTCCAGCGCCAGCGAGCGGGTGACGCCGCCGCGCAGGGCACCGGGCAGCACGAAGTTCAGCGCGCCCAGGGCCGGCAATTCGTAGCGGCGCACCGGCGCGGCATCGGCCGGGCGACTGTCGGCGAACCAGGCGGCGACCCGTTCCGCGGTAAGCGCCTGGCGCAGGCGGTCGAAGTCTTCGCGGCGATAGGCGATCACCGCCATGTTCGAAATGTCCCCCTTGTCGCCGGTACGGACGTGGGCGATCTCGCGCAATTTCATGGCAGCGTCTCCAGCTCCAGGGCAGGGGTGACGGCCGCACGCGGCCACAGCAGCGAGGCCACGGCGATGATCTCGCGGACCGCCTTGGTGGCGCCGCCACCGCCAGCCGGGCCATTGGTGTACAGGGTTTCCACCTCGTTGCCGATCTGCACCGCCGCCGCCCGGCTGGCGCAGCGGCCGACGACGCGCAGGCGCACCTCCCAGGGTTCGCCAGCGGCCCTGGCCGCTAGGGTTTCTCCATGCAGCGCATCACAGCCGATCAGTTCGCAGCGCAATTCCTCGACCGGTACGCCGCAGAGTTGCAGGCGTTCGCGTACCACTTCCGCTGCCAGGCGGGCACGCGCCAGGGCACCCGGTCCGGCGTAGGAGAGCTGGCCTTCGCCATGCCAGCCGTCGCGATAGCCCACCGAGACCTTGAGCTGTTCCGGGCGCGGCTTGCCCCGGGCCCCGCTGACCGCGACCCGGTCGGGTGCGGACTGCTCCAGGGCGACGCCGGAAAAGTCGGCGGTGACGTCCGGCGTCAGGTAGGCCGCCGGGTCGTGGACCTCATAGAGCAGTTGTTCGGTGCAGGTCGCCGGGGTCACGCAGCCGCCGGAGCCGGCGACCTTGGTCAGGGTCGCCTGGCCGTCGGCGTCCACCTCGGCCAGGGGAAAGCCCAGGCGGGCGAGGTCGGGGACGTCCTTGTAGCCAGGGTCGGCGAAGTAGCCACCGGTGACCTGGCCGGCGCATTCCAGCAGGTGGCCGACCAGGGTGCCGCGTCCGCGACGCTCCCAGTCATCTGCCGCCCAGCCGAATTCATGCACCAGCGGCGCCAGGAACAGCGAGGGATCGGCCACCCGCCCGGTGATGATGACATCGGCGTCCGCCTGCAGGGCCTGGACGATGCCTTCCACGCCCAGGTAGGCGTTGGCCGAGATCAATCGGTCGCCCAGTTCGGCCAGGGTCTGGCCGTTGTCCAGCCGGGCGTCGGCGGGCAACTGGGCCAGCACGTCGTCGCCGGCCACAGCGGCGATCTTCAGACCGGTTACGCCCAGCTCCCGCGCCAGGGCCGCGACCTTGCGCGCCGCGGCGGAGGGATGGGCGGCGCCCATGTTGGTGACTACTCGCAGGCGCGGCCGTCCGGCCTTATTCAGCAGCGGCAGGATACGGCGCATCCTGGCTTCCAGCAGCGGATCGAAACCGGCCTCGGGATCGGCCAGCCGCGCCTGTTGCGCCAGGGCGATGGTGCGTTCGGCCAGGCATTCGAAGACCAGGTAGTCGAGCCGGCCGTGCTCGGCCAGCTCCACGGCGGGTTCGATGCGATCGCCGGAATAGCCGGCGCCGCAGCCGATGCGAAGAAGACGGCTCATCTAGAAGACTCCCAGGAGCAGGGCGGCCAGGGTCATCAGCACCGAGGCCGCGAACAGGAAGGGGATGGTGAAACGCTGGTGATCGGCCAGGTCCAGCTTGCACAGGCCCACCAGCAGGAAGGTCGCCGGGGTCAGGGGGCTGACCGGGAAGCCGGTGGTGTGCACCCCGAGCAGCGAGGCCTGGGCCACCTGCAGCGGATCGACTCCCAGGTTGCGGCCAACCTCGGCGATCACCGGCATGACGCCGAAGTAGAAGGAATCCGGATCGAACAGGAGGCTCAGCGGCATGGAGAGGAAACCCACCACCGCCGGGATCAGTTGGCCATGCCCGGCGGGGATGCCGGCCACCGCCACCTGGGCCATGGCCTTGAGCATGCCGCTGCCCTGCATGATGCCGGTGAAGACCCCGGCGGCGAAGAGGATGCTGGCCATGGTCAGGGCGGTCTTGGCATGGGCGTCGATGCGCGCCTTCTGGGCGTCCACCGAGGGGTAGTTCAGGCACAGCGCGGCCACGGTGCCAAGCATGAACATCACCACTGGATCGACCCAGCCGGCGATCATCACGCCCATCACCACCAGGGTCAGCAGCAGGTTGATCCAGAAGCGCTGCGGGCGACGCAAGGCACGTTCGGCCTCGCTGAGCACCCGCTCCGGCGCGGCACCGGCGCCGCCGCCGGCCAGCCACGGCGCCTGGCCAGCCAGGGTCAGGCGCTTCTCCTCGCGCCGCCCGAGCCACCAGGCGCTGGCGAAGACGAAGGCCAGGCCCACCAGCTGCACCGGGATCAGCGGCTGGAAGAGGTCGGCCACCGGCACGTGCAGGGCGGCCGACGAGCGCAGCACCGGCCCGGTCCAGGGCAGGAAGTTGACCCCGGCGGCCATGGCGGCCACGCAGGCGAGGATGCGCCGGTCCAGGCCCAGGCGGGTATAGAGCGGCAGCATGGCGGGAATGGTCACCAGGAAGGTCACCGCGCCGGAGCCGTCCAGGTGCACCAGCAGGGCGAGCAGGGCGCTGCCGCAGACGATGCGCGTCGGCCGGGTGCCGACGGTGCGCAGGATGCGGTCGATGATGGGATCGAGCATCCCGGCGTCGGTCATGATGCCGAAGAACAGGATGGCGAAGACGAACATGCCGATCACCGGGGCGACACCCTTGATGCCGGCGATGATGAAGGCGCTGGTGCCCAGGCCGAAGCCACCGATCAGGGCCGCGGCGATGGGGATGACGATCAGGGCGACCAGGGGCGAGACGCGTTTGCTCATGACCGCGACGAGCAACGCGAGAATGGTGACGACACCGAGCAGGGCGAGCATGGCGGACTCCTTGGACCGTGGCGCGGCAGGCGGGCGCACGGGAGGTTTTGTTGTTGTGGGTCCAGTATTCGAAGACGTCCGATGTCCTGTAAATTGGAATCTTCCGAAGCGGCGTTCAGAAAAACAAAATGAAGAATCTGCTCCAGCATGTGCAGGCCTTTCTCGCCGTGGCCCGCCAGGGCTCCTTCGCCCGGGCGGCGGAGGAGTTGCACCTGTCACCCCCGGCGCTCACCGTGCAGATCCAGCAACTCGAAGCCTGGCTGGAGGTGCAACTGCTGGAGCGCACCCCGCGGCGGGTCCAGCTGACCACCGCCGGGGAAGAATTGCGCGGCCCCCTGGAGCGCATCTTGGTGGACCTGGGCGATGTCCAGACCCACGCCCGGGACCTGGCCGGCCTGCGCCGCGGGCGGATCACCCTGGCGGCCTTGCCGTCCTTTTTCATGGGACCCTTTCCCGAGTTGCTGAAGACCTTCCAGGCCCGTCATCCGGCCATCGAGGTCCGCCTGCAGGACGTGGTGGCCGGCCGGGTCGAGGCGCTGGTCAGGGAAGGGCAGGTGGACCTGGGCATCGGCGTCCGCCCACGGGCCGTGGGCCTGGACTTCCAGCCGCTGTACGTCGATCACCTGCAGCTGTTCGTCCCCCGCGACCATCCCTGGACAGGCCGCACCGAAATTACCCTGGCCGAACTGGACGCCGTGCCCCTGCTGCTCACGGGGCGTGACAGCAGCGTGCGCGAGTGCCTGGACTTCGCTTTCGCCGCCGCCGGCCTGCGCCTGGTGGCGGCCCTGGAGGCCAACTACATGAGCACCCTGCTGGCCCTGGTGGCGGCCGGGCAGGGCCTGGCCCTGCTGCCGGAATCGGCGGGTGGCGAGGCCCCGGTGGTGGCCCTGCCGGTCCGCGGCGAGAGCCTGGCCCGGCCGCTGGGCATCCTGACCCCCACCGGGCGCAGCCTCACCCCGGCGGCCCAGGCCTTCGTCGACTTGCTCAGGGAGCGGCTGCAGGTGCTCTAGTACTCGAAGGGCTGGCCCAGTTCCTGTTGCAGCCAGTCCAGAAAGCGCCGCACCCGGGCGTAGCGCGAGTGCGCCCGGGGAAACACCAGATGGTGAGCGGCCACCGGCAGGTCGTCGTCCTGGGGCAGCACCCGCACCAGATCACCGCGGGCCAGATAGTCCGCTGCCAGCACCGTGCTCTCCAGGGCGAAGCCCAGGCCATGGCGGGCGGCTTCCAGGGTCATGTAGGAGCGATCGAAACTCAGGGTGTAGGGGCGTTCCGGCAGCGCCAGGCCCTGCTGGGCGAACCAGTTGGGCCACTTCATCAGGGTGGCCTCGGACAGGATCAGCTCGCTGTGCAGCAGATCCGCCGGCGACTGGATCGGACGTTTTTCCAGCAACTGCGGTGCGGCCAGGACCGCCAGGCGTTCGCGCTGCAGGGTGCGGATCTCCAGGTTCGGCCAGCTGGGCAGGCCGTGGCGGATGTCGATGTCGACCTTGTCGCGGCTGAAATGCAGGGATTCGTAGGAGCAGGAGAGATTGATCTGCAGGTCGGGATGGCTCTGGCGGAACTGTTCCAGCCGTGGCATCAGCCAGAGCAGGCCGAAGCTCGGCGCCGAGTGCAGGCGCAGGCATTCCAGGCCGGCATCGCTGGCGGCGCGATCCGTGGCCATGGCCAGCCGATGCAGCACCTCGCTGACCTCTTCGAGGTATTGCTCCCCGGCCGGGGTCAGGGTCATGCCGCGCGCGCCGCGGACGAAGAGGGCGCGCCCCACCAGGGCTTCGAGCTTGGCCAGCTGATGGCTGACCGCCGAGGGCGTCAGCGCCAGTTGCTCGGCCGCGCGGGCGACGTTGGCGAAGCGGGCGGTCTGCTCGAAGGCTTGAAGGGCTTTCAGGGGTGGCAGGGAAAGCGTCTTGCCGGAATCCATGAGTCGCGGGTCCTGTGGCCAGTTCGAGGTCGATTCTCAGGTGGTAAGACCCGACTGCCAAGCCGCAGGCATGAATTTTATTCAGCACGGTCTGACGCAGGCTGCGTTGCTGGGGCCCTGGGGCGAGGGCACTCTGGCCCTCAGCGACAGCCCTCCACAACAACAAGAAGGATAGCGTCATGCCCCTGCATTCCCTGCTGCTGCAAGACAAGATCGCCCTCGTCACCGGCGCCGCCTCCGCCCGCGGTATTGGCCGCGCCACCGCTCAGGCCTTTGCCGCCCAGGGCGCGCGGGTCATCATCCTCGACCTCGATGCCAGCGCCGCGCGGGATGCCGCTGCCAGCCTCGGCGAAGGTCACCTGGGCCTGGCGGCCAACGTGGCCGACGAGGCCCAGGTCAGGGCCGCGGTCGACCAGGCGCTCGCCCACTACGGTCGCCTCGACGTGCTGGTCAACAACGCCGGCATCACCCAGCCGGTGAAGACCCTGGAGATCGGCCGCGCCGACTACGACCGTATCCTCGACGTCAACCTGCGCGGCACCCTGCTGATGTCCCAGGCGGTGATCCCGGCCATGCGCGAGCAGGGCGGTGGCAGCATCGTCTGCCTGTCCTCGGTGTCCGCCCAGCGCGGCGGCGGCATCTTCGGCGGTCCCCACTACAGCGCCGCCAAGGCCGGGGTGCTGGGCCTGACCAGGGCCATGGCGCGGGAATTCGGGCCGGACGGCATCCGCGTGAATGCCCTGACCCCCGGCCTGATCCAGACCGATATCACCGGCGGATTGATGCATGACGAGCGCCGCCAGTCGATCATCGACGGCATCCCCCTGGGTCGCCTGGGCGAGCCCAGGGACGTGGCCAATGCCGCGCTGTTCCTGGCCAGCGATCTCTCCGGCTACCTGACCGGCGTCACCCTGGACGTCAACGGCGGCATGCTGATCCACTGATCGCCCCCTCGTTTTCAACGCTCTGCATCGACAAGGGCGCCGCGTCTGCGGCGTCCATAACAACAAGAGATCAGACCATGACTACGCTCACCCTGGCAGCGGCCACCTCGGCGCGCGCCAACGCCTATCGCAAGACCGCCTGGCGGCTGATGCCCTTCCTGATGCTGTGCTACTTCTGCGCCTATCTGGACCGGGTCAACGTCGGCTTCGCCAAGCTGCAGATGATGAACGACCTGGCCCTGAGCGAAGCCGTCTACGGCCTTGGCGCCGGCATGTTCTTCCTCGGCTATTTTCTCTGCGAGGTGCCCAGCAACATCATCCTGCACAAGGTCGGCGCCCGCCGCTGGATCGCCCGCATCATGATCACCTGGGGCATCCTTTCCGGGATGTTCGCCTTCGTCGAGACGGCCTGGCAGTTCTACCTGCTGCGCTTCCTGCTCGGCGTGGCCGAGGCCGGCCTGGCGCCGGGCCTGCTGCTCTATCTCACCTACTGGTTTCCTTCCTACCGCCGCGCCCGCATGACGGTGCTCTGGTTCGTCGCCATTCCGCTGTCGGGCATGATCGGCGGACCGCTGTCGGGCTGGATCATGAATCAGTTCGCCGGCGTCCACGGCTGGGCTGGCTGGCAGTGGATGTTCGTCATCGAAGCCATCCCCACGGTGGTGGTGGGGCTGATGGTGCTCGGCTACCTCAAGGATGGCGTGCACCAGGCGACCTGGCTGGACGACGAGGAAAAGGCGCTGATCCAGAAGGAGCTGGCCGAGGACAACCAGCACAAGACCGAACACGCCAGCGTGCGCGACTTCATCCGTGATCGCCGGCTGTGGCTGCTGGCCGCCATCTACTTCTGCGTGGTCATGGGCCAGTACGCCATCACCTTCTGGCTGCCGACCCTGGTGCGCAATTCGGGGGTCGCCGATCCGCTGCACATCGGCCTGCTCACCAGCCTGCCCTATATGTGCGCCATCGTCGCCATGCTGCTGGCCGGGCGCAGTGGGGACAGGCACCGCGAGCGCCGCTGGCACCTGGTGATTCCCATGCTGCTGGGCGCCTGCGGCCTCAGCCTCGCCGCGGTGTTCGGCCACAACGTCACCCTGTCGATCCTCAGCCTGTGCCTGGCCGCGGCCGGCATCCTCTCCGCGTCCTCGCTGTTCTGGATGCTGCCCACCACGCTGCTGGGCGGGGTCACCGCCGCCGCCGGCATCGCCGCGGTGAACAGCTTCGCCAACCTGGCCGGCTTCTGCTCGCCCTACCTGATCGGCTGGATCACCACCAGCACCGGCTCCAGCGCCATCGGCATGTTCCTCATCACCGGGGTGCTGGTGATCGGCGCCACGCTGGTCCTGCGCATTCCCGCCGCCCTGGTCAATCGCTAATCGAGGTACAGATCATGACCGCTTCTTCGCCACAACCCGCAACGCTCTCGCTGGCCGAGCGCGCCCACAACATCCGCCGCCATGCCCTGCGCATGGGCCAGATCCAGGGCCAGGGTTATGTCGGCCAAGCCCTGGGCGTCGCCGACGTCCTGGCGGTCGCCTACTTCCATGCCCTGAGCTACCAGCCCCAGGAGCCCGAATGGGAAGGGCGCGATCGCTTCTACCTGTCCATCGGCCACTACGCCATCGCCCTCTATGCCGCGCTGATCGAGGCCGGGATCGTGCCGCAGGAAGAACTGGAGACCTATGGCTGCGACGACAGCCGCCTGCCCATGTCGGGCATGGCTGCCTACACCCCCGGCATGGAGATCACCGGCGGTTCCCTCGGCCAGGGCCTGGGCATCGCCGTGGGCGCCTGCCTCGGCCTCAAGCGCAAGCAGTCGAAATCCTTCGTCTACAACCTGCTCTCCGATGGCGAACTCAACGAAGGCGCCACCTGGGAAGCGGCCATGTCGGCTTCCCACTGGCAACTGGACAATCTCATCGCCCTGGTGGACGTGAACAACCAGCAAGCCGACGGCCATTGCCGCGAGATCCTCGCCTTCGAGCCCCTCGCCGAGCGCTGGCAGGCCTTCGGCTGGTTCGTCCAGCGCGTCGACGGCAACGACCGCGCGGCGCTGGTCGCCGCCTTCGACCGGGCTCGCCAGCACCCGGGCGCGCAGCCCCGGATCATTCTCTGCGATACCCGCATGGGCAAGGGCGTGCCCTTCCTGGAAACCCGCGACAAGACTCACTTCATCCGCGTCGAGGCGCACGAATGGGCCCTGGCCCTCGACGCCCTGGATGCCGGGAGGGACTTCTGATGACTACCACCGCCACCAAGCCACGCCTGACCACCTCGGCGATGATCGCCAGCATCGCCGCCGAGGGCCAGCCGACCCGACCAGCCCCGTTCGGCCATGCCCTGGCGGCCCTGGCCGAACAGCGCCAGGACATCGTCGGCCTCACCGCGGACCTTGCCAAGTACACCGACCTGCACATCTTCGCCAAGGCGCATCCCGAGCGCTTCTACCAGATGGGCATGGCCGAGCAGCTGCTGATGAGCGCCGCCGCCGGTATGGCCCGCGAAGGCTGCGTGCCCTTCGCCACCACCTATGCGGTGTTCGCCTCGCGCCGCGCCTACGACTTCATCTGCATGGCCATCGCGGAGGAGAATCTCAACGTCAAGATCGTCTGCGGCCTGCCCGGGCTGACCACCGGCTACGGCCCCAGCCACCAGGCCACCGACGACCTGGCGATCTTTCGCGCCATGCCCAACCTCATGGTGATCGACCCCTGCGATGCCCTGGAGATCGAGCAGGCGGTGCCGGCCATCGCCGCCCACCAGGGGCCGGTCTACATGCGCCTGCTGCGCGGCAACGTGCCCCTGGTGCTGGACCGCTACGACTACCGCTTCCAGCTGGGCAAGGCCCAGGTGGTGCGCCCCGGTCGCGACGTGCTGGTGGTGTCCACCGGCCTGATGACCATGCGCGCCCTGGAGGCCGCCGAGGCCCTGGCCGCGGATGGCGTGGACGTCTCGGTGCTGCACGTGCCGACCATCAAGCCGCTGGACGAAGCGACCCTCCTGGCGGAAGCCCGCAAGCCGGGGCGGCTGGTGGTGGCGGCGGAGAATCATTCGCTGATCGGTGGCCTGGGGGAGGCCGTCGCGACCACCCTGTTGCGCAACGGCGTGACGCCCACCTTCCGCCAGATCGCGCTGCCCGACGCCTTCCTCGACGCCGGCGCGCTGCCGACCTTGCACGACCGCTACGGCATCTCCACCACGGCGGTCTGCCAGCAGATCAAGGGTTGGTTGTAGGGCGGGGAAAGGGCGCCTGGTTACCTCAGGGAGTGCACTGAGGAAGCCAGGCGCCGCCAGGGCGATTCGAAGACTCGACGCCGCCCGCCCATCCGGGCAAGGTGATCAGCTGTCTCTCACCGCCCGCTGGCCGCCATGTCCGATACCGATGAACTCACCCTGCGCAAGCTGGAGATCTTTCTGGCTTTCATGCGCAGTCGCAATCTGGCGCGGGCCGCCGCCGAGCTGGGCACCAGCCATGTCAGCGTGCACCGCGCCATCCATTCACTGGAAAACGCCCTGCGCTGTCCGCTGTTCAAGCATGAGGGGCGTACCCTGACGCCGCTGGACGGCGCCTTCGTGCTGGAGGCGCGGGCCGAGCGACTGATGCAGGACCTGGCCGAGACGGTGCGGCTGACCCGGCAGGCGGCGGGCTTCTCGGCCGATCGCTTTCGCCTGGGTGCGCTCTATTCGCTGACGGTCAAGACCGTGCCCCAGCTGATCATGGGCCTCAAGCTCAGGCGCAGCGAACTCAACATCGACCTGGTGCTGGGTTCCAACGCCGATCTCGCCGAACAGCTGCACGACTTCAAGCTGGACGCCATGCTGGTGGCCCTGGACGACGCCGTGGTGGATGCCGATTGCGAGAGCGTCGAGCTGTTCAGCGACGACATCTTCCTGGCCGCACCCAGCGACTCGCCCTTCGCCGACCAGGCCGAGGTGGACCTGCGCGATCTCGCCGGGGTGCCCTTCGTGACCCTGACCCAGGGCTTCGCCACCTTTCGCGACGGCCGCCAGGTGTTCGCCCAGGCCGGCTTCGAGCCGGAGGTGATCATGCAGGTCAACGACATCTTCTCGCTGATGAGCATGGTCAGCTCCGGGGTGGGCTACGCCCTGCTGCCCGGGCGGGTCGAGGCGGTCTACCAGAACCGCCTCAAGCTGCTGCCCCTGGCCCCGCGCTACCGGCTGCAGCAGCGCATCGGCGCGGTCTTTCTGCGCAGCCGCGAGCGCGATCCCAATCTGCTGGCCTTCGTCGCCGAATGCCGGATGTACGCGCGCAACTAACCCACCAGCGCCCGCACGCAGAAAAACAGCAGCGACGGACCCAACAGGCAGCCCAGGCCGGTATGGAAGGTGGCGGTGAGGGCGCCATAGGGCACCAGGCGGCGGTCGGTGGCGGCGAGCCCCGCGGTGACGCCGCTGACGGTGCCGGCCAGACCGCCGAAGACCATCGCCGAGCGCGGGTTGTCCAGCGCCAGCAGGCGCGCCGACGCGGGCGTCGCCACCATGACGATGATCGCCTTGATCAGGCCGGTGGCGATGGACAGCGCCATGACGTCGGAGCTGGCGCCCAGGGCGGCGCCGGTCACCGGGCCGACGATGTAGGTCACCGCGCCCGCGCCTATGGTGGTCATGCTCACCGCGTCGCGGTAGCCGAAGGCCCAGGCCACGGCGGCGCCGACGATGAAGGGCAGCACGGTGCCGAGCAGCAGGGCCACGGCGCCGATCATTCCGGCCTTGCGCGCCTCGGTGGCCTGGACCTCGAAGGCGGTGGCGACGATGGCGAAGTCGCGCAGCATGGCGCCGCCCATCAGACCGATACCGGAAAACAGCGCGAGGTCGGCCAGGCCTTTCTGGCCCCCGGTGACGGTCCCGCCGACCCAGGCCAGCACCAGGCCGATGACGATGGCGATGGCCGAGCCGTGCACCCGGCCAAAGGTCAGTCGGCGCGAAAGGATCACCGAGATCCACATGATCAGGCCGATCAGCGCGAAGGCGGCGACCAGGCCGTTGTGTTGCAGGGCTTTGGTGATGATGTCGTTCATCCTAGCGACCTCCGACCGGTGCGGCATGGGTGACCGCTGGCGCGGGGGCCACGGCGGCGTCCGGCAAGGGCGGTAGCGGTTCGCCGCGATGGCTGCGGCTGATCAGGGCGATGGTCAAGCCGCAGATCCCCACGGCGCCCACGGCGGCCAGCACCGCCACCGGTCCGCCGTGCAGGGCGGTGACCACGTTCTGCTGGGCCGCCATGGCCACCACCACCGGGATGTACAGCGCGCCCCAGAAGCCGACGCCGAATTCGCATTCCTTGCTCATGCCGCCATGCCGCTCCATGTAGAGCCGGGCGCAGATCAGCAGGAGCATGGCGATGCCCACCCCGCCGACATTGGACTTGACCCCGAGCAGGACGCCCAGGAAGTCGCCGATGATGACGCCTGCAAGCATGCAGACGGCCAGAAGCGCTACACCGTAGATGATCATTGTTGTTGTCCTCGGTTGTGCTTGGGGTGGGGTGAAGCCTGGGGCAGCGCTCCCGCTCTTGCCCCCTCTCCCTGAGGGAGAGGGCAGGGGTGAGGGCAGCCGCCCTGTCTGAAGGTCTCCGTTGTTCCTGTAGGTTGGGTGTAAGCCTGGCACGGCTCCCGCTCTTACCCCCTCTCCCTCTGGGAGAGGGCCGGGGTGAGGGCGGCCGACTCGTGCGAAAAGCTCAGTCCAGTCGCGCCGCCTCCTCGCGCCGCAGCGCGTCCAGGGTATCGGGGTGGGTATCCTGCCAGGCCAGAACGCCGCTGGCGGGTAGCACGCGCCTGGCCAGCTGGGTGAGCACGCTGCCCGGCGCCAGCTCGATGGCCAGGCGCACGCCGCGCTCGCGGGCGGCTTCCAGGGTGGCGTGCCATTCGATGGGCCGCGCCATGTTGAAGGCCAGGTCGTCGCGCAGCTGTTCGGCGCGCACCAGCCGCCGTGCCGAGGTACCGCTCAGATAGGCCAGGCGCGGCGCGCGCAGCTCGACGCCGGCGAAGGCCTGGTCCAGGGTCGTGGCAGCCTCCGCCAGCAGCGGGCAATGGGAGGGCACGCTCATGGCCAGGCGCTTGGCCGCCGCCGCGCCCTCGGTGCGCGCCGCCTCGGCCAGCGTGGCCAGGCCCGCGTCGCTCCCCGCCACCACGTATTGCTGCTCGGCATTGGCGTTGGCCAGGTACAGCGGCGCGTCAGGACGCTGGTGGTCAGAGACCAGCTTCTCGACCGCACCGCGCCCCAGGCCAAGGATCGCCAGCATGCCGTAGCCGGACGGGTAGGCCGCCTGCATCAATTCACCGCGGCGGGCCACCAGGCGCAGGGCATCGGCGAAGCCCAGGGCCTCGGCCACCACCGCGGCGGCATAGGCGCCGATGGACAGCCCGGCCACCAGTTGCGGCGCCGGGCCGCGACTCAAGAGCAGGCGCGCCGTGGCGACGCCGGCGATCAGCAGGCAGAGCTGCACGGCGCGGGTGTGTTCCAGGGCCTGGGCGGAGTCCAGGCTCAGGGGGTCGGTGTCCAGCACCTCGGCGGCTTCCGCCAGCGTCCGCCGGATCTCGGCGTCGTCGGGCAGAGCGTGCAGCATGTCGGGCCGCTGGGCGCCCTGGCCGGGAAACTGGAAGAGGGTGCTCATGCGGCGCGCGCCTCCGGCCAGGGATCGCCTACCAGCCCGGGGCCGGCAGTGGTCTTGAGCAGCACGCGTGGGGCCTCTCCGGCCCAATCGGCCAGGGCCACGCCGCCGAGCGGAGTTTCCAGCAGGATGTCCAGACGACACAGCGCTTGCCCCTGCAGGGACGTCAGCAAGGCCCGGGCCTGGTCGCGCGACAGTGGAGCGGCGCAGCGGATCAGCAGATCCAGATCGCTCCCGGCATGCAGCGCCGGCCAGCCGGAGGCCAATTCATAACCCGCAGCGCCGGTGGGCCCCCAGGGCAGCCCCAGGTCATCCAATAGCGGTTCGATAAAGGCCAGGGTCGAGAAGACGGGCAGGTGACGGCAATCACTGGAGACTCTCAGCGCCTCGGGTGAGAGCTGGCGTCTCACGGCAGCAGGCTCCAGCCAGGCCGCCAGCCGTTCGGCGCGGGTGGTGCCGCGCAGGCCGACCGGGATGAGGTCTGTTTCGGGTACCGCACGGCGGACTACCACCGGCAGCCCGGCCTGGACAACCTCTGCCGCCCAGGCCGGGGCTTCCGGCGAGAGGCCATCCGGCGTCAGGCCCCAGAGCAGGTCGTGGGGTCTGTATTGGGCTCCCATCGACCGCCCGCCCATTACGCGCTCCATTCCGCTCTCAGGCGTTCGCGCACCTCGCGAGAGGCCGCGCGATTGGCGCCATCCAGCCGCAGCCTGAGATCGGTGGCTCCGCTGGCCAGGACATCCGCCTGGGCGTCGGCCAGGGCCTGGCGCACCTGCTGCACAGCTTCGGCCGAGGGCTGGTCGGGCTGGGCCACTTCCAGCTGGCGCCAGAGCAGGCCCAGGGAGGCATAGCTGTCCAGGTCATAGGCCATGGGCGGGATGTCCGCCGCCAGGCGCTCCAGCTCCTCGACGCTGCGCAGGGTGACCCGCGCCGCCGAGGCCTTGCCCATGGCATGCACCTGCACCTGGGGATCGCGCAGGGCCAGCAGGCGATTGGCCTGGTAGCCATGGGCAAGGAAGCCGCCGGACATGGCCTTGCCCACCAGCAGGCCCAGCACCGGATGCCCGGCCAGACGCGCCTCGGCATAGGCCCCGGCGGCCCCGGCCAGGGCCTGATGGATGCCATAGGCTTCCTCGCGGCGCCCATAGGCCTGGCTGGGCACGTCCACCAGGGCGATCAGGGTGCGTTTCACCGCGGCGTCACGATCTTCGGCGATGGCCTGCTGGATGGCCCGGGCCAGGCCCCAGCCCTCCAGCAGGCCCACCTCGCCCTGGCGGGCGCGGGGAAAGGGATTGTCGGCATCCGCTACCACCGCCAGCCAGCGCGCGGGGCGTCCGGCCAGTTCGAGGTCGGCGACGCGCAGGGAGGCAGGCAGGCCGTTGACGGCCTCGCCCTGACCGGCCAGGGCCTGGAACCAGATCAGGCCGCGTTGCGAAGGCTGGGTGCTCATGGCTGGTCTCCGGCATAGAGGTCACGGACCGCGGCGGCGTCCGCTTGGGGACGGGTGTCGAGATCGGCAAGACGCGTCAGATAGTGTTCGGCCTGCTGGCTGCGCAAGGCGCCGGCAACGCCCCGGGTGAAGCCCTGGCGGATGGCGGCGGTCACGGCGGCGCTGTCGTCGGCGACGAAGACATCGGCCAGGCCCGTGGCGACCCGCTGCTCGCCGCCGGTCAGGCTCCAGATGAAGGGGCGGTCGCGGGAATCGTATTCCTCGATCCCGGCTTCCTGCTCGATCACCTGGGGCCCGTTGAGGCCCAGGCGGGCCTCGCGGGTGACGATCAGCTGACTGCACAGCCCCGCGGCGATGGACATGCCACCAAAGCAGCCGACGCTGCCGGCGATGACACCGATCACCGGCTGGTGGCTGCGCAGGGCGACGATGGCGGCCTGGATCTCGGCGATGGCCGCCAGCCCCAGGTTGGCTTCCTGCAGCCGTACACCGCCGGTTTCCAGCAGCAGCACGGCACGGGTCGGGGTGCCGGCGAGATTGTCTTCCAGGGCCAGCTCCAGCGCCCCGGCGATCTTGGCGCCGCTCACTTCGCCCATGCTGCCGCCCTGGAAGGCACCTTCGATGGCGCAGACCACCGCCGGCTGGCCGTCGATCAGCCCCTTGGCCACCACCACGCCGTCATCGGCCTGGCAGACGATGCCCTGCCTGGGCAGCCAGGGCGACATCAGCCGCTCGAAGGGCCCGACCAGCTCGCGAAAGCTACCGGCGTCGAGCACCGTGCGCGCCCGTTCGCGGGCACCGAGTTCGACGAAGCTGCGGCTGTGCAGCAATTCCTGCACGTCGGGAAGGGTGGCTTCAGACATGGGCGGCTTCCTCCAGGTCGAGGGTTTCCAGACCTTGCTCCAGGCGCAGGCGCACCACGCCGGGGGTGGCGCCGAAGTCGTGGATGTCCAGGGTCAGGGCCGGCAGGTCGTCACGGGCGGCGAACAGCCGGTCGAAGAGGGCGCGCCAGCGCGGTTCGCTGCCATTGACCGAGGTGGTCACCCTGAGGGTGAAGTCGGCGTTGGCGGGTTCGAGCAGGACCTCCAGGTCCCCCGAGCCGACGCAACCCACCAGGGCCCGACCCCGGCGGCGCTGGCTGGCCGGATAGCTGCAGCTGAAATGTTCCATCAGAGGTCTCCAGGGAGCCGTGGCTCCAGGCGATCGACGAGAAGGGTGGCGGCCAGCAGATCGGCGGCCCCACCGGGCGAGGCATTGGCGGCCAGCAGCTCCCGGTCCAGGACCAGCAGCTGGCGGCGGCCGGCCAGACTGGCGCTGCCACCGGCGTCCAGCACCGCCTGGGCGCCCTGTTGCATGGTCGCCAGGGCTACGGGGCCGCCGCGGTGCAGCACGCAGGTGTCGTCCAGCCGGGTCATGATCGCCAGCAGGGCATCCAGGCGGGCGTTCTGCTCGCCGGCACCCCCTTGGCGGCTGGCGCGCAGTTGCGGCAGGCCGCGCTGGTGGATGGCGGGAAAGCCGGCGGCGGCTTCAGCCCGGGCGCCGCCGACGCCATAACGTTGGGCGACACGCTGGCCATGGCTCGGCAGAGTGCTGGGAGCATCAGGATCCGGGAGGCTAGCCAGGCGACCTGCCGCAAGGCACAAGGCCTCAGCAGAGCCAGGACGCCAATGCATGGCCGCCGTCACCAGCAGCCCCAGCGCCCAGATGGCGCCGCGATGGGTGTTGACGCCACCGGTCACGCTCAGCATCGCGGCTTCGCCATCGCGACCCAGGCGGCCGATCAGGCGGCGCAGGTCGGCCGCGGGCAGCCCCAGCTCGGCGGCTTCGGCCATGGCCTGGAAACAGGGCCTCAGCGCCTGGGCGGAGGTCAGCATCAGGCCAAGGCTGAGGTCCTGGTGGGCACCCTGGCCGCGACGATCCACCAGGGCCGGCTTGGGCGAAAGTTCGGCTTCGTCCACCAGGGCCGTCACGGCCAGGTCGGCCAGGCGTTCGGCGGGAGACGGGGCAAGACGGGCGAGGGCGGGCATCACCAGCTCCTGAATTTGGCCGGGGGTTGATAGAGGCCGCCGGACCATTCCACCAGTTCGCCGATGCTCTTGGCGGCGAGCAATTCGCGACTGGCGTCGGTGCGGCGGATGCCGAGGTCCTCGGGCAGCGCGACCAGGCCTTCCTGGCGCAGCCGCCGCGCTTCGGTCGGATCGCTGCGCAGACCGATGGCGGTGACCCCGGCCACGGCGGCGATCATCGCCCGGCGCTCTTCCAGGGAGCGGGCGCGGTAGAGATAGGCGATGCCTTCCTCGGTGAGCAGGTGGGTGACGTCGTCGCCATAGACCATGATGGGCGCCAGCGGCATGCCGCTCTTGCGCGCCACCTCCACGGCATCCAGGGTGTCGACGAAGGTGGGTTTGCCGCCTTCCTGGAAGGTCTCGACCATCTGCACCACCAGCTTCTTGCCGCGCTCCAGCAGCGCCGGGGCGCTGTCGCCCGTCTGTTGGCGCATGTCCAGCCAGGCCGGGGTGGGATGGCGGCGGCCGCGCGGGTCATGACCCATGTTGGGCGCGCCGCCAAAGCCGGCCAGGCGCCCGCGGGTCACGGTGGAGGAATGGCCATCGCCGTCCACCTGCAGGGTGGCGCCGATAAAGAGGTCGACGGCGTACTGACCAGCCAGCTGGCAGAGCAGGCGGTTGGAGCGGAGCGAGCCGTCGCGACCGGTAAAGAAGACATCCGGGCGCTGGGCGATGTAGCCCTCCATGCCCAGCTCGGTGCCGAAGCAGTGCACGCTTTCCACCCAGCCGCTCTCGATGGCCGGGATCAGCGTGGGGTGGGGATTGAGCGTCCAGTGCCGGCAGATCTTGCCCTTGAGGCCCAGGCGCTCGCCGTAGGTGGGCAGGATCAGTTCGATGGCTGCGGTGTTGAAGCCGATGCCGTGGTTGAGCGACTGCACCTGGTGGCGCTCGTAGATGCCGCGGATGGCCATCATCGCCATCAGCACATGCACCGGCTTGATATGGCGGGGATCCCGGGTGAACAGCGGCTCGATATAGAAGGGTCGGTCGGCCACCACCACGAAATCCACCCAGTCCGCGGGGATGTCGACCCGCGGCAACTCGGACACGTCGTCCACCAGCTGGTTGACCTGGACGATGACGATGCCGTCGCTGAAGGCCGCCGGCTCGATCAGCGCCGGGCTGTCCTCGGTGCTGGGGCCGGTATAGATGTTGCCGGCGCGGTCGGCCATGAAGCCGGCACTGAGCACCACCTTGGGGATGAGGTCCACCAGCAGCCGGGCATAGAGTTCGATGTAGGTGTGGATGGCGCCCACTTCCAGCAGCCCGTCTTCCAGCAGCTGGCTGATCCTCAGGCTCTGGGTGCCGGCAAAGGAGAAGTCCAGTTTGCGGGCGATGCCGCGTTCGAAGAGATCCAGGTGCTCGGCGCGACCGACGCTGGGCATGATCATGTGCAGGTCATGCAGCCGGGCCGGATCGACCTGGGCGAGACTGCGAGAGAGGAAATCGGCCTGCTTCTGGTTGTTGCCTTCCAGCACCACCCGGTCGCCGGGGGCGAGCAGCTGTTCCAGGGCCGCGACGATGGATGCGGTGGGCAGCACCTTGCCATCGGCCAGCGCGGCCACCCGGTCCAGGCGCTGCTGCTTGTCACGGCGGCGCCTGGCGATCCGAGCCGGTGGGTGGGATGTCGTTGTCATTGGAGTCTCCACGAATCACCTGTCGTGGAGTCACCCTAGACCTCGCCTCCCTGGCGTTCAATCAACCTGAAGGCGGAATCGTTACGCTGAAGTTAACGATCCCGCCTGCATCAGGCCGCCGCGACCGGCTCAGGTCTTGTCGACCGGGGTGAACACCGTGGTGGTCTTGGAGAACCAGCCGGTGGGGGTCACGTCGACGTTGGCGTTGTCATATCTCAGGCTGTTCTGCACCTGCTTGAGCGTCAGGTTGGCCTGCCAGTATTGCTCGTGGCCCAGCTCCTGATTGGCCCGGTGCACCAGATCCAGGGTTTCCTGGGCCGGCAGCACGGCGGTGGAGTAGTCGACGTCGACGCCGGCCACCTTGAGGATCTCGCCGGCGGCCTTGGTATCGCCCTGCTGGATCTTCTCGTTGGCCTGGACCACGGCCTGGTTCTTGGCCGGGGTGGCGACATAGTCGTCACGCAGCGCCATGCCGCTCCAGATCGGCAGCCAGGACGTGGCCTTGGCGTCCTGCGCGGAGACCTGCATGAGTTTGCCGTCCTGACCGCGCAGGTCCCTGGCCGACTTGAGGTAGGCGGTCTTGTCGGTCTGGGCGGTCTGCAGCGCGCTCTCGGCGGCGGCCAGGTGCTGCTTGGCCTGATCGACATGGGCCTCGAAGAGGTCCTGGCGGGCGGCGACCACGTCCATGAAGGCCTGCTGTCCCTGCTGGGAGATCGCCGGCAGGGTGGCGACCTGCTGGGTGGCGATGTCGGGTCGGGTGTCGGCCAGGGCGGCGGTGGAAAACACCGAGGCGATGGTCAGGACGAGGAGGCTCTTGGCGATACGACGATTGAGGTTCATGTGCTTCTCCCGGATACGAAAGTAACTGGAACCGCGGGGGTATCGGGCAGGGTTGCGAGATACCTTGGGGTCAGTGTCCATCCGGTGAGCTTAACGAACGCTTAGCAGGCTATCGGTAGGTGTAATTCCAGGTGTCGGACGCTGGAACGGAAACAGCGCCCGCCCCGGAGAGTCCGGAGCGGGCGCTGTTGGCGGGCCGAAGGGCCTAGCGCACCAGGCAGGGCTTCTTGTTATCGAAGGTCCAGTTGGGCGAGAGGAATTGCATGGCCATGGCGTCGTCGCGCGCGCCGAGGCCCTTGGACTTGTACAGCTCGTGGGCGCGGGCCAGGGCGTCCAGGTCCAGCTCCACGCCCAGGCCACCCTGCTGCGGCACCGCCACCAGGCCGCCCTTGATCTCCAGCGGTTGCCGGGTCAGGCGCTGGCCGTCCTGCCAGATCCAGTGGGTGTCGATGGCAGTGATCTTGCCCGGCGCCGCGGCGGCGACGTGGGTGAACATGGCCAGGGAGATGTCGAAGTGGTTGTTGGAGTGCGAACCCCAGGTCAGGCCCCAGTCGTTGCACATCTGCGCCACCCGCACCGAGCCCTGCATGGTCCAGAAGTGCGGATCGGCCAGGGGGATATCCACCGATTGCAGCTGGATGGCATGACCCATTTGGCGCCAGTCGGTGGCGATCATGTTGGTGGCGGTGGGCAGGCCGGTGGCGCGGCGGAATTCGGCCATCACCTCGCGTCCGGAATAGCCGTTCTCGGCGCCACAGGGATCCTCGGCATAGGCCAGCACATGGTGCTGGTCGCGGCACAGGCGGATGGCTTCCTTGAGCGACCAGGCGCCATTGGGGTCCAGGGTCACGCGCGCCTCGGGGAAGCGCTCGGCCAGGGCGGTGACCGCCTCGATCTCGGCGTCGCCGCTGAGTACGCCGCCCTTGAGCTTGAAGTCCTTGAAGCCGTAACGGTCATAGGCCGCCTCGGCCAGGCGCACCACGGTCTCGGGGGTCAGGGCTTCCTCGTTGCGCACGCGAAACCAGGCGTCGTCGCTCTCGGCTTCGCTGCGGTAGTCCAGGGTGGTCTTGTTGCGGTCGCCGACATAGAACAAATAGCCGAGCATCTCCACGGCGTCGCGCTGCTGGCCTTCGCCGAGCAGGGCCGCCACCGGCACCTCCAGGTGCTGGCCGAGCAGGTCGAGCAGGGCGGCTTCCAGGGCGGTGACGGCGTGGATGGTGATGCGCAGATCGAAGGTCTGCAGGCCACGGCCGCTGGCATCGCGACCGGCGAAGGCCTGGCGGACCTGGCCGAGGATGCGCTGGTACTGCCCCAGCGGCTGGCCGATGAGGAATTGACGGGCGTCTTCCAGCGTCTGGCGGATGCTCTCGCCGCCGGGCACCTCGCCGACGCCGGTGCGGCCGGCGCTGTCCTTGAGGATCAGCACGTTGCGGGTGAAGTAGGGGCCATGGGCGCCGCTCAGGTTGAGCAGCATGCTGTCCTGGCCGGCGACGGGCACGACTTCCAGCGAGGTGACCACCGGGGTGCCGGTGTGCAGGGCGGGGGTGGCGTTGAATTGGGTCATGGTCGGGCTCCTTGGCGATCAGCGAGAGGTTTCAGCGGCGAGCGGGGCTGCGGCAGGCGGCGTGGGCACGCCGCGCAACTCGACGCGCTTGATCTCGCCGACGACGAACAGGTAACTGATGGCGGCCACCAGGGCATTGGCACCGACGAACACCAGGGCCATCTTGAAGGAACCGGTGGCGGCGATGATGTAGCCGATGATGATCGGGGTGGTGATGGACGACAGGTTGCCGATGGTGTTGAACAGGCCACCGGAGAGGCCGGCGATCTGCTTGGGCGAGGTGTCGGAGACCACCGCCCAGCCCAGGGCGCCGATGCCCTTGCCGAAGAAGGCCATGGCCATGAAGCCCACCACCATCCAGTCGGCGTCGACGTAGTTGCAGAGGATCATGCTCATCGACAGCAGCATGCCGGCGACGATGGGGGTCTTGCGCGCCACGCTCAGGCTGCTGCCGCGACGCAGCAGCCAGTCGGAGATCACCCCGCCGAGCACGCCGCCGATGAAGCCGCAGATGGCCGGCAGGGAGGCGATGATGCCGGCCTTGAGGATGGTCATGCCGCGTTCCTGCACCAGGTACACGGGGAACCAGGTGAGGAAGAAGTAGGTGAGGGCGTTGATGCAGAACTGGCCCAGGTAGATGCCGGCCATCATGCGATTGGTCAGCAGCTGGCCGATGTAGCTCCACTTCGGACCTTCGCTCTTCTTGCCGGGGGTGTCCAGGTCGACCAGGCCGCCGTTGCTGGCGATGTACTCGACCTCGGCGCTGTTGGCGCGGGGATGTTCGCGGGGGCTGTAGATCACCGCCATCCAGACCGCCGAGAAGGCGATGCCCAGGGCGCCCATCACCACGAAGACGTGCTGCCAGCCGAAGTGGTAGACGATCCAGCCCATCAGCGGCGCGAACAGCACGGTGGCGAAGTATTGCGCCGAGTTGAAGATGGCCGAGGCGGTGCCGCGCTCCTTGGTGGGGAACCAGGCGGCGACGATGCGGGCGTTGCCGGGGAAGGAGGGCGCTTCGGCGAGGCCGACCATGAATCTCAGGGCGAACAGCAGGAACACCGCGGTGCCGATGCCGAATTCACCGATGTAGCCTTGCAGCATGGTGAACACCGACCAGGTGAAGATGCTCGCCGCATAGACCTTCTTCGATCCGAAGCGATCGAGCAGCCAGCCGCCGGGGATCTGGCCGAGCACATAGGCCCAGCCGAAGGCGGAGAAGATGTAGCCGAGGGAGACGGCACTGATGCCGAGGTCTTTTTGCAGGGCGGAGCCGGCGATGGAAATGGTGGCGCGGTCGGCGTAGTTGATCGTGGTCACCACGAACAGCATGAACAGGATCAGATAGCGGACGCGCGTCTGCTTGGTTTCGTGCATGGAGAACTCCCACTGGTTTGTTTTTGTGTGCGGGCTGACATCGTGTAGCGGGCTTAGGTTGTAAGTCGTCTGACAACGATAGCGCTATCATTAAATAGATAACGCTATCATTCAACCGTTAAATCTGTGGCCGGGCGCAAAAAAGCGGCTAGGAACTCTGGCGCTCGATCAGGGCGAAACCGGTGTCGAGGCTTACCGCAGTTTGATCGCCCGCGAGGCGGTCGAGTAGCGCCTGGGCGACGCGCTGGCCCATGGCATCGGCGTTGACGCTGACCGTGGACAGCGCCGGGGTGGCGAAGCGGCCGTTGGTGGTGTCGCCGAAGCCGACCACCGCCAGCTGTTCGGGGATGCGCAGGCCGCGGCTGCTGGCTTCGGCGACCACGCCCAGGGCCAGGGTGTCGGAGCTGCACAGCACCAGTTCCGGTGGCTCGGGGCGTTCCAGCAGGCGCGCCAGGCCGATGCGGCCGACTTCCCAGGTGGCGGGTAGGGGCAGCACTTCCATGGGCAATTCGGGGATGCCCAGTTCGACCAGGCGGGCCTGCAGGGCCAGGTTGCGGCGCATGGCGCGAGGATCGTCCACCGAGATCACCCCGAAGCGGCGATAGCCGCGGGCGACGAAGTGCTCCGCCAGGGCGACGCCGACCTGCTCGTGGGAAAAGCCCACCTGCATGTCCAGGGCCTCGGCGCTCAGGTCCCAGGCTTCCACCACCGGGATGTTCAGCGCCGCCAGCCGCGCGCGACTGGCCGGGGTGTGCAGGGTGCCGGTGAGGACGATGCCATCGGGGCGGCGGCCGAGGATGGCTTCCAGCAGTTCCTCTTCCTTTTCCGGCGAATAGCCGGTCGGACCGATCAGCGCCTGGTAGCCCGCCGCGGTGAGGCGATCCATGATCGCCTGCACCACGGTGGCATAGATGGAATTGGCGATGGTGGGCAAGAGGATGGCCACCAGCCGGCTCTTGCTGGAGGCCAGGCTGCCGGCCAGCAGATTGGGCACGTAGCCCAGTTCCTTGACCACGGCCAGGACATGCTCGCGGGTGGCGGCGCTCACCAGGCTCGGGCGGTGCAGTGCCCGGGACACGGTAATGGGCGACACCCCGGCGGCGAGGGCGACCTCGCGCACGGTGAGGGGCAGCTCGGTGGTGCCATCGAGCTGGGCGATTTCGCGTCGGGACTTCCTGGCCAAAGCGGGTCCTTGGATGAGAGAGGCCGCCATTATGAGAGCAAGCCCCGGCGGTTGCCATGGGCGCCGGCCAGGGCCCCGGCTAGTCGACCGCTCGCGTTGCCCGGGCGCGGCCGACCCGCGATTGATTGGGGCGACCGAGCAGGGCGGAAACGTTCTGTCCGACCTCGACCAGTCTCTTCAGGTCGACGCCGGACGCTATGCCCAGGCCATCCAGCAGATAGACCAGGTCCTCGCTGGCGACATTGCCGCTGGCGCCCTGGGCATAGGGACAGCCGCCGAGCCCGGCGACGGAGCTGTCGAACACCGCGACGCCTTCGAGCAGGCTGGCGTAGACGTTGGCCAGGGCCTGGCCATAGGTGTCGTGGAAATGCCCGGCCAGTTGGCTGAGCGGCACCTCCCGGCCCAGCCGCTGCCAGAGCGCCCGGGTCCGGCCCGGGGTGCCGACGCCGATGGTATCGCCGAGCGAGACCTCGGCGCAGCCCAGCTCCAGCAGTTCGCGGGTCACGCTCGCCACCTGGTCGGTTGCGACCTCGCCATCGTAGGGGCAGCCCAGCACGCAGGACACATAGCCGCGCACCCGGATGCCCGCCGCCCGCGCGCCCTCGACCACGGGCACGAAGCGCGCCAGGCTCTCGGCGATGGAGCAATTGATGTTGCGCTGGGAGAAGCCCTCCGAGGCGGCGGCGAACACGGCGATCTCGTCCACCCCTGCCGCCAGGGCGGCTTCGAAACCTTTCAGGTTGGGCACCAGTACCGAACGCACCACGCCCTCGGGCCGGCCGAGTCCTGCCAGCACCTCGGCGGTCCCGGCCATCTGCGGCACCCAGAGTGGCGAGACGAAGCTGCCCACCTCCAGATGATGCATGCCACTGGCGATCAGCGCCGTGCACAGCTGGATGCGCTCGGCGATGCCCAGCGCCTGGGGCTCGTTCTGCAGGCCATCGCGGGGTCCGACCTCGACCAGCCGCACCCGGGACGGCAGGGCATCGCTCATGGTGCCACCTCCTCCAGTTCCACCAGCGGGGCGCCCTCGGCCACCAGCTCGCCCGGGCTACAGAACAGCGCCGCCACCACGCCCGCACGGGGCGCGCGGATGCTGTGCTCCATCTTCATCGCCTCCAGCACCACCAGCGGGGCCCCGGCTTCCACGGCGTCGCCGACGGCCACCGAGACGGCTACCACACTGGCGTTCATCGGCGCGGTAAGACCACCGGCATCCGCCTGGCGCGCGACCTCGGCCAGCGGATCGGCCCAAGTGACGGCTTCGAAACGGTCCTGCCATTCGACAAACAGCGTCGGCCCTCGGCGATGGAGGCGGGCGCTGTGGCGAACGCCGTCCACCTGCCAGTGGAGCCGATCACCGCTCAAAGCGACGGCCAGCGGGTCGACCAGGCTCAGGCTGCGCACCTCGCCACGACAGGCCAGGCGCAGCGCGATGCGCGGTGGTCCGCCCAGGCGCCAGCCCTGGCGGGACGCCCAGGGTGACGTGGGATCGGCAGCGGCGGGCAGCGTCGCCAGCCAGGCCTGGCCCGCCAGGGTCCAGAAGGCCTCCGGCAGTTCTGCGGGTGCGGGCAGCAAGGCCGCCTGATGCCGCTCGATGAAACCGGTGTCCAACTCCGCCGCGGCAAAGGCCGGATGGGCGAGCAGGCGCTGCAGGAAGGCGAGGTTGGTGGCGAAGCCGCCCACCGCGGTGTCCTGGAGCATGGCCAGCAACCGCTTGCGCGCCTGTTCGCGGCTGTCGCCCCAGGCGATCAGCTTGGCCAGCATGGGATCGTAGAACGGCGACACTTCGTCGCCTTCCTCTACGCCGCTGTCCACTCGCCGCCCGGGACCGGCCGCGGGCTCGCGATAGAGCTGCAGGGTGCCCGAGGCCGGCAGGAAGCCCTGGTCGGTGTCCTCGGCATAGAGGCGCACCTCGATGGCGTGGCCGTGCAGCGGCACCTGGGCCTGGGTGAGGAGCAGGGCTTCGCCCGCGGCCACGCGCAGTTGCCAGGCCACCAGGTCCAGGCCGGTGATGGCCTCGGTGACCGGGTGCTCCACCTGCAGCCGGGTGTTCATCTCCATGAAGAAAAAGTCGCCACGGGCGTCGAGCAGGAATTCCACGGTGCCGGCGCCGACGTAGCCTATGGCCTGGGCCGCCTGCACCGCCGCCTCGCCCATGGCCCGGCGCAGGTCGGGCGTGAGACCCGGCGCGGGCGCCTCCTCGATCACCTTCTGGTGGCGGCGCTGGATGGAGCAGTCGCGTTCGTTGAGATAGAGGCAATGGCCGTGCCCATCGGCGAACACCTGGATCTCCACGTGGCGCGGTTGCAGCACGTATTTCTCCACCAGCATCCGCGCATCGCCAAAGGCCGAGAGCGCTTCGCGCTGGGCCGAGGCGAGGCCTTCGGCCAGGTCGGCTTCGCGCTCGACGATCTTCATGCCCTTGCCGCCGCCGCCGGCGGTGGCCTTGAGCAGGACCGGATAGCCGATGCGCGCCGCGGCGTCACGAAAGGTGGCCAGGGACTGGTCCTCGCCGTGATAGCCCGGCACCAGGGGCACCCCGGCATCGGTCATCAGCGCCTTGGCCGCGGACTTGCTGCCCATGGCGCGGATCGCCGCGGCGGGAGGACCGACGAAGACCAGCCCGGCCGCGGCCACCGCCTCGGCGAAGGCGGCATTCTCGGACAGGAAGCCGTAGCCCGGATGGATCGCCTGGGCGCCGGTGGCCAGGGCCGCGGCGATGATGCGCTCGCCCAGCAGATAGCTGTCGGCCGGCTTGGTCCCGCCCAGGTCCACTGCCTGATCGGCCTGGCGCACATGGCGGGCGTCGACATCGATGGCGCTGTGCACGGCGACGGTACCCAGGCCGAGGGCCTTGGCCGTACGCATCACCCGGCAGGCGATCTCGCCGCGGTTGGCGACGAGCAGACGGTCGAAGGTCATGGCGAGGTCTCCTGCCAGGCGGGACGACGTTTCTCCAGAAAGGCCTGCAGGCCTTCCTGGGCTTCGGGGGTGACGCGTACCTCGGCGATCAGGCCCTCGGTGAAGGAGCGCACCTCGGCGCGGGGTGCGCCCGCGCCAGCGCCGTCCAGCAACCGCTTGCAGGCGCGCAATGCCTGGGGCCCGTTGTCCAGCAGCCGGGCGATCCAGGCCTCGACCAGGGTGTCCAGGTCGGCAGCCGGCGCCGTCTCGGCCACCAGGCCCAGTTCGGCGGCGCGTTCGCCGGAAAAGCGCTCCGCGCCGAGCATGTAGCGCCGCGCCATGCGCTCGCCCAGGGCGCGAGTCACGAAGGGCGCGATGACCGCCGGCACCAGGCCGATGCGCACCTCCGACAGGCAGAAGATGGCGTCGCTGGCGGCCAGGGCCAGGTCGCAGCAGCTGACCAGGCCCACCGCGCCGCCAAAGGCCGCGCCCTGGACCACCGCCAGGGTCGGCATCGGCAAGGCCTGCAGGCGATACATCACCTCGGCCAGGCGCTCGGTGTCGGCGCGGTTGGCGGCGGCGTCCAGGCGGGCCGAGGCCTGCATCCAGGCGAGGTCGGCGCCGGCGCAGAAGTGCCGCCCGCGGCCGCGCAGGAGCAGAAAGCGCAGTTCCTGATCGCTGGCGATCTCGGCGAGCACGCTGCCCAACTCGGCGATCAGCTGCGCATCCAGGGCATTGTGGCGATCCGGGCGATCGAGCCAGAGGGTGGCGAAGCCGCGTGGATCACGGATCAGTTCCAGGGTGTGGAAGTCAGTCATGGCCTACATCCGGAAGACGCCGAAGATCGTCGGCTCGAGAGGGGCGTTGAGACTGGCCGACAGGGCCAGGGCGAGGACCTCGCGGGTCTGGGCCGGGTCGATCACCCCGTCGTCCCACAGCCGCGCGCTGGAATAGTGGGCATGGGCCTGGCGCTCGTACTGCTCGACGACGGGGGCCTTGATGCGTGCCGCTTCCTCGTCGTCGAAGGCCTCGCCGGCGCGTTCGGCCTGCTCGCGCTTGACCTGCACCAGCACCCCGGCCGCCTGCTCGGCACCCATCACGCCGATGCGCGCGTTGGGCCACATCCACAGGAAGCGTGGATCGTAGGCGCGACCGCACATGCCGTAGTTGCCGGCGCCAAAGCTGCCGCCGATGATCACGGTGAATTTGGGCACCCGGGCGCAGGCCACCGCGGTGACCAGCTTGGCGCCGTGCTTGGCGATGCCGCCTTCCTCGTATTTCTTGCCCACCATGAAGCCGGTGATGTTCTGCAGGAACAGCAGCGGGATGCGGCGCTGGCAGGCCAGTTCGATGAAGTGCGCGCCTTTCTGCGCCGATTCGGCGAAGAGGATGCCGTTGTTGCCGAGGATGGCCACCGGATGGCCGTGCAGGTGGGCGAAGCCACAGACCAGGGTGGTGCCGAATTGCGCCTTGAATTCATCGAAGACGCTGCCGTCCACCAGCCGCGCGATCACCTCGCGCACCTCCAGCGGCTGCTTGGGATCGGCCGGCACCAGACCGTGCAGTTCCTCGGCCGGGTAGAGGGGTGGGATAGGCGTCTTCAGTTGCAAGTCGCCCAGCTTGCGCCAGTTGAGGTTGGCGATGCAGCGCCGGGCCAGGGCCAGGGCATGGGCATCGTCTTCGGCGTAGTGATCGGCCACGCCGGAGGTCCGGCAATGGACATCGGCGCCGCCCAGTTCCTCGGCGCTGACCACCTCGCCGGTGGCGGCCTTCACCAGCGGCGGACCGGCGAGAAAGATGGTGGCCTGCTGGCGCACCATGATGGTCTCGTCGCTCATGGCCGGCACATAGGCGCCACCGGCGGTGCAGGAACCCATCACCACGGCGATCTGCGGGATGCCCTGGGCGCTCATGGTCGCCTGGTTGAAGAAGATCCTCCCGAAGTGCTCGCGGTCGGGGAAGACGTCCTCCTGGCGCGGCAGGTTGGCGCCGCCGGAATCCACCAGATAGAGGCAGGGCAGGCGATTCTGCAGGGCGATGGCCTGGGCGCGCAGGTGCTTCTTTACCGTGAGCGGATAGTAGGAGCCGCCCTTCACCGTGGCGTCGTTGGCGATGATCATGCACTCGACGCCCTCGATGCGGCCGATGCCGGCCACCACCCCGGCGGCCGGTACCTCTTCCTCGTAGACGTCGAGGGCGGCCAGGGCGCCGATTTCCAGGAAGGGCGAGCCTGGGTCCAGCAACAGATCGATGCGCGCGCGGGGGAGCAGCTTGCCGCGCGCGGTATGGCGCGCCTGGGCCTTGGCCCCGCCGCCTTCGCGGATGCGCGCCAGCAGCCCGTCGAGCCGGGCCAGTTGTTCGGCCATGGCCGCGGCGTTGCGCTGGTAGTCCGGGGTGCGCCGGTTCAGCGTGGAGGTCAGCACGGTCATGAAGGCGTCCTCACCGGGTTTCGTTGAACAGCTCGCGGCCGATCAGCATGCGGCGGATCTCGCTGGTGCCGGCGCCGATCTCGTAGAGCTTGGCGTCGCGCAGCAGGCGACCGGTGGGGTATTCGTTGATGTAGCCGTTGCCACCGAGGATCTGGATGGCTTCCAGGGCCATCTGGGTGGCCTTCTCGGCGGTGTAGAGGATCACCCCGGCGGCGTCCTTGCGGGTGGTCTCGCCGCGGTCGCAGGCCTGGGCCACGGCATAGAGATAGGCGCGGCTGGCGTTGAGGCCGGTGTAGAGATCGGCCACCTTGCCCTGGATCAGCTGGAATTCGCCGATGCTCTGGCCGAATTGCTTGCGGTCGTGAACATAGGGCAGCACCACGTCCAGGCAGGCCTGCATGATGCCCACCGGGCCGCCGGCGAGCACCACCCGCTCGTAGTCCAGGCCGCTCATCAGCACCTTGACCCCGCCATTGACCTCGCCCAGCACGTTGTCCTCCGGCACCTCCACGTCGTCGAAGAACAGCTCGCAGGTGTTGGAGCCGCGCATGCCCAGCTTGTCGAACTTGCTGCCGCGGCTGAAACCCTTCCAGTCACGCTCGACGATGAAGGCGGTGATGCCATGGGCCGCCTTTTCCGGTTCGGTCTTGGCGTAGATGACATAGGTGTGGGCATCGGGGCCGTTGGTGATCCAGGTCTTGCTGCCATTGAGCACATAGCGATCGCCGCGGCGTTCGGCGCGCAGCTTCATGGAGACCACGTCCGAGCCGGCGTTGGGTTCGCTCATGGCCAGGGCGCCGACGTGCTCGCCGCTGACCAGGCTGGGCAGGTAGCGGGCCTTCTGCGCGGCGCTGCCATTGCGGTGGATCTGGTTGACGCAGAGATTGGAGTGGGCGCCATAGGACAGGGCCACCGAAGCCGAGCCGCGGCTGATCTCTTCCATGGCCACCGCATGGGCCAGGTAGCCGAGTCCTGCGCCGCCGTATTCCTCGCCCACGGTGATGCCGAGCAGGCCCAGGTCACCGAAGGTGCGCCAGAGGTCCATGGGGAAGCTGTTGCTGGCATCGATCTCGCCCGCGCGGGGCGCCACCTCGCGGGCGACCAGGGCGCGCACCTGATCGCGCAGCAGGTCGAGGGTCTCGCCCAGGGCGAAGTTGAGACTCGGGTAGCTCATGGGGTCACCTGTAGTTGGGATTGTCGGGTGCGAGCGGTCAGCCGATCAGGCGTGCGCAGGGCGGCCGCCAGGCACGGTGCGGAGCGGAAAGGGACAGGGCGGGGCTGTGTCATCGGCCAGGCGCGGGCGTTACCCGAAAGCGATAGCCGCAAGGACGTCGGGCAGGGCCGCCGACGGCTGGGCAAGGGTGCGCTCGACGCGCGGGTGCGGAACGCGGGCGCCAGGGCGCTCATGGTCCGTCCTCCTGTTCATTGTTCTTGTCATGGCGACCGCAAGAGGAAGGCGGCGCTCCTGTGCCTCTGAGTCTAGGAGGAGAAATGCGCTATCGTGAAACGATAAAAATAGAATCCAGGTATTGGAAAATCAGATGGCACTGCACCAGGACATCTCGATGCGGCAGCTGCGCTACTTCGTCGCCGCCGCCGAGAACAGCCAGTTTTCCCTGGCCGCCAGCGCGGTCAACGTCAGTCAGTCCGCAGTCACCACGGCGGTCAGTCAGTTGGAGGCGAGGCTCGCCGTGCGGTTGTTCGAGCGCCTGCCCCATGGGGTGAAGCTCACCGCCGAGGGGCACCAGTTCTATCACCATGCCCGGCACATCCTCGACACCCTGCAGGACGCCGTCAGCCAGCCGCTGTTCCAGAGTCATGCGCTGACCGGCCAGGCCCGCGTCGGCGCCTCCTATGCGGTGCTCGGCTACTACCTGCCGACCCTGCTGGCGCGCTTCAAGCGCAGCTATCCGCAGATCGACATCGACCTGCGCGACATGGACCGACCCAGTATCGAAGCCGGCATCACCGACGGCACCTTGGAGCTGGGCCTCACCGTCATCTCCAACGTCGACGCCACCCAGCCTTTCGAGCGTCATCTGCTGATGCGCTCGCCGCGTCAGCTCTGGCTGCCCAGCGCCCATCCGCTGCTGGCGCCGGAGCGCGTCACCCTGGCCGATATCGCCCCCTATCCCTACATCCTTGCCACGGTGGACGAAGGCGAGACCTCCACGTTGCGCTATTGGCGCGCGGCAGGCCTGGAACCCAACGTGGTGTTCAAGACCTCGTCCATGGAATCCCTGCGCGGCCTGGTCGCCCACGGCTTCGGCGTGACCATCCTCTCCGACATGCTCTATCGCGGCTGGTCGCTCGAAGGCCGCAAGCTGGAAGCCCGCCCGGTGGCCGATACCATCCCGCCCATGGAGCTGGGCCTGATCTGGAGTCCCGAGGAACGCCTGGGCAGTGGCGCTCAGGCGTTTCGGCAGTTCCTGGTGTCGGCGGCGGGGTAGCGGGGCAAGGCGCCTCGACCTCAGCCCTTGGATTTCGCCGGATCCGCACTGCGTGGATAGGTGCGCTCTTCCTCGATGCGGCCATCCGCGGTGTGGATCTTGACGCTGCCGGTCTTGCCGTCCAGGTATTGCGCCGCCTGGTGGACGATGGCGTCCTTGGTCGAGGCCTTGAGCAGGGCGCGATCGCCGTGCTCTTCCTTGAATTCCCAGCCGGTGTCGGTGGGTAGGATGTGGTAGTTCTGCATCTGGTCTCCCTGGGGCCCTTTGGCCCTTGCCTGGTCTTGGGTTGCAGCTGTTTCGACCCGCGTTCGCCCAAGAACATTCGAGCGAAGCGGCCCAGCCAGGCCCGGCAGGGGACCAGGCCGCGCTACTCAGCCCTGCAGATAGACCACCTGGGTGTGGGTGTACTCATAGAGGCCGTGCTTGCCGTCGGCGCCGCCGATGCCGGACTTGCGCACCCCGGCGTGGTAGCCCTGCATGGCTTCGAAGTTCTCCCGATTGATGTAGGTCTCGCCAAAGTCGATCTCGCGCATGGCGTGCATGGCCTTGCCCAGGCTGCGGGTATAGACGGAGGAGGTGAGGCCGTATTCGCAGTCGTTGGCCAGGGCGATGGCTTCGTCGAGATCATCGACTATCTGGATCGGCAGCACGGGGCCAAAGATCTCTTCGCGCATGATCGGCATGTTCGCGCGACAGTCCGCCAGCACCGTGGGCTGGAAGTGAAAGCCGCGACCCAGGTCGGCACGACGGCCACCGGTGACCAGGCGGGCGCCCTGGCCGAGGGCGACGTCGACCTTGGCCGCCACCTTGTCCAGACCGGCGGCGTTGATCAGCGGTCCCATCTCCACGCCGGTGTCGGCCTGGGGGTCGCCATAGCGGGTGGCGGCCATGGCGCGGCCGATGCGCTCGATGAAGTCCTCGGCCACCGCGCGCTCCACATAGACCCGCTCGGCGCAGTTGCACACCTGCCCGGTGTTGATGATGCGCGAGTCGCGGATGGCGCGGACCGCCAGGTCCAGGTCGGCATCGGCCAGGACGATGGCCGGCGCCTTGCCGCCCAGTTCCAGATTGAGCTTCGTCAGATTCGGTGCGGCAGCGGCCATGATCCGCGAGCCGGTGGCGACACTGCCGGTAAAGCTGACCATGTCGATGCCAGCATGGGCGCTGAGCTGGCCCCCTACGGAACCGGGGCCGCTGACCAGGTTGAACACCCCGGGCGGCAGATCCGTCTCGGCCACCAGGCGGGCGAATTCATGGGCATTGATCGGGGTTTCTTCGCTGGGCTTGATGACGATGGTGTTGCCGGTGAGCAACGCCGGCGCCAGCTTGCGGGCGATCAGGAAGAAGGGGAAGTTCCAGGGCAGGATGCCGGCCACCACGCCCAGTGGCTTGCGCAGCAGAAAGATCTGCTCGTCGGGTCTGTCGCTGGTGATGATCTCGCCTTCGATGCGCCGTGCCCACTCGGCCATGTAGTCGAGGTAGTCGGCGGTGAAATTGACCTCCACCTCGGCCAGACCGTGGATCTTGCCCTGTTCGGCGACAATGGTTTGCGCCAGTCGCGGTGCCTGCTCGCGCAGCTTGGCGGCGATGCGCCTGAGATGGCCGGCCCGCTCGATCGCCGGTTTGCGGGCCCAGGCCTTTTGCGCGCGGCGAGCGGCGGCGATGGCCTGGTCGACGTGGTCGCGGCTGGAGGCCGGCACCCGGGCCAGGGCGTCGCCGGTGGCCGGGTTGTGGACGAGAAAGTCCTCGGCGGCCGGCAGGAAACGGCCATCGACGTAGTTCTGGTAAAGGGGCAGATCGGCCATGGCGGACTCCGGGTCAGTAGGTGCGAGAGGGCGCCTGGGGCGCGTCGAGGGGGCGATAGCGGGCCAGGTTGGCCAGCGCTGCCTGGCGGAACAGGCTGATGTCGATGCCGACGGCGACGAACTGGCAACCCCAGTCGCGATAACGCCGGGCATCGTCTTCCTGGGGCGCCAGGATCCCGGCCACCTTGCCGGCGGCGCGGGTGGCGTCGATGGCGGCGCGGATGCGCGCCTGCACCTCGGGATGGCCCGGATTGCCGGCATGGCCGAGGCCGCTGGAGAGATCGGCCGGACCGACGAAGACGGCGTCCACCCCGTCCACCGCGGCGATCTCGGCGACGTTGTCGCTACCCAGTCGCGATTCCACCTGGACGATCAGGCACAGCTCGCGATGGGCGTTGTGCAGGTAGTCGGGCACCGCGTCCCAGCGGGTGGCGCGGGCCAGGCCGCCGCCGACGCCGCGGATGCCATGCGGGGGATAGCGCATGGCCCGCACCAGGGCGCGGGCCTGGTCGGCGGTCTCCACCATGGGCACCATCAGCGTCTGCACGCCGATGTCCAGCAATTGCTTGATCAGCACCGCGTCACCGGTCACGCAACGCACCACCGGCGCCGTGGGGTAGGGCGCCACCGCCTGCAACTGGGCGAGGATGCTCGGCACCGTGTTGGGCGCGTGCTCGCCGTCGATCAGCAGCCAGTCGTAGCCGGTGCTGGCGGCGATTTCGGCGGCATAGCCGGTGGCGAAGCCGGCCCAGAGGCCATAGAGGGTATCGCTGCCCGTGAGGCGGGCCTTGAAGGGATTGCGTGGCAGGTCCATGACGGTGGTCTCCAGGGAAATCAGGAAGGGGTATCGGGCAGGCGCACCAGCAGGCCGTAGCTCAGGGCGCCGGCCACCGCGACCGCGGCGGCGATGCCGAGGGCGAGGCCGAAGGAGCCGGTCTGCTGGACGATCATGCCGGTGATGACCGGGGCGAAGGCGCCGCCGAAGTAGCCGCCGAAATTCTGGATGCTGGCCAGCGAGGCGACCTGATGCGAGGGCACGGCGACGCTGACCAGCGACCAGGTGCCGGCCACCGCCACGTTGAGGCTGAACAGCGCCAGGCTGAAACAGAGGATGACGCTGCCGATGCCGGTCACCCCGGCGCTGCACAGGGCGAACAGCCCGGCTGCGGCCAGACCGCCGCAGATCGGCAGCTTGCGGCTGAAGGCCAGGCTGCGCCCGCTACGGGTCAGGCGATCCACCAGCAGGCCGCCGCCGATCACGCCACAGGCGCCGGCCAGGAACGGCAGACTGGCGACCCAGCCGGCCTGGGACAGGGACAGGTGGTGGACCCGCTCCAGGTAGGCCGGCAGCCAGGTCAGGAACAGCGACAGCATGTAGATGATGCCCACGTAGCCGATCACCACGCCCCAGGTCAGGCGGCGGCGGAACAGCCCCAGCCAGTCGGCGAAGGTCAGTCGCTGGCCGGCGTCCTGGGGTGGCAGCCCGGCGTCCAGGTGCGCCCGCTCGGCGGCGTCCAGCGCCACCTGGACCCGGTCGCGATAGCTCAGGTACCAGAGCGCCGCCACCAGGACGCCCAGCACGCCCATGGCGATGAACATCTGCCGCCAGCCCAGCCATAGCAGCAGGGCGGTGAGGATCGGCTGGGAGATCGCCGGTCCCAGCGAGGAGGAGAGGTTGAAGATGCCGGAGGGCAGGCCGCGCTCGCGCACGTTGAACCACTCGCTGACCACCTTGGCGCCGGCCGGGAATTGCGGCGCCTCGCCGATGCCCAGGCCGACGCGGGCGAGGATCATCAGGTGCAGGCTGCTGAGCAGCCCGAGCACGCCCTGGGCGATGGACCAGAGGCAGATGCCCAGGCCCAGGGTCAGGCGCGCGCCGAAGCGATCCAACAGGCCGCCGATGGGCAGCTGGGCGAAGGCATAGGCCCAGGCGAAGGCCGACAGCAGCAGGCCCATCTCGGTCGGCGTGAAGCCCAGTTCGCCGCTGATGGTCTGGTTGGCGATGGCCAGGGTGCTGCGGTCCAGGTAGTTGACGAAGCCGGCCAGCACCAGCAGCGCGAGGGCGATCACCTGGACCCGCTTGAGCCGGGCACTCTTGGGTGGCAGCGGCATCGCCGCGGGGCGCACATCCGGCAGGGGCGTCGCCAGGGTGTCTTGGGTCGCTTTCATCCAGCCCTCCTGGGCAACGCCTCAGTGGCGATAGGGACGTTCCAGGGCGCACTCCGGATTGAGGCGCACGCCGAAGCCGGGCCGATCCAGCGCCGAGGCGCGCATGCGGCCGCGCACCGGGACGGGTTCGTCGAGCAACTGCGGATGGAACATGGGCACCACCTCGTCGGCCTTGGGCGCCATCATCAGGAACTCGGCGAAGGGACTGTTGGTGCGGGTGATGACGAAGTGGTAGCTGTAGACCGAGGAGCCATGGGGCACCACCAGGGCGTTGTGGGCATCGGCCAGGGCCGAGATGCGGATCAGCTCGGTGAGGCCGCCGCACCAGCCGACGTCGGGCTGGAGGATGTCGCAGCAACCCATTTCCAGCAGCAGGCGGAAGCCCCAGCGGGTGGCCTCGTGCTCGCCGGTGGTGACCAGCATGCCCTTCGGCACGTTGCGTTTGAGTTCGGCATAGCCCCAGTAGTCGTCCGGTGGCAGCGCCTCCTCGATCCACTTGAGACCGAATTGCTGGGCGCCCTGGGCCAGGCGGGTGGCGTAGTTGAGGTCCAGGCTCATCCAGCAGTCGAGCATCAGCCAGAAGTCGTCGCCGACCCGTTCGCGCATGGTCGCCAGGGCCTCCAGGTTCTTGCGCAAGCCTTCCTCGCCCTCGGCCGGGCCATGCTGCAGCGGCAACTTGCCGCCGATGAAGCCCATCTCCTTGGCCAGGTCCGGCCGGGCGCCGGTGGCATAGAACTGCAATTCGTCGCGCACGGCGCCGCCGAGCAACTGGTGCACCGGCTCCTGGCGCAGCTTGCCGAGCAGGTCCCAGAGCGCGAGATCCACCCCGGAGATGGTGTTGAGCACGATGCCCTTGCGCCCGTAGTAGAGGGTGGAGAGGTACATCTGGTCCCAGATCTTTTCCAGGTCGGTGACCTTGGCACCCTCCAGGAAGCGCGCCAGATGCCGCTCGACGATGAAGGCGCCCAGCTCGCCGCCGGTGGTGACGGCGAAGCCCACGGTGCCGTCGCTGGCCTCGACTTCCACCACCAGGGTGCCCAGCACATTGATGCCGAAACTGCGCCGGCTCTGGCGGTATTCCGGGTACTTGGCCATGGGCGTGGCGATGTGGTCGTCGATCCAGTGGCCGTCGCCCTGGTCGTGGTAGTCGGCGCCGCCGCCGCGAAGGGTGTAGGCGCGCACCTGCTTGATGGTGGGTAGGGTCATGGCGAGGCTCCCTTAATGACTGGGCGTGAGCTGAGGTTGGGGATCGGCCTGGTCGCGGCGGCGCAGGCCGAGGATCAGGGCGGCGGCGACCAGGGTGGTGCCGGCGAGCAGATAGAGGCCGGCGCCGGGGTGGGCGAAGGTCACCTCGGCCCAGCGCTTGGCCAGGGGCGCGATGAAGCCGCCGATGGCGCCGCAGGTATTGATCAGGGCGATGCCGCCCGCGGCGGCGCTACCGCGCAACTGGTCGGACGGAAAGGTCCAGAACAGCGGCTGCACGGCGATGAAGCCGGCGGCGGCAAAGCACAGGGCGATCAGCGCATAGAGCGGCGAGAAGGTTACCGAGGCGGCGATGCCCAGACCGGAGATGGCCAGGGTGGCGGCGGCGGTGCGCCGGCGTTCGCCGGTGCGATCCGACCAGCTGGGGATCAGCCAGGCGGCGAGCAGGGCGCAGACCCAGGGAATCGCCGAGACCAGGCCGACCAGCAGCCCGACCTTCTGCCCGAGCAGCCCGGCCACCTGGGTCGGCAGATAGAAGACCACGCCATAGACGCTGGCCTGGATCAGCAGGTAGATGCTGCACAGTAGCAGGATGCGCGGCTGTCCGAGCAGGCGCAGCAGCCCGCCATGGTGCGGCTTGGCGGCGTCCTCGGCGTCCAGCGCCTGCTGCAGCGTCTGCTTTTCTTCCGCACTCAGCCAACGGGCATCGCGCGGCCGATTGTCCAGGTAGAACCAGGCCCAGATACCCACCAGACTGGCCAGTACTCCTTCGACGAGGAACATCCACTGCCAGCCGTGCAGACCGCCGAGGCCGTCGAATTCCAGCAGCAGGCCCGACAGCGGACTGCCGAAGATGAAGGCCAGGGGCGCGCCGAAGTAGAAGAAACCCAGGGCCCGGGCGCGGTAGCGCGAGGGGAACCAGTAGGTGAGGTAGAGGATGACGCCCGGGAAGAAGCCGGCTTCGGCCACCCCGAGCAGAAAACGCAGCACATAGAAGGCCGTCGCCGTATGGGCGAACATCATGGCGGCGGAGATCAGACCCCAGCTGACCATGATCCGGCACATCCACAGCCGGGCGCCGACGCGGTGCATGATCAGGTTGCTGGGAATCTCGAGAAAGGCGTAGCCGACGAAGAAGACCCCGGCGCCAAAGGCGAAGGCCGCGTCGGAGATGCCGGTGTCGGCCTGGAAGGCGACCTTGGCGAAACCCACGTTGGCCCGGTCGAGAAAGGCCATGACGTACATCAGCAGCAGGAAGGGCAGCAGGCGCCGGGTGACCTTGGCGACCAGCCCCGGTGACAGGGTGGTGTGCATGGCGATCTCTCTTGTTGTTGTGATTCGGCCACGGCTCAAGGTAGTCGCAGTTGCAATGCCTGGATAATCGCTTTTTGTTTAGGACCGATACCCTTAAGGTATCGATTCGTGCGCGGGGCTTGGCCAGAGCCATCCCGCCCTGCAGGACCCGCCGCCGCTCGCCTCATCAGGACGCCGCCAATGAACGCTTCTCCTCATGCCCGCGCGCTGTTCAGTCGCCTGCGTTACAAGCACCTGCTGATGCTGGTGACCCTGGCCGGTACCCGCAATCTGCACCGCGCCGCGGAAGCCCTGCATATGTCCCAGCCAGCCACCACGCGGATGCTGCAGGACGTCGAGGAAGCCTTTGGCTGCGCGCTGTTCGAACGCCAGGCGCGCGGCCTGAAGCCCACGGCGCTGGGGGCAGAGATCCTGGAGTTCGCCCGGCGCGCCCTCAATGGCCTGGATCGCTGCGCCGAAGACCTCGATGCGCGGCGCTCCGGTGGCTATGGGCATCTGGCGGTGGGCGCCATCATGGGCGCCTTGCCCGATCTGGTGGTGCGGGCCATCGCCGAGAGCAAGGCGCGCCAGCCGGGCCTCCAGCTACGCATCCTCGGCGACACCAGCGACCAGCTCACCGAGCTGCTGGAGCAGGAGCGGATCGATGTGGCCATCGCCCGTTTCACCCAGCCGGCCGATCTCGGTCGCTTCACCTTCGAGCCCCTGGGCAACGAGCACCTGGCGGTGGTGGTGCGCACCGGGCATCCGCTGGCCGGGCGCGCCGCGCCCGATCTGGCCGAACTGGTGGCCGAGTGGCCGTGGATCCTGCAGCCCGAAGCCAGTCCGGCCCGGGTGGCGCTGGAGGCCGCCTTCGCCCGGCGCCAGTTGCCACCTCCCGCGGACGTCATCGAATGCGGCTCGGTATTCGCCATGCTGCAGCTGGTACAGATCACCGACGCCATCCTGGTGCTGACCGAGGCGGTGGTGCGCGATCACCTGCGTACCGGGCTGATGGTCTCGCTCGACCTGGAGATCACCGAACCCCTGACGCCCTTCGGTATCCTGCTGCGCACGGGGCAGGTACCCAGCGCGGCCCTGGAAGGCTTTCTCGGCCTGCTCAGGCAGCAGGCCGCTGGCGCCGCGGCCTGAACGAGACGGGGGACGCCGCCGGCTGTGCACGGCGAGAAATATTTTCGCTACGCCCGTTGTTTCTTCCCTGATAAATCAGTATCTTAGCGGCCGCTGGTGCAGAGAACCCCGCTGAACAGGTTCTCGGCAAGTGCCAGCAGGATGCCGCAAGGCTTCCATGCGCAGCGGTAGTTCAGTCGGTTAGAATACCGGCCTGTCACGCCGGGGGTCGCGGGTTCGAGTCCCGTCCGCTGCGCCACCTACCACCCGCGAGCTCCGGCTCGCGGGTAACGAAAGAAGCGGCCCTTGCGGCCGCTTTTTTTCGTCCTGCACTTTTGTCGCCAAGTCTTGCCGCCAGGAAACCCCCGACGCTTCGTTAGTCTCCAATGGCCTAACGTCGATGCGTAGGAGTGGCCATGAAGATCGCCTGTCTGGGTTGGGGGTCGTTGATCTGGAAGGCGGCGGAATTGCCGGTCGCCTCGGACTGGTTCGAGGACGGCCCCAGGTTGCCCATCGAATTCGCCCGGGAAGGTGACAGCGGCGAGTTGGCCACGGTCATCTGTGACGGTGTGGCCGAGGTCCAGGTGCTCTGGGCCTATCTGGCGGTCGACACCCTGGAAGAAGCGCGCGACGCCCTGCGTGAGCGCGAGGGGGTGCCAAGAGAGCAGCCCGAATGCATCGGCAGCTGGCCGAGTGGTCCGCATTCGCCCTTTCAGCCGCGCATCGCCGCCTGGGCCGCGGAGCAGGGCGTCGACGCCGTGGTCTGGACGGCCTTGCCGCCGCGCAGTGGTGGTCTGAATCAGCGCATGCCCACGGCGGCGGAAGCGCTCCACTATCTGCGCACCCTCGATCACGAGCGGCAGGCCCATGCGCGGGACTATATCCGGCGTACGCCCGTGGCCATAGATACCGAATACCGCCGGGTAATAGCCCAGACCTTCAACTGGCAGCCCCTGCCCGAAGCCCAGCCAGACCTGGACGCCTCGGCCTGAGGCGCATGCCAGAGCGTCTAGCCAGGTCCAAGCCCGGAAGTTTTGCCAACTTCTGCATGATTATGCAGTTTAGTTGAGCGTTCTTACTTGGCTGGCTGTTCTTTGATGGCTTCGGTTACTACCGGGTAACTTGCGAAGAGGCCTCGCAAGACCTTGTTGGCGCCAATCCGCCGGCCTGGCTTAAGGTTTTCTTAATATTCAAACTTGCAGACACAAGAAGTGGCCTCTATTTTTTCAAAAGGATTACTTGTCGCTGGCATCCGGGGCATCAATCCTTTATTGTCGCGTGCAACTTTCGCCTGCGGGCGAAGTTTCCACCCGCTTTTTCAAATAGCCCTCAGGAGTGCCCATGTCCCGTCTCGCCGAATTCCGTGCCGCCGAAGAGCAACTTCGCGCCCAATTGCAGCTGCTCGAAGATCTCAAGCAGGACAGTTCCCTGCAAAAAGAAATCGAATTCGAAAGTAAGCTCCAGGCCCTGATGGATGAATACCACATGAACCTGGGCGATATCATCGGCATCCTGGATCCCAACGCTGCCCCCAAGCACAAGGCGCAGACGCCGCACCCGGAAAAGCCGGCAGGCAAGCGTCGTCCGCGCAGCACCAAGCGTTATCAGCATCCCAAGACCGGCGAAATCATCGAAACCAAGGGCGGCAACCACAAGTTGCTCAAGGCTTGGAAAGCCGAACACGGCGCCGATACCGTGGAAGGCTGGTTGCAGTAACGTCTCGACGGGATTGCAGTCGGTAGCCGTGCAAGGCGAGTCTACCGACTGGAATCTTTTCCCACCGCTGCAGCCTCTTCACCTCGCGCACTTCCGCCCTCTTCAAGTCCTTACCAGGGACGAATATGTTCCAGGCAGCTGCTCTAGCTGCAATCACCCCGCATTCATCATATCTTTTAGTCGCCTCTAGGCTCATAAGAAAGGCCAGTGCCATTCAGACTTATGCAGAGGGTCTAGGGTGCGGGGATAACGGCGAAGGCGGCTTGTTTCCGCACTGGATAAGCGGCATTCAGCCCAGCAAGGCTAACCTTCGGCGCGCAGGCGATAACCCACGCCGGGCTCCGTGACGATATAGCGCGGTGCTACCGGATCGTCCCCGAACTTCTGTCGGAGATGGCCAATCACGATGCGCAGATAATGACTGTCCTGCGCATGGGTCGGGCCCCAGATATCGATCAGCAATTGCCGCTGGGTCACCACCCGTCCCGGATGTTGGGCGAGGGCGGCCAGCACGGCGTATTCCTTGCGCGTCAGGGCCACTTCGCTGCCGCCCAGTGTGACCCGGCGATAGGCGAAATCCACTTTAAGATCGCCAACCTCCAGCGCCGCCACCTGCTGGCTCGCCGTGGCCGAGGTCTGGCGCAACAGGGCGCGACTGCGCGCCAGGAATTCCTGGATACCGAAGGGCTTGGTCACGTAGTCGTTGGCGCCGGCATCCAGGGCGCGGACCTTCTCGCGTTCGTCCGCCCGCACCGACAGCACCAGCACCGGCACCGCGGACCATTCGCGCAATTCGACCAGCACCTCCTGGCCGTCGCGATCGGGCAGACCCAGGTCGAGAATCACCAGGTCCGGCTGGCCCAACGCCGCCTGGGCCAGGCCTTCGGTGCCGGTGGCGGCTTCGCTGACCTGGTAGCCCTGGGCCGCGAGACTGATGCGCAGGAATTTGCGGATCTGGGGTTCATCGTCGATGACGAGGACGTGAGCGGGCATCTGAACGGGTTCCACACGAGAGGGCGTCATCATAGCCGCTGCGGCTGCCGCATGAGCCAGTCTTATGCCGCCGGAGGAGCGGGCAGCGGCAGGTGCATGCGCATCGTGGTGCCGCGACCGTCCAGGCCGTCTTCCACGCTGACCCGTCCGCCATGGGCGCCAACCATGCCCTGGCAGATCGCCAGACCCAGACCGGTACCCTGGCCACCGCGATCGCCGCGCGCCGCGGTATAGAACATGTCGAAGATCCGCGTGCGATCCTCGGGCGGAATGCCCGGGCCTTCGTCGGCCACGGCCAGCTGCAGCTCATTGCCCTGGCGCAGCAGGCTGATCTCCAGCCGCCCGCCGGGTGCGGAGAAGCGGATGGCGTTCTCCAGTACATTGACCAGCGCCTGTTCGATCAGCGCCGGATGAACCCAGAGCAGCGGCAGACCCGGCTCGATCCGGGTGGCTACCCGCAATCCCGTCAGCAGCGGCTGCAGGCGTTGCAGGGCACTGGCGAGGATGTCGCCGGGGTCGACCCAGTCCCGCGCCAGCTGCAGGCTGCCGTGGCCGAGGCGGGTCATGTCCAGCAGATTCTGGATATAGCGGTCTAGGCGTTCGGCCTCCTGGCGGGTGGCGTCCAGCAACTCCTGGCGATCGCTGGCGGGTATGGCTTCACCCAGGGTCGCCAGGGCATCGATGGAGCCGCGCATCACCGTCAGCGGTGTGCGCAGGTCGTGGGACACCGAGGCGAGCAGGGCGCTGCGCAGCTGTTCGGTCTCGCCGTGCAGGCGCGCGGCCTCGAGATCCTCGCTGAGGCGGACCCGGGCCAGGGCCTGGGCCAGCGGCTGCGCCAGGCTGGCCAGCTGGCGACGCTCGGCGTGATCCAGCGGCTGGCCGTCGTCACGCCGTACGCCCAGCACGGCCAGGCTGCCGCCCTCGCCGAGCAGCGGCCACCACCACCAGCCGCCGGAGGGCAGGGTATCGGTGCCGCGACCCGCCGGCTTTTCCTGCTTCCAGGCCCATTCGGCGGCGATGCGTTCGTTGTCGGCCAGGTGCAGATCGCCCGGTTGGCTCACCAGCTGCCCCGCCTTTTCCGGCAACAGCAGGCAGACGTGGCGAGTGGCGTCGCCCAATTGCTTGAGGGTGACGCTCGCCACCGCCTGACGATCGCTGGCAGCGCTCAGCTGGCGGGTGAAGTCCAGCAGCGCCAGGGTCTCGCGCTGGGTCCGGCGCAGCGCCTGCAGCTGGCGCCGCTGACGGGCGGCCAGGTCGCCGGTGAGCAGGGCCATCAACAGGAAGAAGGCCAGGGTGAGGACGTCCTGCTCGCGGTTGATGGTCAGCGAGAAGGCCGGCGGGATGAACAGGAAATCGTAGGCGAGAAAGCCCAGCAGGGCGCAGAACAGCGCCGGACCGCGACTGCTGCGGACCGCCACCAGCAGGACGGCGGCCAGAAAGATCAGCGAGATATTGGGCAGTTCCAGCAGTCCGGACAGGCCTTCGGCGATGGCCGCGGCCACGGCGGTCGCCAGGACGGCGGCGCCATAGGGGCCGGGCTTGATGGCTCGGCGCGGGCGGGCGGCCGGCGGGGCGTCGCGATCCAGATCGAGGATGGCGATCTCCAGCCCCTGGGCCAGGCGCAGCAGGCGACTCGCCAGACGGCGCCGCAAGCTGAAGCCGCGCGGCCGGCCGCGGCCGATCAGCAGCACGCTGGCGCGCTGGTCGCGGGCATGGCGGACCAGGGCGCGGGCCGGATCGCTGTCTCTCAAGGTCAGCACCTCGCCGCCCAGGCGTTCGGCCAGGCGCTGGCTGGCCTGGAGGTTGGCGCGGGCGGCGTCGTCCAGCGGCTGGCCGGTGTCGACGTGGACCAGGGTCCAGGGCAGGTGGCGCTGGTCGGCGAGGCGACTGGCATGGCGCACCAGGCGCTCCGCCGAAGGTGCGGTGCCGGCGCCGACGATCAGGCGACCCAGTAGCGACGGGGCGGCCTGGCCCTGCTGGCGGTATCTCAGAGCGAGCGCCGAATCCACCTGGGCGGCGGCGGTGCGCATGGCCAGCTCGCGCAGGGCGGTGAGATTGGTCTGGCTGAAAAAGGCATCGATGGCCGCGCGCGCCTGCTCGGGCACATAGACCTTGCCCTCGCGCAGGCGCTCCAGCAATTCCCGCGGTGGCAGGTCGATGAGCACCAGGTCATCGGCATCGAGCAGCACCTGGTCCGGTACCGTCTCGCGCACCTGGACGCCAGTGATGTCGCGCACCTCGTCATTGAGGCTTTCCAGGTGCTGGACATTGACCGTGGTGTAGACGTTGAGGCCGGCGGCGAGCAGGTCTTCGACGTCCTGCCAGCGCTTGGCATGGCGACTGCCGGGGGCGTTGCTGTGGGCCAGTTCGTCGACCAGCACCAGTTCCGGCGGATCGGCCAGCAGGCCTTCCAGATCCAGTTCGCTGAGCTTGAGGCCGCGGTGCTCGACCCGCCGCAGCGGTTGCTGCGGCAGGCCGGCGAGGAGGGCGGCGGTCTCCCGCCGCCCATGAGTTTCGACGATCCCGGCGCGCACCCGGCGGCCCTGGCGCAGTGCGGTCTGGGCCGCCTGCAGCATGGCGTAGGTCTTGCCCACGCCGGGCGCCGCCCCTAGGAAGACCTTGAGGCGGCCACGGCCTTCGCGGTGTTCGGCGAGCAGCGCTTCGGCGCGCCCGGTGCTGTCGGTCATTTGCTCAGGTCTGCCAGGGCCAGGTTGAGGAGCAGGACATTAACCGTTGCCGGACCGAAGCGCGAGGTGCGCGTCTGTTCGTTCACCAGGGCTTCCAGGCGTTCCGGGGCCAGGCCGCGCGCGGCCGCGACCCGGGCGATCTGATAGCGGGCGCCGGCCGGGGTGAGGTCCGGGTCGAGGCCGCTGGCGGAGGTGGTCACCAGCTCCTGGGGCACCGGGCCCTGGCCGGTCACCTGGACCTCGGGCAGTGCCTTCTCGATCCGCTCGCGCAGCGCCGGTGCCGACTGGGCCAGGTTGCTGGCGCTGCTGGAGACGGTGGCGTAGTCGCCAGCCGAGGGGCGCGGCTGGAACCACTCGGGGCCGCTGAATTTCTGCGCGATCAGGCGTGAGCCGACCACGCTGCCGTCGGCGCGCTGGATCAGGCTGCCGCCGGCCTGGTCGGCGAACAGCACCTGGCCGAGCACCGTCACCAGCAGGGGGTAGGCGCCCCCGGTCAGGGCGCTGAGCAACAGGAGCATCAGCACGGCGGAACGCAATTGCATGAGCATGGCGGTCTCCTCAGACCAGACCCAGGGCGCCGAGCGCCAGGTCGATAGCTTTGATGCCGACGAAGGGCACGACGATGCCGCCCAGCCCATAGATCAGCAGGTTGCGGCGCAACAGGGCGGCGGCGCTGGCGGCCTTGACCCGCACTCCGCGCAGCGCCAGGGGAATCAGCGCGACGATGATCAGGGCGTTGAACACGATGGCCGACAGGATGGCGCTCTGCGGACTGGCCAGGTGCATTACGTTGAGCACGTTCAGCTGCGGATAGATGCCGGCGAACAGCGCGGGCAGGATGGCGAAGTACTTGGCCACGTCGTTGGCCACCGAAAAGGTGGTCAGGGCGCCGCGGGTCACCAGCAGTTCCTTGCCCACCTGTACTACGTCGAGCAGCTTGGTGGGGTCCGAGTCCAGGTCCACCAGGTTGGCGGCCTCGCGGGCGGCCTGGGTGCCGTCGTTCATCGCCATGCCGACATCGGCCTGGGCCAGTGCTGGGGCGTCGTTGGCGCCGTCACCGCACATGGCTACCAGCTTGCCCTCGGCCTGTTCGCTGCGGATGCGCTCCAGCTTCTTTTCCGGCGTGGCTTCGGCGATGACGTCGTCCACCCCGGCCTCGGCGGCGATGGCGGTGGCGGTCAGAGGGTTGTCGCCGGTCACCATCACGGTACGGATGCCCAGGGTGCGCAGCTCGGCGAAACGCTCGCGGATGCCCGGCTTGACCACGTCCTTGAGGTGGATGGCGCCCAGCAGCCGGCCCTCACCGCAGACCAGCAGCGGGGTGCCGCCACTTTTGGCGATGGTCTCGATCTCCCGGGCCAATACCTCCGGCAGGTCGGCGCGGGTCTGGCCGAGAAACATCAGCACGGCGTCTACCGCACCCTTGCGATACTCGCGGCCCTGCCAGTCGATGCCCGACAGGCGCGTCTCGGCGCTGAAGGGAATGGGCGTGACCTGGGCGCGCGGCGGCTCTTCCAGCGGATGCAGGTTACGCAGGTACTCCACTATCGAGCGGCCTTCCGGGGTCTCGTCGGCCAGCGAGGCGTAGAGGGCGCCCTCGGCCAGGCCCTTGGGCGTGATACCGGGGGTGGCGTACAGGGCGCTGCAACGGCGGTTGCCGAAGGTGATGGTGCCGGTCTTGTCCAGCAGCAGGGTATGGACGTCACCGGCGGCTTCCACGGCGCGCCCCGAGGTGGCGATCACGTTCAGTCGGACCAGGCGATCCATCCCGGCGATACCGATAGCCGAGAGCAGGCCGCCGATGGTGGTGGGGATCAAGGTCACCAGCAGCGCCACCAGGAACAGCAGCGGCAACTCACCACCGGCCAGGGCAGCGAAAGGCTGCAGGGTCACCACCACCAGCAGGAAGATCAGCGTCAGGCCGATCAGCAGGATGTCCAGGGCGACCTCGTTGGGGGTCTTCTGCCGCTTGGCGCCTTCCACCAGGGCGATCATGCGGTCCAGGGTCGACTCGCCGGGGTTGGCGGTGATGCGCACCCGGATCCAGTCCGACACCACCCGCGTGTTGCCGGTGACCGCCGAGCGATCACCACCGGATTCGCGGATCACCGGTGCCGATTCCCCGGTGATGGCCGCCTCGTTGACCGCGGCCACGCCTTCGATGATCTCGCCGTCACCGGGGATCAGCTCGCCGGCTTCCACCCGCACGATCTGGCCCTTGCGCAGCGAGCTGGCCGGCACCATCCGGTGCTCGCCGTTTTCCTCCAGGCGGGCGGCGAGATTCTGGCCGATGCCCTTGAGACTGTCGGCGCGCGCCTTGCCACGCCCCTCGGCGAGCGCTTCGGCGAAGTTGGCGAACAGCAGGGTGAACCACAGCCAGAGGGTGATCTGCACCGCCACCCCGGTGCTCACGCCATTGTCCGGCGCCAGGCACAGCAGGGTGGAAAACAGCGCGGTGATCTCGACCACGAACATCACCGGCGAGCGGATCTGCTGGCGCGGGTCGAGCTTGACGAAGGCCTGCCGCAGCGCCTGGCGCCACAGGGTGCCAGGGGTAGGAGTGGGCAGGGTGTGGGTCTGGGCATCCATTTCAGCGGACTCCGAACAGTTGCAGATGGTCGGCGATCGGCCCCAGGGCGAGCGTCGGCAGGAAAGTCAGGCCGCCCACCAGCAGCAGGGTGATCACCAGCAGGGTGACGAACAGCGGGCCGTGGGTGGGAAAGCTGTTGGGGCCGAGCGGCACGGGTCGCTTGGCGGCCAGGCTGCCGGCGATGGCCAGGATCGGCAGGATGTAGCCGAAGCGACCGATCAGCAGGGCCAGGCTCAGCATCAGGTTGTGGAAGGGGGTGTTGGCGCTGAAGCCGCCAAAGGCCGAGCCATTGTTGGCCGTGGCCGAGGTGTAGGCATAGAGCAGCTGGCTGAAGCCATGGGGGCCCGTCGCGCCGATCCCGGCCACTCCGGCCGGAACGCTGGCGGCGATGGCGCCCAGCACCAGTACGCCCAGCGGCATGACCAGCAGGGTCGCCACCAGCAGCCGTACCTCGGGGGCTTCCAGCTTCTTGCCGAGGTATTCCGGGGTACGACCCACCATCAAGCCGGCGATGAAGACGGCGATCAGCACATTGAGCAACATGCCGTAGAGGCCGGCGCCGACGCCGCCAAAGATCACCTCGCCGAGCATCATGTTGAACAGGGCGATCAGGCCGGTCAGGGGGGCCAGGCTGTCATGCATGGCGTTCACCGAGCCGTTCGATGCCGCCGTGGTCACCGTGGCCCAGAGCGCCGAGGCGGTACCGCCGAAGCGGGTTTCCAGACCCTCTAGAGACGCCCCCTGGGTGATCGACAGGCCGGCCAGCGCCGGGTTGGCGTGATTCTGGGCGCCGATGGCCACGGCGCCGCCGACCACCAGCAGGCCGAACATGGCGGCGAAGATCGCCCAGCTCTGCCGCCGATCCTTGACGTAGTGGCCAAAGCTGAACACCAGCGCGGCCGGAATCATCAGGATGGCCGACAGCTCCAGCAGATCGCTCAGCGCCGTGGGGTTCTCGAAGGGGTGCGCCGAGTTGACGCCAAAGAAGCCGCCGCCGTTGGTACCCAGTTGCTTGATCGCGATCTGGCTGGCCGCCGGGCCCAGCGGCAGTGTTTGGCTGGCGCCCTGCAGGGTGGTGGCATCCACATAGGCGGCGAAGGTCTGGGGCACGCCCTGCCAGATCAGCAGCAGCGCCAGGGGCACGCACAGCGGCAGCAGCACATAGAAGGTGGCGCGAAACAGATCGACCCAGAAATTGCCGATCTCCTGGGCGCTGCGGCGGGTGATGCCGCGGGCCAGCGCGGCCAGCACGGCGACGCCCACCGCGGCGCTGACGAAGTTCTGCACGCCCAGGCCGACCATCTGGCTGAAGTAGCTCAGCGAGGCTTCGCCGCTGTAGGCCTGCCAGTTGGTGTTGGTGACGAAGCTGATGGCGGTGTTCAGCGCCAGGGTCCATTCGAGCCCGGGCAGGTGCTGCGGATTGAGCGGCAGTTCGCCCTGCAGCAGCAGGATGGCGAACAGCAGGATGATCCCCAGCAGGTTGAACAGCACCAGGGCAATGGCATAGGCGCGCCAGTCCTGGCCACGGCCATCGGTGCCCACCACCTTGAGGGTCAGGCGCTCCAGGGGCCCGCCGACAAAGGTCAGCCAGGTCCGCTCGCCTTCCAGCGCGCGGTAGAAGTAGCGCCCCAGGAAGGGCGCGGGAAGAAAGGTCAGGGCCAGGAAGGCCAGGATCAGGAACGCGGCTTGGCTGTCCATGCCGCCTCCCTAGGACCGGCCGGCGCGCAACAGCGCCGCCAGCAGATAGACGAACAGACCCAGTGCCAGGAGCAGGGCCAGAAGATTCCAGGGGGTCATCGCGAGTTCTCCAGAGACGGCCGTTGCCGCGTGGAGAAATTGTCGGGAGGAGGGGTGTAAAGAAGCGAGGCGGGGAGCGGTGGCGGGGCGTAAAGAAAGCGTTAAATCGGCCCCGCCCGCCAGTGCTGGCGGGGCGTTGCGACTATTGCTTGGGCGCGGCCTGCTGTTCTTCCTTGGCCTTCTTGTTGGCCTCGTGGTGACCGATGGCGCAGCCCGCGGCGGCACCGGCGACGCCGTGACCACCGGCGACATGACCCGCGGCGCCGCCGACCACGGCGCCCTTGACGCAACCGGCGGCGAAGGTAACTTGGCTGGCGCCGAGCAGCAGAGCAGACAGGGCAAGGGTAGGCAGGAGCTTCATGGTGGCGACCTCTCGTGGGTGCGAAGTAATGTCCTGTAACAATTGACCTGGCGGGGCTGCGGGGGTTCGCCGCCTTGTGCAAATCTTCCGTGGAAGAGCCGCACGCCAGAGCCTGCTAAACGACAGGCTACGGATGGGGCGCCTGATGCAGGACGGCCCAGTAGGCTGGTTTCGGCCGTTGGTGGCGGTCGAACAGCAGCGGCTGGTCGTCTCCCGGTACGCCGGGCGGGTTGTTCAGATAGCTGTGGTCGTCGGCCACGCCCCACCAGGTCACGGCGCTCACCTCGGGGTGCCTCAGGACCATGGCCATGAAGTCGCGATAGCGTTCGGCCTGAAGGTCCAGCCGCTGCGGCAGACCGAGTACGGGGTGGTAGTCGTGGTGCTGATAGAGACTCATGTCCAGCTCGGTGATCTGGTTTTCCATCCCCAGCTTGGCGAAGGTGGTGAGCGACTGATCGATGGCCGCCAGGGACGGCCAGTAGATGCTGATATGGGTCTGGTGGCCGATGCCCTGCACCGGCACGCCCTCGGCCAGCAGGCCCTTGACCACCCGCGCCAGGCAGTCGCGCTTGGCGGGCTCGTGGGTGTTGAATTCGTTGATGAACAGGCGCGCCTGGGGATCGGCGGCATGGGCGGCGCGAAAGGCCTCGGCCAGATAGTCCGGACCGACCACCTGCAGCCAGCGATCGTCACGCAGGCAACTGCGCTGATTGGGGTCTATGGCCTCGTTGACCACGTCCCAGGCATAGACTCGCCCGCGGTAGTGGCCGACCACCGTGGCGATATGCGCTCGCAGGCGCTGCAGCACCTGCTCTCGGGTGGCCGGCTGCCCATCGGCACCCTGCCAGAACCAGTCCGGGGTGTGGCTGCCCCAGAGCAGGGTATGGCCGCGCACCGCCACGCCGTGCTGCTCGGCGAAGGCGACGATGGCATCGGCCGGCCCGAAGTCGTAGCGGTCTTCCTGCGGATGGATGCGCATAGGCTTCATGGCGTTCTCGGCCACCAGGCTGCCGAATTGCTGCGCCAGCAGCGCCCCGTCGGGACCCGCGAGCTGATCGGGTTCGATGGCGGCGCCGATCTTCAGGCGCCCGCCATAGGCCGCCGCCAGGGAGCGGGTAGCGATCGGCTCCGCGGCCAGGGCAGCGGCACTCCAGAGACCCAGAGACACCAGCAGGGCGAGCAGAGCGCGCGGCATAGTGATGATCTCCCAGCAATCGGTAGTGGGTGGCGGACGGCCGTTCAGCCATGAGTATGCGGCGACTCTTCCTTGGCCTTGGCCGCCAGGTGGTGGCCGATGACGCACCCGGCCACCGCACCGGCAATGGCATGGTGACCGGCGACATGCCCGGCCACCCCGCCGACCACGGCACCCTTGATGCAACCCGCCGCCAGACTCGCCTGGCTGAGGGCAAGCAGGAAAAATGACAGGGTGATGACCGCAAGACGTTTCATGGCAGGTATCCGAGGCGTGCTGGAGCGCCGAAGGTAACGGCACCCGGGTTAACAGGCGCTTAAGACCAGCGCCTATGCCGCTGCCCGCGTAGCGTGGAAAACGGCGCAGCCTTTTCCACCGGCAGCCATCAAGGCCTCTCCCGGCGGCTACGTGGACAAGCTTCGCGTTGTCCACCCTACGGCGAAACCCCCATAAAAAAACCGCCCCGAGGGGCGGTTTTTCAGTACCGAACGCTAGCGTCAGACTTCGACGGCGGCGATACGGGCCTTTTCCGCGCTTTCACGGAATTCGGCGATCTGATCGAAGCTCAGGTAGCGGTAGACGTCCGCAGCCATGCTGTCGATGCTCTTCGCGTATTCCATGTACTCCTCGACGGTGGGCAGCTTGCCCAGGATCGAGGCCACCGCTGCCAGCTCCGCCGACGCCAGGTAGACGTTGGCGCCGTCGCCCAGGCGGTTGGGGAAGTTGCGGGTGGAGGTGGAGACCACGGTGGCGTTGGCGGCCACGCGGGCCTGGTTGCCCATGCACAGCGAGCAGCCCGGCATTTCCATGCGCGCACCGGCCTTGCCGTAGATGCCGTAGTAGCCTTCCTCGGTCAGCTGGTGCTGGTCCATCTTGGTCGGCGGCGACAGCCACAGACGGGTCGGGATCGAACCCTTGACCTTGTCCAGCAGCTTGCCGGCGGCACGGAAGTGGCCGATGTTGGTCATGCAGGAACCGATGAACACCTCGTCGATCTTGTCGCCGGCCACCTGGGACAGCAGGCGGGCGTCGTCCGGATCGTTCGGGGCGCACAGTACCGGCTCGTTGACCTCGGACAGGTCGATCTCGATGACTTCGCTGTATTCGGCGTCGGCATCGGCGGCGAGCAGTTCCGGGTTGGCGATCCAGGCTTCCATGGCGCGCGCGCGGCGCTCCAGGGTGCGCGGGTCACCGTAGCCTTCCTCGATCATCCAGCGCAGCAGGGTGATGTTGGACTGCAGATACTCGGTGATCGACTCGGGCGACAGCTTGATGGTGCAACCGGCGGCGGAACGCTCGGCGGAGGCATCGGACAGCTCGAACGCCTGCTCCACGGTCAGGTCTTCCAGGCCTTCGATCTCGAGGATGCGGCCGGAGAAGATGTTCTTCTTGCCCTTCTTCTCGACGGTCAGCAGGCCCTTCTGGATGGCGTAGTAGGGGATGGCATGCACCAGGTCACGCAGGGTGATCCCGGGCTGCATCTTGCCCTTGAAGCGCACCAGGACCGACTCCGGCATGTCCAGCGGCATGACGCCGGTGGCCGCGGCGAAGGCCACCAGGCCGGAACCGGCCGGGAAGGAGATGCCGATCGGGAAGCGGGTGTGGGAATCGCCACCGGTGCCGACGGTGTCGGGCAGCAGCATGCGGTTCAGCCAGCTGTGGATGATGCCGTCGCCCGGACGCAGGGAGACGCCGCCACGGGTGCGGATGAAATCCGGCAGGGTGTGGTGGGTCTTGACGTCGATGGGCTTGGGATAGGCCGCGGTGTGGCAGAAGGACTGCATCACCAGGTCAGCCGAGAAGCCCAGGCAGGCCAGGTCCTTCAGCTCGTCGCGGGTCATCGGGCCAGTGGTGTCCTGGGAACCGACGGTGGTCATCTTCGGTTCGCAGTAGGTGCCGGGGCGCACGCCCTCGACGCCGCAGGCCTTGCCGACCATCTTCTGCGCCAGGGTGTAGCCCTTGCTGCTCTCGGCCGGCTGGTCCGGCTTGTTGAACAGGTCGGTCGGACCCATGCCCAGTTCGGCACGCGCCTTCTCGGTCAGGCCGCGGCCGACGATCAGCGGGATACGGCCGCCGGCGCGGACTTCGTCCAGCAGCACGGGGGTCTTGAGTTCGAAGGTGGCGAGCACCTCGTCACTGCCGTGGCGGGTGACCTTGCCGGCCTTGGGATAGACGTCGATGACGTCGCCCATTTCCAGCTCCGACACGTCGAATTCGATCGGCAGGGCGCCGGCGTCTTCCATGGTGTTGTAGAAGATCGGGGCGATCTTGGAGCCGAAGCAGAAACCACCGGCGCGCTTGTTGGGCACGTAGGGGATGTCGTCGCCAAAGAACCACAGCACCGAGTTGGTGGCGGACTTACGGGACGAACCGGTACCGACCACATCACCTACATAGGCGACCGGGAAGCCCTTGGCACGCACTTCCTCGATCTGCTTCAGCGGACCGATGCTGCCTTGCTGCTCGGGCACGATGCCGTCGCGAGCCATCTTCAGCATGGCCAGGGCGTGCAGCGGGATGTCCGGACGCGACCAGGCGTCAGGCGCAGGAGAGAGGTCGTCGGTGTTGGTTTCGCCCGGCACCTTGAACACGGTCAGGGTGTACTTCTCGGCAATTTCCGGACGCTTCTTGTACCACTCGCCCTCGGCCCAGGACTGCATGACGGCCTTGGCGTGGGCATTGCCCGCCTTGGCCTTCTCGGCCACGTCGTGGAAGGCGTCGAACATCAGCAGAGTGTGCTTGAGTTGTTCGGCGGCCACAGCGCCCAGTTCGGCGTCGTCCAGCAGCTCGACCAGGGTGGCGATGTTGTAGCCGCCCTGCATGGTGCCCAGCAGCTCGGTGGCGCGCTGCTTGGAGATCAGCGGGGACTGGGCTTCGCCCTTGGCGATGGCGGAGAGGAAACCGGCCTTGACGTAGGCGGCTTCGTCGACGCCCGGCGGCACGCGGTTGGTAACGAGGTCGACGAGGAATTCTTCTTCGCCGGCCGGGGGATTCTTCAGCAGTTCGACCAGACCGGCCGTTTGCTCGGCGTTCAGCGGCTGGGGCACGATGCCCTGGGCGGCACGCTCTTCTACGTGTTTACGATAGGCTTCAAGCACAGGTTGACCCTCATCAGTGGTCCAATATTGCGTCCGGGGGCTGGCGCCCCGAAATGCATTCGGCAGGGTAAGACGGGGGAGGCTGCGGGCAGGACCGCCGTCGCGCCGGACGCATTCCGCTGGAAGCTGTTTTCAAAGTTTTACGCCGGCTGCTGAAAAGCTGATCGGCAGCAGGGCGGTTGATGAGGCCGCCGCTGCCGGATCGCCGGATACTTTGCTCGTGACGCTTTGAAAACAGCTTCGTATCGGACATTGCGCCTATAAGGCTGCCTAATTCTACGCCAAGCCTCGAGCGAAGTTAAGCGCCGCGTTGTCGCATCGCTGCGTCGGCTGATTAGACCTTGGCCGCAGGCTGCTACCGGCCCAGGTGCGCGAAGCGCCCGCTGAAGGGTTTGGCGATGGGGTAGGCCAGGTCACCGTGCTTGCTGGTGCCCAGGCCCAGGTCGACCAGGGATTCGGCCAGCTTGACCGCGGCGCTGACGCCTTCGATCACCGGAATGCCGATGGCTTCGCTCAGGGCCTCGCGCAGATCGGCCATGCCGCCACAGCCGAGCACGATGGCGCCGGCGCCTTCCTCGTCACGGGCGCGGCGGCCCTCGGCGGCGATCAGTTCGATCAGGCTGTCGTCGGCGGCTTCCAGGGCCAGCACCGGCAGGTCGATGCAGCGCACCGAGGTGCACAGCTCGGCGAAGCCGTAACGCTGCAGCAGGTGCTCGGCGATGATGCGCGTGCGGGTGAGGGTGGTCACCACCGCGAAGCGGGTGGCCAGCAGGCTGGCCAGGTGAAAGCCGGCCTCGGCGATGCCCAGTACCGGCCCCTGGGCCATTTCCCGCGCGGCCAGCAGGCCCGGATCGCCAAAGCAGGCGATGACGTGGGCCGCGCAGCCTGCCTCGACGCCCTTGCGCATCTCTTCGATCACCCCGACCGCGGCCACGGCCTCGTCGTAGTGACTTTCGATGGACACCGGACCGGCGTCCGGATTGCTGGCGAGAATGGTGGTGCCCGGTCGGGCAATGGCCTGGGCCGCGCGACCGATCTTGGCGGTCATGCTGGCGCTGGTGTTGGGATTGATGACCTGAATCTGCATGGGAGCCTCAGCTGCGTTTGAAGATGCTGCGGAAATCGGGCTCGGCGGCCGTGGGCCGGTCGATCCGGAGGGATTCGCGGATGAGGCGCAGGTGCTGCGCCATCCACTCGCTGGCGGCCGTGCCGTCGCCGCGGGCGAGCAGGTCCAGCAGGTCTTCGTGCTGACCGCAATCGCAGCCCAGGCTGTGCCGCGAGCCATAGATGGCGATCAGCAGCGAAGAGCGACTGGCCAGTTGGGCCACCTGTTCGGTCAGCACCTGGTTGTCGGCCAGGGCGGCGAGTTCGACGTGAAAGCGCGCGGACAGCTGGATCGCCAGGCTGTGGCGGCCGCCATGCTGCGCTTCGTGCTCTTCGAGGCACAGTTGCCGTAGGGGCGCGAGCTGGGCGCTGTCGACGCGGGCGGCCACCAGCGGCATCAGCGCCGGTTCGATCAGTTGGCGCGCGGCGAGGATGTCCTGGGCCTCCTTGGCGCTGGGCTGGGCGACCTGGGCGCCGCGATTGGCGCGCAGGGTCACCAGCCGCTCCAGGGCCAGCCGCTGCAGCACCTTGCGAATGCCGGTGCGGCTGATGCCGAAGGTTTCCGCCAGGGTGTCTTCCGGCAGCCGGGTGCCCGGGGTCAGGCGATGCTCGACGATGGCTTCGAGAATGTCCTGGTAGATCCGTTCGTCCCGGGGCGAGGCGGCAACGGCGAGCGGCGAGGGTACTGCACTCATGGGCTGACTCCGGCGATTTGCCTGAATTGTATACAAAGTCTCGGGCGACGACGATGGGCGAATGCGTTCCGCCCCGTGCGCCATGGTAGCGCCTCTCTGCCACCAAACGCCCCAGAGAAGTGCATCTGCGGTAACGCCTGCAGGCCTGGGTTAGAGCCTCTTTTCCTCAAAATTCTCTATCGAGCCAGGAGGTTAAGGACATTTTTCGGTAGCTGGCACGTTCTCTGCCTGGTGGATTGTATACAAAACAAGGCGAGCGCCGTATGCAGGTGCCCGCTACCACGGAGGAGGCGATTCATGAACCAGCAGATTCCCCCGGGCTACAGCCCGCGCCTGTACAACGAAGACCTCGGCCCGGTCGAGCAGAAATGGAGCTGGTACAACATCTTTGCCTTCTGGATGAGCGACGTGCACAGCGTCGGTGGCTATGTCTTCGCCGCCAGCCTGTTCGCCCTGGGGCTGGCCAGCTGGCAGGTGCTGATCGCGCTGCTGGTGGGGATCTGCATCGTGCAGGTGGTCGCCAACCTGGTCGCCCGGCCCAGCCAGCAGGCCGGCGTCCCCTATCCGGTTATCTGCCGGCTGGCCTTCGGCGTCTTCGGCGCGAACATTCCGGCGGTGATCCGTGGCCTGATCGCGGTCGCCTGGTACGGCATCCAGACCTACCTGGCCTCCAGCGCCCTGGTCATCGTGGTGCTGCGCTTCTTTCCCGCGCTGGCGGTCTATGGCGACAGCAGCTTCCTGGGCCTTTCCTACTTGGGCTGGGGCGGCTTCCTCACCCTCTGGTTCCTGCAGGCCTGCGTCTTCTGGGCGGGCATGGAGTCGATCCGCCGCTTCATCGACTGGGCCGGCCCTGCCGTCTATGCGGTGATGTTCCTGCTCGCCGCCTGGATCGTCTGGCGCGCCGGCTGGAGCAACATCAGCTTCACCCTGGCGGAAAAGCAGCTGACCGGCTGGGCGGCCTTTGGCCAGGTGATCGTCGCCATCGCCCTGGTGGTGTCCTATTTCTCCGGGCCCACGCTGAATTTCGGTGACTTCAGTCGCTACTGCCGCTCCATGCAGGATGTCCGGCGCGGCAATTTCTGGGGCCTGCCGATCAACTTCCTGGCCTTCTCCCTGGTCACCGTGGTGATCGTCTCCGGCACCCTGCCGGTGTTCGGCGAGATGATCCACGACCCCATCGCCACCGTGGCCCGTATCGACAACACCACCGCGGTGCTGCTGGGCGCTTTCACCTTCGTGACCGCCACCATCGGTATCAACATCGTCGCCAACTTCGTCTCGCCGGCCTTCGACTTCGCCAACGTGGCGCCGAGCAAGATCAGCTGGCGCGCCGGCGGCATGATCGCGGCCGTGGCCTCGATCTTCATCACCCCCTGGAACCTGTTCAACAACCCCGAGGTGATCCACTACACCCTGGATGTCCTGGCCGCCTGCATCGGCCCGCTGTTCGGCATCCTGCTGGTGGACTACTACCTGCTGCGCAAGGGCCGCATCGACGTCGATGCCCTGTTCGACGATTCCCCGCAGGGCGCCTACTGGTACAGCGGTGGCGTCAACTGGGTCGCGGTCCAGGCGCTGGTGGCCGCGGCCCTGATCGGGTTGTGCTTCACCTTCGTGCCCTGGTTCAAGCCGATCGCCAACTTCGCCTGGTTCACCGGCTGCTTCCTCGGCGGGCTGTTCTTCTATGCCCTGAGCCGGCGCAGCGCCAGCCCGCTGCCGAGCCGCGGCGTCGCCGCGGTGTGATTTGACCTGAGGTTCTGCACGACCGGCGCGGGCCACCCGCGCCGGTCGTTGCCGTTTCCGGCTAGACTAGGCGTTTTGCTCCAAGGCTTGCCGCCCATGCCCGCTCCTGTCATCAAGACGCCCTGCGTCGGCCTGTGCTCGACGATGTTCGGCGACCACGTCTGCCGTGGTTGCAAGAGATTCCACCACGAGGTGGTGAACTGGAATCTCTACGGCGAAGAGGAGCGTCGCGCCGTCTGGGCGCGCCTGGAGCTGCTGCTGGTGCAGGTGGTGTCGGCCAAGGTCGATGTCTTCGATGCGGGGCTGTTGCGCCAGCAGTTGCAGCAGCGCAGCATCCGCTTCCGGCCGGATCAGTCCGAGTATTGCTGGGCCTATCAGTTGCTGGCCCGGGGTGCGCGCCATATCCAGCAGCTGGACGCCTATGGGGTGCGCCTCCTGCCGGAATTTCGCGAGCGCCCGCTGGCCGAGTTGCGCGACGCCATCGACCGGGAATTCTTCCTGCTCTCCGAAGCCCACTACGACCGTTACATCGCCCCGCGCTTCCTGCTCGAAGGGGTCGACAGCCGCGTCTGAGCGTCAGCAGGCGAGCGGCGCTGCCCAGGCGCGCGCCTTTCTCTATAATGCGCGGCTTTTGCACGGGATTACGCTGATGTCCTTGCCCGAGATGAACGAATTCCTCGGTTGCCGTACGCCGGATGCCTGGGTCGAGGCCGCGCTGCAGGATCTGCCGACGCTGCTGCAGGACCACGCCAACAACGAGAAGAAGGCCGCCGGCGCCGCCTTTCACTACCTGTTCACCTATTCCAATCGCGCCGAACTGTCCTGGAAGATGTCGCGCATCGCCCGCGAAGAGTTGCGCCACTTCGAACAGGTGCTGCAGATCATGAAGCGCCGCGGCATCGAGCATCGCAACGTCAGCTCGGCACGCTATGCCGGCGCCCTGCGCAAGCTCTGCCGCAACCATGAGCCGCTGAAGCTGACCGACAGCCTGGTGATCGGTGCCTTCATCGAATGCCGCTCCTGCGAGCGATTCGGTGCGGTGGCGCCCCATCTGGACGCGGAGCTGGGCAAGTTCTACAGCGGCCTGCTGGCCTCCGAAGCCCGGCATTTCCAGGACTATCTCAAGCTCGCCTACCTCTATGGCGAGCGCGACGACGTCGACGCCAAGATCGCCGAGGTCCGCGCCCTGGAAGTGGAGCTGATCACCTCCAGCGATGGCGAGCTGAGATTCCACAGCGGTATTCCAACCGCTGCCTGAGTCGCGCTACTTGCAGGCCTTGGTCTGGCCCACGTAGGGATTGCCATGGCCCATGATGCAGGCCAGGCGCTGATTGCGCTGGCGCTCCCAGGCCTCGGGCGGGTACTGCTTGGTCCAGGCGGTGTAGAGCTGGCTGTCCTGCTTGGACAGCCGCAGGCCATAGCGGTCGCTCATGTAGAAATAGGTGCGGGCGACCATGCCGCGGATCTCCGGACGCGGCATGGCGGTCTTGGCCTTGAAGTCCACCACCATCTGGCAAGCGCCGTACTGGCTGGGTTTTTGCGGCAGCCAGCCAAAGGCGAAGTTGCTGCGATCGCCATTGACCTCGCCGACCACCGGCACCAGGTTGAAGAGATCGGCTTCGGCCTTCTGGTACACCGGGTCGCTGGCCGTGCAGTTCTTGCGACCGCCTTTCTGCCAGCACTGGCGCTGGTGACCGATCACCCACGCCGGCACGATGTGCTCCCACTCGATGCGGCTGGCGCGCTGGGCGCTCTTGCGCGGGACGTAGCCGCAGCTCTTCAGATCCACGGTCTTGCCGCTGTAGTGGCAGCCGCAATAGAAGTCCACGCCCTGCTTGGCATAGACCTTGGTCGCGACCACCTTGGCTTCGCTGAAGGTGCGGGGTGGCTGGGGTGTCGCCAGGGCGCTCAGGGAAGCCAGGCTCAGGCAGAACAGCAGGGCAGGGCGCAACGACATGGAGAATCCGTCCGAAAAAGCGCGGATACTACCGACCCGCCTGGGGTCGCGGTGTGACTGGGTTCACTGGAATCCGCCGCGCATTACCCGCTGGCTGAAGCGAAACACGATTCGATATCAATGACTTAGAGGTATGGCATGGCAGCCTGGGACATCTTCTGCACAGTGGTGGACAACTATGGGGACGCGGGTATCACCTGGCGTCTGGCCCATCAGCTGGTCGCCGAGCATGGACAGCAGGTCCGCCTCTGGATCGACGACCTCTATCCCCTGGCGCGGATCCAGCCGGGGGTCGATGGCACGGCCGAGCAGCAATGGCATCGCGGGGTCGAGGTACGCCTCTGGCGTGCCGACTGGACGCCGGCCGAGCCGGGCGACGTGGTGGTCGAGGCCTTCGCCTGCCAGTTGCCGGAAGGCTTCATCACCGCCATGGCGGGGCGCGCCGAGCGACCGCTCTGGCTCAATCTGGAATACCTGAGCGCCGAGGAGTGGATCGAAGGCTGTCATGCTCTGCCGTCGCTGCAGCCCACCGGCCTGAACAAGTACTTCTTCTTTCCCGGCTTTACCGCCAAGGTCGGTGGTCTGCTGCGCGAGCGTGACCTGCTCGAGCAGCGGGACGGCGTCCAGCAGGCGGCCGCGACGCGGGACGACTTTCTCGCCGGGTTGGGCGTCCGCCGGCAGCCGGGCGAGCGCCTGTTCTCGCTGTTCGCCTACGAGAATCCGGCGCTGATCGACTGGCTCGACGCCCTGAGCGCCGCTAACCGGCCGACCTGCCTGCTGGTGCCGGAGGGGCGGGTACTGGCCAACGTCGCCGCCTGGCTGGGCGTCGACTGGCTCAAGGCCGGCGACAGCCACGGCCGTGGCGCCCTGCGGGTGCAGGTGCTGCCCTTCGTCTCCCAGCAGCAATACGACCGCCTGCTGTGGTGCTGCGACTTCAATGCCATCCGCGGCGAGGACTCCTTCGTCCGCGCGCAATGGGCCGCGCATCCCTTCGTCTGGCACATCTATCCGCAGGAAGAGGACGCCCACTTCGTCAAGCTCGAGGCCTTCCTGGCGCGCTATGTGGCGTCCGGCACCCCTGAACTGGGCGCCGCGGTCAGTGCCCTGTGGCTGGCCTGGAACGGTCGTGGCGACCTGGCTGCGGCCTGGTCGGCGCTGGACGCACAGGTCGAAAACTGGCGTCTGCTGGCGCGTGACTGGAGCGATCGGATGGCTTCTCACAGCGATCTTGCCGCCAGCCTGGTGCATTTCCATACAGATTGGCTATCATATGGCGCCTCGAAATCCCGTTCTTCCATCCATACGGATAACCGCATGAAAACCGCACAAGAGTTCCGTGCCGGCCAAGTGGCCATGATCGACAACGCTCCCTGGGTCATCCAGAAAGCTGAATACAACAAGTCCGGCCGTAACGCTGCAGTGGTCAAGATGAAGCTGAAGAGCCTGCTCTCCGGCAGCGCGACCGAGACCGTCTTCCGCGCCGATGACAAGCTCGAGCCGGTGATTCTGGATCGCAAGGAAGTAACCTATTCCTACTTCGCCGATCCCCTGTACGTCTTCGTCGACGCCGACTACAACCAGTACGAAGTGGAGAAGGACGACCTGGGCGAAGCCATCGCCTTCATCGAAGACGGCATGACCGACGTCTGCGAAGCGGTGTTCTACAACGACCGCGTCATCTCCATCGAATTGCCCACCACCATCGTGCGCCAGATCGCCTACACCGAGCCGGCCGTTCGCGGCGACACCTCGGGCAAGGTCATGAAGACCGCTCGCCTGAACAACGGCTACGAGCTGAAGGTCTCCGAGTTCTGCGATATCGGTGACCACATCGAGATCGACACCCGTACCAACGAGTACAAGTCGCGCGCCAAGGTCTAAACCAGGCGTCTCGATCAGAAAGCCCGGCTTGCCGGGCTTTTTGCTGTCTGGGCTTTCGTCGCGGGCCGGTCTGGCCGGTCTCTCCAAATCCCTTTGCCGCTGGATAGAATTGCCGTGGAATCGCTGTTTACCTTGTTGATCGATGTCGTCCTTGGGGCGGTGCTGGGCGTGGTGGGTGGGCTGTTCGGCATCGGCGGTGGCCTCATCGCCATTCCGGTGTTGGCGCTGCTGTTCGGCCTCGACCAGCAACTGGCCCAGGGCACCGCCCTGGTGATGGTGGTGCCCAACGTGCTGCTGTCGGTCTACAAGTACAATCAGCGCAACCGCATCGACTGGCAGCGCGCCGCCTTGCTCGCGGCTGCCGGCATGGTCTCGGCTTTGGTGGGCACGGCACTGGCGGTGTCGCTGGATGCCCGCTCGATGCGCCACGGCTTCGTCGGCTTCCTGCTGCTCCTTGTGCTCTACAACCTCTGGCAGCTCTATCGCCGTGGCCAGCCACCGCTGACCACGCCGAGCCGTCTCGGCCTTGGCGTGCTGGGGCTGGTGGCGGGACTGGTCGGCGGGCTGTTCGGCGTCGGCGGGGCGGTGATCGCCACGCCCATCCTGGCGGGCGTGATGGGACTGACCCAGGTCGCGGCCCAGGGCATGTCCCTGGCCATGGCCTTGCCCACCACGGGCGTCACCCTGGCCAGCTATGCCTGGCATGGCGAAGTGGATTGGAGCGTCGGCATTCCCCTTGCCATCGGCGGCCTGCTCAGCGTGAGCTGGGGCGTGAAGCTGGCCCACCAGCTGCCCGAACGGCTGCTGCGCCTGCTGTTCTGCGGTTTTCTGCTGCTTTGCGCGGTGCTGCTGGCGCTGCGCTGACTACTGCCGAAAGCTCTCGGCGATATGCTCGGCGAGGGTGTCGATGATCGGCGAGGCGCTGCGTGGATTGCGCAGCAGTTCGATGGAACAGGAGGGCAGGTCGGGCATGCCGTCGGCTTCTCCCAGCCGGCGCAGTTCGCTCGGCAGCAGGCTCTCCAGCTGCGCGGTGACCGCCAGGCCTGCCTTGACGATGCCCAGCAGCGCGGCAAGGCTGGGGCTGCTGTAGGCCAGGCGATAGCCACGGTCGCGATTGTCCAGGGCGCGCCGGGCCCATTCGCTGAGAAAGCAGGAGGTATTGAACATCGCCAGCGGCAGCGGATCGCGCTGGTGGATGTCGAAACCAGGCGCCTCGGCCCAGACGAAGCGTTCCCGCCGCAACGGCAGACCGATCTCGTTGCCCGGTTCGCGGGTGACGATGGTCAGATCCAGATCCTGGCGCTGCAGCAGACCCGCGGTGGGCTCGCAGTGGACATCCACCTGCACCAGCGGGTAGGCCTTGGCGAAGCCCGCGAGGATGCCCGGAATGAACCTCATGACGTAGTCGTCAGGGGTGCCGATGCGCACCGTCCCCACCATGTGCGGCTCGCGCAGGGTGGTCATCACCTCCCCATGCAGCTTGAGGATCCGCCGAGCGAAGCCCAGCAGGACCTGGCCTTCCGCGGTCAGACGCACCTGGCGGCCGTCACGCTCGAACAGTCGCCGCTGCAGCACGTCCTCTTCCAGCTTGCGCATCTGCATGCTCACCGCCGACTGGGTGCGGTTGACCACCTCGGCCGCGCGGGTGAAGCCGCCCTGATCGGCGATGGCGACAAAGGTGCGCAGCAGATCGGTCTCTATGCTGGGGTAGTTCATGGCATCAGCTCGGTGAATGGATCGCATCAGAAAGATTCGTTGGATTGATGTTAAGTCGGCTTCCAGACTTGAGCCATACCCTCTGGAGAAGGAGATGCACCATGGTTCAGCTCATAGCTCACCGAGATTCGTCCGGGCGTTCCCCTGGTGTTGCGGGCGTCACCTCTCGTCTGCGGCAGGTCTGGGCCTGGTTGCGGCGGGCGATAGAGCTTTCCCGCCAACGCCGAGCGCTCTATCGGCTGGATGAAAACGCGCTGCACGACCTCGGCCTGAGTCGCGCCGATGCCTGGCAGGAGGCCGACAAGCCGTTCTGGCAGCAGCCCGCGGAGGAGCGCCGCCGCCGATCCTGCTAGGGTGAAAGATCCCTTCCTCTTTCAGGAGCTCGGATGGACAGCCTTTCCCTGCGCGAGGCCCGGCGTCTGGCCTTGCGCGCCCAGGGTTTCGGTAATCAACCCAAGGGTGGCGCGGGTCCCGCCGCCCTGTATCGCCAGGCCGCACGCCTGAACGTGCTGCAGATCGATTCGGTCAATGCGCTGGTGCGCTCCCATTACCTGCCGCTGTTCAGCCGTCTCGGCCACTATGCCTTCGCCGATTTCGATGCCCTGGCCTGGGGCCAGGGGCGCAAGCGCCAGCTCTATGAATGCTGGGCCCACGAGGCTTCGCTGGTGCCGGCCGAGGTCTGGGCCGAGCTGCGCTGGCGGCGCGATCAGGCGCGCCAGGGCATCGGCATCTATCGGCAGCTGGCGCGTTTCGCCGTCGAACAGCCGCAGGTCGTCGCCCAGACCCTGGAGGCGGTGGTGCAGCGCGGTGCCCTGGGCGCCGGCAGCCTGGCTCGGCGGGTCGAGCAGGCCGGTCCCTGGTGGGACTGGAGTCCGGGCAAGCTGGCGCTGGAGTGGCTGTTCGCCGCCGGTGAGGTGACGGTGGCCGGGCGGCGCGGCTTCGAGCGTCTCTATGACCTGCCCGAGCGGGTGCTGCCGGCGGAAATCCTTGCGGCGCCGGCCGTTGCGCCCGGAGCCGCCCGCCGCGCCTTGCTGCTGCGCAGCGCCCGTGCCCTGGGCGTGGCGAGCGAGGTCCAGCTGCGTGACTATTTTCGTCTCAGTCCGGCCGAAGCCCGCCAGGGCCTCGCCGAATTGCTGGAGGAGGGCAGTCTGCAGCCCCTCCAGGTGCAGGGCTGGTCGAAGCCGGCCTATGTCGCCGAGACGCCCAATCCCGGGCGCCCCGTGCGCGCCGCGGCGCTGCTGTCGCCCTTCGATTCGCTGGTTTGGGAGCGTGAGCGCACCGAGCAGCTGTTCGGCTTTCGCTATCGACTGGAGATATACACGCCGGCGGCCAAACGGGTCTATGGCTACTATGTGCTGCCCTTTCTCTACCGGGAGCGGCTGGCGGCGCGGGTGGATCTGCGCGCCGAGCGGGCGCAGTCACGGCTGGCGGTGCATGCCGTGCATCTGGAGGCGGCGGGGCTCGATGACGAGGGGTTGGATGCCCTGGCGGGGCGGTTGCGCGCCCTGGCCGACTGGCTCGGTCTCGCCGACCTGCAGTTGCACGGGCCGGCGGACGTCTTGCGCGAGGCGGTGGCGCGGCACTAGAGCGCGCCGCGCTCTTCCTTAGCGGCGAATGCCCTTGAGCGTCTCGGCGATCATGAAGGCCAGCTCCAGGGACTGGTCGGCATTCAGGCGCGGGTCGCAATGGGTGTGGTAGCGATCGGACAGGGCGTCTTCGGTGACCGGGCGGGCGCCACCGATGCATTCGGTGACGTTCTGGCCGGTCATCTCGATATGGATGCCACCCGCGTAGGTGCCCTCGGCCTGGTGCACGCCGAAGAATTCCTTGACCTCGCCCAGCACGCTGGCGAAATCCCGGGTCTTGTAGCCGGTAGAGGCCTTGATGGTGTTGCCGTGCATGGGGTCGGAGCTCCACAGCACCTGGCGACCCTCCCGCTCGACGGTCTGGATCAGGCGCGGCAGGTGATCGCCGACCTTGCCCACGCCCATCCGCACGATGAGGTTGAGGCGACCCGGATCGTTCTCGGGGTTGAGGGTGTCGATCAGGCGGATCAGGTCTTCGCTGGTGGTGGAAGGACCGACCTTGACGCCGATGGGATTGTTCACGCCGCGCAGGAATTCGACGTGGGCGCCGTCGGGCTGGCGGGTGCGGTCACCGATCCAGAGCATGTGCGCCGAGCAGTCGTACCAGTCACCGGTCAGGCTGTCGCGCCGGACGAAGGCTTCCTCGTAGTTGAGCAGCAGCGCCTCGTGGGCGGTGAAGAAATTGGTTTCCTTGACCTGGGGTGCGGTGTCCAGGCCACAGGCGCGCATGAAGGCGAGGGTCTCGTCGATGCGGTCCGCCAGCTGGTGGTAGCGGTCGGCCAGCGCCGAGTTGGCGATGAAGTCCAGATTCCAGCGATGCACCTGGTGCAGGTCGGCGAAACCGCCCTGGGCGAAGGCGCGCAGCAGATTGAGGGTCGCGGTGGACTGGTTGTAGGCCTGGATCAGGCGCTGCGGGTCGGGGATGCGGCTGCCTTCGGTGAAGTCGATGCCGTTGACGATGTCGCCACGGTAGGCTGGCAGGGAGACGCCGTCCTGGACCTCGTCGCCGGAGGAACGCGGCTTGGCGAACTGGCCGGCCATGCGGCCGACCTTGACCACCGGGCAGCCGGCGGCGAAGGTCATGACCACCGCCATCTGCAGGAGCACCTTGAAGGTGTCGCGAATCTTGCCGGCGGAAAATTCGAAGAAGCTTTCCGCGCAATCGCCGCCCTGCAGCAGGAAGGCCCGGCCCTGGGTGACCTCGGCGAACTGCCGGCGCAATTCGCGGGCTTCGCCGGCGAACACCAGCGGCGGATAGCCGGCCAGGGTGCGCTCGACATCGGCGAGACGGGCTTTATCGGGGTATTCGGGCTGTTGCTGGATGGGCAGGCCTCTCCAGCTGGTGGGGCTCCAGGGCGCGGACATGATTCTCTCTGAGTGGTGCGACGAAGCCTTCCATACTAACCGATGACGGGCGCAACGCTCGATAGACAGTGCCCATCGCGGCTACCATGGGCGGCTATAGAGGAGGGTGGTGATGGTCGAGACGGAAGTGTTGCTGGAAGAGGTCGTCGATGACCATGGCCGGATCCGGGTGGTGGAGGTGGGGCCTTATCGCTTCCTGGAGTTTGGCGAGGAGGTGGAACAAAGCTGCGTCTTCACCGCGGACCCCGCCTGGCTGGAATACGACTACAACCGCGCCATGCTGTTGGGCGCGCTCTGCCACCCGCAGCCGCGGCGGGCGCTCTTTCTCGGCCTGGGCGCCGGCACCCTGACCCAGGCCTGCCTCAAGTGGCTGCCCCTGGAGGCGGTGGAAGCCCTGGAGCTGCGTCCTGCGGTGCCGCGCCTGGCGCGCCAGCATCTGGGCCTCGACGAGGACCCGCGCCTGGCCATCCGCATCGGCGATGCCCTCGATCTGCTCGACAGCGCGGCGCCTGCCGATCTGATCTTCGTCGACCTCTATACCGATGTCGGCCCCTCCAGTGCCCACCTGGCCTGGCGCTTCCTGGAAAACTGCCAGGCCAAGCTCAACCCCGGCGGCTGGCTGATGATCAACCAGTGGAGCGCCACCGATGGCAAGCCCCTGGGCGCCGCACTGCTGCGCGGCCTGTTCCGCCATCATTACTGGGAGTGCCCGGTGGTCGAGGGCAATGTCATCCTGCTGGTGCCGGCCAGTCTGGAGCAGGAGCTGGACGAGGCGGGCACGCGGCAGCGCGCCCGGGATTTGACCCCGCGGATAGGGTTCGATGTGGAGGCCTATCTGGACAACCTGCGTGCGGCAACCTGACCACAAAAGTAGACCAAGGTTCTCTGGAGAAATGTCCAGGGTTCGGGTATCATTCGCCCCGGTCTTTTTGACCTTCCGTTCAGGAACTGCATTTTCCCGGTCCGCCGCCACGGCCACACCGGTCGTGCGTTCGCCCGACGGCGAACAATCCTAGACGCTTCACCCCTTTTTCATCCGCTATTTCGCAAAAAGCTCACACCTTGGCTGCCTGGGCGACTTCGGTCATTCGGATAAGCGCAGCTCTTGGCTTTGGGGTCTTTGCGAAGCACACGAGGCAAGACAATGACCCAGGACACCAGCGGTTTCGCTGCGCTCAATCTCAATCCCGCCATCCTCGCCGCCATCAAGGCCGTCGGCTACGAAGAGCCGTCGCCCATCCAGTCGCAGTCCATCCCGGTAATTCTCTCCGGCCACGACATGATCGGCCAGGCCCAGACCGGTACCGGCAAGACCGCAGCCTTCGCTCTGCCGCTGCTCTCGAAACTCGACCCGTCCCGCCGCGAACCCCAGATTCTGGTGCTGGTTCCCACCCGTGAACTGGCCCTGCAGGTGGCTACCGCCTGCGAAACCTATTCCACCGAGATGCCCGGCGTGAAGGTCGTGGCCCTCTACGGCGGCGCGCCCATGGGCCCGCAGCTGAAGTCCCTGCGCATGGGCGCCCAGGTTCTGGTCGCCACCCCCGGTCGTCTGTGCGACCACCTGCGTCGCGACGACAACCTGCTGGCCACCGTCCAGCACCTGGTGCTCGACGAAGCCGACGAGATGCTCAAGCTGGGCTTCATGGATGACCTCGAATTCATCTTCGAAGCCATGCCGGAATCCCGCCAGACCGTGCTGTTCTCGGCGACCCTGCCGCCGTCGATCCGCGCCATCGCCGAGCGTCACCTCAAGGAGCCGCAACACGTCCGCATCGCGGCCAAGACGCAGACCGTCGCCCGCATCGAGCAGGCGCACCTGATGGTCCACGCCGACCAGAAGCCGGCCTCGGTGCTGCGCCTGCTGGAAGTGGAGAACTTCGACGCCCTGATCGCCTTCGTGCGCACCAAGCAGGCGACCCTGGACCTGGCCGAGCTGCTGGAACGCCAGGGCTATCGTGTCAGCGCCCTGAACGGCGATATGCCCCAGGCCCAGCGCGAGAAGACCATCGAGTCGCTGAAGGATGGTTCGCTGGACATCGTGGTCGCCACCGACGTCGCCGCTCGCGGCCTGGACGTGGCGCGCATCACCCACGTCCTGAACGTGGACATGCCCTACGATCCGGAATCCTACGTGCACCGTATCGGTCGTACCGGCCGTGCCGGTCGTGAAGGTCGCGCGCTGCTGCTGGTCACCCCGCGCGAGCGCCGCATGCTGCAGGTCATCGAGCGCGTCACCGGTCAGCGCGTCGGCGAGATCCGCCTGCCCGACGCCGAAGCCGTGCTGGAAGCCCGTATCTCCCGCCTGGCCGATGGCGTGGGTTCGCTGCTGGCCGATGCTGACACCACCCATGGCGCCCTGCGTCAGGAGCTGTGCGAGCGTCTGCAGTGCGATCCCTCGACCCTGGCCGCGGCCCTGCTGGCCAAGCTGACCAGCGGCCGCGCCCTGGACATCGAGTCGGTCCGTCGCGAGCAGCCGCTCACCCCCGGCGCCGGCCGTGGCGAGCGTCCCCGTGGCGAGCGCAGCGAACGGGGCGATCGTCCCGAGCGTGGTGAGCGTCCGGACCGTGGCGAGCGTCGTCCGATGCAGCCGTTGCCGGAAGGCCGCGTGCGCTGCCGCACCGCCCTGGGCGCCCGTGATGGCGTCGCCGCCAAGAACCTGCTGGGTGCCATCATCAACGAAGGTGGCATGGATCGCGAGGCCATCGGCCGCATCCAGATCCGTGACTCGTTCAGCCTCGTGGAACTGCCCGAGGAAGGCCTGGAGCGTCTGCTGACCAAGCTCAAGGACACCCGCGTAGCCGGCAAGGCCCTGCGCCTGCGTCGCTATCGCGAGGATTGATCCCGAGGCTTTTGCCTGGCGATAAGAGGCCCCGGCGCTGCAAGGCGTCGGGGCCTTTTTGTTGCGCTGGAAGCCTGGTAAGACCAACCCTGTACTCACGCACGTATACGCTACGGGTCGCCGTTTCCCGGCGCCTGCGAAGGGACTGGTAGGTCGCCAAATCCACGGGAACGGTCTCAGGCGAGAACGGTGAGAGGAGCGGGGATTGCGAGCGCTGCTAAGGGCTAGCTGCCTCTGACAGCGAGATGTACCTGGTAATGTTCCAGAACGTACTGGACGTCTTCGGCGACTCTTCGCCGCTCGCCACAGAATACGAAAGTACCCAGGCCATCCTTGTGGCAGAAAAAGGCACCCGACGCTATGTCTCCCGGACGCGGTAGGGTCTTCATGCTCAATGTCGGAAGGCTTTCGATCGCTGCGAGCGTCAGGTGGGAGACATGGAGCGTTTCGCGGGACAGGTGCTTTTTCGGAAACATCATATAGGCCCAGGCTTCGCAGCGGCGGCTGGCCTGCAGGGATTCACAGAGGCCGAGTTGCAGGGCGAGGTGAAGCAGGCGCAGGTCCAGGCCATGAGCGAACGCTATCATCTCGGTCGTATGTCCGCCGCCCGGGCGGAAGGCGATTTCCAGCAATTCCAAACCAGCGCCTGCGTCGCCGAAGGCTTCGATGTGATAGACCCCGTCAGGGCAATCGAACGCAGCTATCACCCGTTCGGCGAAGGGACGCCAGAGCGCCTCGAGATCCTCCTGGGGAACTGAGAGATACCCCAGTGGTTGCTCGGCAAGGTAGTCGATGGGTTTCCCCAGGTATTCACCGGCACTGAGGAACGCCAGTTGCTTGCCGAGAACGATGGCATCGAGTTGATACAGAGGCTGGCTGTTATAGGTTTCGATGATGTACTGGTGTTCGCTCATGTCCTGGTAGCTGTCACCCGTATCGCGGGGGAGGCCGGAGAGCTCGCGGGCATCGGTGATGATCCTGACTCCCACGGCGCCCGCCAGCGATCGGGGTTTCAGAATGACCGGAAGGGTCGCCGCGCCGCTTTTCAGCTCGTCGAGGGTAAGTTCCTTGGCGGTGGGTATGTTGAACAGCTGGGCGATCTGTTTCATCCGCTTCTTGTCGCGAAAGCGCACAGCCATATCGAGCGTAAGCCCTGGCAAGCCCCAGCGTTCGTTGGCCCACGCCGCGACGTGCACCGCGAATTCGTCATTGGGAAGGACTGCGGTAATGGCGTAGGTGTCGGCGATTCGATCAAGGACGCTGTCAATTTCGCCATGGACGGCGAAGTCCCGGACCAGGAAGGTGTCGCTCCGCACCAGTTCCGCTCCAGCCTGGCCCAGCAGGTCCTCCAGGAGGTAGACGAATGTCCATCGCGCTAGCTCATAGGTGTCCCTGAGTCTGGCGACCACCTTATCGACATCCAGTTCGGAGGAAATGATCAATAGGGTGTTGGGCTGGTCAATTCTCATGATGAACGGGGCCTTTGGTCGTGGCGGATATCTGTGGGAGCAGCGGTCCCAGGCCGCTATCTACGGTTCAGCGTCAACAGCGACGCTGTAATGCCTGTTCAGGTAGTCGATGTCCTGAAGCACGAGATCGCGATCGCCGCAAAAGACGAATGAGCCCAGCGAGTCCTTGTAGCAGTAGAATTCTCCCGACGCGACGTCGCCGGCCTTGGGTATCGAATGGGTGCTAAGCGTTGGCAGATTTTCCAGGGGTGGTAAGGCCACCTCTGTGACGTAAAGCGGTGTGAGGGAAAGGTGCTTTTTAGGAAAGGTCATATAGCCAAAGGCTTGGGCCTTCCGCTGGATATCTAGTGAAGGTTCCAAGCCCAGTTGTGCCGCGAGATGGATTAGCTTCAGGTCCAGTCCGTAGACCATCTCTATCATCTCGACAATGGCCGCGCCGCCAGGTCGATAGGCGATTTCCAGCAGTTCTGCGCCAGCAAAGGCCTCTATGTGATAGACCCCGTCAGGCGCATCGAAGGCGGCTATCACGGCTTCGGTAAAATGGCGCCAGATATTCTCGATCATCTCCTCGGGAACCGCTATCACGCCGACCGGTTTTTCCTGCAGGAAATCCATGGGTTTGCCTAGATATTCGCCGACCGATAGGAAGGCCAGTGTTCCTTTACGGACGATACAATCAATATGGTAGATGCAGGCTGGATTATAGGTTTCGATAAGATACTGATGTTTGCTCATATCCTGATATTCAGGGTTCGAATCGATATCGATGGACGACATTTCGTCTGCTTCGGTAATGATCCGGACGCCTTGAGCGCCCGCCAGCGAACGCGGTTTGACGATGATGGGAAACTGCACCTGCCCAAGCTTGATTTCATCGAGCGTTATTTCTCTGGCGGTCCTGATTCCTGCGCGCTGAGCGATCTCTTTCATTTTCTTCTTGTCGCGAAACCTTTGCGCCTCTTCTCGGGTGATGCCTGGAAGTTGCCAGCGCTCATTTGCTGAAGCGGCTACGTAGAGCGAAAATTCGTCGAAAGCCACCGCGGTAGAAATGCTGTAGTGGCGAGCTATCTTATCAAGGGCTGCCTCTACCTCGGTGGCGATGGCGAAGTCAGAGACGAGAAAGTTTTCCGGGCGTTTCAATTCCTCTCGCGCCTCGCCCAGATAATCCTCCAGCAGAAAGACGAACCTCCAGGTCTGCAGGTCATACTTCGCCTTGAGCGCCGCTACGTTCAAGGCGACATCCAGGTCGGAAGAAACGATCAGTACCGTATGTTCGAGCTGCATTTCCAAATCCTGTCATGCTTGCGGCTATTGGTGCGCGCAGGGCCTCGGGCCCTGCGCGCTTAGAGCGCCCCACTGTTTCCAGATGGGCGCCGGAAGTCTTCAGATATAACTTTTCAGGCTTCCGCGCCGTTTGACATCCAGCGTGGCACAGTGGAAGGAGCCACCGAAGGTCTGAAAGTGCTTGAAGGGACAGAGGATGGTCTTGAAACCCCACTGGCGGAAGGCGTTGATCAGAGCCTCCTCGTCCTGCTCGACGACCACCGTTCTTTCGTCCAGCATCAGCACATTGATGTGAATCCACTTGGAAGTGATGTAAAGAGGATGGTCGTCGGGCAGGTTGGACGGCGGCGGAGTCAGGATTTCCCAATCTTTGAAGATGTCAGGAATCTGCGGTACCCAGCCCTTGTTGACGAGTACGCGGCCTGGCGCCAGCGGCAGTATCGTCGTGTCGATGTGCATGGGGCCTGGCTCTTCGAACTCATAGATATGGATGCGATAATCCGATCCGAGGGTTCTGCGCAGCCATTCGATGCCCTTGTTATTCGTTACATGGCTACGCTGGCCGATGATGTCGCGGCCCATCTTCATGAAGTCGGCAGCGTCAAATAGCGGTTCCACCTCAGTGATTATGGAGTTGAATGGAATCTCCTGATCGAAGTCATAATCCCTTTTCCAGATGTTTTCTTTCAGCATCGGCTTGGGGGCTGAGATCCATTCCGCACCTCTGCTGAAGTAATCGTTCAGGATGTCACGAAAAGCGAAGGTCTCGAAGTAACGGCTGCGCCAGGCCATGGGCACTTCAATGATCTTTTTGCCGATTGCGAAAAGGCAGTCCCTTGGCATGGCGGAGTAGAAGGTGCCACCTGTAGTGAAATGGGGAGTCACTATGGGCTGATGGTGATTGAACTCGTTTGGCCGTTTTACTCTTATGCCCTCGGCTTCCAGGATCCTGGCCAGCGTATTGACTTCCTGCCTGGCCTTGATGACCAGTTCTTCCGGAAATCGCTGTCCAGAGTATGTCTGGAAAAAGTCGCTCGACTCTCTGGGTATGATGGCTCTCAGACCGGTATCCCATTCAGGTACGCGGATGTCATCCATTATGCCAACTATGACCTCCTCCAGGGGATCCCACTCCGTATAGACTTCTACGGGGCTTTCCAGGTTGGAAAAGGATGACGGCTCTTCTGTTTGGAATTCCATGATAAATGGCCTTCGGCAGTAAATGAAGAGTATATGTTTGGCGAAAAAATAGTGGGTGGCAAGAGAGGCGGTTAGGAAGTTATATATTGTCGGATTATAAGATGACGGTATTCGTATGTGGTGGTCGGGTGCCGGTGCTAAGGGTGCGGGTGAGTGTACGCGCCTTCTGCTTAATTGATAGTTCTTGCTTGGGTGGTGATTTGTAGTGGATGTTCCTGATTACTGCTGCGTTTTTCTGAAATACCTGTGGTTGGCGGCTTGGCCTGGTTAGGCTAGTTCATATAACGAAGATACGCCGGTCCGCGCGATAGGTATTGGCATGCATGTAATAAGCAGGCCGAAAATTGATATGCTGATAGTATTTCTTTGGAAATCATGCTGCCGGCATGTTCATGGCTTATTAAAGTCGCTTCGCGAGATTCCACGTTGCGTGGAGGGGCTACGGGGCGCTATCGAAGGCCCACTGTGGAAGTTGCTCAGGAGGTTGGGCTGCACCTTGCCAGCATCGGTACCCTGTGACGCGAAGATACGCTGGTCAAGGCTGATCGCCGCCCGGCTGTGCCTTTCCTGCAAATCGGGATAGGCCGGTTCGCCAGCGGCACAAAGGGATATGCCTAATCACTGGAGTGCTCGTCCTAGAGTCACAGATAAGTCTTCGGCGTCGAATGCTCCTGGAAGGGGCAGGGCAGCCTGGGTATCGAAGGCCTGGGCCTTTCCAGCGGGGCCGCAGCAGCACGTTCGCTTCAGCTCAGACCGCCGTCTCTTTGCCGAGCCAAGATGCGATCTGTTGGGCGGCAATGAGTATTGCCAAGGGAGGGCGGGCTTGGCTGTGCTTGGTGGCTGTCAGCGATATATCAGCATCCTACCGGGCAGCGGTCCGGATGCCGCCTGCGCTAGCGGTCTGATTGCGCCCAGCCAAGGGCGCCGAGGTACGTCCAGATTCGGCCGCAGGGTCTGCGGTCGCTTTAAAGAATTACCTTGTCCTTGAGCTTTTCCGCTGCCAGCTGCAGCGCCTGGATGACCCGCTCCTTGTCGTAGTTCTGGATGTTGTTGGTATCCAGGTACATGGAGAAGCCCGGCAGTTCGTGCTCGACATAGCTGGGAGAGGCGCCCAGGTCGCGACGGAAGTCCACCACCTGATAGATCTGCACCGGCTTGCTGAAGCCCTTGACGGTGATCCAGCTCTTGTCGCGGCACATGATGGTTTCCTTGACCAGCGAGTAGGTCTCGTGGCTGATCAGGATCTCGCCGGCATCGGCGGCATTCTCCAGGCGGCTGGCCAGGTTCACTTCGCGACCGATGATGGTGTAGTCCATGCGCGTGCTGGAGCCGAAGTTGCCGACCGTGCAGTAACCGGTGTTCAGGCCCATGCGGATCTCCAGCGGCTTGTTGATGCCCTGGCTGCGCCACTGCTGGCGCAGGACCTTCATGTGCTTGCGCATGGCGATGGCCATGGAGACCGCAGCCACGGCGTCCTTCTTGGCGCCCTGGCTGTTGGCGTCGCCAAAGAACACCATCACGCAGTCACCGACGAACTTGTCGATAGTGCCACCGTATTTGACGGCGATCTTCGACATCTCGTTGAGGTAGTTGTTGAGCATGTCGGTGAGGGCTTCGGCCTCGAGTTCTTCGGACAGTTCGGTGAAGCCCTTGATGTCGGAGAAGAACACCGTGATCTTCTTGCGCTGGGTGCCCAGGGCGATGTGCTGCTTGCCGGTGAAGATGGATTCCCAGACTTGGGGCGAGAGGTATTTGGCCAGGTTGTGCGCCAGGATCGCCGACTTTTCCTGCTCGCGCTTGAGGTCGTCGTTGATCTGGATGAGGCGCTTGCGCTGGCGATGCAGGAAGTAGCCGGTGCCCCAGAGGTGCAGCATGGTGCCCACCACGCTGGTGACCGCCACCAGCAGCGGACTGGTGAGGTCGACACCCTGGAAGAAGGTGGCGCTGCCCAGCGCCGCGGCGCTGGTGGCGAACAGCAGGCACAGGCCGAGCAGGCGCGGGCCACCGCGCAGCATGCTGGTATAGCCGAGCATGAACAGCAGCATCAGGGTGGGCATCAGCGGGAAGCGCAACACCACCGCGGCCATGCCGACATGGATGGCGTCCAAGGCGGCGAGGATGATATCGGTCTGGGCGCCGCGATCGCGTCTGAGCTTGAGGCTCAGGGTCTGGGCCACATGGGGGTAGAGCAGGGCATAGGGGATCAGCCACAGGCCCACCGCATCGGCCTGGGTGTAGTACCCGGCGGTGACGCTGGCGGCAGCGATCAGATAGGCGAATACCCGGGCGTAGTAGACGCCCAGGCTGTCACCGGACGCAGCGAGGAACCGGTTGAGCGCAAACTTCATCTGTCGGGTCCGTTTCGAAAAAGGCGAGAGGTCGGGATAACTCCGTTCGCGACGATGAAAGCGGCCGGGTTTTCTAGCATTCGCGATCTTAGCCGACCGCCCCGGTAGCGGCCAAGAATGTCAGCCATTTCGCTGCTGTGACAGCCAAATTCGGCAGTCGTCCCTGGGGTACACTGCGGCATCTTTACAGGAGAGACGCTATGGATGCCCTCGAAGCCCTTTGCAATCGCGCCTCGGTCGGTCGCCTGACCGAACCGGGCCCCACGCCCGCGCAACTCGAGACCCTGCTGCGCGCCGCGGACCGGGCGCCGGACCACAAGCTGCTGCGCCCCTGGCGGCTGATCCTGGTGAGCGGCGCCGCCCGCACGGCGCTCGGCGAGCTCTATGCCGAAGCCCTGCGCCGGCGCGAGCCCGACGCCGATGCGGCGGCCCTGGACAAGGCGCGGCGCATGCCGCTGCGGGCCCCCCTGGTGATCGCCGTGGTCGCCACGCCCCAGGAACACCCCAAGGTGCCGGTCCAGGAGCAGATCATCACCGCCGGCTGCGTGGCGCATGGCCTGGTCAACGCGGCCTTCGCCCTGGGCCTGGGTGCGGTCTGGCGCTCCGGTGAGTTCAGCTACGATCCCTGGGTGCTGCAGGGGCTGGGACTGGCCGAGGACGAACAGCTGGTGGGCTACATCTACCTGGGCACGCCGGAGATGGCGCCGCGGATCCCGGCGCCGCGCGATCTGAGCGGCCAGGTCAGCCATTGGTCAGGACCGGTCTGAGCGGCAGGGTGACGGTGGCGAGAAAGCCGCCGTCCGGGTGATTGCTCAGGTGCAGCTCGCCACCATGGCGCTGGATGGCGCGGCGGGCGATCGCCAGCCCCAGGCCATAGCCGGTGGCGTGCTGCTGATCCGAGCGGAAGAAGGGCTCACCCAGCCGGGGCAGGTCGTCGACCTTGACTCCGGGGCCATGGTCACGCACCTGGATGCACACCTCGCCCGCGGCGGCTGTCGCCGAGATGACGATCGGCAGGGCGGGCGGGTTGAAGCGCAGCGCATTGCGCAAGAGATTGTCCAGGGCCCGTTCCAGCACATCGGGCCAGCCGTCTAGCCGCAGGGCGGCGGGAACGTCCAGCTCTACCCGCTGCTGCGGGGCGCTGAGCTGGGCATCCTCAACCAGGCCTTCCAGCAGCGGGTGCAATTCCAGCTGCTCGGGCGGACCGGGATCCGCTTCCTGGCGGGCCAGGGCGAGAATCTCGCCGATCAGGGTTTCCAGGCGATCGCATTCCAGGGTCAGGCGCGGCCACATGTTGCCCAGGTCATGGGGATCGGAGCGTTCGGCCAGCGCCAGGGCGATGCGCAGGCGGGCCAGCGGGGAGCGTAGCTCGTGGGACACGTCGCGCAGCAGCTGCCGCTGGCTGTCGATCAGGCGCTGCAGATGGGCGCCCATGCGATTGAAGTCTTCGGCCAGCACGCCCAGTTCGTCCTTGCGGCGGGCGAGGCGGGCGAGGGTGTCCTGCTGATAGGCGGTCTGCCCGAGATCATGGACCGCACGCCTGAGATGATTGAGCGGGCGAGTCAGGCTGAGGGTCAGCAGCAGGCTGAACAGGGTCAGTACCACCGTGGCGATGGCCAGCATGCCGACCGGCCAGAACAGGCTCTGGCGACGCCAGGCACCCAGCTCGGGGGTGGGCAGGTGGTAGATGAACAGGTAGGTCTGGCCGCTCGGGCTGGTGTATTCGTCGGTCAGGCGTCGCCAGGGCAGCGGCCGGTTGGGGTCGCGGGCGCCGGGGCCGGGGCGCTGCTGACGCTGCGGCTGGTCGAGATCCTGGTCGAAGATGCGCGGTGGCAGGGTGCCGCGCACCAGGGGCGAGCCGTTCTCGCCCAGCACCAGCACATCGATGCCGTAGCGGCCCTTGCGCTGTTCAAGCAGGCCTTGGGCGGCGGCGGGACCGTCGTTTTCATAACGTTGCACCCACTGTTCGGGGAGGTCGCGCAGGCCGGGATGCTGCGCGAGGATCCAGGAATCCTGGTCGGCCAGGTGGCCGAGCAGCATGGTCAGACCGACCGCGGACAGGATGGCCAGCCAGAAGGTGGCGAAGATGCGCCAGAAGAGGGAACGAAAAACCATGCAGTCGCCTTAGAAGCTGCTCAAAGTCTGCTGCGCGTCAGCCAAACGGCGTTGAAAATGCCTGCGGAATGCTCATTTACCACTCGTAAACTCCGCTTCCTCAGGCATTTTCGCCTTGTTTGTCTCTAGCTCGCGAGACTTTGGGCAGGTTCTTGGTCAGACGCTGCGCCGAGGACCATCGGCGCAGCGATCGGGGATCAGGAGGACTTGTGGTCCTGCTTCCACTGCTGGAACTCGGCCCACTCCTTGGCGCGATCCTCACGCTTCTTTTCCATTTCGTCGAAGCGCTTCTGCTGATCGGGCTTGAGCAGGGCGCGAATGGACTGACGGGTCTTGTCGCGACTGCCATCCAGCTGATCGTGCAGGGCCTTGCGCTGATCCTCGGGCAGCTTGTCGAGGTAGCTCTTGACGATCTCGCGCTGCTGCTGGCGTTCCTCGCCCATCAGCTTGCCGACCTGCTCGCGTTGCTCGGGGGTCAGCTTGAGGCCGCGCAGGGGGCCATCGCCACGCGGACCGCCATCCATCAGCTTACCGTGGGGCGGCGGGGTGATGTCGGTGCTGTCCTGGGTAGCGGCCAGGGTCAGGGTCGGCAGCAGGGCGGCGAACAGCACGGCGGGCATTAGTTTGCGCATCGGGAAATCTCCTTGGGATGACCGGTGCAACACCGGATGAGCCCAGTCTAGGAGCGGGGGAGTCAGTGGCGGTCAGCGGGGGTAAAGAGGGGGTAAAGGCTGCGCGGTGGGTTAGACGCTGTAGTAGTAGCCGCGGCCCCGCAGCGCCAGGATGCGCGGACGACCGTCGGCATGGCTGCCGAGTTTGCGGCGCAGATTGCTGACATGCATGTCCAGGCTGCGATCGTAGAGGGTCAGCTTGCGGCCCAGGGCCGCCTGGGCCAGGGCCTGCTTTTCCAGGGGTTCGCCCGGTTGCCGCAGCAGGGCTTCGAGGATGCGGCTCTCGGTGAGGGTCAGGGTGATCTCGGTTTCGCCGATGTTGGCGACGCCGCGCGCCAGACTCAGCGACAGGTCGCCCAGCTGCAGGCGGGCCGCGGGCTGGGCCGGATGACTGCGTCTGAGGATGGCTCGGAGGCGCGCGGTGAGTTCGCGCGGATCGCAGGGTTTGGCCAGGTAGTCGTCGGCACCCAGCTCCAGGCCGAGGATCCGGTCGAGCGGTTCGCCCCGTCCAGACAGCATCAGCACGGGCAGTTGCGGATGATCGCTGCGCAGCTGCTTGAGCAATTCCAGGCCACTGCCGTCAGGCAGCATCACGTCCAGCACCACCACGTCCGGCGTCGCCTCGCGCAACTGGCTGCGGGCGTCGCTGCCGGCATGACAGGCGGTGACCTCGAAGCCTTCCTGTTTCAGCCAGGCACCAAGCAGGTCGCACAGTTCCTGGTCGTCGTCGATCAGCAGTATCTGGCTCATGGGATCAGTCTCGCGGTTCATCCATGGGTTGCAGATGGCGCGCCAGATAGAGGCCCTGACCGAGCATGAACACCAGGGTCATCGCCAGACTGCCAAAGACCTTGAAGTCGACCCAGAAGCTTTCGTAGGTGAAGGCCACGTAGAGATTCGCGCAGCCGCAGACGATGAAGAAGACGATCCAGGCGATGTTCAGCCGCGTCCAGATAGGCGCTGGCAGGCGCACCGCGTGGCCCAGCATGCGCTGGATCAGCGGCTTGTCGCCGATGAAATGGCTGCCCAGGAAGGCCAGGGCGAACAGCCAGTTCACCACCGGCGCCTTCCATTTCAGGAAGGTCTCGCTATGGAAGGCCAGGGTCATGCCACCAAACACCAGGCAGGCGATCAGCGTCAGCCACTGACTCTTCTCCAGCCGGCGCTGGGTCGCGAAGATCGCGCCGTAGACCACCAGGGACGCGACGATCAGCACTGCGGTGGCACTGAAGATGCCGCCCAGGGTAAAGGCGTGCCCGGCGAACTCCAGCGGACGCGGATCGAGCTTGTAGACCAGGAAGAACAGGAGCAGGGGGATGAAATCGATGAATTGTTTCATTAACGCAGCCGATAGCAGTGCATCGCGGCATAATACCTGATGAAGCCGGAGGAGAAAGCCATGCGTATCGACCTGCACTGTCATACCACCGCGTCGGACGGCGCCTTCGCGCCCGCCGAGGTGGTCAGACGCGCCCATGAGCGCGGGGTGCAACTGCTGGCCATCACCGACCACGACACCCTGGATGGCTATGCCGAAGCCCTGGAAGCCGCGGACGACCTGGGTCTGCGTCTGCTGCCAGGAATCGAGATGTCCTGTACCTGGGGCGGGGCGACCCTGCATGTGCTGGGCTACAACTTCGCCCTCGAGGCGCCCGAATTGAACGCTGCGCTGGAGGCCCTGCACGAGGGACGCTGGGAACGCGCCCGGGAAATCGACCGGCGGCTGGCGGCCAAGGGCATGCCTGGTACCCTGGACGGCGCCCGGGCGGTGCAGCTGGCCCTGGGTGACAGTCGCAATGCGCCGGCCCGGCCGCATTTCGCCGAATACCTGGTGCAGGCCGGCTTCGTCGAAGACCGCGGCGATGCCTTTCGCAAGTGGCTGGGCGGCGGCAAGCTCGGCGACGTCAAGCAGCACTGGCCGACCCTGGCCGAAACCCTGGCGACCCTGAAGGGCGCCAAGGCATGGATCAGTCTGGCCCACCCGCTGGCCTATGGCTTCACCCGTACCAAACTGCGCAAGCTGATCGGCGAATTCGTCACCGGCGGTGGCCACGCCATCGAGGTGGTCAATGGCGTGCAGCCGGCGGAGCAGGTCGGCACCCTGGCAATTCTGGCGCGGGAATTCGGTCTGATGGTCAGTGCGGGTAGCGATTTCCATGCGCCGGCCGACTGGTCGGAGCTGGGGATGTACCGCCCGTTGCCCGAAGATCTGCCGCCCCTCTGGGCGCGCTTCAGTCAACCGCTGTACCCTCAGAATCGGGAACCCCAATGAGCCAGTTCATCGAGATTCATCCGCAGAATCCCCAGCCGCGGCTGATTCGTCAGGCCGTGGAAATCATTCAGTCCGGCGGTGTCATCGCCTATCCCACCGATTCGTCCTATGCCCTGGGCTGCCGTATCGGCGAGAAGAGCGCGGTGGAGCGTATCCGCCGCATCCGCCAGCTCGACGACAAGCACAACTTCACCCTGGTGTGCTGCGATCTTTCCGAGCTGGGCATCTATGCCAAGGTGGATACCAGCGCCTTCCGCCTGCTCAAGGCCTACACACCAGGGCCCTATACCTTCATCCTCAATGCCACCCGCGAGGTGCCGCGCATGCTGCTGCATCCCAAGCGGCGCACCATCGGCGTGCGGGTGCCCCAGCATCCCATCACCCTGGCGCTGCTGGAGGCGCTGGGCGAGCCGCTGATGAGCGTAAGCCTGATCCTGCCGGGGGATGACGAAGCCCTGGGCGATGCCTGGGAGATCCGCGAGCGTCTCGAGCATTTTGTCGACCTGGTGATCGAGGGCGGTCCGGGTGGCCTGCAGCCCTCCACCGTGATCAGCCTGGCCGACGACGAGCCGGAAGTGATCCGCGTCGGTGCCGGCGATCCCACGCCCTTCATGATCGAAGCATGAGCGAAGCCCTGGACCCCCAGCTGCTGGAGCCCGAGCAGCTGCGCCTGGCGCTGGTCTATGGCGAGGCCTTCACCGAACTGCCCCAGGACCTCTACATTCCGCCGGATGCGCTGGAGGTCTTTCTCGAAGCCTTCGAGGGGCCCCTCGACCTGCTGCTCTATCTGATCCGCAAGCAGAACATCGACATCCTCGACATTCCGGTCGCCGAGATCACCCGGCAGTACATGAGCTACGTCGAGCTGATGAAGGCGGTGCAACTGGAGCTGGCCGCCGAATACCTGCTGATGGCCGCCATGCTGGCGGAGATCAAGTCGCGCATGCTGCTGCCGCGCGCCGAAGGCCTGGAGGCCGAAGAGGAAGACCCGCGCGCCGAACTGATCCGCAGGCTGCAGGAATACGAGCGCTTCAAGAAGGCCGCCGAGGACCTCGACGACCTGCCGCGGGAGGGACGCAACTTCGTGGTGCCCAGCTTGCCGGCGCCCGAGGCGCGGGCGCGCAAGCTCCTACCCGAGGTGGAGCTGGGCGAGTTGCTGCTGGCCATGGGCGAGGTCCTGCGCCGCGCCGACCTGTTCGAGAGTCACCAGGTGACCCGCGAGGTGCTGTCCACCCGCGAGCGCATGAGTCAGGTGCTGGAGCGCCTCAAGGATGGCGCCTTCGTACCCTTCGTGGCGCTGTTCACCCTGGATGAAGGCCGGCTCGGGGTGGTGGTGACCTTCATGGCCATCCTCGAGCTGGTCAAGGAGTCCCTGGTGGAGCTGGTGCAGAACGAGCCCTTCAGCCCCATCCATGTCCGCGCCCGGGTCAGAGACACTGATGCGGAAGGGGTCGCTCAGGCGTAAGCCAGCGCTGCCGTCGCGGCCGCGCTCTTGCGCTTGCCGACCCGCAACCGGGCGCCTTCACCGGCCGCAGCCAGGGCCGCGGCTTCAGCCACGCTGGGACTGCCGGTGTGTTGCAAGGCGACCGCACTCGGCGCGGCGATGCCCTCCTGTTGCGCCAGACGTTCGGCGGAGAAGCCCTGCAAGGGCAGTTGCCAGCGCTGGGCCAGGTGTTGCAGTGCGTTTTCCTCCACACGGCGGTCCACCGTCGCCAGCGCCGTCAGGGCGTTGGGGTCGCAGCCGGCCTCCTGCAGCACTGCCAGGGCCAGCGCGGTCAGCTCCTCCACCGAACAGCCCCGGCGGCAACCCAGGCCCAGGACCAGCGCCATCAGGCCTGAGGCGCCTGGCGATGGAACAGCCAGCTGCAGGCGAGTCCCAGGAGCAGCCAGAACGGCAGGTTGCTGGCCAGCACGGCGATCTGGAAGTGCCGTTGCAAGGCCTCCGGTGCCAGGCTCGCCTGGGCGACGGGTTGGGGCGCACCCAGCAGATGGGGAATGAGCAGCAGCTCGAGGGCGGCGATCTTGAAGCCGGGATGGCGAGTGAACGCCAGGAGCGCGAGCGCCGCGGCAGTGGCACCGGCAGTGCCCAGCCACCAGGCTTGACGCAGGGTGAGATCCGCCGCGGCCGTGCCGGGTAGCTCCGGCGGCAGGCCGAGGCTGGGCGCCAGGCAAAAGGTGGCATAGCCGGCCAGGCCCCACAGCAGGCCCTGGTGCAGGCGGGTCGGGCCTCTTAGATTGAACAGGCCCGCCAGGATCAGGCCGAAGCCTACCGCCACCACCAGGTTACCGCCAAAGGTCGACAGGGTTCGCGGCCAGCCATCCGCCGGCGTCCAGGCTGCTTCTTCACCATGATGATGCTGTCCGGCCATGGCGGGCGCCTCGGTCTGGACCTCGTAGGTTTCCGCCTGGAGGATGAGCGGGGTCAGCCACAGGCTTTGCAGGGCACTCAGCAACAGGGCCGCAAGGAGGCCGGCCACGCCGGCACTGAAGGCAATACGCTGGAACATGGCGAACTCCTTTTAGTGGCAGGGGAAGCCTTCGCTATGGCGGGTATCGTGGGCGCCGTTGTGCAGCGCCTCGACATGGGAGAAACCGGCCAGAAGCACCAGGCCCAGGCCGAGCAGGCAGGCGAGCAGGGTGGCGGTCAGGCGCTGGGTGCGGGTACTGGTCTGGGGCAGGGCGGTGGTCGAGCGGGTAGCGGTCATGGCAGGGCCTCGGATTCCAAGCGGCAGGGACGCGCCGAGGCAGCGAGCCGCAGGCGGCCGCCGTCCAGCACGACCGCCCACCGCGGGTTGCTTGAAAGCAGCAGGCCGGTCTCCGGACTCACGAGGGTTGCAGGCTGCAACTACCAGGATCGCCTTCCCCAGACTTGCCGGCCGGGTGGCTCTGTGATCCTGCGCTCGTCTACCGTTGCGGGGGCAGTGCCGGACTCGGACCGGCTTCCCGTTTCACCGCGACCCATGGCGGAGTCGCGACACCTGAAGCAGCAGCGAGCAGACCACGCGCCTCGTCCGCCGGTCAAGTCTGGCCGATTGACACCCCGGCGGGGCGCTCGTAGCCTGTCGCGTTCCGAGGTGCTCTTGTCGGCAAGAGCTTGAAAGGGAACGCGGTGCGAAACCGCGGCTGCCCCCGCAACTGTAAGCGGCGTTTTTAGCCTCTCCACTAGAGCCTGTTCATAATTTGCTGCGCGTCGGCCAAACTGCGTTGAAGCTGCTTTCGGAATGCTCATTTACCATTCGTAAACTCCGCTTCCTCAAGCATCTTCGCCTTGTTTGACTCTAGCTCGCGAAATTATGAACACGCTCTAAGGCCACTGCTCACGCGGGAAGGCCGGAGCCGGGCGCCGCGAGCCAGGAGACCTGCCTCGCCACGTTTCGAACACGCAACCGGGCGGGGTGATCCGGGCTGCCATTGGGGCCTCGCCGCGGCGCGAGCGCCTGGCATGCCTGCCCGTCTTCTTTCGCTTTCTCTCTAATGGCAGCCCATGAAAACCCTGGCCAAGACCCCCGTCACCATCGTCACCGGCTTCCTCGGTTCCGGCAAGACCACCCTGCTGCGACACATGCTCGACCACGCCGAAGGCCGCCGCATCGCGGTGATCGTCAACGAATTCGGCGAGCTGGGCATCGACGGTGAAATCCTGCGCCAGTGCAGCATCGGCTGTACCGAGGAAGAGGCCCAGGGCCGCGTCTTCGAACTGGCCAACGGCTGCCTGTGCTGCACCGTGCAGGAAGAATTCTTCCCGGTGATGAAGGAGTTGGTGGCCCGCCGCGGCGACATCGACCATATCCTCATCGAGACCAGTGGCCTGGCCCTGCCCAAGCCCCTGGTGCAGGCCTTCCAGTGGCCGGAGATCCGCAACGCCTGCACGGTGGATGCGGTGATCACCGTGGTCGACAGCCCCGCGGTGGCGGCCGGCACCTTCGCCGCCCATCCCGAGCAGGTGGACGTCCAGCGCCGCCAGGACCCCAACCTCGACCATGAATCGCCGCTCCACGAGTTGTTCGAAGACCAGCTCGCCAGCGCCGATCTTGTGATCCTCAACAAGGCCGATGGCCTGGATGCCGAGGCCCTGGCGCGGGTACGTGCCGAGGTCACCGAGGAGTTGCCGCCGGCGGTCAAGGTGGTGGAAGCCAGTCGCGGCGTGCTGCCGCTGTCGGTTCTGCTGGGGCTGCAGGCCGAATCCGAGGCCCATATCGACAGCCGTCCCACCCACCATGACCTCGAAGGTCATGAAGACCACGATCACGACGAATTCGACTCCTTCGGCGTCCAGCTGCCCGAGGTGGCCGAGGCGACCCTGCTGGCGGCCCTGGCCGAGGTGGTCAAGACCCATGGTGTGCTGCGGGTGAAGGGCTTCGCGGCCATCGCCGGCAAGCCGCTGCGACTGCTGGTCCAGGGGGTCGGCACCCGCTTCGACAAGCACTTCGACCGCCCCTGGAAGACCGATGAGACTCGCAGCACCCAGCTGGTGCTGATCGGCCAGGAGTTGGACCAGGCGGCCATCACCGCCCAGTTGCGCGCCGCGGTCGCCTGACGCCAGATGCATCTGCTGCGTACCCAGCCGGGCGGCTTCGTCCCCGACGACGGCATCGCCCACCTGGCGCAGACGCCCGGTGAGATCGTCGTGCTCTGCAGTGGCGATTCGCACCTGGCTCTGCTGGCGGAGGCGACCCGTAGCCTGGACGAGGACTATCCGAGTCTGCGCCTGGCCAATCCCATGCAGTTGCAGAACCACGCCTCGGTGGACCTCTATGTCGAGGAGGTGCTGAGCCAGGCTCGGGTGGTGTTCATCTCCCTGCACGGCGGCCAGGGTTACTGGCGTTATGGCATGGAACGGCTGGCCGAGTTGGCCGCGCGGGGGCTGACCCTGATCGCGGTACCCGGCTGCGATCGGCCCGATCCTGAGCTGATGGCCCTGGGTACGGTGGCGCCGGACCTGGCCGAACGGCTGTGGCGCTATCTGCGCCAGGGAGGGCTGGGCAATGCCCGGGATTTCCTGCACTGCCTGGCGGCCGAATGCCTGGGTGCCCCTTACACCTACCAGCCGCCACGGGAATTGCCGCGGGTGGCGGTCTATCAGCCGGAAGGCCTGGGTCTGGACGGCTGGCGCCAGCACTGGCGACCGGATTGGCCGACCGCGGCGCTGCTGTTCTATCGCACCCATCTGCAGTCGGCCAACACCGCCTTCGTCGACGTCTTCTGCCAGCAGCTGGCCGCCGAAGGGCTGAATCCGTTGCCTATCGCCGTGGCCAGTCTCAAGGAGCCGGCCTGTCTGGAGGAGGTGGAGCGGCTGCTGGACGAGACCAGCGCCGCCCTGATCCTCAATACCACCGGCTTCGCCCAGTCCAGTCCGGAGCGGCCGAATCTGACGCCGTTCCGTCGCCCGGTGCCGGTGCTCCAGGCCATCTGCGCCCAGGACAATCACGAGCGCTGGCTGGAGAATCCCCAGGGTCTGGGTGCCCGCGACCTGGCCATGCATATCGCCCTGCCGGAATTGGACGGGCGCATCATTACCCGGCCGATCAGCTTCAAGGGCCTGGCCTGGCGCTGCGAGCGCAGCCAGAGCGACGTGGTCAACTACCAGGCCGATGGCGAGCGCATGGCCTTCGTCGCCCGCCTGGCGCGCAACTGGATCGAACTGGCACGGCGTCCTGCGGCGGACAAGCGCATCGCCCTGATCCTGGCCAACTATCCGACCCGCGATGGCCGCATCGGCAATGGCGTGGGCCTGGATACCCCGGCGGCAGCGCTCGGGGTGCTGCAGGCCCTGCAGACGGCCGGCTATCCGGTGGCCAATCTGCCGGACAGCGGCACCGCCCTGATCGAGCGCCTGCTCGGTGGGGTGACCAACGACAGCGCCCTGCGCGATCTGCGCCCGGCCTTGCAGAGTCTGGCGCTGCAGGACTACCAGGCGTTGTTCGCCGGGTTGCCGCTCAGCCTGCAGCAGGCGGTGACCGAGCGCTGGGGCGGACCCGAGACCGATCCCATGCACCGTCGCGGTCGGCTCATGGTGGCCGGGGTGCGCTTCGGCCTGACCTTTGTCGGCATCCAGCCGGCACGTGGCTACGACGTCGATCCGGCCGCGGTCTACCACGATCCTGCGCTGGTGCCGCCCCATGGCTACCTGGCCTTCTATTTCTGGCTGCGCGAGGCCTATGGCGCCCAGGCCGTGGTGCATCTGGGCAAGCACGGCAACCTGGAATGGCTGCCGGGCAAGGGCGTCGGGCTGTCGGCGGAGTGTTGGCCGGACGCCATTCTCGGACCGCTGCCCAACGTCTATCCCTTCATCGTCAACGACCCGGGCGAGGGCGCCCAGGCCAAGCGCCGCACCCAGGCGGTGATCATCGATCACCTGATGCCGCCGCTGACCCGAGCCGAGAGCTACGGGCCCCTGCGCGATCTGGAGCGCCTGGCCGACGAATACTATGACGCCAGCCTGCTGGATCTGCGGCGCGCCACCGAGTTGCGCGGCGAGATCCTGCAACTGGTGCGCGAGACCGCGCTGGATCGCGAGCTGGGGCTGGTGATCACCGACGATCCGGACAGCTGGCTGCCGCAACTGGACGCCTATCTCTGCGATCTTAAGGAATCCCAGATCCGCGACGGCCTGCATGTGTTCGGTGAATCCCCGACCGGGCAATTGCGTCGCGATACCCTGGTGGCGCTCTTGCGCATCCCCCGTGGCGATGCCCAGGGCGGCAATGCGAGTCTCTTGCGGGCGCTGGCCAAGGATCTGCAGCTGGAGTTCGATCCCCTGGCCGCCGACCTGGGCGAGCCCTGGCAAGGGGCGCGCCCGGCTTGCCTGGCGGCGCTGTCCGCCGAACCCTGGCGCACCCTGGGCGATACCCGGGAGCGCCTGGAATTGCTGGCCCTGGCGCTGGTCGCCGCGATGGTCGATGCCGAGCCCTTGCCGTTGGCGCTGGACGAATTGCCGGCGACCCGTCCGGTGCTGGAACACCTGGTCACCCAGGTGGCGCCGGCACTGGACGGCTGTGGCCCCGCTGAAATCGGCGGCCTCCTGGCGGCCCTGGACGGGCGCTTCGTGCCGGCCGGTCCCAGCGGCGCGCCCAGTCGCGGGCGGCTGGATGTCCTGCCCACCGGGCGCAACTTCTTTTCCGTGGACGTGCGCAACCTGCCGAGCATGACCGCCTGGCGGCTCGGCTGGCAGTCGGCCAATCTGCTGCTGGAGCGTCATCTGCAGGAGGAGGGCGACCACCTGCGCCAGCTGGGTCTTTCGGTCTGGGGCACGGCGACCATGAGGACCGGCGGCGACGACATCGCCCAGGCCATGGCGCTGTTGGGTGTGCGCCCGGTGTGGCAGACCGGCAGCGCCCGGGTCGAAGACTTCGAGATCCTGCCGCTGTCGCTGCTGGATCGTCCGCGGGTGGACGTCACCCTGCGCATCTCGGGTTTCTTCCGCGATGCCTTCGGTGGTCTGGTACGGCTGTTCGATGCCGCGGTCCAGGCGGTCGCTGCCCTGGACGAGCCGGACGATCTCAACCCCCTGGCCGCCCAGGTTCGCCACGAGCGCGCTGCCCTGGAAGCGGCCGGTACCGCTGCTGACCTCGCCCGGCGTCAGGCCGGCTGGCGCATCTTCGGCGCCCAGCCCGGTGCCTATGGCGCCGGTGTTCAGGGCGCGGTGGAAGAACGCCAGTGGCAGGATCGCAGCGAACTGGCCACGGCCTACCTCAACTGGGGCGGCTACGCCTATGGCGCCGAGGATGAGGGCACCACCGCTCGCGATGACTTCTCCCGCCGCCTCGGTCGGCTGCAGGCCGTACTGCAGAACCAGGACAACCGCGAGCACGACCTGCTCGATTCCAACGACTACTACCAGTTCCAGGGCGGCATGCTGGCCGCCGCCGAGACCCTGAGCGGCCAGCGGCGCGCCAGCTACTTCGGCGACCATGCCCAGGCCGATCTGCCGAAGATCCGCACCCTGAAGGAAGAGCTGGGCCGCGTGGTGCGCTCCCGGGCAGCCAATCCCAAGTGGATCGCCGGCATGAAGCGCCATGGCTACAAGGGGGCCTTCGAGATGGCCGCCACCGTGGACTACCTGTTCGGCTTCGGCGCCACTACCGAACTGGTGGAGGATCACCAGTACCGGCAACTGGCCGATGCCTATCTGCTCGACGCCGATACCCGTGACTTCGTCGAGCGCCATAACCCCGAGGCCCTGCGCGACATGACCGAGCGCCTGCTGGAGGCCCAGCAGCGCGGTCTCTGGCAACAGCCGGGCGACTACCGCGAAGCCCTCGAACAGCTGCTGATGGATATGGATGAAGCCTGAGATGACCGCCCCTGTCTTTCCCCTGGCCGCCGTGGTCGGCGCAGACAGCCTCAAGTTGGCGCTGTGCCTGAATGCCATCGATCCCCGTATCGGCGGTGTGCTGATCGAAGGTCCCCGGGGCATGGCCAAGTCGACCCTGGCCCGGGGCCTGGCCGATCTGCTCGGCGGCGGTCCCTTCGTCACCCTGCCTCTGGGCGCAAGCGAAGAGCGCATCGTCGGCACCCTGGATCTGGATGCGGCGCTGGGCGAAGGCCGGGCGCGCTTCGCGCCGGGCGTACTGGCGGCGGCCCATGGCGGCGTGCTCTATGTCGACGAGGTCAATCTGCTGCCGGATCACCTGGTCGACCTGCTGCTGGATGTGGCGGCCAGTGGGGTCAACCGGGTGGAGCGCGACGGCATCTCCCATGAGCACGCCGCGCGCTTTTTGCTGGTGGGCACCATGAATCCGGAGGAGGGCGAGTTGCGTCCGCAGTTGCTGGACAGGTTCGGCTTCGCCCTGGCGCTGGACAGCCGGCCGGCCCCCCGGGAGCGGGCGGAGATCCTGCGCCGGCGGCTGGCCTTCGACAGCGATCCGTCAGCCTTCATTGCGCAGTGGGAAGCGGCGCAGGGGGAACTGCGTCAGCGCTGCGCCGTGGCCCGTACACGGCTGGCCGACATTCCACTGGACGATGCCGCCCTGGAGGCCATCACTGCAGGCTGCCACCAGGCCGGTGTCGATGGCCTGCGCGCCGACCTGGTCTGGCTACGCGCGGCGCGCGCCCATGCGGCCTGGCGCGGCGCCACGGCGATCGAAAACGCCGATATCGCCGCCGTGGCCGAATTCGCCTTGCGCCATCGGCGCCGCGAACTGGCGGATGGTCCCTCATTAATACCACCCCTACAGGATGATTTGACTCCCACTACTCTGGAGCGAGAGCCTGGCGATCAACAGGAGCAGGGGGATGCCGAGACCGCGCAGGGCGAGGGCGATAGCTGGGGTGCCCTGGCGCCGGAGCCCACTGCAACGGGTCCCAGACGCCGATTGGGCGGGGCAAAAAAGCCCTAGGCATCCGATCATCCGGCACCCTGGATCGCGATGCCCGAAGCGGGACGGGCAAGGCCGCAGGCGGTCGCCAGGGCGCGCGTTCGCCGGGTACCGAAGGCCCTGTTGCCTGGGTGCCGACGCTGCTCCGCGGGCGTCCCCGTCGCGCGGTTGATCTCCTGCGGCAACCACGCCGGCAGCGTCCGGCCCAGCTTTGGCTGGTGATCCTCGATCACTCCGCGTCCACCCGCCGCCACGGTGCCCTGGCCCAGGCCAAGGGGCTGCTGGCCGACTGGTTCGAGCAGGCCTATCGCCAGCGGGTCAGGGTCGCGGTCCTGCAGACGGCGGGGGCGCGACCCGAATGGTCTTTCCAGGGCCAGCGTAGCGGGCAGGCCCTTCAGGCATGGCTGGAGCAGCTGGGCGCGGGAGGCGGAACGCCTTTGCTGGCGGGACTGGTGGAAGCTCAGGCCTGGTTGACGAGCCGTCGGCGGCAACACCCCGGCGAGGAATGCCAGCTGCTGCTGGTCACCGATGGACGTCTGCGTGAGCTGGAGGGGTTGGCCCTACCGGACTGTCCCATCCGGGTGCTGGATATCGAGTTGGGACCACTGCGCCTGGGACGGGCAGGGGAACTGGCTCGGCGCCTGGGCGCGGAATACCTTCACCTCGAGGAGGTACCGGTGGTCTAGCCACCGGTGCGGCGTAGGTCGGGTTGAGGCGGTCCCATCGTCGAAGCCCGACATCGGGGAACTCGAGCCTCGTTCTGTTGGGCTTCGCTGCGCTCAACCCAACCTACCAGAGAGCCTCAATGCCCGCCCTTCATCGCCTTGACCAGGGTATCCACGTTGTAGCGGAACATGGCGGCATAGGTGGGCGCCGGGCCGTCCGCCGGAGACAGGGCTTCGACGTACAGCTCGCCACCCGGCTGGGCGCCGCTGGCCTTGGCGATCTGCTGTACCAGGCGCGGATCGTTGGAGTTCTCGAAGAAGTAGGTGGCGACATGCTCCTGCTTGATCTGGCGGATCAGCTTGGCGACGTCCTGGGCGGACGCCTCGGCTTCGGTCGATAGCCCCAGCGGCGAGATGAAGGTCACGCCATAGGCGTCGGCGAAGTAGCCGAAGGCATCATGGGAGGTCAGTACCTTGCGTTTGGCCTTGGGTACCTGGCCGATCTGCTCGCGGGCATAGCGATCCAGGGCTTCCAGTTCGGCGATGTAGCGATCGCCGTTGGCCTTGAAGGTGGCCGCGTCCGCCGGATCCACCGCGGACAGCGCCTTCACCACGTTGCGGGTGTAGACGACCACGTTCAGCGGGTTGTTCCAGACATGGGGATCGATACCGCCATGGTCGTGATCATGGTCCGCGTTGCCATGTTCATCCTCGTCTTCCGCCATCTCGCGGGTCTTGATCCCCTCACTGAGCACCACCGGCGGGCGCGCCTGGCCGGAGGCCTTGATCAGGCGGTCCATCCAGCCTTCCAGGTGCAGGCCGCTCATGAACACCACATCGGCCTGCTTCAGCGCCTGGGCATCGGTGGGCGTCGGTTCATAGGCATGGGGATCGCCATTGGGACCGACCAGGGAGGAGACCTGCACCTGATCGCCACCGACCTGTTTGACCACGTCGGCGATCACGGTAAAGGTGGCGACGGCCTTGACCGGTGCGGCCTGGGCCTGGCCGGCAGCGGCGAGCAGGAGGGCAGCGCCCAGGGAGAACAGGGATTTCATGGTGACTCCTTTCAGTGGGTGAGGTGGGGGCGGGGGCGCAGTCGCCGGTAGAGACCCAGGCGACCGAACAGCAGGGACAGGAGGTAGCAGCCACCCGCAGTGAGGACGATGGCCGGACCCGAGGCGCAGCCAAGGTGGTAGGACAGCACCAGGCCGATCAGGCCGCTGAGGCTGGCGATCAGGCTGGCTACCGCCATCAGCCCGGGCAGGCTGTTGGCCCAGAAGCGCGCCGCGGTGGCCGGCAGCATCATCAGACCCACCGCCATCAGGGTGCCCAGGGCCTGGAAGCCGGCGACCAGGTTGAGCACCACCAGCAGCAAAAACAGCAGGTGATAGAGCGAACCGCGACCACCCACGGCGCGCAGGAAGCCCGGATCGAAGCACTCCAGCGCCAGCGGCCGGTAGATCACCGCCAGCACCAGCAGCGACAGGGTGGCGATGCCGGCGACCAGATAGAGCGCCGTGGCGTCGATGGCCAGGATGGTGCCGAACAGCACGTGCAGCAGATCCACGCTGGAGCCGTGCAGTGACACGATCAGCACCCCGGCGGCCAGGGACATCAGATAGAAGCTGGCGAAGCTGGCATCCTCGCGCTGGCTGGTGAAGCGGCTGACCAGGCCGGCGAGACCGGCCACCAGCAGGCCGGCGAGCATTCCGCCGATGCCCATGGCCGGCAGCGACAGCCCGGCGACCATGAAGCCCAGGGCTGCGCCTGGCAGCACGGCATGACTCATGGCATCGCCTACCAGACTCATGCGCCTGAGCATCAGCAGGACACCCACCGGACCGGCGCCCAGCGCCAGGGCCAGGCAGGCCACCAGGGCGCGGCGCATGAAGCCGAATTCGACGAAGGGTTCGACGAGAAATTGATAGAGGGTCATGCGCGTTCACAGACCGCCGCGTTGGCGTCCCAGCGTTCGGCGAGATTGCGCGCGCGGGCCAGATGCTCGCTGACCAGCACCTGATCGGTGTCGCCCCAGGCGATGGCCTCCCGGGCCAGCAGCAGGGTCTCGGGAAAGTGCTGGCGAACCTGCTCCAGGTCGTGCAGCACGGCGATTACCGTGCGGCCCTGGCCATGCCAGCGGCGGACGATGGTCAGCAGGTCCGCAGTGGTGCGCGCATCGATGGCGGTGAAGGGCTCGTCCAGCAGCAGCACGGGAGCGTCCTGCAACAGCAGGCGGGCGAACAGTACCCGCTGGAATTGCCCGGACGAGAGGGCGCCGACCAGGCGGTCCTCCAGGCCTTCGAGACCCACCGCCTGCAGCGCCCTGGCCGCTTCCTCCCGGTGGGCGGCGGTTACCCCGCGCCAGAGGCCCAGGCCGCGCCAGGCGCCCAGCACCACGGTTTCCAGCACGCTGAGGGGAAAGCTGCGGTCGATCTCGGCGGCCTGGGGCAGGTAGCCCAGACGGCGTTGCGGCACCGCGCGGGCGACCCGGCCACTGACGGGTCTCAGGGTGCCGGCGATGGCCTTGAGCAGGGTGGACTTGCCGGCGCCGTTGGGGCCGACGATGGCGGTGAGGCTGCCGGTCCGGAAGCAGCCGCTGAGATGATGGATGGCCGGATGTCGCTGATAGGCCAGGGTCAGGTCCTGGAGTTCGATGGCCGCGCTCATGGCAGGGCGACCGCCCAGAGCACGGCCAGCCACAGGGCGACCAGGGGAATGCTGGCGAGCAGCAGGCGGGCGGGTACGGAGAGCAGCAGCAGGGAAGCGCGCGGGGATGCCATGATCGAGCCTTGGATAACGTGCAAAAGTTATAACATAACAGATGCAGCGACGTCATCAGGGCGCGCGGGATGAATCACGCCAGGCGAGCAGGGTCGGGTTTTGCCGCAGAATGTTCCCTGCCCCATGCAAGAGGCAGGGTAGGGTGCGATCCTGTCAGGCCGCCTGGGTCTCCGCCATCCGCTCTTCCAGCCGTTGCAGGAAGTTGAGCAGCAGCACCTCTTCCTCCTTCAGCCCCTTGCGCTTGCGCGGTTTGGGCAGGGTACAGAGGTCACCGGCGAGGAAGGCATCCAGCACCCCGGGATGGATGTAGCACTTGCGGCAGACCGCCGGGGTATTGCCCAGGGTGCGGGAAACCGCCTTGACCATGTCCACCAGTTCCTTCTTGGCATCGGTCTGGGTCTCGCAGCGCAATTCGCGCAAGGCTTCCAGGGCAAGGGCGCTGCCCGCCCAGGTGCGATAGTCCTTGGCGGTGAAGTCGGCGCCGGTGAGTTCGTGCAGGTAGGCGTTGACGTCCGACGAGGTCACGGTATGGCGTTCGCCATCACCGTCCACATACTGGAAAAGGTGCTGGCCGGGCAGCTCCAGGCACTTCTTCACGGTGCGCGCCAGCCGCGGATCGCTGACCTTGATGTCGTGCTCCACCCCGCTCTTGCCGCGGAAGTGGAAGGCGATGGTGTTGCCATGCACCTCGGCGTGCCGGTTGCGCAGCGTGGTAAGGCCATAGGACTTGTTGCTCTTGGCATACTGGGCGTTGCCGACCCGGATCAGGGTCGCGTCGAGCAGGCTGATGACCGTGGCCATGACCTTTTCCCGACAGAGGCCGCGGCGGGCGAGATCCTCTTCCACCCGCTGCCGCAGCTTGGGCAGGGCCTGCCCGAAGGCCAGCATCCGCTCGTACTTGTCGGTATCGCGGATCTCGCGCCAGCGCGGGTGGTAGCGATACTGCTTGCGACCGCGGGCGTCGCGTCCGGTGGCCTGCAGATGACCGTTGGCGTCCGGACAGATCCAGACGTCGGTATAGGCCGGCGGGATGGCCAGCTTGTTGATCCGCTCGACTTCCGCCTGGTCGCGGATGCGCTCGCCAGCGGGAGTGAAGTAGGCCCATTTGCCACGCAGCTTGCGCCGGCTCAGACCCGGCTGGCTGTCGTCGACGTAGTTGAGGTCGGGCGGCAGGGGGGTGCAGAGGGCGGTACCGGTGTCGTCACGCTCATCGGCGGGGATGGGCAGGTCGGTCTGGGCGAGGCGTTGCATTACTTTCGAGGGTTTCGAGCGAGAGGTCATGACTGCACCGACGATTTCCTGGTCGAAACGGTGGACTCCAGGAAACAGGACCCGGTTCTCATGACAGCGCTCGAGCCGACCGACGCACAGTTGCGCGAAGCCTTGCTGGCCAAGGCACGGGCGCGCCGCCCAGGGACCACCTTCTGTCCTTCGGAAGTTGCGCGCGACCTTGCGGCGGACTGGCGACCACTGATGGAGCCCCTGCGCGAGGTGGCACGGGAGCTGGCTCGCGCAGGGCGGCTGAGGGTGACGCAGAAGGGCGAGGTCCTGGACACCGAAGCGCCCTGGCGCGGTCCGATCCGATTAAGCTTGGCTTAAGCGGCGTTTAAGTTTCGATTAATGGCCGATGGCTACTCTGGAACCCGTTCAGACAGCAACCAGAGGAATCACCATGAAAAAGCTTACCGCCCTCGCGACCGCCACCCTCCTGCTCACCGGTATGGGCGTTGCCCAGGCCCGCGATCTCGGCCCCGACGAAGCCCTCAAGCTGCGTGACAGCGGCAAGATCAAGAGCTTCGAGGTGCTCAACCAGGCCGCCATCGCCAAGCATCCGGGCTCGACCACCCACGAGACCGAACTGGAAGAAGAATACGGTCGCTACATCTATCAACTGGAACTGCGTGACCCCAAAGGTGTGAAATGGGATCTGGAACTCGACGCCACCACCGGCGAAGTCCTGAAAGATCAGCGCGACGACTGACCGTTGTCCTCGCCGGACTCTTGCTGCTCGGCAGCGTCTCGCCGCTGATCCAGGCCCGCGACCTGGATCAGGACGAGGCCCTCAAGCTGCGCAAGGAGGGGGTTATCCGCCCGCTGGAGACCCTCTTGCAGCGGGTCAACGAACGCTATCCCCAGGCTCGGCTGCTGGAAGCCGAACTGGAAGAAGAAGACGGTCAGTATCGCTACGAGATCGAGATCCTCGTCGGCGATGTCGTCCGCGAACTGGAAATCGGCGCGATGGATGGCGCCATCATGAAGGACGAGGTGGACGACTAGATGCGCCTGTTGCTGGTGGAAGACGATGTCGCCCTGGCCGACGAAATTTCGGCGTTCCTTGCCCGCCAGGGCTATGCCGTGGACTGGCTCGCCGATGGCCGCGACGCCGCCTGGCAGGGTGCTCAGGAGCCCTATGACCTCATCGTGCTCGATCTCGGCCTGCCGGGGCGGCCAGGGCTCGAGGTGCTCAGCGAGTGGCGCGCAAAGGCGCTGGCGACGCCGGTCCTGATCCTGACCGCCCGCGACAGCTGGGCGGAGCGCATCGACGGTCTCAAGGCCGGTGCCGACGACTACCTCACCAAACCCTTTCACCCCGAAGAGCTGGGCCTGCGCATCGCCGCCTTGCTGCGGCGGGTTCGCGGCGTGGCCAACCAGCCGCTCCTGCAGGCCGCCGGACTCGCGCTGGACGAGGCGCGCCAGTGCGTGGTGCGTGGCAGCGAAACCATCTCCCTGAGCGCCGCGGAATTCCGTCTGCTGCGCTGTTTCCTGCTGCATCCCGGACAGATCCTTTCCAAGACGCGCCTGAACGACCACCTCTACGACGGCGAGAGCGAGCGCGACTCCAATGTCATCGAGGTTCACGTCAATCACTTGCGGCGCAAGCTGGGGCGCGAGGTCATCGAGACGCGCCGCGGCCAGGGCTATCGCCTGGGCGGTGTCGATTGAGGTCCATCCAGGCCCGCCTCAGGGTCGGGCTGGTGGCCATTCTGCTGGTGGCGGGCCTGGTGCTGGTCCTCGGGGGCGCCTGGCTGGTGGACCATGCCTTGCGCCGCTACCTGGAGACCGGGCTGCGCGGCGAGACGGAAAATCTGCTCGCCGCCCTGGTACGTGGGCCCCATGGCCTGCAACTGGACGAGGGCCGCCTGGGCAGCCTCTACACCCGCCCGCTGTCCGGTCGCTATTTCCTCATCGAGATCCCGGCGCTGGATATCCGCTGGCGCTCGCGCTCCCTGTGGGACGCGCAACTGCAAGCGCCGCCCAGGAGTGGCCTGAGCGAGACCCTGGCGGACGGCCCCAGCGGCCAGCGATTGCTCACCTACCGCGCTGACTACCAGCGCTATGGCCAGACGGTACGGGTCGTGGTGGCCGACGACTACAACCCGCTGCTGACCAACCTGACGCGCATCCTCGCGTTCGGTGCCCTGCTGGGGCTGGCGACCCTGCTGCTGGTCCTTCTGCTGCAACGGCTGATCGTGCGCCGGGCGCTGCGCCCGCTGGACCAGGTGCGCGAGCAGATCGCCCAGCTGCATCAGGGGCGCCGTTCGACGCTGGACGCCGGCGTGCCCACCGAGCTTGCGCCGCTGGTGGAGGAGATGAACGCCTTGCTGCGCCATACCGAGGACGGCCTGAAGCGCGCGCGGCATGGCATCGGCAACCTGGGGCATGCGCTCAAGACGCCGCTGGCGGTGCTCACCAGCCTGGCCGAGCGCCCCGAACTCCAGGCACTGCCCGAGCAGCGCGAGGTCTTGCGCGAGCAACTGGCGCGTATCCGCCAGCGGCTGGAGCGGGAGTTGCGCCGCGCCCGGCTGGCCGGCGAGGCCCTGCCAGGCGCTCATCTGGATGCTGCCGAACTGCGCGAGCTTTGCCTACTGCTCAATCGCCTGCATGGCGAGCACCTGCGGTTCGACTGCCATCTGCCCGAAGGACTGCGCCTGCCCTGGGACCGGGAAGACCTTCTGGAGCTGTTCGGTACCCTGCTGGACAACGCCGGCAAGTGGGCGGATCGGCAGGTTCGGCTGGACGTGGCGCAGCGGGAAGAGGGTTATCTGATCCGGATCGAGGACGACGGCCCCGGCGTGCCGGAAGCGCAGCGCGCGGCCATCCTCGAGCGGGGTTCCCGGCTGGACGAGGCGGTGGCCGGTCATGGCCTGGGGCTGGGAATCGCCAAGGACATCGTCGAAGGTTGCGCTGGAACCCTCGCCCTTGAGACTTCCCGGCTGGGTGGGCTGGCGGTGGTCATCTGCCTTCCGGCGCCGGTGCGCACAGCGTCTACGAGGTGACTTCTCGGTCAAGTTCTGCAGCGCGATGCCGATAACGGCATCAGCTCTTGCGAACAAGGAGAACCTCGTGAGCCTCAAACTTAAAGTCACCTTGCTGGCGGTCCTGCCCGTCTGCCTGTTCACGCTCGTGCTGGGTGGTCTGTCTTACTGGGTCTTGCACGAGCAGGCGCTCAAGGACGTCGCCGATGCCCGCGAGCGGCTGATGGTGCAGAGTCGCAACGGCCTGCAGAACACCGTGGAAGCGGCCATGACCGTGGTCAAGCCGCTGTACGACAAGGCCTCCGCGGGTGATACCGAGGCGCGCCAGGAGGCCATCCGCCTGCTGTCCGCCATCAGCTACGGCAAGGATGGCTATATCTTCGGCTACGATTCCAACGTGGTCCGCCTGTTCAAGGGCAACGACCCGGCCGGGATCGGCAAGAGCTTCAAGGACAATCGCGATCCCAGCGGCGTCTACCTCAACCAGGAACTGGTCCGGGTCGGCAAGGATGGCTCGCATTTCAGTCGCTACAGCTCTTCGCTGCCGGGCAACAAGGACGTGCTGGTGCCCAAGCTCGCCTATACCGACTACCTGCCCAAGTGGGATCTGGTGATCGGTTCCGCGGTGAACCTGGATGGCGTGGAGGCCGAGGTCGCCGCCGTGGCCGACCAGGTCGCCAAGCGTACCCAGGACCAGCTCTGGCTGATCTTCGGTACCTCCGGCGTGCTGCTGGTGGTGATCGGTTTCGCCGCGCAACTTTTTGCCGCCCGGACCCTCAGGCCCCTGGCGCAGATTCGCGAGAACCTCGATGACATCGCCGCCGGTGAGGGTGATCTGACCCGCCGCCTGCCGGTCAACGGGCGTGACGAGATCGGTGAACTCGCCGCTGCCTTCAATCGCTTCGTCGATCGCATCCAGGGCACCATCGCCCAGGTCGTCGACATCACCCACCAGTTCACCGGTCTGCTTGACGATGTGGCCCAGCAGGCCCAGCGCACCGATCGCGACATGCAGCGTCAGCGCAGCGAAACCGATCAGGTGGCGACCGCCATCAACCAGATGTCCGCCGCGGCACAGGAGGTGGCGAGCAGCGCCCTGCGGGCCTCCGAAGCCACCCGCCAGACCGAGGAGAAGGGCCGGCTGGCCCGGGAGACGGTGGCCACCAGCGTGGCGCGCATCCACGAGCTGGTCGAGGAGGTACGCCAGAGCAGCGTCTCCCTCGATGGCCTCAAGCAGGACGTCGGCGCCATCGTCGGCGTACTGGACGTGATCCGCGCCATTGCCGAACAGACCAATCTGTTGGCACTCAACGCCGCCATCGAAGCGGCTCGGGCCGGTGAGGCCGGTCGCGGCTTCGCCGTGGTCGCCGACGAAGTACGCGCGCTGGCCAGCCGGACGCAGCAGAGCACCCAGGAAATCCAGGGCATGATCGATCGTCTGCAGCAGGCCACTGGCCGTGCGGTGGGTGCCATGGAGCGCTCGGGAGGCATGGGCGAGGCCACTACGGCCCAGGCCGAGCAGGCGGGGACAGCCCTGGCTGCCATCAGCGAATTGATCGCCACCATCAATGCCATGAACACCCAGATCGCCAGTGCGGCGGAAGAGCAGACAGCGGTGGCGGAGGAGATCAATCGCAGCGTCCATACCATCGCCGGTGCCGTGGACAGCATGGCCCAGGGGGCTCAACAGGGTGCCCAGAGTACCGCCGGCATGGTCGGTCTGGGCGAGCGGCTGGACGGATTGGTTCGCCAGTTCCGTGTATGATCGCCGGCGCGTCGGGTACTCCGGCGCGCCTCTTCAGGTCGAGTTGGGGGTGCTCACGGGAACCCCACGGCTTCCGAGGCTCTAAGCAAGGCCTGTCATCCTTGTTTGGAATCGCGAAAGCCAATGAAAAGTGCTCGGCTGGAAAACAAGACGTTCCTGATCCTGCTGGTGGTGGTCTCGCTGGCCTTCGTCTGGATCCTCACCCCGTTCCTGGGGGCGGTGTTCTGGGGCGCCATCCTCGCCATCCTGTTCGCACCGTTGCAGCGCTGGTTCGTCCGCCGCTTCAACAACAGGCGCAACCTCGGGGCGCTCTGCACCCTGTTCGTGATCCTGCTCATCGTCATCCTGCCGGTGGTGTTCATCGCCATTTCCCTGGTCCAGGAAGGCTCGCTGCTCTATCAGCAGATCAGCAGCGGTCAGCTCAACTTCGGCCAGTACTACCAGCAGATCTGGGGCGCCTTGCCGGATTCGGTACGCAGCGTCCTGCAGCGCTTTGGTGCCGGTGACCTGGACGGCATCCGCCAGAAGCTCTCCGCTGGTGCCATGCAGGGCAGCCAGTGGGTAGCCACCCAGGCCTTCAGCTTCGGGCAGGGCACCTTCCAGTTCCTGATCGGCTTCGGCGTGATGCTCTACCTGCTGTTCTTCCTGCTGCGCGACGGTTCCCAGCTGGTGGCGCTGATCCGCAAGGCCATTCCGCTGAGTGACATGCACAAGCGCAGCCTGATGGCCAAGTTCACCGCCGTGGTGCGCGCCACGGTCAAGGGCAACATCATCGTGGCCGTGGTGCAGGGCGCCCTGGGCGGCTTCATCCTCGGCGTGCTGGGTGTGCAGGGCGCGGTGCTCTGGGGCACCCTGATGGCCTTCCTCTCGCTGCTGCCCGCGGTCGGCTCGGCGCTGATCTGGGTGCCGGTGGCCATCTACTTCCTGGCCACGGGAGCGGTGATCAAGGGCGTGATCCTGATCGTCTTCGCCGTGGTGGTGATCGGCCTGGTGGACAACCTGCTGCGCCCCATCCTGGTCGGCAAGGACACCAAGATGCCCGACTACGTGGTGCTGATCTCCACCATCGGCGGCATGTCGCTGTTCGGCCTCAACGGCTTCGTCATCGGCCCGCTGATCGCCGCGCTGTTCATGTCGACCTGGGACCTGTTCAGCCACCGCGACGATATTTGAAGGACGACGTGCTCCAGGGGACTGGAGCACACGAACGGGCAGCGCGCGTCAGCCCTGGTCGGGCTCCGAGGGATAGCGGGTCGCGACCAGACTTTCCTTGACCTTGCGCAGGTGCGGCTGGAAATCCACGCCGCGCTTGAGCGTGACCCCGGTAGCCAGGATGTCCAGCACGGTGAGCTGGATGATCCGCGAGGTCATGGGCATGTAGATATCGGTGTCTTCCGGCAGCGGAATGTCCAGGCTGTGGGTGCAGACCTTGGCCAGCGGGGTGTTGCTGGCGGTGAGGCCGAGCACCGAGGCGCCGTTGTCGCGGGCCAGCTTGGCCACGTCCACCAGTTCGCGGGTGCGGCCGGTGTAGGAGATGATCACGAAGAGATCGCCGGTCCTGGCGATGGAGGCGAGCATCCGCTGCATCAGCACGTCCGAATGCGCCGACACCGCCATGTTGAAGCGAAAGAACTTGTGCTGGGCGTCGAGGGCCACGGGCGCCGAGGCACCCAGGCCGAAGAAGTGGATCTGCCGCGCCTGGATCATCAGATCGACCGCGCGATCCACCGTGCGGGCGTCCAGGCGCTGGCGGGCGCTGTCCAGCGAGGCGATGGTGCTGCTGAAGATCTTTTCCGCGTAGGCCTCGGGTTCGTCGTTGGCTTCCACCGCTTGGCTGACATAGACCGCGCCACTGGCGATGCTTTGCGCCAGCTGGATCTTCATTTCCGGATAGCCGCTCACGCCCAGGGAACGGCAGAAGCGGTTGACGGTGGGCTCGCTGACCTGGGCCGCCTGGGCCAGGGCGGCGATGGTGTAGCGGGTGGCCTGCCGGGGATTCTGCAGAATGACCTCGGCGACCTTGCGTTCTGCGCGGTTGAGTTCGCCGATACGGGTCTGGATGGTTTGCAGCAGGGTGCTGGCACGATCCATGAGAACTCCTAGTGGTTGTTGTGCCTCTATCCTAAGGCTATAAAAGGTGTGGGCAGGGCTTACCCCTGCGCCGTATTTTTTAATATAAAGACTACGCGAATCGCCCCGGCTCCCCTATGATGGTGCTGGAATATCTCAAACTTTAAGTAAAAGAACGAATATTTATGGCTGGCGTCCGAGTTCTACCCTGTACCCTGGCAATCTTCGGCGCATTGGGCGACCTGGCCCTGCGCAAACTTTTCCCTGCCCTGTATCAGCTGGATCGTGAAGGTCTGCTGCACGAGGATACCCGCATCATGGCGCTGGCGCGTGACCAGGGCGATGGGGTCAAGCAGCTGGAGCACATCGAGGAGCGCCTGCGCCACTATGTGCCCAAGGCCGATTGGGACGAAGCGGTATGGACCCGGATGCGTGGTCGTCTCGGCTATCGCGCCATCGATTTCCGCAATCGCGAAGACTATACGGGACTTGCCGAGGATGTGGGTGAGACGTCGCCGCTGATCGCCTATTTCGCCACCCCGGCGCTGGTCTACAGCGCCATCTGCGAGAACCTCGCCGCCGTCGGCCTGTGCGAGCGCACCCGGGTGGTGATGGAAAAGCCCATCGGCTACGACCTGGAATCCTCCAAGGTGGTCAACGATGCCGTGGCGCGCTTCTTTCCCGAAGACCGCGTCTATCGCATCGACCACTACCTGGGCAAGGAAACCGTCCAGAACCTCATCGCCCTGCGTTTCGCCAACAGCCTGTTCGAGACCCAGTGGAACCAGAACTACATCTCCCACGTGGAGATCACCGTGGCCGAGAAGGTCGGCATCGAGGGTCGCTGGGGCTACTTCGACCAGGCCGGCCAGCTGCGCGACATGGTGCAGAACCACCTGCTGCAACTGCTCTGCCTGACCGCCATGGATCCGCCGGCGGATCTTTCCGCCGACAGCATCCGCGACGAGAAGGTCAAGGTCCTCAAGGCCCTGGAGCCCATCACCGCCGACCAGCTCGCCAGCCGGGTGGTCCTGGGGCAGTACACCGCCGGCTACAGTGACGGCAAGCCGGTGCCGGGCTATCTGGAAGAGCCCAATTCCAACACCGAGAGCCGCACCGAGACCTTTGTCGCCATCCGCGCCGACATCCGCAACTGGCGCTGGTCCGGTGTGCCTTTCTATCTGCGCACCGGCAAGCGCATGCCGCAGAAGCTTTCGCAGATCGTCATCCATTTCAAGGAGCCACCGCACTACATCTTCGCTCCCGAGCAGCGCAGCCTGATCAGCAACCGCCTGATCATCCGCATCCAGCCGGACGAGGGTATCTCGCTGCAGGTGATGAGCAAGGATCAGGGCCTGCGCAAGGGCATGCAGCTGCGCAGCGGTCCGCTGCAGCTCAACTTCTCCGAGACCTTCAAGCACCTGCGTACGCCGGATGCCTATGAGCGACTGCTGCTGGAAGTCATGCAAGGCAACCAATCGCTGTTCGTCCGCAAGGACGAGATCGAAGCGGCCTGGAAATGGTGCGACCAGCTGATGGATGGCTGGTCGAAGATGGGCGATTCGCCCAAGTCTTATGCCGCCGGCAGCTGGGGTCCGCTGACCTCCATCGCACTGATCGCACGAGACGGGAGATCCTGGTATGGCGACGTCTGATCTGGGGCAGGGCGTGACCCTGCGCGAACTGCCTGACCGCGACGCCCACGCGGCGACGCTGGCCGAGACCGTCACCACCGCGCTGCGCGAAGCCCTGGCGGCCCGCGGCGAGGCGCTGCTGATCGTCTCCGGCGGTCGCAGTCCGGTGCCCTTTCTGGAGCGCCTGGCCCAGGCCGAGCTGGACTGGTCCAAGGTGCTGGTGACCCTGGCGGACGAGCGCTGGGTACCCGGTGACCATCCGGACAGCAATGCCGGCCTGCTGCGCAAGCACCTGTTCCAGGGGCCTGCCGCCGCGGCCGGCTTCGTCGACCTCTACAGCCCGGCCAGCTCCACGGAAGAGGGCATGGCCCTGACCGAAGCCCGGCTGCGCGACGCCCTGGCGACGCCCGATGTGCTGGTGCTGGGCATGGGTGACGACGCCCATACCGCTTCGCTCTTCCCCGGCAGTCCCGGCCTGGAAGAGGCCCTGGATCCGGCCAGCGAGCGCCTCAGCTTCCCCGGCGTGGCACCGTCCGCGCCCCAGACCCGCATTACCCTGAGCCGTGCCTACCTGAGCCGCGCGCGGCAACAGATCCTCGCCATCCAGGGCGCAGGCAAGCGACAGGTGCTGGAAACCGCTCTGGCCGAGGGCGACGAGCTGGCCACTCCGATCAAGGCGTTCCTGCGCGAACCCCTGGTCGTCTTTTGGTGCCCCTGACGAGGAGTTGAGTTTTGGACATGCAGAACAAGATCGCGACCCTAGATGCCCTGTGCGCCCGCGCGCGGATCCTGCCGGTGATCGTGATCAACGATCCCGCTGACGTGCTGCCGTTCGCCGACGCCATGGCTGCGGGGGGACTGACCGCCCTGGAAATCACCCTGAGATCGGCCCACGGGCTGGACGCGGTGCGCCTGCTGCGCCAGGAACGTCCCGAGCTGGATGTCGGTGTGGGCACCGTGCTGGACGTGCGGATGTTCGACGCCGCGGTCGAGGCCGGCGCCCAGTTCATCGTCACCCCGGGCACCACCGAGGAGATCCTCCAGGCCGGGGTATCGGCGCCCATCCCGCTGCTGCCCGGCATCGCCACGCCCTCGGAGATCATGCAGGCTTACCGCCTGGGTTATCGCCGCTTCAAGCTGTTTCCTGCCAACGTCTATGGCGGCGTGGATGCGCTCAAGGCCTTTGCCGGTCCCTTCGCCGAACTCAAGTTCTGCCCCACCGGCGGCGTCAACCCGGGCAACGTGAAGAACTACTTCCAGCAGCCCAACCTGCTGTGCGTCGGCGGCAGCTGGATGCTGCCCGGCGACGTGGTGAAGGCCAAGGACTGGAACCGCGTCGAGCAGCTGTGCCGCGACGCCCTGGCCACACTGGACTGACACTGCGGCCATCCGTCACCCGCCAGGCTAGTGCGGTGTCTCTGAAGTTCGCGCAAGAATTGGCGAGTGATTTTTTGGCTATGGCTAGGCGCCGGTACGAGTCATAGCAGGGCTATGGCGAGGAGTGGCAACGCCGCCATAGCCGAAAAAGCGCCGCCAAAATTGTGCAGTCAACTGCTGAGACACCACACTCGCTAGGCTGGCGCGAGCAGGGGCGCTATCATGCGCCCCTGTCTTTTTCCTGGCGCCCGTTCCGTGGCGCCTTTGTCGTCCACTACACCGGGAGGTGCCTGATGACCCTCGACAAGAATCCCCCAAACGAAATCCTCGAAGAAAGCGCACCCGCGCCGGCTGGCGAAAAGCTGCAGAAGGTGCTGTCGCGCCTGGGCGTCGGCTCGCGCCGCGACGTCGAGGCCTGGATCGGCGAAGGCCGCATCAAGGTCAACGGCGTGGTCGCGCCCCTGGGCCTGCGCGTCATGCCCAAGGACGCCATCGCGGTGGACGGTCGCCTGCTCAAGCGCGACCAGGCCGAGGAAGTGGTACGCCGCGTGCTGATCTATAACAAGCCCGAAGGCGAGATCTGCACCCGTGACGATCCCGAAGGCCGACCCACCGTCTTCGACCGCCTGCCCAAGCCCAAGCAGGGCCGCTGGATCAATGTCGGTCGCCTGGATATCAATACCACCGGCCTGCTGCTGTTCACCACCGATGGCGAACTGGCCAACCGGCTGATGCACCCGTCCTACCAGATGGACCGCGAGTACGCGGTACGGGTACGGGGCGAGGTGACCGAAGAGATGCTGCTGCGCCTGAAGAACGGGGTGATCCTCGAAGACGGCCCGGCGCGCTTCACCGACGTCCAGCAGGCGCCGGAGGGCGACGGCTTCAACCACTGGTTCCATTGCGTGGTGATGGAAGGTCGCAACCGCGAAGTCCGCAGGCTGTGGGAATCCCAGGGCCTGGTGGTGAGCCGGTTGAAGCGCGTACGTTTCGGTCCGGTGTTCATGACCAGCGATCTACCGGTCGGGCGCTGGCGCGAGATGACCCAGGGGGAGATCGACATCCTCGCGGGCGAAGTCGGCCTGCCGCCGGTGGCGCTGCCGTCCATGGGCGGCAAGACCAAGGAAAAGCTCGAGCGTCAGCAGCGCAAGACCGCGCGGCCGATCGATGCCGGTCGGGGTTCGCGCAACAAGCTCAACAAGACGGGCAAGACCGGCAAGCCCCAGGGGTCGGCCGTGGCCGAGCGTCCCAGCGAAATGGGCCGCAAGCCGGTCAGCAAGGGCCGTACCTCGCCGGGCATCGCCCCGCGTCGTGGTCCCAGTGGCGGCGGTACCGGCAAGGGCGGTCGCCGCTAAGCAGAGAGGTCGCCTGGTCCCAGGCGACCTCTAGGCCAGGCTGCAGAATCGATTGCGGCCTTCGGCCTTGGCCTGATAGAGGGCGCGATCCGCGCGCAGCAGCAGGCAGCGCGGAGACTCGACGTCGCGCAGGGTCGCCAGGCCCAGGCTCAGGGTGACCGGTAACGGGATGGCACCGGCGGTCTCCGACTGGGCTTCCACCGCCGCTCTCAGGCGTTCCGCCACGATATGCGCCGCTTCATGGCCAGTGGCCGACAGCAGTACACAGAATTCCTCGCCGCCAAAGCGAAAGACCATGTCCATGCTTCTCAGGCTGTTGCCGAGGGTGCGGGCGGTCTGGCGCAGCACGTCGTCACCGACGCTGTGGCCGAATCTGTCGTTGATGCGCTTGAAGTGATCCAGGTCCAGCATCAGCAGCGACAGCGGCTGCTGGGTGCGGCGGGCGAGTTCCAGTTCCCGCACCAGGGCACGATCCAGGGCGCTGCGATTGCCGACACCGGTCAGGGCATCGCGCAGGGCGTTGTTCTGGGCCTCGCGGTAGAGCAGGGCGTTGCGCAGGGGAAACAGCAGGCTGCCGAGCAGGTATTCCAGCGCCCCGAGTTCGCTGTCCTGGAAGCGCTCCTGACGGTAGAAGGTCAGATCGCCCAGACGCAGGTCCCCCTGGCTCAGGTGATAGTGCACCTGATGACCCTGTTCTTCGCCCAGGCCGATGGCCACGTCTTCCGCGGCATGTCGGTAGGTGAGGCCGGGCAGGTCCACCAGGGTATCCACCTCCTGCCGGAAGAGTTGCAGGACCCGTTCGAGCTCCAGCGAGGTCTGCAGGACGCTGAGCAGCCGCTGACGCAGTGCGCCCAGCACCGCCGGATCGCTGTCGCGGGCGGGGGCGGCCAGGTTGGCGTTGCGCTGCTGGCGAGCGCGATCGAGATTGATGGTGTTGGACGAGGGCGGGACCATGCCTGTTCTCCTTGGCGGATAGTCCCTCTACAGCGAGAAGCGTGCCAGTCTTTCAGCGCCATTAAAATCAATGACTTAGGCGTATGGTGGCGATTGGCCGTCTGTAAGTTGACGCCTGAAGGCCAGGCGAGTCGCTTTCGCGACCCGCTCGTGACGACTTTCCGACGCGGGGCCTACACCTTGAGCACCAGCTTGCCGAAGTTCTCGCCGGAGAACAGCTTCATCAGGGTCTCGGGGAAGGTATCCAGACCTTCCACCACATGCTCGCGGGATTTGAGCTGGCCGTCGGCCAGCCAGATCGCCAACTGCTTCTGCGCCTCGGCATAGCGAGCCGCGTGGTCGAGCACGATGAACCCTTCCATGCGCGCGCGATTGCTAAGCAGCGCCAGATAGTTCTGCGGGCCCTGCACCTTGTCGCTGTTGTACTGACTGATGGCGCCGCAGAGCACCACCCGTGCGCGGAAATTGATCTGCGCCAGCACCGCGTCGAGGGTCGGACCGCCGACGTTGTCGAAATAGACGTCGATACCGTTGGGGCACTCGCGCTGCAGGGCGGCCGCGAGGTCCGGTTCGGCCTTGTAGTCGATGGCGGCGTCGAAGCCGAGCTCCTCGATCAGATAGCGGCATTTCTCCGCGCCACCGGCGATGCCCACCACATGGCAGGCCTTGAGCTTGCCGATCTGGCCGACCATGCTGCCCACCGCGCCGGCGGCGCCGGAGACCACGATGGTCTGGCCGGCCTTGGGCTCGCCGACCTCCAGCAGGCCGAAGTAGGCGGTCAGGCCGGTCATGCCAAGCACGGAAAGGTACTGGGGCAGGCTGGCCTTGCTGGGGTCCACCTTGTAGAAGCCCTGGGGCTCGCCCAGGTAATAGTCCTGGATGCCGAGCATGCCATTGACGGTATCGCCCACCTTGAAGTCCGGGTGGGTGGACGCCACCACCTCGCCGACGCCCAGGGCGCGAATGACCTCGCCGATGCCGATGGGCTTGATATAGGACTTGCCCTCGTTCATCCAGCCGCGCATGGCCGGGTCGAGGGAAAGGTACAGATTCTTGATCAGCACCTGACCGGCGCCGGGTTCGCCGATCGGCTGCTCGACGCGCTCGAAGGTGTCGGCGGTGGGTTCGCCGGAGGGGCGCTTGGCGAGCAGGAATTGGCGATTGGTACGGGACATGGTGTTCTCCTGACGGGAAGGATCCACTTCCGACCCGTCAGGAGGGGCGCGGGTTCTAACGGCGGCGTGCGGTCAGTAGCAAACTGGCCAAAAGACCGGCGACCAGGCCCCAGAAGGCCGAGCCGATGCCGGCCAGCGTCAGGCCCGAGGCGGTGACCAGAAAGGTGATGAGTGCCGGTTCGCGCTGGCCGGGGTCGGCGAGGGCGCCGTGCAGGCCGTTCATGATGGAGCCGAGCAGCGCCAGGGCGGCTACCGAGATCACCAGTTCGCCGGGCAGCGAGGCGAACAGCGCTGCCAGGGTGGCGCCGAACAGCCCGGCGATGCCATAGAAGAGTCCGCACCAGACCGCCGCGGTATAGCGCTTGCTGGCGTCCTCATGGGCCTGGGGACCGGTGCAGATCGCCGCGCTGATGGCCGCCAGGTTGATGCCATGGGAGCCGAAGGGTGCCAGCAGCAGCGAGGCGAGGCCGGTGGTGGCGATCAGCGGCGAGGCCGGGACCGCGTAGCCATCGGTGCGCAGCACGGCGATACCGGGCATGTTCTGCGAAGCCATGGCCACCACGAACAGCGGGATGGCGATGCCGATGGTGGCGGCCAGGGAAAAGGTCGGGGTGGTCCATACCGGCACCGCCAGCTCCAGGCGCAGGCCGTGGAAGTCCGGCAGGCCCAGCCCGGCGGCCAGCAGCAGGCCAGCCACCAGGGCGACCAGCACGCAATAGCGCGGCCACAACCGCTTGGCCACCAGGTAGGCCAGGGCCATGCCCAGCACCAGCGCGGTCTGGTGCTGGGCCGCGGTGCAGATCTCGATGCCGATGCGAAAGAGGATGCCGGCCAGCAGGGCGGCGGCCAGCGCCGGCGGGACCCGGCGCAGCAGGCGGTCGACGCTGCCGGTGAGGCCGCAGAGGGCGAGCAGCACGGCGCACAGCACAAAGGCGCCGATGGCATCGCTGTAGGGCACCGATGGCAGGCTGGTGACCAGCAGCGCGGCGCCCGGGGTCGACCAGGCGATGACGATGGGGGTGCGGTACTTCAGCGACAGGCCGATGGTGGTCAGCGCCATGCCGATGGACAGTGCCCAGATCCAGGAGGAGATCTGTCCGCTGCTCAGGCCGGCATTCTGGCCGGCCTGGAACATCAGCACCAGGGAACTGGTGTAGCCCACCAGCATGGCGACGAAGCCGGCGACCACGGCGGCGGGCGAGGTATCGGCCAGCGGGGAAAGGCGTTGCGGAGCCGCGTGCATCGAAAAACCTCAGTGATGGCCGGACAGGATGGGATAGAGGGACAGCACCAGCAGCAGGGCCATGCTCCAGTTGAACAGCCGCAGCCGTGCAGGGCTGCTGAGCAGACGGCGCAGGCCCATGCCGAACAGCGTCCAGAGGCTGACGCTGGGCAGGTTGATCAGGGCGAAGAGCAGGGCGACCAGCAGCAGGTTGGCGGTGAAGTTCTCGGCGGGAATATAGGCGGTGACCGCGCCGATGGCCATCACCCAGGCCTTGGGGTTCACCCACTGGAAGGCCGCAGCCTGGAAGAAGCCGAAGGGTTTGCCGCTGCCAGACTCCCGCGGTGTGGGGGCAGAAGCGGTGGCCAGCTTCCAGGCCAGATACAGCAGGTAGGCGCCGCCAATGACCCGCAAGGCGATCTGCAGCGGCGGATAGAGCACGAACAGCTGACCCAGGCCGAGGCCGGTGCAGATGACCAGCAGCATGTGGCCCAGGCTGATGCCGAGCATGTGCGGCAGGGTCCGCCGAAAGCCGAAATTCACTCCCGACGCCAGCAGCATCATGTTGTTGGGGCCGGGCGTGGCGGAGGAGACGAAGGCGAAGAGCATGAAGGCGGAGAGCAGTTCGACGGTCATGAGGGGCATCCCTGGGCTTTGCGCCAGCTTAGCCAGGCCGCTCGGGCCGGTATCCGTACACCGAGGCCGCGAACCAGCGGTACAGTTTCTAGGAGTCGACCGAAGGGCTCGAACTGTCCTGGCTTTCGGTTTCGCTCTCCTGGCGACCGGCCAGGGCCTGATTGAACGCCAGCCAGCCCTCGGCCGCGTCCGCTCCCGCCGAAGCCAGCGCCGCCTGCACCAGGCGCATCTGCTCGCGTCTCAGGGTCTGCTCCAGGGCGGCGCCACCCCGGGTCAGGGATAGCCGTCGCTTGCGCTTGTCTGCGGCATCCGTCTCCATGGCCACCAGCTGCATCTCCAGCAACTGCCGCAGCGGAATGTTCAACGCCTGCTTGCTGACGTTGAGCACCTCCAGCAGCGCTTTGTTGCTCAGGCCCGGCTCGCGCGCGATGAAGAACAGGATGCGCTGGTGGACCCGGCTCAGGCCGCGCCGCGCCAGCATGTCGTCGGCCTTGGCGGTGAACGCCTGGTAACCGAAGAAGAAGGTTTCCATGACCAGGCGCTGCTGGGAGGTCTGATTTAGGTCAAGCATATTGACTTGTCTTTCCGGAGTGGATTAGGGTCGGTCAAGTAGTTTGACTCATTACCAGGCCACGGGCCACAGGAGGGCAGATGGCATTTTCCGAACGGGTGACCCGACTCAAGAGCAGCCTGATCCGCGACATCCTGGCAGCGGCGCAGCGCCCGGAGGTGATGTCCTTCGCCGGAGGACTGCCGGCCGAGCGCTGCCTGCCAGCGGTGGACTGGAGCACGATGCCGGCCGGCCTGGGTCAGTACGGCATGAGCGAGGGCGAGCCGGCGCTGCGCGAGGCCATCGCCGCCCAGGCCCGCGCCTATGGCCTGGACTGCACGGCGGACCAGGTGCTGGTGACCACGGGTTCGCAGCAGGCCCTGGATCTGATCGCCAAGCTCTATCTCGACGTCGGCACCCCGGTGCTGGTGGAGGGCCCGACCTACCTGGCGGCGCTGCAGAGCTTCCAGTTCTTTGGCGCCGAGTGCCTGGAGGTCAGCCTGACGCCGGAGGGGCTGGACCTGGAGGCCTTGCGCCTGCGCCTGGAAGAGCGACGCCCGGCCTTCGCCTATCTGATCCCGACCTTCCAAAATCCTTCCGGGGTGCGCTATTCCGCAGCCAACCGTGCGGCGGTGGCAGCCCTGCTGGACGAGTATGGCGTGACCCTGGTCGAGGACGAGCCCTATCGCGAACTCAGCTACGACGGCGCGCCGGCGCGACCGCTGTGCGGCCAACTCCGGCGCAGCGCCTGGATTCACACCGGCAGCCTGTCCAAGACGCTGCTGCCCGGCCTGCGCGTGGGCTACCTAATCGCCTCGCCTGAATTGCTCAAGCCCCTGCGGGCGCTCAAGCAGGCGGCCGATCTGCACACCTGCCGCATGAGCCAGTGGCAGGTGCTGCAATGGCTGGGTAGTGAGCGTTATGCCCGGCACCTGGAGGAGGTAAGGACCTTCTACCGTGAGCGTCGCGATGGCTTCGAGCGGGCGCTGACGCGACATTTCAGCGACATCGCCGACTGGCAGATTCCCCAGGGTGGACTGTTCTTCTGGTTACGGCTGAAAACGCCCCTGGATACCCGTACGCTGCTGGACGCTGCCCTGGCGCAGGACGTCGCCTTCATGCCGGGCGAGCCATTCTTCGCCGAACCGGATCGTCACCGCGGTCTGCTGCGGCTCAATTTCAGCCATGTGCTGCCCGAACGGCTGGACACGGGCCTTGCGCGCCTGGCCAGCGTGATCCGGGAAGCCACCCCCCATGACAAGGAGCTGTGAGATGTATCAGGTCTATGGCGATCGTCGTTCCGGCAACTGCTACAAGGTGGTGCTTATGCTGCACCTGCTCGGCCTGGAGTATCGTTGGCACGAGGTCGATATCCTCGCCGGCGAGACGCAGAGCGAAGCCTTCCTGGCGAAGAATCCCAACGGCAAGATTCCGGTGCTGGAGCTGGAAGACGGCACCTGCCTGTGGGAATCCAATGCCATCCTCAATTTCCTCGCCGACGGCACGCGCTTCCTGCCCAGCGAGCCGCGGCTGCGGACCCAGGTGCTGCAGTGGCAATTCTTCGAGCAGTACAGTCACGAACCCTATGTGGCGGTGGCGCGTTTCATCCAACTCTACCAGGGGCTGCCGGCGGAGCGCCGGGAGGAGTACGAGGTCTGCCTGGTGCGCGGCTACAAGGCCTTGCGGGTGATGGAGCAGCAGTTGCAGCGCACGTCCTTCCTGGTCGGCGAGGACTACTCGATCGCCGATATCGCGCTCTATGCCTACACCCACGTCGCCCACGAGGGCGGCTTTAGCCTGGACGACTATCCGGCCATCCAGGCCTGGCTGGCGCGGGTAGCGGCGCAGCCGGGACATATCGCCATCGGCTGAAACGCGAGCGGGGAGCCAAGGCTCCCCGCGGGACGCCCGGGCGTGATCAGCGAGCGCTGACCACGAATTGCCAGTACTGGTTGAGGCGGCGCTCGCCACCGTTGGCGGTCAGCAGCACGGAGGACGGCGGCTTGGACTGCAGCTCCGGCAGGGATTTCATCAGCGTCAGCCAGTTGCTGTAGTAGGTCTGCAGGCAGCGGCGGGCGGTGCCGTTGTTCTGCAGGGAGGTGAGGGCCTTCTGGTAGGCCGGCTCGATCTGCGACAGTGCCTGGACGACACAGCTGTCGGTATCGGAGAAGCGGGCCGTATCGCCGATGCGGGTTCCGGCGATCACCGCCTTGTTCGCGCAGCTCTTGAAGGCAACCATGCTGGCCTGCTCGAACTGCAGGGCATCCTGGTCCATGGCGAAAACGGGGGCGTTGCAGACAGCGGCTGCAACGAGGGCTAAGGCGTAAGCGTGGCGTTTCATGGTGGCGTCCCTGGCTACGTCATACAACGTGATGGCATCAATGCACAGCGGCAGACTGCGCCGCCGGACAAATGTTCAGCGCAAAAGGCGGCAAAGCGCCATCAGGTGAATTCCACCAGACCGACGGTAGTGAGACCTATGAACAGGGCGGTCAGGGCGACCATGGCGAACGCCAGGAGATAATCTTCCATCAGGGCTTTCCCTACTACGATGACGGCAGTAGGACCGATGGCAATTGGCCAGGTTCGTGCGGAAGCGCAGCGCGCGCAAGCGGGCCGACGAAAGGTCATCGGGCCGAGGGGAGGGCGACGACGCCCGATGGGCGCCGTCGCCTAGACATCACTCTTCCAGACGGTTCTTGTCGAGTTGCTTGGCCAGGCCGGCGCCCAGATCGGCACCCGTTACCGGTGCAGCATTCGGATCCGACATGGTGCGGGTCGCGAGCTGTTCGACCGCCTTGGCCTGCATCGGCGGCAGCTTGACGCTGGCCAGGCCGTCGCCGCCGTCCACGGCGGGGCTGGGCTGCTCCACGAACTCCCAGTCCTGACCCTGGTTCCAGGGACCGCGCATATCGCCTTCGCCTTGCGACATGTTGTAGTAGACGCTGGCGAATTCCGGCCGCGGTGGCATCTTGCCCTGGGGGAAGTTGGGCTGGATGGAGTGCAGCGCGTTCTCGAAAGACTTCTGGTGCGCGATCTCGCGGGTCATCAGAAAGCTCAGGGTGTCCTTGATGCCGGCATCGTCGGTGACGTTGATCAGGCGCTCGTAGACGATCTTGGCCCGGGCCTCAGCGGCGATATTGGATCGCAGGTCGATGGTCGGCTCGCCGACGGTGTCGATGTAGGCCGCGGTCCAGGGCACCCCGCCCGAGTTGATCAGTTGCGGGCCGCCACCGTAGAGGATCTGGGTGAGGTGGGAATCATTGCCGGCACCGGTCAGGGAGCGGTACATGTCCGCTTCTTCCTGGGTCTTTTCCGCCAGGTCGCCCTTGGCGCCCTTGTTCAGCATGGCGATCATCGAGCCGATGATTTCCAGGTGGCTGAGTTCTTCGGTGGCGATGTCGAACAGCATGTCCTTGCGGCCCGGGTCGAGCTCGGCTATTGCCTGGGTGAAGTAGCGCATGGCGGCGGCGAGTTCGCCTTGGGGACCGCCGAATTGCTCCAGCATCAGGTTGGCGAGACCGGGATTGGGTTCGGACACGCGCACGGTGTATTGCAGTCGCTTGTTATGGACGAACATGTAACCTCCAGGGGCTAGTCACGGTATAACTCGGGCGTTTCAGCGCTTCGCGGTCAGATCGGGGTCGGCGGAGCGTTCCAGGAAGGCGCGGGTGGTGGCGGGCAGGTCTTCCAGCAGCCAGGCCGCCATGGCCTTCTCCTGTTCGAGGATGCGTTCGCAGGCCTGCTGCGTTTCGCTGTCGCCGATCTCGGCAGCCGCCGCGATCAGCGTGGTGTAGGTGGCGATTTCGATGTTCTCGAAGACATAGCCGGCGATGGCCCCCTTGATGACCTCATCGCTCATAGGAGCGCCGCCGATGGCCTGGCCCAGCGCCATCAACTTGCCGCCCATGTCCTTGAGGGTCGAGGGGCTGCTGCCGTGACGGCTCAGGCAGCCTTCGATCACCTGCCGCTGTTCCTGGGTCTCGCGGATGTGCTGCTCGATACGCTGGCGCAACTGCGGATAGTGCTCCAGGCGCGCGGCCTGGGCGGAGAGCATCTTCTCGGCCTGTTCCTCCATGGCATGGGCATCGCGCAGCCAATCGATGAGGTTGTCTTGCTTGGAAGCGGTCATGGAAAACTCCTGCTCGTGGAGAGTGGCGACAACGGGCTGCAGCGCCCCGCCAGATTGCGTTCTGTCTGCTTATTAGTGGCCCTGGCCTAGCCAGAGATTCGGCTCATGGTGGCCTTTCGGATCGATGGGGAAGCCCTGGGCTTTTTGTTTTACAAGCCCAGCGGCAGGGGATTGTCTGGAACGCCGAGTTGTTGGACAGGCGCCTGTCGGCTGTACAACTCTTGTATTAGCCAAATAGCGTCTTTAGTCATATCTTTGCCGTTCACCCCCTCGAGCAAACCGTTCATTCCGTACTTGCCGAAGCCAGGGACATCTGTGTCAGGATCCGGCGAATGCATGGGAAGGAGTCAGCATGAAAGGGGCTGAGGAACAGCTGCCAGGCGTAGGCCCGGTCAGGCCGCCGGAGGCACGCTGGCCGGATCCGAACGTGCCGGGGCTGGAGCCGGACGAGATCATCGCGCAACTGCGGGCGTCGGCTGCGGGCGCTGACTGGGCCTGGTACCAGCGCCGTGGCCACTGGTCTTGCATGGCCACCGGAAATGACGCCGGTGGCTGGCCGGAATTGCTCGACGACGAGGAACTGGCGCTACTGTCCGCCCAGACCTCGCTCCGCTGCTTTCCCACCGGCAGTGGCCCGACCCCGCTGGGCTGGTTGCTCGCCCGTCCCGATGGCCATACCGATTTCGCTGCCCTGGCCCTGAGATTCGGCTTCGTACTGCAGCGCCTGCAGTTGCAGCGGGCCCAGGCCATCCAGCAGGTGCTCTACGACATCACTTACCTGGCCAGTTCGACCCTGGATCGCCAGCTGTTCATGCAGCGCACCCATGAGTTGCTGGTGACCCTGATCGATGCGGAGAATCTCTGCCTGGCACTGCTCGATCCCGACGCCGACCGGATCCACTATCCCTATTACTTCGATCAGCGCGACGAGAGCCCGCCAGCGCCGGGTTCCTTCGAGCCGCTGGACCGCGAGCAGCCGAGCCTGACCGCCTTCGTGCTCATGCACGGCGAGCCGCTGCTGCTGCCCAAGGAGGCCATGGAGGCCGCCCAGGCCAACGGACCCTATTACTGCCAGGGCAGCGTGCCCGAATTCTGGATGGGCATACCGCTCAAGGATGGCGCCGATCGCACCTTCGGTGTGCTCAGCCTTCAGGTCTACGACCGCGAGCGCCGTTACGGCCCCGAGGACCAGGCGCTGTTCCAGGTCATCGCCCGTGACGTCGCCATGGCCCTGGACCGCATCCTCCGGCGCGAGGATCTGGAAGCCACCGTGGGCCAGCGCACCCAGGAGCTGTCGGAGGTCAACGCCCGGCTGCGCGAGCAGATCGCCGAGCGCGAACGCGCCGAGCAGTTGCAGGCGGCGCTGTTCCGCATCGCCGAGCTGTCCAGCGCCAGCACCGACATGCCGGAATTGCTGGGGGGACTGCACCGTGTCGTCGGCGAGTTGCTCTATGCCCACAACTTCTACATCGCCCTCTACGACGACGCCTCGGGCGAGGTGAGCTTTCCCTATTTCGCCGATGAGCGCCGTACCGCGGCCCCTGTCGCCCGGCGCGGCAGCCGCGGCTATACCGAATACACCATCCGCCAACGGCGACCCTGCATCATCGATCGGCACAAGGCCCGCCTGCTCATCGAGCGCGGCGAGATCACCCCGGTCGAGGGCACCCCGGAAGCCTGTTCCTGGCTGGGCATCCCGCTCTATGACGGCAAGCAGGTCCGCGGCGTACTGGCGGTGCAGAGCTATCGCGAAGACGTCCGTTACAGCCAGCGCGACCAGGAGCTGCTGACCTTCGTCTCGCGCCACATCGATACCGCCTTGTCCCGGCGCAGCGCTGCGGAAGCCATCCAGCAGTCGCGCCAGGCCCTGGAGGTCAGGGTGCAGGAGCGCACCCGGGCCCTGGATGCGGCCAATGCCCGACTGCTGTACGAGAACAATCACGATGCCCTGACCCGGCTGCCCAATCGCAGCTTCTTGCAGCAGCGCCTGGGCGAACTCTGGACGGCGCTGGAGCGCGACGGCGCCGGCCTGGCGGTGATGTTTCTCGACCTGGACAGGTTCAAGCGCATCAACGACCAGTTCGGCCATCCCTTCGGCGATCTGCTGCTGGTGGCGGCGGGGGAGCGGCTGTCCGGCTGCCTGCGGGAGACCGACCTGCTGGCGCGGCTGGGAGGTGACGAATTCGCCATCCTGGTGCCCGGTGGCGGCCTCGATTCACCGGTGGCCATCGCCCAGCGCATCATCGACGCCTTCGATCGCCCGCTGGTGATCGACGACCACAGTCTGTTCGCCTCCTGCAGCATCGGCATCGTGGTGGCCGATCCCAGTCTGCATCGCCAGCCGGATGACCTGCTGCGCGATGCCGACACGGCCATGTACCGGGTTAAGCAGGGCGGCCGCGACAACTTCGCGGTGTTCAACCAGGAACTGCGCCAGGTGGTGTCCGACCAGGTGGTGCGCGAAGGCGCGCTGCGCAAGGCGCTGAAGAACGGCAACGAACTGGAGCCCTTCTTCCAGCCGATCATCGAGGTCGGCACCGGTCGCGTGGCGGCGCTGGAGGCGCTGATCCGCTGGCGACAGCCCGATGGCAGCGTGCTGGCGCCGGGGGCCTTTCTCCCCGAGCTGGAAGGCCTGCGCCTGATCGGGAGGCTGGATACCTACATGCTGACGCGCATCGCCGCCACCCTGGCCGAGCCCGCCCAGGCCCACTGGCCGGTGGTGCACGTCAACTGCTCCAGCTACAGCATCGTGCAGCCGGAATTCGCCGACGAGGTGCTGAGCATCCTCGCCGCGTACGGCGTGGCGCCGTCACGGATCTGCCTGGAATTGACCGAAGGGGCCCTGGTCGCCGAGCCCGAGCGTGCCAAGGCGGCCATGGAGGCCCTGGATCGCCACGGGGTCTCGGTGGTGCTGGACGATTTTGGCGCGGGCTTCTCGTCGCTGGGCTATGTCCACGAATACCGCTTTCGCGGCCTCAAGATCGACAAATCCTTTGTGCTGCGTCTGGGCGACAGCACGCGCAGTGTCGCCATCGTCCGCGCCATCGTGCGCATGGCCGAGTCGCTGGGCCTGGATGTGGTCGCCGAGGGCGTCGAGGACGCCCAGGCACTGCAACTGCTCAAGGACATGGGCGCCCGCCATGCCCAGGGCTATCTGTTCGCCCGGCCGCTGGACCTGCAGGCGACCCGGCAGCTGCTGGGCAGGGCCGCCGGCTAGAAGGTGACGCCGGCCACCAGGATCAGGTTGGTGTAGGGCTGGCACTCGCCGGTACGGATCTGCACCCGCGCCTGGCGACACAGCGTCTTCATCTCGTCATGGGAAACCAAGCGGCGGCTGCCCAGGGCGCCGTCGGCGTTCAGGCGCTCCAGTTCGGCCAGGGCCGGGGGCTGGACCTCGAGGGTTTCCTCGGCGAGCAGATGGCTTTCCACCTGCATCTCGCTGAGCAGCGCCTGCACCACACTGAGGAAATCCGGGACGCCCGGGGTCACGGCCAGATCGACCAGGGGCGTGCCCGGCGGCACCGGCATGCCGGCGTCACCGATGACCACCAGGTCGCCGTGGCCGAGACTGGCGACGGCCTGGGACAGGGCGATGTTGAGCAGAGCGGTCTTCTTCACCGGGCGAGCTCCTGGCGGGTGGGGATGGAGGGCTGGGCGCCCGGACGGGTGACGGCGATGGCGGCGGCCTGCTGGCCGAGGGCGATGGCCGCCGAGACGCTCAGACCCTCCGCCAGGCCGGCGGCGAAGCCGCCCAGGAAGGTGTCTCCGGCGGCCGTGGTATCCACCGCCTTGACCGGCGTGGCCGGGTGGTGCTGGCAGCCGTCGGCGGAGACCTGCAGCAGGCCCTGGCCGCCCAGGGTCAGCAGTACCTGGCGGGCGCCGGCGGCGACCAGCTGGCGCGCAGCAGCTTCGGCCTGTTCCAGCGTGTCCACCGGCAGGCCGGTCAGCAGGCTGGCCTCGCTTTCGTTGGGCACCAAGTAGTCGATATGGGCGTACCACTCGGCCGGCAGCGGTCCGGTGGCCGGCGCCGGATTGAGGATCACCGTCTTGCCCAGCGCATGGGCGCGGGCGAGGGCGGCGCCCACGGTAGCCAGCGGGACCTCCAGCTGGGCGATCACCAGCTTGGCCTGGTCCAGCACGGATTCCTGGGCCTGCAGATGGGCGGCGGACAGTTCGCCGTTGCCACCGGCGACGATGACGATGGCGTTCTGGCCCTGGTCGTCCACCAGGATGGAGGCGATGCCGGTGGGCACCTCGGCCGCCACCGAGACGCCCTGGCAGTCGATGCCCTCCTGGAGCAGGCTGCGGGTGAGGAAGTCGCCATAGGGATCGGCGCCGACGCAGCCGATCATGGCGACCCGGGCGCCCAGGCGCGCGGCCGCCACGGCCTGGTTGGCGCCCTTGCCGCCGGGTGCGGTGGCGAAGGTATGGCCGGCGAGGGTCTCGCCGCCCTTGGGCAGGCGCGGGGTGCGCACCACCAGGTCCATGTTCAGGCTGCCGATGACGACGACGTCAGGGTGCATGGGAGGTCTCCAGAGCAGAGGGCGCCGCGGTGGATTCGCGCAGCACCAGCCGGGGTACGGCGATGTCGTGGGTGGAAGGGCTGCCGACCGTCTCGCGGCGCGCCAGCAGCAGCTGGGCGGCGCGTTCGCCGAGGTCACGGATCGACTGGCCGATGGTGGTCAGGGCCGGGTAGAGATAGCGACTGAGTTCGATGTCGTCGAAGCCCACTACGGACAGCTGGCCGGGGACGCTCAGGCCCCGTTCGGCGGCGGCGCGCAGCACGCCCAGGGCGATGGTGTCGTTGCCGGCGAAGATCGCGGTGGGGCGCTCCGCCCGGGCCAGCAATTCGCGGGCTGCGGCATGACCGGCGGCGGCGGTGAAGGAGCAGCGCTGGATGGCGCCAGGGGCGATACCGGCCTCCGCCAAGGCCTGCTGGTAGCCGGTGATGCGCTCGCTGGCGACGGGAGAGTCGGCCGGGCCGCCGATGCAGGCGATGCGCCGATGACCGAGTTGCAGCAGGTGGCGGGTGGCGAGCAGGCCACCCTGGTGGTGATCGATGCGGATATGCGCGGCCTGGACGCCATCCAGCGGCCGGTCGGCCAGCACCAGCGGGATGCGCAGGCCGGCGAGGGCGCGGGCGAAGCGCGGATCGCCATCCACGGTGGCGACCACCAGGCCGTCGATCCGGCGCTCCTTCAGCACCCGCAGATAGCGCAGCTGCTTGTCGGCGTCGTCATCGGAATTGCAGAGGATGACGCTGTAGCCCTGGCGTTCGCAGTGGTCCTCGATCCCTCGCGCCAGCTCGGCGAAGTAGGGGTTGACCGCATTGGGCACCAGCACGCCGAAGGTGCCGGTGGCGCGACTGCGCAGGGAGCGCGCCACGCCGCTGGGCACGTAGCCCAGTTCGGCGATGGCCGCCTCGACCTTTTCCCGCACGCCCGGGCTGACCGGGCGGCTGTTGTTCACCACATGGGAGACGGTGGTGTAGGAGATGCCGGCGCGGGCGGCGACATCCTTGATGGTCGCCATCAGCCCTTGCTCTTGGCGCGCTGGCTGCGGTAGGTGTCGAGGATCACGGCGACCACGATGACCGCGCCGGTGATGATGCGCTTGGTCGGCTCGCTGGCGCCGATCTGGGCCAGGCCCGCGGCCAGCACCGAGATGATCAGTACGCCGAAGAAGGTGCTGATGACCGAGCCGCGACCGCCCATGAGGCTGGTCCCGCCGATCACCACGGCGGCGATCACCTGCAGCTCCAGGCCGACGCCGGCATTGGGATCGGCGGCTTCCAGGCGGGAGATCTGGAACAGCGCGGCGAGGCCCGCCAGCAGGCCCATGAGGGCGAAGACGATGACCTTGTAGGGCTTGGGATTGATCCCGGCCAGGCGCACCGCTTCCTCGTTGGTGCCGATGGCGATCAGGTAGCGCCCGAGCACCGAGCGGGTCAGCAGCAACTGGGCGACCACGATCACCAGCAGGGCGATGACGAAGGAGGGCGAGATGCCGAAGGCGAAGGGCGTCGACAGCCAGGCATAGGCATCACCGATGTAGGCGGTGCGCGAATCGGTCAACTGGTAGGCCGCGCCGCGGGCCATTTCCAGCACGCCCAGGGAGACGATGAAGGAAGGGATGCGCCAGGCCACGGTCACGCTGCCGGTGAGGGTGCCGGTCAGGGCGGCGCAGAGCATGCCCAGGGCCGCGGCGGGCAGGATGCCCCAGCCCCATTCCAGGGTGGCGACGCTGACCACGGCGGCGGCCAGGGCCACTACCGAACCCACCGAGAGGTCGATGCCGCCGATGATCAGGATGAAGGTCATCCCGGTCGCCAGCACCATCAGATCGGGGATCTGGTTGGCCAGGGTGGTGAAGGTGGCATAGGAGAGAAAGTGACTGCTCATCAGGGAGAACAGCACGATCATGGCCAGCAGGGCAGCGGCCAGGCCGACGTAGGTGCCCAGGCCCAGGCCGAAGGCGCGCCGGGAGGAGGTGACGGGAAGACTGCTCATCGAATGGCTTCCTGAGAAAGGGGTTGCGGCGGGACAGGTTCTTCCAGCAGGGCTTCGCGGGAGCGATAGCCGGCGAAGGCGGCGGCCAGCAGCCGCTCCTGATCCCAGTCATGGCGTTCGAAGGTGGCTTCCAGGCGGCCGGCGGAGATCACGCCGATGCGATCGCAGATCAGCATCAGCTCGCGCAGATCGCTGGAGACCACGACCAGGGCCTTGCCCTGGCGGGTGAGTTCGGCCAGCAGGCCATAGATCTCGAACTTGGCGCCGACGTCGATGCCGCGCGTGGGTTCGTCGAACAGCAGCACCTGGCAGTCGCGTTCGAGCCAGCGGCCGATGACCACCTTCTGCTGGTTGCCCCCGGAAAGTTCGCCCACGGGCTGGCTGCCGTCGTTGCAGCGGATGCGCATGCCCTTGATATGACGCTCGGCCAGGGCGGCTTCACGGGCGCTGCTGACCAGGCCCTGCTGGGCAACCTTGGCCATGTTGCCCAGGGCCAGGTTGGCGCTGATGGGCTGGCTGAGCAGCAGGCCTTCGCCCTTGCGGTCCTCGGTGATCAGGGCGATGCCCTGGCGTACCACCTTGGCCGGCGAGGCCAGGTCGACCGGTTTGCCGGCCAGGTGAACCGCGCCGGAGTCGGCGCGATCGGCACCGAAGATCAGCCGCAGCAATTCGGTCCGTCCGGCGCCGATCAGCCCGGAGATGCCATAGATCTCCCCGGCGCGGACGCTGAAGGAGACGTCCTGGACCTTGTCGGCGCGCGACAGGCCCTTGACCTCCAGCAGCGGCGGCCCGAACCGGCGCTCGCCCATGCCCAGGTGCTCGCCGAGATCGCGGCCGACCATGAGGCTGACGATCTGGTCGGTGGCGTACTCCGCCATGGGCGCATCGGCCACCAGGCGGCCATCGCGCAGCACCATCAGTTGCTGGGCGATGCGCTTGAGTTCTTCCAGGCGATGGGAGATGTAGACCAGGGCCACGCCCCGGGCACGCAGCCGCTCGATCTGCTCGAACAGCAGCTCCACCTCGCGCGAGGTGAGCATGGCGGTGGGTTCGTCGAGGATCAGCACCCGGCAATCGCCGATCAGGTTGCGGGCGATTTCCACCATCTGCTGGTGACCCACGCCCAGTTCGGCGATGGGGGTATCCGGATCGATGGACTCCAGGCCGACCTGGGCCATGGCCAGCCGCGCCTGTTCGCGCAGCTGGCGGCGGTCGATCCAGCCCAGCCGCCGGGGCAGGCGGTCGAGAAAGAGATTTTCCGCCACGGTTAGGGTGGGCAGCAGATTGAGCTCCTGCATGACCATCCGCACCCCCTGGGCTTCCGCCTCGCGGCGGCTGCCCGGGGCATAGGGTCGGCCGAGAAAGCTCAGCTCGCCGGTGGTGGGTTGCACCAGGCCACAGAGGATCTTGGACAGGGTGCTCTTGCCGGCGCCGTTTTCTCCAGTGAGCGCCAGCACCTGGCCGGCGCGCAATTCCAGGTCCACGCCGCCGAGTACCGGCTGTGCATAGGTCTTGCCGATGCCACGGGCGCTGAGGATGACCTCGGACGACATGGGGGCTCTCCTCGGATCAGGGCTGGGTGACGAGTTCGACCGGGGTCTCGATCACGCCGTCCTTGGCACCGGTGGGCTCGCCCTTGACCAGCTTGAGCGCGGCTTCGATCCCGAACACGGCCTGCTTGGCAGCGAACTGGTCGGCGGTAGCGAGGACGCGACCGTCCTTGAGCATCGGGTGGATGGCCTTGATGTTGTCGTAGCCGACGATCTGCACCTGGCCTTTCTTGCCGGCCGCGCGCACGGCGGAGACGGCGCCCAGCGCCATGCTGTCGTTGCCGGCCAGCAGGGCCTTCAGGTCAGGGTATTCGTTGAGCATGGCCGCGGCGACGGCGTTGCCCTTGTCGATTTCCCAGTTGCCGGATTGCACGCCGACGATCTTCATGCCGGCCGCTTCCATGGCGTCCTTAAAGCCTGCGGTGCGCTGCTGGGCGTTGGTGGTGGTGGAGACGCCCTCGATGATGCCGACCTGGTCACCCTGCTTGAGCTGCTTGGCCAGGTACTCGCCCACCAGGCGCGCGCCCTTGCGGTTGTCGGGCCCGACGAAGGGGATGTCCAGGGACTTGGACTTGAGCACCTCGGGATCCAGGCGATTGTCGATGTTGACCACCTTGATGCCGGCGTCGCTGGCCTTCTTCAGTACCGGAACCAGCGCCTTGGAGTCGGCCGGAGCGATGACCAGGGCGTCGACCTTGGACACGATCATCTGCTCGACGATACGGATCTGGCTGGAGGTGTCGGTCTCGTCCTTGATCCCGTTGGAGATCAGGTCGAAATCGGCGGAATGGTCTTTCTGGTAGGTCTTGGCGCCGTCTTCCATGGTCAGGAAGAATTCGTTGGCCAGGGACTTCATGACCAGCGCGACCTTGGGCTTTTCGGCGGCCGTGGCGTGACTGGCGGCGAGCGGCAGGATCAGCGAAGCGGAGGTGAGAGCGATAGCCGCCAGCAGGCGGGCAGGGCGAAAGGCCAGCATAGGGGAATCTCCGAATTCTTATGGTTCTTGTGGTCGCGCAAACGTTTGCGCGAAAGCGAGAATGTCCGCTTCGTTGGTAGCTGTCAACGGAAGTCACTACATGAATCGATTCAGCGCCAGGGGACGGCAGGTTGGCCCCGGCCCTGTAGCCCCCGGTATACTGTGCAATCGTGTTCAACCAGGCGCCCGGCGCCCGAGAGTCTTTGCCATGTCCTTTTCCGAATCCGCCCTGAAATCCCTCATCCGCGCCGTGCCCGATTTTCCCAAGCCGGGGGTGATCTTTCGGGACATCACGCCGCTGTTCCAGTCGCCCGAAGGCCTGCGCGCCGTCATGGCGGAGTTGCTGGAGCGCTATCGTTCGGCGTCCTTCACCCATGTCGGGGCGCTGGATGCCCGCGGATTCCTCATCGGCCCGATCCTGGCCTATGAACTGGGCAAGCCGCTGGTGCTGTTCCGCAAGCAGGGCAAGCTGCCGGCCGAGTTGCTGACCGAGGTCTACAGCACCGAATACGGCGACTCCGTGATCGAGGTGCACAAGGACAGCGTCAGCGCCGGTGATTCGGTGCTGCTGGTCGACGACCTCATCGCCACCGGCGGCACCCTGGTCGCCGCTGGCAACCTGATCCGCCGCCTGGGCGCCGAGGTCCACGAGGCCGCCGCCATCGTCGACCTGCCCGAACTGGGCGGCTCCAAGCGCCTGGAAGCCGCCGGCATCCCCACCTTCGCCCTGACGAGCTTTGCGCTGTCGGAGTATTGATGAGGTCACGCGACAGCTGACTTAGCTTTATCGCGGCCATGGGCCGCTCCTACAAAAGCATCACCCCCTGTAGGAGCGGCCGCATCGGCGGACCGCCATGGCCGCGATAGGACGTTGTAAGCCGTATCAAGGCGTGCCAGCCGGTCTTCTCGGCTCCAGTGGATACAGATCCACCTCGTCCGCCAGCTTGGGCAGCTCGTCGAGAAATGCGAGGGTATGGGGCTGGTTGAAGTGGTCGCCCTGGGCGGCGACCGAGGCCCAGCGGGCCTGGATCACCCAGAAGTCGCCATCCTCGCTGCCCTGGAACACCCGGTAGTCCAGGCAGCCTGCGTCGGTCACCGCCACGGCGGCGAGATCCAGCAGATGGGCGCCCAGCGCCTGGGAGCGTTCGGGCTGGGCCCTGAGCAGGGTGAGGCTGTGGACGTCCGGCATGGCGGGCAGGTCTCCTGGAGGTTCGAGACTTCGACCCTCCAGGGCGGCGGACGTCGCAGTCGACTCAGCGATTGATCAGGCTGAGGAATTCGGCGCGGGTGGCATCGCTGGCGCGGAACTGGCCTAGCATCACCGAGGTGACCATGGAGGAATTCTGCTTTTCCACGCCGCGCATCATCATGCACATGTGCTGCGCCTCGATGACCACCGCGACCCCGGCGGCACCGGTGACCTGTTCGATGGCCTCGGCGATCTGCCGGGTCATGTTTTCCTGGATCTGCAGCCGGCGGGCGAACATGTCGACGATACGCGCCACCTTGGACAGGCCGAGCACCTTGCCCTTGGGCATGTAGGCGACGTGGGCCTTGCCGATGAAGGGCAGCATGTGGTGCTCGCACAGGGAGTACAGCTCGATGTTCTTGACCAGCACCATCTCGCTGTTGTCGGAAGTGAAGAGCGCCTCGCCCACCACCTCTTCCAGCGTCTGGTTGTAGCCACGGCAGAGGTACTGCATGGCCTTGGCAGCGCGCTTGGGCGTGTCCACCAGCCCCTCCCGGCCGATGTCTTCGCCGAGTCCGGTCAGGATCGAGGAGTAGTGCTGTTCGAGAGACATTTGGGTTCCTGTTTGTCGATAAGGAGGTTGGCGCTCGGATGAGACGTCACCCGAGTCGCGGAGTCACTCGTCGCGACCTTCGAGCATGGTGCGCTTGAGCAAGACATAAAGCGAGCCGGTACCGCCGTGGCGGGGCAGGCAGGAGGTGAAGCCCAGTACCTGGGGGTGCTGGCGCAGCCAGGTGTTGACGTGGCTCTTGATCAGCGGGCGGCGGCCGTCCAGGCGCGCGGCCTTGCCATGGGTGATGCGTACGCAGCGGATTTCGAGGCGGGTGGCCTCGGCGAGAAAGTCCCAGAGGGTTTCCCGGGCCTTCTCCACGGTCATGCCGTGCAGGTCCAGGCTGCCCTCGAAGGGGATCTGGCCGCCCTTGAGGCGGCGCAGCTGGGTGTCCTGGACACCGTCGCGACCCCAGTAGAGTTCGTCCTCGGCGCCCACATCGATGACGAAGGCATCGCTCAGGCCATCGACCCGGGTAGCGGTCATGGTCCTGGTCGCATCGGCACGGCGCTGGGCGACCTGGCCCAGGTCGGCGCGCGGTTTGCCGGTGTCGGCGCGATCCTGCTTGAGCGGACGGATCCCGCGGGTGAAGTCGGCGAAAGAGGCATCGTCGTCGTGCATGGCGTTCTCCGGTGTAGGACGTCATTCTACCGGCGGGTCAGGCCTCGTGCAGCAATCGGCTCACCGCGGCCAGCGCGGCCCTTTGCCGCTCGGGCCAGTCGCCGGCGATTTCCAGCAGCGGCTGGCCATGGGCCTGCAGCCAGTCCCGACAATGGGCGAAGAACGCCAGCCGCTCGGTCAGCTCCGGCTGGCAGCGCTGACCGTCGTCCTGCCAGGCGACGTCGCGGGGGTCGAGCAGCAGGTGCAGATCGTAGTGGCGGGCCAGCAGCGCCGGCTCCAGCCAGGCGGGCGCAGTGCCGAACAGCAGCCGACTCCACAGCAGATTGCTCAGCAGATGGGTGTCCAGCAGCAGCAGGGGCGGCGCGGCGGCACGCGCCTGGTCTTCCCGGCGCACTTGCTCGCGGGCGATGAGCTCCACATCCGCCAGGGTGGTGTCGGTACCGTGCCGCTCGCAGTATTCGCGGACGTACTCGTCGACCCGAATACCGCCGAACCTTTCGCTCAGCACCTGCGTCAGCCAGGACTTGCCACTCGATTCGGGGCCGGTCAGTACCACCACCTTCATGGCGCGGTCGCCAGGGCGCGACGCCAGTCGAGCCAGCCATAGGCCGCCAGGCCGACGAAGACCGCATAGAGGATCGCGGTGGGGTAGAGGCCCTTGTAATAGAAGAGGCCCACGTAGATGACGTCCAGCACGAACCACAGCACCCAGCACTGCAGGCGCTTCTGCGCCATCCAGAACTGGGCGACCAGACTGAAGCCGGTGAGCGCGGCGTCCAGCCAGGGCAGGGCGGCGTCGGTATGGGTACCCATGAGATAGCCGAGGGCCAGGCTGCCCAGGGCACCAACGGCCAGACCGGCCAGCAGGGGTTTCGCCGCCAGTGAAGTGACCTCGCGGCCCTGGTGCTGCTGGCCGCCCCTGAGCCATTGCCACCACCCATAGAGTTGCAGCACCGCATAGATGCACTGCAGCAGCATGTCCGAATAGAGCTTCACGTCCAGGAAGATCCAGGCGTAGAGCACCACCATCACCAGGCCGATGGGCCAGGCCCAGATGTTCTGGCGCACCGTCAGCCAGACGGCGATCACCCCGAGAACGGCGGCCAGCAGCTCCACGGGCGACATGCCCAGCAGGGTGGTGAGCGACTCCAGAAACGACATGCTTCACATCCGGAAAGATTGAATTGGTCATTGTACGGCACCTAATGGCCGTCTATCGGTCTCTTCAACCGGTCTCGCTCTGGTAAGGTGCCGGGCGCTGACTTCAGCACGTGCTGTCTTGGGTACCGCGAAGGGCCATGCCCTGCGGAGCGTCACGGTTCGAACCCCGTTGCCGCCGGAGCCTGCAGCTCCGGCTACCTGCAAATGTTTCACTTGGATGGAGTAATACCATGGACCTATGGAGTGCCTTGCAGGCGCTGATTCTGGGGATCGTCGAGGGCATCACCGAGTTTCTGCCCATTTCCAGCACCGGCCACCAGATCGTCGTTGCCGATCTGATCGGCTTCGGTGGGGAAAGGGCCATCGCCTTCAATATCATCATCCAGCTGGCGGCCATCCTGGCCGTGGTCTGGGAATACCGCTTCAAGGTCTTCGAGATCGTCACCGATCTGCCGCGCAAGTCCTATGCACAGCGTTTCACCGGCAACCTGATCATCGCCTTCCTGCCCGCTGCGGTGCTGGGCGTGATCCTGGGTGACCTGATCCACGAATACCTGTTCAACCCCATCACCGTGGCCTTCGCCCTGGTGATCGGTGGCGTGATCATGATCTGGGCGGAAAAGCGTACCCATCGCATCCGCGTGGAAGAGGTGGACGACATGCGCTGGCATGACGCCCTCAAGGTCGGCTGCGCCCAGTGCCTGGCGATGATCCCGGGCACCTCGCGTTCCGGTTCCACCATCATCGGCGGCCTGCTGTTCGGCCTGTCGCGCAAGGCGGCCACCGAGTTCTCCTTCTTCCTGGCCATGCCGACCATGGTCGGAGCGACGGTCTACTCCGTGTACAAGTACCGTCACCTGTTCACCGCCAGCGACGTCCTGGTGTTCGGAGTCGGCTTCGTCACCTCCTTCCTCTTCGCCATGCTGGCGGTCAAGGCCCTGCTGAAGTTCATCGGCAACCACAGCTACGAAGTCTTCGGCTGGTACCGCATCGTCTTCGGACTGCTGATCCTGGCCACCTGGCAATTCGGCTGGATCGACTGGCACGCGGCCAAGGCGGCCGGGTGAAACCCGAGAAGGAACAGCAGAGCCGGCGCAAGCCGGCTCGTGCGTCTGGGCAGAATGCTTCCCCCAAGGCCGCCAAGCGGGCAGCGCCGCTGACGCCCTATCAGCAGCGCGCCGCCATCGCCCGCCAGGACATGCTGGCGCTGCTGCAGATCGCCGTCTTCATCCTGCCCCTGGTGGGCATGCTGTCGCTGGCCTTCGGCCGCGGGGTGCTCTGGCCGATGCCGCTCTATCTGGTGGCCAGCGTGGCCACCTACCTGCTCTACAAGCACGACAAGCAGCGCGCCCGCGACAAGGGTTGGCGCGTGCCGGAGCGCATGCTGCACCTGGGCGAATTGCTCGGCGGCTGGCCGGGCGCCCTGATCGCCCAGCAGCGCTTTCGCCACAAGACCGTCAAGCTGAGCTTTCGGCTGGTGTTCTTCGCCATCGTCGCCCTGCACCAGCTGCTCTGGCTGGATGTGCTCTGCGGCGGTTTTCTGCACCGTCACCTGCCGCTCTGAGGTCAGACAGGCGGCGGCGGGGCAGGTGATGGGCTAGGCTTGGCGGGCGAAAGCCCCCGTTGCCCAGGAGCCCCCCGTTGCGAACCCCTCTGTCGATCCTCACGCCCCTTTTCCTGTCCCTGACCCTGGCCGCCTGTAGCCAGGGTCGCGAGACCTCCCTGCCCACGGCCCCCGAGGCCGGTTCCGGTTACCGCCCCGGGCTGACGGCCAGCGCAGCCACCCGGCAGATGGCGGCCGCGGCCAACCCCCTGGCCGCCGAGGCCGGCCGGGAGATCCTGCGCCAGGGCGGCTCGGCCATCGACGCCGCCATCGCCATGCAGGCCGTCCTGACGCTGGTCGAGCCGCAATCTTCCGGGATTGGCGGCGGCGCCTTCCTGCTCTACTGGGACGGTCGCAAGGTCCAGGCCTACGACGGTCGCGAGACCGCGCCAGCCGGGGCTACGGAAAGGCTCTTCCTGCACCCGGATGGCAGCCCCATGGCCTTCGAGGAGGCACGGATCGGCGGTCGTTCGGTCGGGGTGCCCGGGGTGCTGCGCGCCCTGGAGCTGGCGCATCGCGACCACGGCAAGTTGGCCTGGCAGGTGCTGTTCGAGCCGGCCATCCGCCTGGCCCGGGAGGGGTTCCCGTTGTCGCCGCGGCTGCATAACCAGCTGCTCCACGACCCCTTCCTCAAGCAGTCACCCGGCATGGCCGCGCTCTATCTGGATGCCCAGGGGCAGGTGAAGCCGGTGGGCACCCGGCTGCGCAACCCGGAATTGGCCGCTACCCTCGCCGTGATCGCCCGGGAGGGCGCCGGAGCGCTCTATCGCGGCGACCTGGCCCAGGCCATCGCCAGGGCCGTGCAGGAGAGCCCCAATCCCGGCAGCCTGAGTCTTCAGGACCTGGCCGGCTATCGCGCCAGGACGCGCACGCCGCTGTGCACCGACTACCAGCGCTGGCGCGTCTGCGGCATGCCACCGCCCGCCGGCGGCATCACCGTGGCCCAGACCCTGGGCATTCTCCAGGCCCTGGAGGCCCGCGATCCGGCCTGGGCCCTGGCGCCGTTGCGGCCAGTGCCGACCGCGCTGCCGGCGGGCCAGGAGCCGCGTCCCGAAGCCGTGCACCTGATCGCCGAGGCCGAGCGCCTGGCCTATGCCGATCGCGCCCAGTACGTAGCCGATCCGGAGCTGGTGCCGGTCAACGTCAAGGGGCTGCTCGATCCCGGGTATCTGGCCAGTCGTGCGCAGCAGGTCGGTGAGCGCAGCCTGGGCAAGGCCGCGCCGGGGGTCCCACCCGGCCCGACCCTGGCCTGGGCACCGGATCGCTCGCCACTGCGCATCTCCACCTCCCAGGTGGTGGCGGCGGATGCCTGGGGTGGCGCCCTGTCCATGACCACCACGGTGGAGAGCTACTTCGGCTCCCACCTGATGGTGAAGGGCTTCATGCTCAACAATCAGCTGACGGACTTTTCCTTCGTGCCGCGGGAGAAGGGCCTGCCGGTGGCCAACCGGGTGGAGCCGGGCAAGCGACCGCGCTCGACCATGTCGCCAACCCTGGTGTTCGACCGCCAGAGTGGCGAGCTGCTGGCGGCCCTGGGCTCGCCGGGCGGTTCGCAGATTGCCGGCTATGTGGTCAAGACCCTGGTCGGCTTGCTGGACTGGCAGCTGGATCCCCAGGCGGCTGCGGGCCTGCCGAATTTCGGCAGCCGTAACGGCCCCACCGAGCTGGAGCGCGGCGAGACCACCCCGGCCTTGCGCCAGGCACTGGAGCAGCGTGGGCACCAGGTACGCGAAGACGAGATGACCAGCGGCATCCAGGTGATACGCCGAATGAGCTCAGGTTGGCAGGGCGGCGCCGATCCGCGGCGGGAGGGCGCGGCGCTGGGGGATTAGGCAGGCGTCGGAGGCCGATAGCCCTTCACCCCAGCCCTCTCCCTGGGGGAGAGGGGGCGGTTTTGCTGGGGGGAGGTCAGGAGCAGGGATGGCACGCCAGTGGGCCATCCTGGTGGGGTCAGGCCGGCAGGTCGAGTTGCAGCACGCGGGTGGTGCGCTCGCGCACTTCGCGCAGCAGTTCGGGCTCTTCCGCCAGCTTGTGACCGAAGGCCGGGAACATGGCGCGCAGCTTGGCCTGCCAGTCTTCGCTCTGGAAGCGGCTGGGGAAGCAGCGCTCGACCAGGGTCAGCATGATGGACACCGAGGTGGAGGCACCCGGGGACGCGCCCAGCAGCGCGGCGATGGTGCCGTCGCCGGAGGCGACGATCTCGGTGCCGAATTGCAGCACGCCGCCTTTCTGCGGGTCCTTCTTGATGATCTGCACGCGCTGACCCGCCACTTCCAGGCGCCAATCCTGCTTGCGTACGGCCGGGTAGAAGGCCCGCAGTTCCTCGACACGCTGGTCGAAGGACTGCAGCACCTGGCCGACCAGGTAGCGGGTCAGCGGCATGTTGTCCCGCGCCACGGCGAGCATGGGGCCGATGTTGCCCGACTTGATCGACTTGGGCAGGTCGAGGAAGGAGCCGCGCTTGAGGAACTTGGTGGTGAAGCCGGCGAAGGGGCCGAACAGCAGGGACTTCTTGCCATCCACCACCCGGGTGTCCAGGTGCGGGACCGACATCGGCGGCGAGTTGACGCCGGCCAGGCCGTAGACCTTGGCCTGGTGCCGTTCGACGATGTGCGGATCGTCGCAGCGCAGCCACTGGCCGCTCACCGGGAAGCCACCGTAGCCGGCGCCCTCGGGGATGCCGGACTTCTGCAGCAGCGGCAGGGCCGCACCACCGGCGCCGAGGAAGACGAACTTGGCGATCAGGGTGCGGGTGGCACCGGAACGACTGTCCTCGATGGTCAGGCGCCAGCGCTGGTCGGCCTCGCGGGTCAGGTCCACCACCTTCTGGTTGTAGCGGACCTGGGTGCCGGGACGGGTCTGCAGGTGACCGAGCAGGCTCATGGTCAGGGCGCCGAAGTTGACGTCGGTACCCCCGGCCACATGGGTCGCGGCCACGGCTTCGGTGGCCGGCCGGCCTTCCATCACCAGGGGCATCCACTCGCGCAGCTTGGCGTGATCCTCGGAATACTCCATGCCGTCGAAGCAGGCGTGGTCCTTGAGGGCCTCGTAGCGCTTGCGCAGGAAGGCCATGTCCTTGGCGCCATGGACGAAGGACATGTGCGGCACCGGGCTGATGAAGGCGCGCGGCGAGCCGAAGTGGCCTTCCTCGACCAGGTAGGACCAGAACTGCTTGGAGGCCTCGAACATGCCGTTGATGCTGAGGGCCTTGGTGATGTCGATGCTGCCGTCCGCCTTTTCCGGCGTGTAGTTCAGCTCGCAGAGGGCCGCATGGCCGGTTCCGGCGTTGTTCCAGGGGTTGGAACTCTCCGCCGCGCCTACGTCGAGCAGTTCGAGCACCTCGACGGTGCTCGTGGGCTCCAGTTCCTTGAGCATGACCGCCAGGGTCGCGCTCATGATTCCCGCGCCGACGAAAACGAAATCCGACTCTTCGTTACCACTGTGCATTCATCGTACTCCTGAGACAGTGTCTCGCTTTACACCTGAGGGAGAGCGGGCGTCGGAGCCCGCCCTCGAGTTGGGCAACCCCGGGCTGACCGCGAACGGCCGGGCAGGGGTGAGCAACCGGTAGGGCATGGCAGTCAGTTGCGACAGCGGCCGTCCGGCAATGTTCTGATTTGTTGAGTGGGGAGCAAGGGTCCTGGCGGACCGGCGGAGGCCGGTACCAGGCGGGGAGATCAGGATGCGACAGGGAACCCGTCGAGCGTGCCGGAAGGGGGCGCTACGTGTTACGAGACGTGGCAGGAGACCCCTGGTCTCCCGGCGCAAACGATAGGTGATGATCGCGGCGATCCTGGTCGAGTACCCGTTTCGGTGCGAAATGATACCTAGGGTAACTGCTTAGGGCATCCTCTATTTTATTCGTGTAGTGGGTGTCGCGACCCACTACACGAACCTCGCCTCAGCCGTTGATGCCCTGGCTGCGCAGGTAGTCGTCGTAGCTGCCGCTGAAATCCACCACCCCGGCCTCGCTCATGTCGAGGATGCGGGTGGCCAGCGAAGAGACGAATTCGCGGTCGTGGCTGACGAAGATCAGGGTGCCCGGATAGTTTTCCAGCGCCAGGTTCAGCGCCTCGATGGATTCCATGTCCAGGTGATTGGTGGGTTCATCCATCACCAGCACATTGGGCTTCTTCAGGATCAGCTTGCCGAACAGCATGCGACCCTGCTCGCCACCGGAGATGACCTTGACCGACTTCTGGATGTCGTCGCTGGAGAACAGCATGCGACCCAGGGTGCCGCGTACCATCTGTTCGCCGCCCTGGGTCCACTGACCCATCCAGTCGAACAGGGTGACGTCGTCGGCGAAGTCCTCGGCGTGGTCCTGGGCGAAGTAGCCCACGTCCGCGCTGTCGGTCCACTTCACCTCGCCGCTCTGCGGCGCCATCTCGCCCACCAGGGTGCGCAGCAGGGTGGTCTTGCCGATCCCGTTGGGGCCGATGATGGCGACCCGCTCGCCGGCTTCGATCTGCAGGCCGAGACGCTTGAACAGCGGGGTGCCGTCGAAGCCCTGGGTGACGTTTTCCAGGGTCACCGCCTGGCGGTGCAGCTTCTTGTACTGCTCGAAGCGGATGAAGGGGCTGACGCGGCTGGACGGCTTGACCTCGTCCAGCTGGATCTTGTCGATCTGACGCGCCCGGCTGGTGGCCTGCTTGGCCTTGGAGGCGTTGGCCGAGAAGCGGCTGACGAACTGCTGCAGCTCGGCGATCTGGGCCTTCTTCTTGGCGTTGTCCGACAGCAGGCGCTCGCGGGCCTGGGTGGCCGCGGTCATGTACTCGTCGTAGTTGCCGGGGAACAGGCGCAGTTCGCCGTAATCCAGGTCGGCCATGTGGGTGCAGACGCTGTTCAGGAAGTGGCGATCGTGGGAAATGATGATCATGGTGCTGTTACGGGCGACCAGGATGCCTTCCAGCCAGCGGATGGTGTTGATGTCCAGGTGGTTGGTCGGTTCGTCGAGCAGCAGCAATTCCGGATCGGAGAAGAGCGCCTGGGCCAGCAGCACGCGCAGCTTCCAACCGGGGGCGACGGCGCTCATGGGGCCGAAGTGCTGGTCCTGGGGGATGCCCAGGCCGAGCAGCAGTTCGCCGGCACGGGCTTCGGCGGTGTAGCCGTCGTATTCGGCGAACTGGACCTCCAGCTCGGCCACGGCCATGCCGTCGTCTTCGCTCATTTCCGGGAGGGAATAGATGCGGTCGCGCTCGGCCTTGACCTTGGCCAGCTCGGCGTGGCCCATGATCACGGTATCGATGACCGTGCAATCTTCGTAGGCGAACTGGTCCTGGCGCAGCTTGCCCAGGCGCACGTTGGGCTCGAGCATCACTTGGCCGCCAGTGGGTTCAAGGTCACCGCCGAGAATCTTCATGAAGGTGGACTTGCCGCAGCCGTTGGCGCCGATCAGGCCGTAGCGATGGCCATTGCCGAATTTGACGGATACGTTCTCGAACAGCGGCTTGGCGCCAAACTGCATGGTGATGTTAGCGGTGGAGATCAAGGGGGGTACCTGTAAGGGTTTCAGACCGGAGCTCGCCTGCGACCCGAGCCGGCGGGCGGCTTGGGCGGGGCGTTTCGATCGGATGGGCAGAGCTCCAGCGGGCAGGGTCGAGGGGTCGCGACGATGCGCGGCGGCCTGGCTGGGCTGCGGTAAAGGCGGGCGGCGCCCGACATGCCGCCTATTGTGTCATAGCTGCGAGGTCCTTTGTACGGGGCGGGCGGCGGCCGGGTGTCGCTGGACTAGCGGGCGGTCGGGTCGGGGGTGCCAGGCCGGGGTACCACTCTCCAGATCGCTTCGGTCAGCTGATCCAGTGTCCACGGCTTGTGCAGGAAGGGCACCCCGGACGGAATGTCACTTCTCAGACCGGCGTAGCCGGACATCAGTACGAAGGGCACTGCGGGCCAGCGTTCACTGACGATCTTCGCCAACTGGACGCCGTCGATCACGCCCGGCATCCGCACGTTCGACACCACCACATTGACCTGCTGCCAGTGCAGCTCGAGAAACTGCAGGGCGGCATCGGCAGTGCCGAAGGTCTCGACATGGAAGCCTTCCTGCTTGAGGACCTCGCGGACCAGTGCCTGGAGCAGCAGTTCGTCCTCGGCCACGACGGCGAGCAGATTCGGGGTGCTGGCGGAGCGGGTCGGCGTATCCATAGGCAGGCAGTCCGGAGTGGAGAAATACCTGAAGTCTAGTCAGCCTTGGGCCAGGCTGCTGGCCAATGGCCCGGATCAGCACTCAGCTTTTTTAGGGATGAGCCTCTAGGTCCAGGCAGCTGACTCGCGCGAAGGCTCTGGCAAGGGGTCGACGCCGCTTGGCAGTCGGGCGACGTGCGGTAAGCGTCAGGATGAAACATCTGGCGCCGCCGACCTACTAACCTCTGAGACCGACCGGCACAGGAGCCACGGCATGATCCTTTCTCTTTCTCCGGCGCCCGATACCACGTCCCCGCTCGCCCTCTGGCTGGGTGGCGATCAGGCACCGCTGAACGATTCCGACATGGCTGACGAGGAGATCGATACCGACATCCCCGACGAAGTGGTCGAGAACCTGACCGAGCCGGCCAAGCCGCCAGCGCCGATTCCGGATCCCGGTCCGCTGTAGGCGCGCATCCGATTTCACCTGCGGTCAGGCCGGCGTCAGGTCAGGGCGTTCGCGCAGCGCCCGGTGATAGAGCAGGGCGCTGAGCCCCAGGCCAGCCAGGGCCATGAGGCCGGCGAAGAGGAAAATGGCGCTGAAGCCGAAGCCATTGGCGATAGCGCCGGCCAGTGGACCGGTGATGCCCAGGGCCAGATCCAGGCACAGCGAATAGGCGCCCAGGGCGGCGCTACGGTTGGTCGGGGGAACCTTGACGATGGCTTCCACACCCAGGGCTGGATAGACCAGCGACAGCCCGAACCCGGCCATGGCCGCGCCGATCAGTGCCATCTGCGGCGTGACCGCCAGCCAGAGCAGCAGCAGACCCAGGGTCTCGACGGTGAAACAGGCCAGGGCGACCCGAAAACCACCCAGCTTGTTGATGGTGCCGGCGAACAGCAGTCGCGCGCAGATGAAGGCGGCGCCAAAGGCGGTCAGGCAAAAGGCGGCATTGGGCCAGCCGTTGCTCGCGTAGTAGAGCGTGACGAAGGTGGCGATGGCGCCAAAGCCGATGGAGCTCAGCAGCAGGCAGAGGCCAAAGGGGCTGATGCGCCAGAACACCTTGTGAAAGGGCAGTCGCTCACCGGGAATCACCGGTGCCGGCTCCTTGTTCCAGGCCAGGGCCAGACCCAGGGCGCCAAGCAGCGCGATAGCCACGCCCAGGCTCCACAGGCCCAGACCCGCGACCATGGCCACGCCCAGGGGGGCGCCCAGGGCCAGGGCGCCATAGGCGGCGATGCCATTCCAGGAGATTACCTTGCTGACGTGCTGCATGCCGACGCTGCCCATGCCCCAGCTCAGGCAGCCAGTGCCTATCATGGCCTGGGACATGCCGAGAATGATCCTGCCGACGATCAGTAGGCCCAGGCTGAGGCCAGGCACGCTTTGCAGCGAGGTGGCCAGCAGGGTGAGCACGCCACAGGCGACGCAACCGAAAAGGCCGTAGATTACCCCGCGCTTGGCGCCGATGCTGTCGGCCAGCTTGCCGGCCAGGGGGCGGGTGAAGAGGGTGGCGAGGTACTGGATGCTGATCGCCAGTCCCGCGATGACCGAGCCGTAGCCGAGATCGTCGTGCACGTAGCCCGGCAGGATCGCCAGCGGCAGGCCGATCGCCAGGAACAGCAGAAAGCTGAAGACGACGATGGAAACGATACGCAGCGTGACGGCGAGGGAGCTGGCGGCTGGGGCGGTCGTGGTCATGGCTGTTCTCGAGAGGACTCGTCGAAACGGCAGAGGAGGCGAACGCTGAGCGCCAGGCCTGCCAGCGCGGCCAGCGCGGCGCAGAGAAAGCTCGCGGCATAGCCGAAATGGGTGGCCACCGCCCCGATCAGCGGACCGGTCACCGCCAGGGAGAGGTCGATGAACACCGAATAGCCGGCCAGGGCGGCGCCCCGGTTGGAGGACGGCACCCGCTGCACCGCCTCCACGGCCAGCGCCGGGAACACCAGCGAGAAACCGATGCCGGTGAGCGCTGCCCCTACCAGGGCAGTGGTCACGCTGGGGGCCAGCCAGAGGACGGCCAGGCCGACGGCTTCCACCGCCAGGCTGACGATGGCGACACGAAAGCCACCGTGGCGATTGATGGCGTTGGCGCAGACCAGGCGTACCCCGATGAAGAAGGAACCGAACACGGTCAGGCACAGGGCCGCGCCGCTCCAGCCCTGACTGGCGTAATAGAGGGTGATGAAGGTTGCCAGGGTGCCGAAGCCGATGCCGCCCAGCGCCAGGCCGAGCCCGAAGGGCAGGACCCGGCCCAGCACCGTGGTGAAGGGCAGGCGCTCGCCGCGGACCGGGACGATGGGCGGGCGGGGCTTGGCGATGCGATAGCCCAGGGCGGCCAGGCCGATGATGCTGACACCCATGATCCACAGCCCCAGGGTATCCACCAGCACTACGCCCAGCGGCGCGCCTATGGCCAGGGCGCCATAGCTCGCGACGCCGTTCCAGGAGATCACCTTGGCGGTGTTGGTCGGACCGACCCGACCGATCGCCCAGGAGATGGCGCCGGTCCCCGAAAGGCTTTCGGCGCAGCCCAGCACCAGTCGGCCGAGCAGCAGGGCGACGAGGCTGACCCAGGGCCAGGCCTGCAAGAGCACCGACGCCAGCATCAGCACGCCGCTGAGCCCGCAGCCGAGCATGCCGTAGAGCACCGACTGCTTGGCGCCGACGGTGTCGATGATGCGGCCGGCATGGGAGCGCGAGAACAGCGTCGCCAGGTACTGACTGCTGATCACCAGGCCGGCGATGATGGAGTTGAAGCCCAGCTGGTCGTGCACATAGCCCGGCAGCACGGCCAGGGGAATGCCGATGGTAAGGTAGGCGATAAAGGTGAAGAGCACCGTACCCAGGGTGATGCGGGTGGCCAGAGCGGGTGAGGGTGCGGGCGGTAGGCTGGCGGTCGACATCGGACTCGAGAGGTTGTCTGACAATGTGGGATAGATTGCTTTCGTCCGGTAAAGGTCACATGCGATGACATTTTTTGTCCACGCTCGAGAGGGAGCGAAGCGGGCGCCAGGCACTGGCTGGGGTGGTCTGCTGCTGTTGGCCGCGTGGGTGGCCTTGCCCGGCTGGGCGGCGGAGCGGATCGAACTGCGCATCGGTGGGCAGCGCCTGGCCGTCGAGGTGGCGGCGACACCGGCGCAACGGGCCCAGGGATTGATGGGGCGACCGCCACTGGCTGCTCGCGAGGGCATGCTGTTCGTCTTCGCCGGGGATGACGAGCGCTGCCTGTGGATGCGCGATACCCCCAGCGCGCTGGCCGCCGCCTTCATCGATGCCAGCGGCAGGATCCTCAACACGGTCGAGATGCAGCCGCTGACCGATACCCGGCACTGCTCGAGGGCGCCGGCGCGCTATGCGCTGGAGACCCAGGCCGGCTGGTTTGCGGCGCGCGGGATCAAGCCGGGCGAATCCGTACAGGGATTGGAAGGAGTGGCGCGTGCATCCCGGTGAGCGCGTGTAATTGAAGTCTTTTATTATTTAAAAGTCATTCAAAAACATTAGCTTGAGAGATTGTTTTAGTGTTGAGTCTAGGTACTTTGTGAGAAATCACTTTAAGTACAGGGTAGCGCTCGAAACGCAGTCGGCATCTGTATCCAGGTGACTCGGCAACTGCCCACTGCCCACGAAGGCGATGACGCCGTCCGTTGCTTCATACCGTTTCCCGCCAAAAAATCAGCCAGGCGATCGCTAATGGATCCAGGCCTCGACACGCCGGTTCTTGATCCGGCCATTGGCTGACAGTCCGGCAACCGGCAACTGGTCGCCCAGGGAGAGCACTTCGCTGGCGAAGGCCTGCTGATGGCGCAGCGCCGTGGCCACCGCGGTGGCCCGCAGACGCGCCAGCAGAGATGCCCGTGCCGGATCTTCGGTGGCGTCGTTGAAGCCCACCAGGATCAGCTGCCGGTTGGCGTTCTCGGGCTGGCGCATGAAGGCGGCCAGCCGCTCGACATCACGCAGCGCCTTGTTGTCCAGACGTGCGCTGCCGGCGGTGAAGCGGAAGTTGACCGTGAGGCGCTGCGCCCGGCGCGCCAGCTCGCTGTAGGCGGGCGGCATGCCGCGGGTGTCGCCTATGGTCAGAGGCTCGATGCGCTGGGCGACGAAGCCGCTTTGCTGCACCACCGCCTGGCCCGCCGGGGTCTGGCTGAATTCCAGCAGGCTCCGCGTCCAGTCCGAACGCTGAGCCGGCGGCGCATAGAGGAAGAGGCGGCGGGCGAGCGGATAGTCTTCGGTGGCGATGCTGGCTTCGCTGGGCGCGATGGCGCGGCCTTCACCGTCGCGCAGGGCGAGCTTTGGCGACCCGGCAGCCGCCGCCAGGCTGGTGAAGCCTATGCCGGCGGGGTCGTCGGCCACCCGCTGCGCCAATTCTTCGTTGGACTCGAAGCGCCGGGCGGCGGCGCTCAGGCGTTTGCCGGCCGGATTCAGGACCAGCTCGCGAAAGGTGTCGTAGGTACCCGAGCGGTCATCCCGCGCATAGATCCGGATCGGGCCGGGCGTGCCGCCCAGTTGCTGCCAGTCGCCAACGTCGCCGGAGAAGACCTGCGCCAATTGCTGCAGATCGAGTTCCCGCAGCGGATTGCCGGGATGCACGATGATCGCCAGACCATCCAGGCCGATGACGTATTCCGCCTCCTTGCTGCGCAGGTCACCCAGATTGGCCAGGGCACTCACTTCGCTATCGGTGATGGGGCGCGAGGCCGCGGCGAGATCGGTCGCGCCCGCGGCCAGGGCGGTAAAGCCGGTACTGGAGCCATGGGCCGCGATCTGCACGGCCACGGTATTGCCCTGCGGGGCTCGGGCCATCAGTTGCCATTCGTCCATGACGGCGGTGGGCACCACCTGTGGATCCCGATAGTTGCGTTCGGCGAGCAGGGCCGCGACCAGACGTGGTCCGAGCCGGGCATTGATGGTGTTGGAGCCCTGCAGGCGCAGGAGGATGTTCGTGGATTCGCTGGCCAACAGGGGTGAGGGCAGCAGTGGAAGCAGGGTCGCGAGCACCGCTCGCCGCAGAAAGGCGCGGCGGAATACCGGGGCGGAGCAATTCATGGGTCGGCCTCGAGCCTAAAGGCGAGGCCGACACCTTAGGCATGCCGCATGACGTCGATGTGACAGCCGCTCACGCCAATTCCAGCCAGATCGGCGCATGGTCGGAGGGTTTCTCCATGCCGCGGATCTCGTAGTCCACCCCGGCGGAGACGATGCGCTCGCGCAAGGCCCGCGAAGCGAGGATGGTGTCGATGCGCAGGCCGCGCTTGGGTTCGTCCTCGAAACCGCGACTGCGATAGGGGAACCAGCTGAAGCGATCGTCGACTTCGGGATGCAGATGGCGATAGCTGTCGAGCAGGCCCCAGCCCAGCAGCCGCTGCATCCATTCGCGTTCTTCCGGTTGAAAGCTGCAGGCGCCGGTCCGCAGCCAGCGCTTGGCATTGGCGGCGCCGATGCCAATATCAAGATCCTGGGCCGAGATATTGAAGTCGCCCATCAGCAGCAAGGGCGTGTCCGGCGAGAAGCGCTCTTCAAGTAGATTCTGAAGATCCGCGTAGAACTTCCTCTTGCCAGGGAATTTTGTCGGATGGGCGATGTTCTCGCCTTGGGGGAAATAGCCGTTCATGACCACCAGCGGCTGACCCTGGCGGTCGGCGAAGACGCCATAGATGAATCTCTTCTGGGACTCTTCGCCATCGCCGGGAAAGCCCTTGTGCAACTCCAGGGGCGCCAGGCGCGACAGCAGGGCCACGCCGTAATGACCCTTCTGGCCATGGTAGTGCACGTGATAACCCAGGGCCTCGACCTCGGCCCGGGGAAACTGGTCATCCGAGACCTTGGTTTCCTGCAGTCCGATCACATCCGGCTCATAGCGTTCGATGATGGCAGAAAGTTGATGAGGTCTTGCGCGCAAGCCATTGATATTGAAGCAAACTACCTTCATGACGCCCTCTCTAAAGGTGGATGGCCCTAGCCTAGCAGAAAGCCTGTCGCCGAAGCGGCAGGCGGGCGAACCCTGGCCACTCCCGTTTGTCTCACAGCGCAACGCCCGTTAGCATCCCTGTATGAATAAGCCGAACGCTCTACGCCGCGCCCTGATTGGAATTTGTTGTCTGCACGGCGTGGCCTGGGCGGCACCCGCCGAAGTCAGCGTTCGCGTCCAGCCTGCCAATAACGCCTTGCGAGACAACATCCAGGCCTATATCGGCTCCGTCGAAGGGCGCGATGTCGCCGGGTTGCAACGCCTACGCCCGGCGACGGAGCGGCAGGCCGAGCAGGCAGCCCAGGCACTCGGCTACTACCATGCGCAGATCGAGACCCGCGTCGAGCCGGGGGAGACGCCACGGCTGGTGGTCGAGGTACGCCCCGGCGAGCCGGTCAGGCTGCGCAACGTGGATATCCGTATCGAAGGGCCGGCGCGCGAGTTGCGCGCCTTTCGCCAGCCGATACCGGCCGGACTCAAGGCGGGCCAGCCGCTGAACCAGGGCCTCTACGAAGACGCCAAGAGCCTGATCCAGAATCAGGCGCAACGGTATGGTTTCTTTCGCGGCACCTTTACCCAGCACCAGCTGCGGATCGATCCCGCTACCGGATTTGCCGACATCGCCCTGGTGTTCGACAGCGGGCCGCGTTTCGTCCTCGGCAAGGTGTCCTTCGAAGGGGATGCGCCCTTCGATCCCGATCTGCTTCAGCGCATGGTGCCCTTCGCCCAGGGGACGCCCTACGATTCCGAGCTGATCGCCGACTTCCAGAGCAATCTGTTGGCCAGCGGCTTCTTCGATGGGGCGCGGCTCGATACCTATCCCAAGCAGGATGGCGCCGCCGAGGTGCCGGTGACGGTCACCCTACGCACGCGCAAGCCGCGCACCTTCGGTTTCGGCCCCGGCTACTCCACCGATGTCGGTCCGCGGCTGAGATTCACCTGGGAAAATCACTGGCTCAATCCCCAGGGCCACAGCCTGGGCGCCGAGGCCGAGTTGTCGGCGCCACGCCAGAGCATCGCCACCTGGTACGACATTCCCGGGCAGGACCCGATCAACGACAAGTTCCGCTTCGCCGGCGGCTACCAGTACGAGCAGATCGCCAACGACGACTCCCTCAGCCAGTTGCTGACCGTGGGTCCCGAGTGGCATCGCAAGTTTCCCAACGGCTGGGAGCGGGTGCTCTCGCTCAAGTGGCGCAACGAAAGCTATCGGCTGGGCGACGATGAGGGCACCTCCAACCTGGTGATGCCTGGGGTGGATTTCTCCCTGCTGCGCAGCGACAACCGCATCGACCCCAATCGCGGCTATCGCCTGCAATTCGGCGTCTCGGCGGCGAAGGAGGGGTTGCTCTCGGATGCCAACATGATCCACACCACGGCGCTGGCCCGTGGCCTGATCACGGTGGGCGACGGGCACCGCTTCCTCGGACGCCTGCAGCTGGGCGGCAACTTCACCAATGGCTACAACAAGGTCCCGCCATCGCTGCGCTTCTTCGCCGGCGGTGACCAGAGCGTTCGCGGCTACGACTACCAGACCCTGTCGCCGGAAAACGACGAAGGCGACTACGTGGGCGGTCGCTACCTGGTCGCCGGTGGGGTCGAATACCAGTATCCCCTGCGCGACAAGTGGCGGCTGGCCACCTTCATCGACCAGGGCAGCGCCTTCAACGACCTCAACAACTACGAGCTCAAGACCAGCGTCGGTGTGGGCGTGCGTTGGGTCTCGCCGGTTGGTCCGATCCGCGTCGACCTGGCGCACGGTCTCGACGAACCCGGCGGTATTCGCCTGCACTTTTCCATAGGACCTGAGCTGTGAAGTCGTTAGGCGGTGTCATCCTCGGCGTACTGGCGGCCCTGCTGGGCGCTATGATCCTCCTTCTCGCCCTGGTGCTGGGCAACGCCAGCGTCAGCCGGCTGGTGCTGGAACGGGTGCCGGGTCTGACCCTGACCGACTTCCAGGGGCGCCTGGGTGGCCATTGGCAGGCCCGGCAGCTGGTCTGGGAGGGGGGCGCCACTCGGGTGACGGTCGAGGCACCCGAATTCGCCTGGCGACCCGCCTGCCTGCTCAGGCTGCAGCTGTGCATCGATACCCTGGTCGCCTCGCGCGTCGCCATCGAGCAGGCGCCCACTCCGGAGCCGGCGCCGGAGAAGAGCGGGCCCATCCAGTTGCCCAGCCTCGGCTTGCCGTTGGGGGTGCAGCTAGGTGAGGTACGGATCGGCGAGATCCGCTACAACGACGCCGAACAGGCCCGCGACCTGGAGCTCCAAGCCCGCTGGCAGGCTGATGGGATAGCCATCGAGCGCCTGGCCGGCATGGCGCACGGCATCACCCTGGATACCCACGGCCGGTTGCAGCCCAGCGGCGCCTGGCCGCTGCAGTTGCAGGGCACCCTCGGCCTGCCTGCGCCGGAGGCCGCGCCCTGGTTGCTGGCGCTCAAGCTGAACGGCGACTTGCAGAAGACCTTGCAGCTGGAGGCCGACAGCAGCGGCTATCTGCCCGGCCGCCTGACCGGCACGGTGCAGCCGCTGGTGGACAACGTCCCGGCCGATCTGCAACTGGTGGCCGATGGCTTCAAGGCGGCCGCCAGCCTGCCCGATACCCTGCGGCTGAACGACCTCAAGCTGACCGCGCGAGGCGATCTGGCTGTGGGCTACGCCCTGGTCGGCCAGGCGAAACTGCCGGGCGAGGGCGGTCCGGTGGACCTGAATCTGGAGGGTCGCGTCGATGCCAAGGGCGCGCGGATCTCGGCCTTGCGCCTCCAGGCCGCGCCCGAGCAGCGTGTGGCGCTGGCTGGCCAGATCGACTGGCAGCAGGGGCTCGCCGCCGACGCCACCCTGGATTGGCGCGACTTTCCCTGGCGCCGGCTGTATCCCATGGCGGAGCCCCCGGTAAGTCTGCAGCGTCTGCAGGGCGAGGTGGCCTATAGGGATGGTGCCTACCTGGGCAATCTCAAGGCTGCGGCGACCGGTCCGGCCGGCGCCTTCACCCTGGCCACCCCCTTCAGCGGCGATACCACCCAGCTCAATCTGCCCTCGCTGGACCTGCAAGCCGGCCAGGGGCGGGCGCAGGGCAAGGTCAACCTGGGCTTCGCCGAGGGCGTGAGCTGGCAGGTGGCCCTGGATCTGAGCCGCCTGGATCCGGCCTTTTGGGTCGCCCAGCTGCCCGGCAGCCTGGCCGGTCCGCTGCGTAGTTCCGGTGCCTTCAAGGATGGCCGCCTGCAGCTGGATGCCGACCTGGACCTCAAGGGTCGGCTGCGCAACCAGCCGGCCGTGCTGGCCGCCAAGGCCAAGGGCGCCGGCGAGCAGTGGCAGGTCTCGCAGCTGGACATCCGCCTGGGTGACAACCGCATCCAGGGGCAGGGCGCCCTCGATCAACGGCTGCAGGGCCAGCTGCAACTGGATCTGCGACGCCTCGGCCAGCTCTGGCCCGATCTGTCCGGCAGCGTCCAGGGCCGCCTGGATCTGGCCGGCACCCTCAAGGCGCCGGCTGGCCAGCTGCGCCTCGACGGGCGCCAGCTCGCCTATGCCGACAACCGCATGAGCAGCCTGGCGCTGGCGGCGACCCTGGATGACCGCCAGCGCGGCAACCTGGAGCTGACTGCCCAGGGTCTGCAGGCGGCCGGGCGCGATTTCGGCGTCCTGCGCCTGCAGGGGCAGGGCGATCGCCGCCAGCAGCAGGCCGAGCTGTCGCTCAAGGGGCCACAGGTCAACCTGGCGCTCACGGCCGGCGGTACCCTGGCCGACAACGGTGACTGGAAAGGCCAACTGGCCCGCGGCTCGGTTGCCGCCAGTGGCCAGAACTGGACCCTGCAAAGCCCCGCGCGCATCGAGCGCCTGGCCAACGGGCGTCTGGAACTGGGCCGGCACTGCTGGCGGTCCGGCGCGGCCAGCCTCTGTGGCGACGATCAGCAACTGCTGCCCGACACCCGTCTCGCCTGGCACCTGCGCGCCTTCCCGCTCGCCAGTCTGCAACCGCTGCTGCCCCCGGAACTGGCCTGGCAGGGCACCCTCGATGGCGACGTCGACCTGCGCCTGCCCAAGGCCGGACCCGATGGCGAGATCCGTCTCCAGGCCGGTCGTGGCAGCCTCAAGCTGCGCGACGCCGCTGGCCAGTGGCAGACCTTCAGCTACGACAGCCTGGACGTCACCAGCGCCCTGAAGCCGCAGCAGGTGGACACCCAGGTGCGCCTGACCAGTGCCGACCTTGGCCGGCTGGATATCCAGGCGCGGCTGGATCCCCGCGATCCGAACCAGGCGCTGGCCGGTCGCTTCCAGTTGCAGGGCCTGAATCTGGCCCTCGGCAAGGCCTTCGTCGAAGGCATCGAACACCTCGAAGGAAAGATCAACGGTGCCGGCGAGCTGAGTGGCACCCTGCTGCAACCGAGGGTCAACGGCCAGATCCAGCTCAGCGGGGGCGACATCGGCGGCGGCAGCGTGCCGACGCGCCTGCAGGACCTCGGCCTGACCGCCCGCATCCAGGGCGACACCGCGCTGCTCGACGGCGGCTGGCGCAGCGGCACCCAGGGGCGCGGCCAGATCCGGGGCAGCGTCGGCTGGGCCAACGGCTTGGACGTCAATGTGGCGGTCACCGGCGACAAGCTGCCGGTCAATGTCGAGCCCTATGCGCAGCTGGAAGTGGCGCCCGATCTCAAGATCCTGATGAAGGACGGCCGCCTGGCCCTGGCCGGCGAGGTGCGGGTGCCGCGCGGGCGCATCCAGGTGCAGCAGCTGCCGCCATCCACGGTCAAGGTGTCGGACGATGCCGTCATCGTCGGCCAGGAGGCTCCGGCCAAGCAGCCGGCGATGCAGATCGCCATGGACGTCGATGTGCTGGTCGGATCCGACAAGCTCACCTTCGATGCCTTCGGCCTGTCCGCCGAAATCGTTGGCAAGGTGCACATCGGCGACAACCTCGACACCCGCGGCGAGTTGAACCTGCGCAACGGTCGCTACAACGCCTATGGTCAGCGCCTCACCATGAGACGCGCACGGCTGTTCTTCCAGGGGCCCATCGCCCAGCCCTATATCGATGTGGAAGCCGTGCGGGTGGTGCAGGAGCAGAACGTCACCGCCGGCCTGCGGCTTTCGGGTTTCGCCCAGCAGCCGCGCATCGAGGTGTTCTCCGAACCCAGCATGAGCCAGGAGCAGGCGCTGGCCTACCTGGTGCTGGGACGCCCGCTTTCCAGCGGCAGCGAAGGGGACAACAACGTGCTGGGTCAGGCGGCACTGGCCCTCGGCCTGGCCGGCAGCTCCGGCACCGCCGGCGCCCTGGCGCAGCGATTGGGTATCCAGAACTTCCAGCTGGATACCGCCGGTTCGGGGGACAAGACCAGCGTGGTCGCCTCGGGCAATCTCACCGACAGGCTGTCGGTGCGTTATGGGGTAGGGGTGTTCGATTCGGCCAACACCGTCGCCCTGCGCTACCAGCTCACCCGCCGGCTCTATCTAGAGATCGCCAGCGGTCTGGCCAACTCCCTGGATTTCTTCTATCGCCGCGATTTTTGACGCAAGGACGCGTAACGCTTTGATCGGGTGCGGAAAACGTGTTTACTCCCTGTCCCGTCTCATGAGAAAGGAGCAGTTCATGGCAACCGTCAATTTGCGTGGCAACCCGGTCGAGGTGCAGGGCAACCTGCCGCAGGTCGGCCAGCAGGCCCCGGCGTTCAGCCTGGTCAACGGTGATCTGCAGGACATTACCTTGGCCAGCCTCGCCGGCAAGCGCAAGGTGCTCAACATCTTCCCCAGCGTCGATACCCCGACCTGCGCCACCTCGGTGCGCAAGTTCAACAGCGAAGTCGACAAGCTGGATAACACCGTGGTGCTGTGTATCTCCGCCGACCTGCCGTTCGCCCAGAAGCGTTTCTGCGGCGCCGAAGGCCTGGAAAAGGTGGTGAACCTCTCCACCCTGCGCGGTGCCGAATTCCTGCAGAACTATGGCGTCGCCCTGGCCAGCGGTCCGCTGCAGGGCCTGGCCGCCCGCGCCGTGGTGGTGCTGGACGAGCAGGACAAGGTGCTGCACAGCGAGCTGGTCCCCGAGATCGGCCAGGAGCCGGACTACGCGGCCGCACTCGCCGTTCTCGGCTGATCGCCGCCAACCCACCGCTCTGCGCGGTGGGCGTTTCGAAACGGGCAGGCGCCTTTTGTGTCTGCCCGTTTTGCTTTAGGTAAAATCGCGGTAAAGGGGCTGGTTAGCCGTCTCGCTACTGCTTATCTTCCGCCTTTCCCAGCGTGTACGTATCTTCCGATGTCCGACTCTTCGCCTAGCTCTTCCTCCCGTCGCCGACTGGTGTGGCTGCTCGTCCTCGTGGTGCTGGTGGCTGCGGGCGGCTGGTATTGGTATCACCAGCACGGCCAGAAGAACGAGGCCGCTGGCGGCAAGGGCGCGCGTTCGCCCTTCGGCATGACCGGCCCCACGCCGGTACGGGTGGTGGCGGTGGAGCAGCGCAGCTTTCCCATCGTGCGCAAGTCCATCGGCACAGTGACGGCGCTCAACACCGTCAATGTGCGCACCCGGGTCGCTGGCGAACTGGTGCGGGTGGCCTTCGAGGAGGGCCAGAAGGTCAAGGCCGGCGAGTTGCTGGCCAGCATAGATCCGCGTCCCTATGAAGTGGCCCTGCAGCAGGCCGAGGGCACCCTGCAGCAGAACCAGGCGCAGCTGCGCAATGCCGAGCTGGACCTCAAGCGCTACCAAGGGCTGTTCCGCGAAGACAGCATCGCCAGGCAGACCCTGGATACCCAGGAAGCCTTGGTCAACCAGTACCGCGGCACCCTCAAGAACAGCCAGGCGGCGGTGGCCGATGCCAAGCTGAATCTGGCCTTCACCCAGATCAAGGCGCCCATCGCCGGGCGCGTCGGCCTGCGCCAGCTGGACGGCGGCAACCTGCTGTCCGCCAACGACAGCACCGTGGTGGCCGTGATCACCCAGACCCAGCCGATCTCGGTGGTCTTCACCCTGCCGGAAAGCCAGCTGGGCGAATTGCTCAAGCGTGCCCGCGCCGGCCAGACCCTGCCAGTCGAAGCCTGGGATCGCGGCGGTTCGCGCAAGGTCGCCGACGGCACCCTGCAGAGCTTCGACAACCAGATCGACACCGCCACCGGCACCCTCAAGTTCCGCGCCCGTTTCGCCAACGGCGACGAGGCGCTGTTCCCCAACCAGTTCGTGACCGTGCGCGTGCGTGAACAGGTGCTGGAACAGGCCCTTGTGGTGCCTTCGGCCTCCATCCAGTTCGGCTCCAATGGCACCTTCGCCTACGTGGTCGGGGCCGACAACAAGATCCAGGTGCGCAGCCTCAAGCTGGGGCCGGATGACGGCAGCCTGACCGTGGTCACCGAGGGCCTGGCCGCCGGTGACCGGGTGGTGACCGAAGGCACCGATCGCCTGCGCGAGGGCAACGAGGTGGAGGTGGTCACCGGGGCCTCGGCGGCGCCCAGCGAACCAGCCAAGCCGGCGGTACGCAAGCCCGGCAAGACCCAGGGCTGACCGGCCGCGATGGATATCTCGCGCCCCTTCATCCTGCGCCCGGTCGCCACCACCCTGCTGATGGTGGCGCTGCTCATCGCCGGTCTGCTGGCCTATCGCCTGCTGCCGGTCGCAGCCCTGCCGCAGGTGGACTATCCCACCATCCGCGTGCTCACCCTCTATCCGGGCGCCAGTCCCGACGTCATGACCAGCGCCGTGACCGCGCCGCTGGAGCGCCAGTTCGGGCAGATGCCCGGCCTGTCGCAGATGGCCTCCACCAGCTCCGGTGGGGCCTCGGTCATTACCCTTAGATTCAATCTCGAGTTGGACCTGTCGGTCGCCGAGCAGGAGGTCCAGGCGGCGATCAACGCGGCCAACAACCTGCTGCCCAACGACCTGCCGGCGCCGCCGGTGTACAACAAGGTCAATCCAGCGGATACGCCCATCGTCACCCTGGCGATCAGCTCCAGGACCTTGCCGCTGCCCACGCTCTACGACCTGGTCGATACCCGCATGGCGCAGAAGCTCGCCCAGGTGAGCGGGGTGGGGATGGTCAGCCTGGCCGGTGGCCAGCGCCCGGCCGTGCGCATCCAGGTCGATCCGGACAAGCTCGCCGCCCACAACCTGACCCTGGCCGACGTGCGCAGCCTGGTCACCAGCGAAAACACCAACCAGCCCAAGGGCAGCTTCGACGGTCCCACCCGGGTCGCCACCCTGGACGCCAACGACCAGTTGCGCGACCCCAAGGCCTACGGCGACCTGATCCTCAACTACGCCGACAACGGCGCCCTGCGCCTGGGTGACGTCGCCACCATCGCCCAGGGTGCGGAAAACGACCGCCTGGCCGCCTGGGCCAATCGCAGTGGCGCCATTCTGGTCAATGTCCAGCGCCAGCCCGGCGCCAACGTCATCCAGACCGTCGACCGCATCCAGGCGCTCCTGCCCAGCCTCAGGGAAAGCCTGCCGGCCGGTCTCGACATCGCCGTGCTCAGCGACCGTACCGAGACCATCCGCGCGGCGGTCACCGACGTCCAGCACGAGATGCTGCTGGCGGTGGGGCTGGTGGTCATGGTCACCTTCGTCTTCCTGCGCCGCTTCAGCGCCACCCTGATCCCCTCGGTCACGGTGCCGCTGTCGCTGATCGGCACCTTTGGCGCCATGTACCTGGCCGGCTTCTCGCTGAACAACCTGTCGCTGATGGCCCTGACCATCGCCACCGGGTTCGTCGTCGACGATGCCATCGTCATGCTGGAGAACATCTCCCGGCATCTGGAAGAGGGCGCCACGCCCCTGGAAGCGGCGCTCAAGGGCGCCCGCCAGATCGGCTTCACCCTGGTGTCCCTGACCGTCTCGCTGATCGCGGTGCTCATCCCGCTACTGTTCATGCAGGACGTGGTCGGCCGGCTGTTCCGCGAATTCGCCATCACCCTGGCGGTGGCCATCCTCATCTCCCTGGTGATCTCCCTGACACTCACGCCGATGATGTGCGCCCGGCTGCTCAAGCGCGAGGAGGCCGCGGAACATCGACTGGTCTGGCTGGAGCGGCTGATCGCCGGCTACGGTCGCGCGCTGCGCTGGTCGCTGGCCAACCGGGCGCTGATGCTGATGCTGGCGGTCGCGACCTTCGTGCTCACCGCGGTGCTCTACCTGCTGGTGCCCAAGGGCTTCTTTCCGGCCCAGGACACCGGCTCCATCCAGGGCATCACCGAGGCGCCCCAGTCCATCTCCTTCCGCGGCATGAGCGAGCGCCAGCAGGCGCTGGCCGAGGTGGTGCTGCAGGACCCGGCGGTGGCGAGCCTGTCGTCCTACATCGGCGTCGACGGCGACAACGTCACCCTCAACAGCGGCCGCATGCAGATCAACCTCAAGCCGCAGAGCGAGCGCGACGTGACGGCCCAGGAAGTGATCGACCGCCTGCGTCCCGAGGTCGCCAAGGTGGTGGGCATCACCCTCTACATGCAGCCGGTGCAGGACCTCAGCGTCGAAGACCGGGTCAGCCGGACCCAGTACCAGCTCAGCCTGGACTCGCCCGATGCCAATCTGCTCGACACCTGGGTGCCGCGCCTGACCCAGGCCCTGCAGCAACGCCCGGAAGTCACGGATGTCACCAGCGACCTGCAGAACAAGGGCCTGCAGCTGTACCTGACCATCGACCGAGACGCCGCGGCGCGCCTCGGTGTCCAGGTCTCGGCCATCACCGACGCCCTCTACGACGCCCTCGGTCAGCGGCAGATCTCGACCATCTACACCCAGGCCAACCAGTATCGGGTGGTGCTGGCCAGCGCCGCCGCTGACAGCCTGGGTCCAGACGCCCTCAGCCAGGTCTGGGTGAAGGCGGGCAGTGGTACCTCGTCCAGCGGCAGCAGCGGTACCGGAACGGCCACCACCACCGAGACCACCACGGACACCGGTCGCGCCCCGGTGCGGCTGTCCAGCCTGGTGAAGATGGAGCAGCGGCCGACCCGGCTGGTGATCAACCACCTGAGCCAGTTCCCGGCGGTGACCCTGTCGTTCAACCTGGCCAACGGCGTTTCCCTCGGCGCCGCCGTGGCGGCCATTGATGCGGCCAAGCAGGAGATCGGCCTGCCGATCGGCATCAACACCCGCTACCAGGGCGCGGCGGCAGCCTTCCAGGCGTCGCTGTCCAGCACCTTGCTGCTGATCCTGGCCGCGGTGGTGGTGATGTACATCGTCCTTGGCGTGCTGTACGAGAGCTTCATCCACCCCCTGACCATCCTCTCGACGCTGCCCTCGGCGGCCATCGGTGCGCTGCTGGCGCTCTTGCTCACCGGCAACGACCTCGGCCTGATCGCGGTGATCGGCATCATCCTGCTCATCGGCATCGTCAAGAAGAACGCCATCATGATGATCGACTTCGCCCTCGACGCCGAACGGCACCAGGGGCTGAAGCCGGAAGAGGCCATCTACCAGGCGGCGCTGCTGAGATTCCGGCCGATCCTCATGACCACCTTGGCCGCGCTGTTCGGCGCGGTGCCGCTGATGCTGGCCACCGGCGCCGGCGCCGAGTTGCGCCAGCCGCTGGGCCTGGTGATGGTCGGCGGCCTGCTGGTCAGCCAGGTGCTGACGCTGTTCACCACCCCGGTGATCTACCTGGCCTTCGACAGCCTGGGCGAGCGCCTGGGTCGGCGCAGGACGGCCTGAGGTGAATCTTTCGGCGCCCTTCATCGCCCGGCCGGTCGCGACCCTGCTGCTGAGTCTGGCGCTGCTGCTGCTCGGCGCCATCGCCTTTCGGCTGTTGCCGGTGGCGCCCCTGCCGCAGATGGACTTTCCCACCATCACGGTCTCGGCGACCCTGTCAGGCGCCAGTCCCCAGGTGATGGCCTCCAGCGTCGCCACGCCGCTGGAGCGTTCCCTGGGCACCATTGCCGGCATCAGCTCCATGACCAGCCGCAGCAGCCAGGGCTCGACCCAGATCATCATCCAGTTCGACCTGGACAAGGACGTCAACACCGCCGCCCGCGAGGTACAGGCGGCCATCAACGCGTCGCGCAACCTCTTGCCCAGCGGCATGCGCCAGATGCCGCGCTATCGCAAGGTCAATCCGTCCCAGGCACCCATCATGGTGTTCTCCCTGACTTCCAAGACGCTGAGCAAGGGCGAGCTGTACGACCTGGCGTCCACGGTGCTGGCGCAGAGCCTGTCCCAGGTCAACGGCGTGGGCGAGGTGCAGATCGGTGGCAGCTCCCTGCCGGCGGTGCGCGTCGAGCTGGAGCCGCGGCAGCTGGAGCACTATGGCCTGGCGCTGGACGACGTCCGCACCGCCATCAATAGCGCCAACCAGCGCCGACCCAAGGGCGCGGTGGCCAATGACGAGCACAACTGGCAGATCCAGGCCAACGACCAGCTGTTCAAGGCGGCCGACTACGCGCCCCTGATCATCCGCTACCAGGATGGCGCGGCCTTGCGCCTGCGCGATGTCGCCAAGGTCAGCGACGCCGTGGAAGACCGCTACAACGCCGGCTTCTACAACGACCAGAGCGCCGTGCTGCTGGTGGTCAATCGCCAGGCCAACGCCAACATCATCGAGACCATCGCCGCGCTCAAGGCGCGCCTGCCGGCGCTGGAAGCCATCGTCCCGGCCAGCGCCCGCCTGGAAGTGGCCATGGACAGGTCCGGGGTGATCAAGGCCACCCTGCACGAAGCCGAACTGACCCTGATCATCGCCGTCTTTCTGGTAATCGGCGTGGTCTGGCTGTTCCTCGGTCGGCTGCGCAGCGCGGTGATCCCGGCCTTGGCGGTACCCATCTCGCTGGTGGGTACCTTCGCCGTCATGTACATCCTGGGCTTCTCGCTCAACACCCTGTCGCTAATGGCCTTGATCCTGGCGGCAGGGCTGGTGGTGGACGATGCCATCGTGGTGCTGGAGAACATCGCCCGCCACATCGACAACGGCATGGCGCCGCTCAAGGCGGCCTACCAGGGTACCCGCGAGGTCGGCTTCACCCTGCTGTCGATGAACGTCTCCCTGGTGGCGGTCTTCGTCGCCATCCTGTTCATCGGCGGTATCGTCGAGAAGCTGTTCCGCGAATTCTCCCTGACCCTGGCGGCGGCCATCCTGGTGTCGCTGGTGGTGTCTCTGACGCTGACGCCCATGCTCTGCGCACGCTGGCTCAGGCCTCATGACCCGGCCACCGAAAGCCGCCTGCAGCGCTTCAGCGAGCGCGCCCATCGTCGCCTGGTGGCGGGTTACGACCGCAGCCTCGGCTGGGCGCTGCGCCATCGGCGCCTGACCCTGCTCAGTCTGTTCGCCACCATAGCGCTCAACGTGGCGCTCTATGTGGTGGTGCCCAAGACCTTCATGCCGCAGCAGGACACCGGCCAGCTGATCGGCTTCATCCGCGGCGACAACGCCCTGTCGTTCCAGGTGATGCAGCCGAAGATCGAGATCCTGCGCAAGTCGCTGCTGGCCGATCCGGCGGTGGCCAGTGCCTCCGGCTTCGTCGGCAGCTCCGGCTCCGGCAGCGGGGTGAACAACGCGGTGATGCTGATTCGCCTCAAGCCCATCGCCGAGCGCCAGCTGGATGCCCAGAAGGTCATCGAGCGTATCCGCGCCAATGCGCCCAAGGTGCCGGGCGCCCAGCTGTTCCTCATGGCCGATCAGGACCTGAGATTCGGCGGGCGCCAGCAGAGCACCTCGTCCTATGAGTACAACCTGCTCTCCGGCGACGTCGGGCTGCTGGAAACCTGGCAGCCCAAGGTGCTGGCCGCGCTCAAGGCGCTGCCGGAGCTGACCGCGGTGGACGGTCGCGAAGGCAGCACCCAGCAGATCACCCTGCAGATCGACCGCGAGAAGGCCAAGCGCCTCGGCGTGGACATGGAGACCGTGGCCGCGGTACTCAACAACTCCTTCGCCCAGCGGCAGATCTCGACCATCTACGAGCCGCTTAACCAGTACAAGGTGGTGATGGAGATCAATCCGCGCTATGCCCAGGACCCGACCATCCTCGAGCAGGTGCGGGTCATCACCGCCAGCGGCGCCCAGGTGCCGCTGGCAGCCTTCGCCTACTACACCAACAGCCTCGCCGAGGACCGCGTTACCCACGACGGCCAGTTCGCCTCGGAAAGCATCAACTTCGACCTGGCGCCGGATGTCAGCCTGGAACAGGCGACCCGGGCGGTGCAGCGCGCCGTGGCCGCCATCGGCCTGCCCAGCGATGTGCAGGGGCGCCTGGGCGGCTCCGCCAACATCTTCGCCAGCACGGTGTCCGGGCAGCCGCTGATGATCCTCGGCGCCCTGGTGCTGGTCTACATCGTGCTTGGCGTGCTCTACGAAAGCTATGTCCACCCCCTGACCATCCTCTCGACGCTGCCGTCGGCCGGGGTAGGGGCCTTGCTGGCCATCCAGCTCACCGGTGGCCAGTTCAGCCTGATCTCCATGCTCGGGCTGTTCCTGCTGATCGGGGTGGTGAAAAAGAACGCCATCATGATGGTGGACCTGGCGCTGCAGCTGGAACGCCAGCAGGGCCTGACGCCCGAGGAAGGCATCCGCCAGGCCTGCCTGCTGCGCCTGAGGCCCATCCTCATGACCACCATGGCCGCCATTCTCGGCGCCGTGCCGCTGCTGATCGGCGATACCGAGGGCGCCGAGATGCGCCAGCCGCTGGGCCTGGTGATCGTCGGCGGACTGGTGCTGAGCCAGATTCTCACGCTCTACACCACTCCGGTGGTCTATCTCTATTTCGAACGCCTGCGCCGCCGCGTCAATCGCTGGCGCGGCATCCGTACCGACGCTGCCCTGGATACGCCGCTATGACCCCAACCCTGCGCCTGCCGACGCTGACCCTGGCTCTGCTGCTGGCCGGCTGTACCCTGGGCCCGGACTACCAGCGGCCGACCACCACGGTGCCGGTCGCCTATCGCCACGCCGAAGGCTGGCAGGCGGCGGCGCCCAAGGACCTGGAGATCCGTGGCGACTGGTGGCGGCGCTATGACGATCCGACCCTCGACCGTCTGATGGTCCAGCTCAACCAGCGCAACCAGAGCCTGGCCCAGGCCGAGGCGACCTATCGGCAATCCCTGGCCTTGGTCAGCCAAGCACGGGCTTCGCTGTTCCCGACGCTCTCCAGCAGCCTGGGCGCCACCCGCTCCGGGCGCGGGGGTGGTTCGGGCAGCAACACCGTCATCCGCAACTCCAATGGCACCAGCAGCACCGTCAGCAGCGGTGGCTCCAGCACCATCAGCAACGCCTACGACGCCAGTCTGGGGGTGAGTTGGGAGCTGGATCTCTGGGGCCGCGTCCGGCGCCAGGTGGAGGCGGATCGGGCCTCTGCCCAGGCCAGCGCCGCGGAGCTCGCGGCCACCCGCCTGAGCCTGCAGACGCAACTGGCGACCAACTACCTGCAACTGCGCGTACTGGACGCCCAGCAGCGACTGCTCGACGCCACCGTGGCCGCCTACGAGCGATCCCTGCGCCTGACCCAGAATCAGTACCGCGCCGGCATCGTCACCCCGGCGGATGTGGCCCAGGCCACCACCCAGCTGAAGAGCACCCAGGCCGACGCCATCGACCTCAGGTATCAGCGTGCCCAGCTGGAAAACGCTATCGCGGTGCTGGTCGGCGAGGTCCCGGCCAATTTCCAGCTGGCCGCGGTCAAAACGATTCCCGAGTTGCCGCCGCTGCCGAGCGCCGTGCCCTCGACGCTGCTCGAACGTCGTCCGGACATCGCCCAGGCCGAGCGCCAGGTTATGGCCGCCAATGCCGCCATCGGCGTCGCCGAAGCCGCCTATTATCCCGACCTGACCCTGAGTGCCAGCGGTGGCTACAGCGCCAGCCAGTGGGGCAACCTGATCAGCACGCCAAATCGCTTCTGGTCGATCGGGCCGTCCTTTGCCCTGTCGCTGTTCGATGGCGGCCTGAGACGCGCTCAGGTGGAGTCCGCCGAGGCCAGCTACGACGCCAGCGTCGCCGGTTATCGCCAGACCGTGCTCGCGGGCTTCCGCGAGGTGGAAGACTATCTGGTGCAGTTGAGTACCTACAGCGACGAAGCCGGCGTGCGCCAAGAGGCCCTGGATGCCGCGCGCCGCGCCCTGCAACTGGCCGAGAACCAGTACCAGGCCGGCCTGATCGGCTATCTCGACGTGGTCACCCTGCAGACCACCGCCCTGAGCAACGAGCGCACCAACCTGACCCTGCTCGGCAGTCGCCTCAGCACCAGCGTCCAGCTGATCGCCGCGCTTGGCGGTGGCTGGGATGGCAATCTCACGCCGCCCGCACCGCCACGGCGGCCCTGATCCTGAGCAGGAAAAAGCCGCGCAGATTCTGGATTGTCGAGGCTGTGGGCGCGCCTTTGGGCGAGGCACGACGGCCGATCACCGGCGTGCCGGAGTGGATGGAGCTGAACGCTTGCGTGGATAGCCCCCTCTCCCTGCGGGAGAGGGCTGGGGTCAGGGGGCCCTTTGCCGCGAAGTCCCCAGTGGAACAGGCTGCGCTGTTTTCCACGCTACTGCACGGGAGGGCAACGTCACGCCCCAGCGGCCCTGACGGCGGGCACAAAAAAGCCGGGCGATGGCCCGGCTTTTTCACGACTGGCGCTTAGTTGGGGAAGAGTTCGCCCAGCTTCATGCTCAGCATCATGTTGCCTTCGACGCGCAGCTTGCCGGACATGAAGGCCTGCATGCCGTCGGTCTCGCCGCTGACGATGCCGGCCAGGGTGGCCTGGTCCATGATCAGGGTGCAATCCGGGTCGGCGGCGTCGCCCTGCTGGACGTCGCAGGTGCCGTCCTTGACGACCACGTAGTAGTTGTCACCACCCTCGACGTCGAATTGATAGGTGAGGTCCAGGCCGGCCGCGGCGGAGGGGTCGAACTTGCTCTTCAGGGTGGCGATGGCTTCGGCTGCGCTCATGGCGAGGGTCCTTGTGGTCTTTTTCGATGAGGCCCACTCCAGGCGGAGGGGCAGGGCACTCGACCGAGGGTAGGGGGCGACAGGAGGCCTGTCAACGGATATTCATACGCTTGTTTGAAAGGCGCGGGCGCATGCCCGGCCGGATCACGGCCCACGGCCGGCCTGTGCAGAAAGACCGCCCGGGAGTCGCCGAGTTTCTATCGGTCGGGCGACTCGGTATGCTGGGCAGGGCACTGCTGCCGCCATCCTAGGAGAGTCCGTGGAGTTTCTTGCCGACTATGCCAGTTTCCTGGCCAAAACCGTCACCGTGGTGGTCGCCATCATCGCCGTGCTGCTGTTCACCGCCGCCGTTCGCGGCCGCAACCGGCGCAGCTCGGCCGGCCAGCTGCAGGTACAGAAGCTCAACGACTTCTATCGCGATCTGCGGCTGAGGTTGCAGCAGAGCGTGCTGGGCAAGGAGGCCTTCAAGGCCCTGCGCAAACGCGAGACCAAGGCCGAGAAGACCAAGCGCAAGAGCGAGACCGGCAAATCGCGGGTCTATGTGCTCGACTTCCATGGCGACATCAAGGCCACGGCCAACGAACACCTGCGCAACGAGATCACCGCGGTCCTGACCCTGGCGACGCCCAAGGACGAGGTGGTGGTACGGCTGGAAAGCGGCGGTGGCCTGGTGCACAGCTATGGCCTGGCCGCCTCCCAGCTGGCGCGCATCCGCCAGGCCGGGATCCCCCTGACGATCTGTGTCGACAAGGTGGCCGCCAGCGGCGGCTACATGATGGCCTGCATCGGCGATCGCATCCTCTGCGCGCCCTTCGCCATCCTCGGGTCCATCGGCGTGGTCGCCCAGTTGCCCAATGTCCATCGCCTGCTGAAGAAGCACGACGTGGACTTCGAGGTCTTCACCGCCGGTGAGTACAAGCGCACCGTCACCGTATTCGGCGAGAACGACGAGAAGGGCAAGGAGAAATTCCAGCACGACCTGGACACCACCCACGTCCTGTTCAAGAACTTCGTCTCCCACTACCGGCCGCAGCTCAACATCGACGAGGTCGCCACCGGTGAGGTCTGGCTGGGCCAGGCCGCGCTGGGCAAGCAACTGGTGGACGAACTGCGTACCAGCGACGAATACCTGGCCGAACGGGCCCAGGTGGTCGAGGTCTTTTCGCTGCGTTTCGTCGAGAAGAAATCCCTGCCCGAACGCCTGGGCATGGCGGCGAGTCTCGGTGTCGATCGTCTGGTGACCACCTGGTGGGAGCGTCTGGGCGAGTCGACCCGCTGGCGCTGAGGTCCATAGGACGGGCGGCCCCATAACAAGACTCCAACGGAGGTTCTGCGATGAGCAATTTTCAGGCGCTCTGGGTAACCGAAGGGGCCCATGGTGCTTTTCGGCAAGAAGTGGTGACACGCACCCTGGACGACCTGCCCGCGGGCGAGGTGCTGATCCGGGTGCGCTACTCCTCGCTCAACTACAAGGACGCGCTCTCGGCCATCGGCAACCGCGGCGTGACCCGGCGCTATCCCCATACCCCGGGGATCGACGCGGCGGGCGTGGTGGAGCAGTCCAGCGCGGGCGAATTCGCCGTGGGCGACGAAGTCCTCGTCACCGGCTATGACCTCGGCATGAACACCCCCGGCGGCTTCGGCCAGTACATCCGGGTGCCGGCCGCCTGGGTGATCCGGCGCCCGGACAATCTCGGCCTGCGCGAGGCCATGGTGCTGGGTACCGCGGGTCTCACCACGGCGCTGTGCGTCGAGAAACTGGAACAGATGGGCCTGACCCCGGAGGCCGGCACCGTGCTGGTCACCGGCGCCAGTGGCGGCGTGGGCAGTCTGGCGGTCAAGCTGCTGGCGCGACTCGGCTATCACGTGGCGGCGTCCACCGCCAAGCTGGAGCGCGCGGAGTGGCTGCATCGCCTGGGCGCCCGGCAGATCCTCGACCGTGCGACCCTGGCCGACGGGGTCGGCAAGCCGCTCCTGGACCAGCAGTGGGCCGGCGCGGTGGATACCGTCGGCGGCGACATCCTCTTCAATGTCATCAAGTCGCTGGAATACGGCGGCAGCGTGGCCTGCTGCGGCATGACGGCGGGCACCAAGTTCGAAGCCGGGGTCTTTCCCTTCATCCTGCGCGGGGTGAATCTGCTGGGCGTGGATTCCGTCGAATTGCCGCTGATGGCCAAGGCCGCGCTCTGGGACAAGCTTTCGGTGCAGTGGAAGCTGGACGACCTGGATAGCCTGACCCGAGAGGTCGGCCTGGAGGAACTGCCCGATACCATCAGCCAGATCCTCGCCGGCAAGATGGTGGGCCGGGTGGTGGTCGATCTCGGTTGAGCGAAGGCCAGGCAAAAAGAAACCCGCCATGGCGGGTTTCTTTTTGCGTCCAAGCCAGCGATCAGGCCTGGCGACGGCGGAATAGCGGCTCCGGTTGGTCGACCGCGCTCTGGTAGGTCACGCTGAAGTCGCGCAGACCGGCCAGGGCCGCTTCCGGATCGCGGTCGGCGCGGACCACATAGGCGTCGAAGCCGCAGCGCTTGAGAAAGAACAGCTGGTCCTGCAGCACATCGCCGATGGCGCGCAACTCGCCAGTCCAGCCGAAGCGCTCGCGCAGCAGCCGGGCGTAGGAGTAGCCGCGACCGTCGACGAAGGCCGGGAAGTTGATGGCGATCAGATCGAAATGCTCAAGGTCGCCGGCGATGCTTTCCGGCTCTTCGTCGCTGTCCAGCCAGATGCCCAGTTTGCCGTCGCGGCAGGTGAGGGCATGGCCGTGCTCCAGCCACAGGGCGGCCGGGATGATCACGTCGTCGCTGTTGGGAACGTCTGCGAAGGCGACGTCCTTGGGCAGCAGGTGCCAGTTATCGGTGACCAGCTGGTCGCCCTTAATGATTCTTTGCATAGACGCGCTCCTTGAAGGGGTCGATACCGATACGGCGGTAGGTGTCGATGAAGCGCTCGTCTTCGGTGCGTTGCTCGACGTAGACATTGATCAGCTTGCCGATCACCTCGGGCATCTGATCCTGGGCGAAGGAGGGGCCGAGGATCTTGGCCAGGGTGGCGTCGCGGCCGGCGTCGCCGCCCAGGGACACCTGGTAGAACTCCTCGCCCTTCTTGTCCACGCCGAGGATGCCGATGTGGCCGACGTGATGGTGGCCGCAGGCGTTCATGCAGCCGGAGATGTTGAGGTCCAGCTCGCCAATGTCGAACAGGTAGTCCAGGTCGTCGAAGCGGCGCTGGATGGATTCGGCGATGGGGATCGACTTGGCGTTGGCCAGGGAGCAGAAATCACCGCCCGGGCAGCAGATCATGTCGGTCAGCAGGCCGATGTTGGGGGTGGCGAAGCCATGCTCGCGCAGCGCGTGCCACAGCTCCAGCAACTGGTCCTGGCGGACGTCGGCGAAGATGACGTTCTGCTGGTGCGAGGTGCGCAGCTCACCGAAACTGTAGCGATCGGCCAGGTCGGCCATGGCGTCCAGCTGGCGATCGGTGACGTCGCCGGGGGCCACGCCGGTGGGCTTGAGCGACAGGGTCACGGCGACATAGCCCGGACGCTTGTGGCGGAAGGTGTTGCGCTGGCGCCAGCGGGCGAAGCCGGGGTGCTCGGCGTCCAGGCGGGCGAGGGCCTCGTCCTGGTCCTGCAGCTCGGCATAGGCCGGATCGACGAAGAAGGCGGAGACCCGCGCGACCTCGGCTTCGGTCAGGGTGATGGGACCGTCCTTGAGGTGGGCCCATTCGGCCTCGACCTTTTCGGCGAAGGCCTCGGCGCCCAGGGCCTTGACCAGGATCTTGATGCGCGCCTTGAACTTGTTGTCGCGGCGACCGTAGCGGTTGTAGACCCGCAGGGTGGCTTCCAGGTAGCTGAGCAGATGCTGCCAGGGCAGGAATTCGCGGATGAATTCGCCGGTGTGGGGGGTACGGCCCTGGCCGCCGCCGACCAGCACGCGGAAGCCCAGCTCGCCGGCCTCGTTGCGCACCGCTTCCAGGCCGATGTCGTGCACCTCGATGGCGGCACGATCCAGCGCGGCGCCGTTGACGGCGATCTTGAACTTGCGCGGCAGGAAGGCGAATTCGGGGTGGAAGGTCGACCACTGGCGGATGATCTCGCACCAGGGGCGCGGATCGATCAGCTCGTCGTGGGCGACGCCGGCGAACTGGTCGGTGGTGGTGTTGCGGATACAGTTGCCGCTGGTCTGGATGGCGTGCATCTGCACGGTGGCCAGCTCGGCGAGGATCTCGGGGACGTCTTCCAGCTCCGGCCAGTTGAACTGGAAGTTCTGCCGGGTGCTGATGTGGGCGTAGCCCTTGTCGTAGTCACGGGCGATCTGCGCCAGCTTGCGCACCTGGGTGGTGTTCAGCAGGCCATAGGGCACGGCGACCCGCAGCATGGGCGCATAGCGCTGGATGTAGAGGCCGTTCTGCAGGCGCAGCGGGCGGTATTCTTCGCCACCCAGCTCTCCGGCCAGGAAGCGGCGGGTCTGGTCGCGAAACTGGGCGACACGTTCTTCGACGATCCGTTGATCGTACTGATCGTAAACGTACATGGTCATCCTGCTGTCAGGCGGCGCGCACGGCTGCGCGTGATCGAAGTCTTGGGCACCCCGGGGGCGCTCTGGCGACTTTTCTAGGCCGTGCACGATAGCAGCAGGTCTATATGCTTAAAAGCGATGTTTCTTTATATATAAATCTATTCCGGCGATAAGCGGAGAGTGGGTGGGCGGCGCCGGACACCGCCCACCGCGGGCCTCAGTTGAGGCCCAGCTTGCCGCGCAGGGTGGAGAGGTCTTCGGCCAGGGTGTTGACCGGACCGACCAGGGCCTTGCGGTCACGCTCGCTGACCTTGTCGTAGGTCTCGAAGCCGCCGTCCTTGGTCTTGTACTTGGCCAGGATCTTGTCGACCGTGGCGAAGTTCTTGTCGACCTTGGCGACGAAGGCCTGGTCCTGCTTCTCGATCTGCGGGCGGAACAGGTCGACGATCTTCTTGGCGCCATCGACGTTGGCCTGGAAGTCGTAGAGATCGGTGTGGCTGTAGCGCTCTTCCTCGCCCGACACCTTGGTCGCCGCCACTTCCTCCATCAGCGCCGCAGCGCCACCCACCACCTTTTCCGGCGGGAAGGTCAGGCCGTCGACGCGGGCCTGCAGGTCCTTGACGTCGGCCAGCAGCTTGTCGGCGACGGGACCCTGGCCCTCGGTGGTGTTCTGGGTGAAGAGTGCGTATTCCAGGCGGTGGAAGCCGGTAAAGTCCTCGGATTTCACGCCCTGCTCATGGTCGTCTTCGCGGGAGTCGATGGCGGCGTCCAGGTCGCTGAACAGCTCGGCGATGGGCTCCACCTGCTCGTAGGAGACCCGCGTCGGCGCATAGAGCTTGCGCGCGGTGGCCAGGTCGCCGCGCTTGACCGCCGCGGTGAAGGCCTGGGTCTGCTCGGTGAGCTTGGCCAGGTTGTCGGTGACATAGATCTTGTAGTCGGAGATGGGGCCGACCAGATCCAGCGGCGAGTTGGCCGCGAAGGCCGGCGTGGCGAGGGCCAGACCGAGGGCAATGGCGAGGAACGAGCGTTTCATTCGACTTCTCCTGTCGAGGTATTAAAGCGATGCGGCGGCCAGCAGGCTGCGGCCGAGGTAGTCCTTGGCATCGGTGATCCCCGGCAGGACGAAGAAGTAACCGCCGCCGATGGGCTTGATGTATTCCTCCAGGGGCTCACCATCCAGCCGCTTCTGCACGGCGATGAAGCCCTGTTCCAGGTCGGCCTGGTAGGCGATGAACAGCAGGCCCATGTCGAGCTGGCCGTTCTTGCGCACACCGTTGGAGTAGTTGAAGGGGCGGCGCAGGATCAGGTTGCGCTGGCTCTCCGCGGTGCGGGGATTGGCCAGGCGGATATGGGCGTCCAGCGGCGTGACCTTGCCCTTGGGATCGCTGGCATAGTCCGGCACATCGGTCTCGTGACCGCCGGCCATGGGCGCGCCACTGGCCTTGCGCCGCCCGAAGATGGCTTCCTGTTCCTGCAGCGGGGTGCGATCCCAGCGCTCGACGAAATTGCGGATGATGCGCACCGCCTGATAGCTGCCCTGGGCCGCCCAGGCCGGCTCGCCGCTGCCGGGCTGGACCCAGACGATCCGGTCCATCGCCTGCTGGTCGGTGGAGTCGGGGTTGGCCGAGCCATCGCGAAAGCCCAGGAAGTTGCGCGCGCTCTCGGCGGGCTGACCGGGTGGCGGATCCTGCACCGGCACGCTGCCTTCCTGCTTCCAGCGGATCGCCAGCAGGTCGGGCAGATTCTTCACGATGTCGCGCAGGGCGTGGATGTTGGTGTCCGGGGTGTTGGCACAGAATTGCAGGCAGAGATCGCCGTGGCAGCAGTCCGCTTCCAGGGCGTCGTTGGGAAAGCCGGTCATGCGCTGCAGCTGCCGCGGCTTGACCGCGGTGAGGCCGAAGCGGTCATCGAAGAGCGATTCGCCCACCGAGACGGTGATGGTCAGGTTGTCCGGCGTCACCACAGGACCGAGGATGCCGGAATCCAGCGGTGGCAATTTGGGGTCGACCTCGGGCACCGGGCCGCCCTGCATGAGAAAGCGGATGCGCTCGTCGAGGGTCCGCAGCAGGCGTTCCAGGTCCTCGCGATCGCTGGCCAGCACATCGAAGGCCACGATCATTCCGGCCGCCGGCCGTGGGGTGACGATGCCGCTCTGGTGCAGGCCAAGGAACGCCTGGCGCTGATGGGTATTGGCGCTGCCGGGGGCACGGGTCACCTCGGCGGTGCTGGCCGCCCGGGCGTGCATCGGGCAGAGCCCGGCACCGGCCAGGGCCACGCTGGCGGCGCCGAGGCCACCCAGCAGGCGGCGACGTTCGATGTTGGGCTGATCGGGAGCGGACTTCTTCATGGCGTGGTCTTGGTCGCGGCCAGGCCCAGGGCCGGGGCGATCTGGTCGAGGGAGTCGGCCAGTGCCTGGGCCGCGGCGGCGATGCGCTGGCGGTCGTCGGGGGAAAGGGTGGAGTAGGGACGCTGGACATCGCCCAGGGCCGTAGCGAAGGCGTCGGCCTGGGTATCCAGGCGGTGCTGCAGCTCGGGATGACCCTTGCCGAGCAGGGGGCGCAGCAACTCGATCACCTTGCGCGTGCCATCCAGATTGGCGGCGAAGCCGGGCAGCACGAGCTGGCTGTAGCGCTCTTCCTCACCCGAGATCCGGGTGCCGGCCAGGTTGTGCAGCAGGCGCGCGGCATTGCCACTGAGTTGTTCCGGCGGCAGCGACTGGCCGAGCAGGGCGTCGCGCAGGGCGGCGGCGTCCTGCTCGAGGCGAGTGGCGACCGCTGTCAGGCCCTGGGTGCTGTTGCCAGCGAAGAGGCCCTGTTCGAGGCGATGGAAGCCACCAAAGGCCGGATCCTGTTCGCGCTTTTCGTAGTAGTCGGCGCGGGCATTGAGGCGATTGTCCAGTTCGGCGAAGCGCTGCGCGGTCGCCGCCAGGCGCTGGTAGGGCAGGCGGGCGGCCGCATAGGCGGCGCGTGCCTGCTCCAGGTCGCCCGCGGTCAGCGCCTGCTGCAGGGTGGCGAGACCCTGCAGCAGCAAGCGGCTCTGCTGATTCAGGTAGACGCGGTATTCCGACAGCGGGCCGACGAACTGGGTCAGGGTCGGACCGGCCTTGCTGGCGGCTTCCGAGGCGGCGGTCGGGAGTACCTTCAGGGTGCCTCGCGGATTGCTCAGCAGACCGCAGGTGATGGCGTAGTCGCCGGGGGCCAGGGTGGCATTGATGACCTGACTGAGGCCGGGGGCGATGTTCTCGCGCTCCTCGACCACCAGGACGCCGTCGAGAATCTCCCATTCCACCGCCCGGTCCGAGCGGTTGACGATACGAAAGCGCGCCGGCCCGGCGGGTACCTGCAGGGCGTTGGGTTCGCAGCGATTGGCGAGGATGTCGACCTTGATTTCGCCGTCGGCCACGGTGGCGTGACGCTCGCCTGCGGCGCGCGAGGCATAGTAGAAGGCCGCGGCGGCTGCGATCAGCAGGGTGGCCGAGCCGACCACGGCCAGGCGCAGCGCCAGGGAGCCCTGCTTCGGCGGATGGGGGTTGGCGTGATTCAAGACGGGCGCTCCAGCGAGGCAGGGGTGGTCACGGCAGGACGCTGGGGCGGCGCCGGGGTGCGGAAGAACAGCGGCAGGGTGACTGCCAGGAACAGCAGATAGGCGCCCAGGGTGCTGACGGTCGGAGTGTCCTGGTAGCCGAACATGCCGGCCAGCACCGTGCCCACCGGGCCGTCGGCGGGCAGCGCGTGGCTCCAGTCGAAGACCACCTGCTGTAGCGAATTCCACAGGCCGGCTTCATGCAGCGCCTTGACCGAGTTGGTGAACAGGCCGGCCGCGACGAAGAGGATGAACAGGCCGGTGAAGCGGAAGAACTTGCCCAGGTTCAGTCGTACGCCGCCGGTATAGAGGCCATAGCCCACGGCGATGGCGATGATCAGCCCCAGCAGGGCACCCAGGGGCGCGCCGGGGCCGGCGCTCTGCTGGAAGATCGCCAGCAGGAAGAACACGGTTTCCAGGCCTTCGCGAGCGACCGCCAGGAAGACCATGCCGATCAGGGCATAGACCTGGTTGCGCGAGGCGGACAGGGCGTTTTCCAGGGAGTCGTGCAGTTCGGTCTTGATCGAGCGCGCCGCCTTGCGCATCCAGAACACCATGGAGGTGAGGATGGCGGTGGCCGCCAGACCGACCACCGCTTCGAACAGCTCCTGCTGACGCTGCGGGAATTCGGCGCTGGCCAGTTGCAGCCCGGCGCCGACGAACAGCGACAGGGCGGCGGCCAGCATGACGCCGATCCAGACCGCTGGCATCCAGTGGCCGCGACCGGTGCGTTGCAGGTAGCTGGCGATGATGCCAACGATGAGCGCCGCTTCGATGCCTTCGCGGAGCATGATCAGAAAGGGAACGAGCATGAAAGCTATCACCGACATTAGCGAAGGGGCGCAGAGGCGCCCGGAGGTCGGTGATTTGTATCACAATGATTCGGATTGTTAAATGCGGATGATTCTCGTGCCTCGCGGATCCGCTGACTGGTTGGTAGCGGATCCCCGTATTGCAGAGCCTCAGGCGCGAAAGACCACGGCAGTATCCGGCGCCTTGCCCGTGGCGAACCGGCGGATCTCCCGCCAGGTGCGCAGATCGACCACCGCCAGCTGATTGTCCTCCAGGGCGGCGAACAGGCGCTCGCCACCGGGATCGAGGTTGAGTCCGGGCACCGCGCTGCCCATGGGCAGGTAGGCGACTTCGGCGAAGGTATCGGGCCGCAACAGCGAGAGACTCTTGTCCGCCAGGTTGGAGACCAGCAGGCGACCATCGGGCAGGGCGGCTACCCGTACCGCTTCGCCGCGCATCTTGACCTGGCGGATCGGCGTCAGGTCGCGGGCATCCAGCGCATGGAGGATGCCGGCGAAGCGATCCAGCACATAGAAGGTGCGCTCGTCCGGACTCAGGCAGCAGCCCTCCGGCGCCTGGCCGAGGTACCTCTTCACCGGCAGCACGGCAGGATTGTGCGCATCGACCAGGATCACCAGACCGCTCAGGGTGTCGGCAACGTAGGCGCGGCGTCCGTCACGGGTCAGGACGAAGTAGTGGCTGCGGGTGCCACCCACCGGGACGATCTGGCTGGGATATTCGGCGGTGGCGGGGCGATCGAAGCGGATGAGCAGCGAGTCGGTCTCGCTCAGCACATAGAGGCGACCCTGGTAGTCCAGGCGCATGCCGTGCAGGCGGTGATAGGGCGACAGGTCGATGGCTCTCACCAGCCGGCGCTCGGCGAGATCGATCACGCTGACCTGATGGCCGCCTTCGCCGGGCGCCTGCCAGCTCTTGACCCCGTACTGGCCGACGTAGGCATAGCGACCCTGGCGGTCCGCGACGATTTCATGGGGTTGCTCGGGCAATTCCAGACTGCCGATGCGCTTGCCATCGGCCAGGCGATAGAAGCCGAGGCCGGGGGCTTCCTTCTCGACCAGGGCGAGGTATTCGTCGCCCGCTGCGAGGGCATTGAGCGGATAGCCGCCCAGCAGGGGCAGGGCGGCACTGGCAGCCAGCAGGCCGAGGGTCCGGCGGCGATTCAGGTGGGGCATAGGAGGTCTCCCGAGCGGCAAGCCTCCCTGCCAGGGTCAAGCATCCGTGCTAGTCGAATAGACCCTTGAACCAGGTCCAAACTCCGAAGGAGTAGTCGGGAAAGATGTCGATGCCCAGCGCCGACTTGAGCAGATAGAGCAGCAGCAGACCCACCAGGCCGCAGGCCAGCAGGATCACCGCCAGCACCGTCGCCTTGCCGAGCAGGGACAATTCCTGCTCCAGGCGGGAGAGTTGACGGTAGTTGCGACCGGCGAGGAAGACGAAGTAGTAACGGCGGTGCCAGAATTTGACGGTGCCGCGCAGATCGACGCTGTGCTTGCCCCAGCTGCGGGTGCCGAAGGCCAGCTTGAGGGCTTCCAGCTGCTCCTCGGTAAAGGATTCGCGCAGCTCTTCGGGCAGGCGTTCCTTCAGACCGGCGATGAAGGGGTCGTGGCGTTTGATGCGATCCTGCATGGAAAAAGCTTCCCTCTGAATGGTGCGAGTGCACTCTGAGAGGCCGCCCGGCCTGGCGTTCCGCCAGATCTGATGGGCGGGGCCAGTCGCAGGACGATCGGTCAGACGCTGACGCGCACCGGGCGCAGCACCTCGGCCCGGGCCCGCAACTGGCCACAACCGCCATCGACATCCTGGCCCGCGGAGTTGCGCACCTTGGTCAGCAGACCGCGGCTGTGCAGGTAGCGAACGATCTGCACGATGCGCTCGCCAGTGGGCCGCTGGTAGTCGTCCACTTCCAGGCTGTTGTAGGGAATCAGATTGAGCACGCCGTACTTGCCCTTCATCAGCCGCAGCAGTTCGTCCATCTCGTCCTGGCTGTCGTTGATGCCGGCGAGCAGCGTCCACTGGTACTGGATCGGATAGCCGATCAGTCGGGCGTAGGCTTCCCCCTGCTCGATCAGCTCGCCGGGTTCGTACCGGGGCGCCTTGGGCAGCAAGCGGGCCCTTCGCTCGGCATGGGTGCTGTGCAGCGACAGCGCCAGGGCCGGCCTGACCGCCTGCTGCGGCAGTCGCTCGAATACCCGCGGATCGCCGACGGTGGAAAACACCAGGTTGCGATGGCCGATGCCACCGGCCGTGCCCAGCAGGTCGATGGCTTCCAGCACGTTGTCCAGGTTGTGCGCCGGCTCGCCCATGCCCATGAAGACCACCTTCTTGACCGGCCTGATGCGTCGCGCCAGGGCCACCTGGGCGACGATCTCGGCGCTGCCCACCTGACGCAGGAGGCCGCTCTTGCCGGTCATGCAGAACACGCAGCCCACCGCGCAGCCGACCTGGGACGACACGCAGAGTCCATCACGGGGCAGCAGCACGCTTTCCACCGCCTGGCCATCGCCGAGGGTCACCAGCATCCGCGCCGAACCGTCGGCGCCCGGGTGCTCCGAGGTCACCCGGGCCAGGCCTTCCAGTCGCGCGGTCAGCGCCGGAATGGCGTGGCGCACCTCCAGGGGCAGGAAGTTTTCCGCCTGCTGGCGCCGGGTGCCGGTGTCCAGGGGCAGCCCCTGACACCAGGCGCGCAGGATGCGGGCGCTGTGCTTGGGCTTGGCGCCGGCATCGGCGAGCAACTGGACGACATCGGAGATACGCATGGGAAAAGGGCAGGTCGAGGGCGGGCGGCGATAATAGGACAGGGCAGGGATGCTATCCTAGTCCTTTGCAAGACGAGGACCCGTCATGAAGTTCATCCACCAGCGCGAGCATCTCAACGAGGGCGACCTGGTCGTCATCCAGAGTTCGGGGGTGTGCAACATCCGCCTGATGAACGATGCCAATTTCCGCAGCTTCAAGAATGGCGGCCGCCACACCTATCACGGTGGCGCCTTCGACACCTTTCCGGCGCGCATCACGGTACCGAGCACTGGCTTCTGGAACATCACCCTGGACACCGTCACCAAGCGGCCGATCAGCGTGACCCGCAAGCCCGAGATCAAGCACTCGATCAAGATCGTTCGCCGCTCGCCTTCCGAGCTGCGCTGAGCCGGCGGTCACCCGTCCCTGGGTGACTCCTGCCGCTACTTCGGCTGCAATTCGAGCAGTCGCGCCTTGGCACCGTCTTCCAGCACCCAGAGGCTGCCGTTGGGGCCTTCCTCGACGTCGCGGATGCGCGTGCCCATGGCATAGCGCTCGACCTCGCGCGCCTCTTCGCCCTTGAGTTCGATCCGCACCAGCGCCTTGGACGACAGCCCGCCGATGAAGGCATTGCCCTTCCAGGCGGGGAAGCGGTCGCCTGCGTAGATCATCAGGCCGGCCGGCGAGATCACTGGCGTCCAGGTGATCTTGGGCGGGATGAATTCCGGGCGGGTGTCATGATCCGGAATCGGCTTGCCGCCATAGTGGTCGCCATTGGAGACCTCGGGATAGCCGTAGTTGCCGCCGCGCTGGATCAGATTCAGTTCGTCGCCACCCTGGGGGCCCATTTCCTGTTCCCACAGCCGGCCCTGGGCGTCGAAGGCGATACCCAGCGGATTGCGATGGCCCAGCGACCAGACCTGGGCCGCGACGCCGCCTTTCTGGGCGAAGGGATTGTCGGCCGGCGTGCTGCCATCGTCGTTGAGGCGGATGAGCTTGCCCAGGTTGCCGCTCATGTCCTGGGCCGGGGTGAATTTCTGCCGTTCCCCCGAGGTGATCCATAGCTTGCCGTCCGGACCGAACCTCATGCGATGGCCATAGTGACCGTTGCCGGTGACCTTGGGCGTCTGCCGCCAGATCACCTTGAGATCGCCCAGCGAACCACTGCCGTCCTCCTTCAGGGTCAGCTTGGCCCGGGCGACCGCCGCGCCCTGGGTGCCGTCTTCGCCGGCCTCGGCATAGCTGAGGTAGATCAGCCCGTTGCTGGCGTATTGCGGATGCAGGATGACATCGCCCAGCCCGCCCTGGCCGGCGGCGACCACCTTGGGTACCCCGCTGATATCCTGGGTCTTGCCGGTCTGCACGTTCAGGTGCTTGAGGACGCCGCCTTTCTCGGTGACCAGGGCGGTGCCGTCCGGCAGGAAGGCGATGGCCCAGGGTGCGTCAAGGGTGGCCCGTGGGGTGGCGGTGAAGGGCCACTGAGCTTCACTCAGCGCCTGGGGCGCGGCACTGGCATTCAGGGTGGCGAGACCGAGCAGGAGACTGCCGGCGGCTAGGGTAAGGCCTTTCATGGGCACGCGGTCCTCGTCGATGGAAGTCCCTACACCCTAGTAGGGACGCCCGGGAAAAGGGCCGCGTTTTTGTTACCTGAGGCGTCTAGCGAAGACGTTAGAAGGCGTCAGATGGGACCTGAATAGCCTATTTCGCAGTTCCAAATCCGTTAATGGCTGCCCTGGCTCGCGCTTCGTATATGGCCATCAGTACGGGATCCGAATCCTCCATGTGCGTATAGAGGTACCACTGAGTTGGAGGTGAGGACAGGATCCGATATACCTCGAAAGGCTTTTTGCTGTTCAACCTCGACCCTAGGGTTGTCTGGTCCATAAGAACTTGAGCTTTATCAATCGCGTGTGATGCGAGTGTCGCTTCATATGCCTGATTGATGATGTCCTGATTGCCGCGCTGTCCGCGACGATGTTCGCGATGGAAGACATAGCTTACGGCCAGGGAAAAGACTGTAACGAGAGTGAAATACGCAATGTCAGACATGGCGAGATCTTTGATCCGGGATAACCGGGTATTGCGACAGGGTCAACCAAGGCCATAGCGACGACCTTGGTTGATCGACCCTTTGGGTCAGTTGTCGTACCCAAGATTCGGCGCCAGCCAGCGCTCCGTCACCGCCAGCTCCTGGCCCTTGCGCTCGGTGTAGCTGTCCACCTGATCCCGGTCGATCTTGCCCACGGCGAAGTACTGGGCCTCGGGATGGGCGAAGTACCAGCCACTGACGGCGGCGGCGGGGAACATGGCGTAGTGCTCGGTGAGAAAGACGCCGCTGCGACCGGCCTCGTTGAGGCGGGCCTCGGGGTCCAGCAGCTTGAAGAGGGTGGCCTTCTCGGTGTGGTCGGGGCAGGCCGGGTAGCCGGGAGCGGGGCGGATGCCCTTGTACTGCTCGCGGATCAGCGCCTCGTTGTCCAGGGTCTCGTCCGCTGCATAGCCCCAGTGCTCCTTGCGCACCCGCTCGTGCAGCCACTCGGCACAGGCTTCGGCGAGACGATCGGCCAGGGCCTTGACCATGATGGAGTTGTAGTCGTCGCCCTTGCGCTCGTAGTCCTTGGCCAGCTCCTCGGCGCCGATGCCGGCGGTGACGATGAAGCCGCCCATGTAGTCGGTGACGCCGGTTTCCTTGGGTGCGACGAAGTCGGCCAGGGACAGGTTGGGCTTGCCCTCGGGCTTGATCGTCTGCTGGCGCAGGTGGTGCAGGGTGGCCAGCGGCTGGCCGTCCTCGCCATAGACTTCCAGGTCGTCGTCACGCACCTGGTTGGCCGGCCAGAAGCCGAACACGGCGCGGGCCTTGATCAGCTTCTCGTCAATCAGCTTCCTGAGCATGGCCTGGGCGTCGTGGAACAATGCGGTGGCCGCTTCCCCCACGACCTCGTCGGTGAGGATGCGCGGGTACTTGCCGGCCAGGTCCCAGGAAATGAAGAAGGGCGTCCAGTCGATGTACTCGGCTAGGACTGCCAGGTCGATGTCTTCCAGCACCCGGGTGCCGGTAAAGCTGGGCGTGGGCGCCTGGTAGCCGAGCCAGTTGAAGGTCGGCTTGTTGGCCACCGCCTTGGCATAGGACAGGCGTTCGGTGCGGGCGCTGCGATTGGCGGTGCGCTCGCGGACCTCGACGTAGTCGGCGCGGGTGCGCTCGACGAAGCCGGCCTTGAGTTCCTTGGACAGCAGCTGAGTAGCTACGCCCACGGCGCGGGAGGCATCGGTGACATAGACCACGGCATCGTTCTTGTACTGCGGCTCGATCTTGACCGCGGTATGGGCCTTGGAGGTGGTGGCGCCGCCGATCATCAAGGGCAGGGTGAAGCCCTGGCGCTGCATCTCCTTGGCGACATGGACCATCTCGTCCAGCGAAGGGGTGATCAGACCGGACAGGCCGATGATGTCGCACTTCTCGGCGATGGCGGTCTGCAGGATCTTTTCCGCTGGGACCATGACGCCCAGGTCGACGATGTCATAGCCGTTGCAGCCCAGCACCACGCCGACGATGTTCTTGCCGATGTCGTGGACGTCGCCCTTGACCGTGGCCATGAGGATCTTGCCCTTGGCTTCGGGCTTGTCGCCTTTTTCCGCTTCGATGAAGGGAATCAGGTGCGCCACCGCCTGCTTCATTACCCGGGCGGACTTGACCACCTGGGGCAGGAACATCTTGCCCGAGCCGAACAGGTCGCCGACCACGTTCATGCCGCTCATCAGCGGGCCTTCGATGACCTCGATGGGCCGCGCGCACTGCTGCCGGCATTCCTCGGTGTCCTCGACGATATAGGTGGTGATGCCCTTGACCAGCGCATGCTCCAGGCGTTTGTCCACCGGCAGGCCACGCCATTCCTCGGTCTCGGCCTCCTTGACCGCGCCGCCGCCCTTGTAGTCGTCGGCGATGGCCAGCAGGGCATCGGTGCCGGCCGGGGTACGGTTGAGCACCACGTCTTCGACCCGCTCGCGCAGGGCGGCCGGGATCTCGTCATAGATCTCCAGCTGGCCGGCGTTGACGATGCCCATGGTCAGGCCGTTCTGGATGGCGTGGTAGAGGAAGACCGAGTGGATGGCCTCGCGCACCGGGTTGTTGCCGCGGAAGGAGAAGGAGACGTTGGACACGCCACCGGAGGTCAGGGCGTAGGGCAGGTTGTCGCGGATGAAGGCGCAGGCGTTGATGAAGTCGACCGCGTAGTTGTTGTGCTCCTCGATCCCGGTCGCCACGGCAAAGATGTTGGGGTCGAAGATGATGTCTTCCGGCGGGAAGCCGACCTGGTTGACCAGGATGTCGTAGGAGCGCGCGCAGATCTCGTTCTTGCGCGCCTCGGTGTCGGCCTGGCCGTCTTCGTCGAAGGCCATGACCACCACTGCTGCGCCGTATCTCTTGCACAGCTTGGCGTGATGGATGAAGGCCTCGACGCCTTCCTTCATGGAGATGGAATTGACGATGCCCTTGCCCTGGATGCACTTGAGACCGGCCTCAATCACCTCCCACTTGGAGGAGTCGATCATGATCGGTACCCGGGAAATATCCGGCTCGGAGGCGATCAGGTTGAGGAAGGTGACCATGGCCGCCTTCGAATCCAGCATGCCCTCGTCCATGTTGATGTCGATGACCTGGGCGCCGGCTTCCACCTGCTGCTGGGCCACTTCCAGGGCCTCGGCGTAGTTCTCTTCGCGGATCAGTCGGGCGAACTTGGCCGAGCCGGTGATGTTGGTGCGCTCGCCGACGTTGACGAACAGCGACTCGCGGCTGATGGTGAAGGGCTCCAGGCCGGAGAGGCGGCAGGCCTTGGGAATCTCGGGCAGCTGGCGCGGCGGATGCTTGGCGACCGCCTCGGCGATGGCCTGGATATGCGCCGGGGTGGTACCGCAGCAGCCACCGACGATGTTGAGCAGGCCGCTGGCGGCGAATTCCTCGACCACCGCCGCCATCTGCGCGGGGCTTTCGTCGTATTCGCCGAAGGCATTGGGCAGGCCGGCGTTGGGGTGGGCGGAGACGAAGGTGTCGGCCTTGGTCGCCAGTTCCTCGACGTAGGGCCGCAGCTCCTTGGCCCCCAGGGCGCAGTTGAGGCCGACGGAAATCGGCTGGGCGTGCCGCACCGAATTCCAGAAGGCTTCGGTGGTCTGGCCCGACAGGGTACGGCCGGAGGCGTCGGTGATGGTGCCGGAGATCATGATCGGCAGCTCGACGCCAACCTCCTCGAACACACCCTGGACCGCGAAGATGGCCGCCTTGGCGTTGAGGGTGTCGAAGATGGTCTCGATCAGGATGAGGTCGGCGCCGCCTTCGATCAGGCCGCGGGTGGCCTCGGTGTAGTTCTCCACCAGCTCGTCGAAGGTGACATTGCGAAAGCCGGGATTGTTGACGTCCGGAGAGATGGAGCAGGTCCGACTGGTCGGGCCGAGCACCCCGGCGACGAAACGCGGGCGATCCGGGGTCTCCAGGGTCTTGGCGTCGGCCACCTCGCGGGCGACCCGGGCGCCGGCCAGGTTCAGCTCATAGGTGATGGCCTCCATGCCGTAGTCGGCCTGGGAGACGCGCGTGGCATTGAAGGTGTTGGTTTCCAGGATGTCGGCGCCGGCATCCAGGTAGGCCTTCTCGATCTCGGCGATGATCTTCGGCTGGGTCAGCAGCAGGAGGTCGTTGTTGCCCTTGACGTCGCTCGGCCAGTCGGCGAAACGCTCGCCACGGTAGTCCGCTTCTTCCAGCCGATAGCTCTGGATCATGGTGCCCATGCCGCCGTCGAGGATGAGGATGCGCTGCGCGAGGGCGTGGCGGAGGGCGGCGAGGCGAGAGCTGCGATCGGTCATGGGCATTCCACAGAGATGAAGAGACGCTGGACAAAGGGTGGCAGCATAGCAAAAGCCGGCGCCTGCCCCGGTATTGGCGACGGTCCATGATGAACAGCGCTCATGCAGGGCCGGCGAGTCTTTCATGGCGAAAACGTCTGACGATCTGGCGCGCCTGGTGGGCAAGCCCTTCAAGTGCTGCTTTACTGGCAATTGACCGACGTTTACTGTGCGTCAAAACAGTGTCATGGAAGGTGGCCGTGATTCCTCTGGTGATATGCGACGACTCGAACATGGCGCGCAAGCAGCTGGTTCGCTCCCTGCCCGAAGGCTGGGCGGTATCCATCACCCAGGCCACCAACGGCGAGGAAGCCCTCAAGGCGCTGCGCCAGGGGCTGGGTCAGGTGATGCTGCTGGACCTGACCATGCCGATCCTGGACGGCTACGGCACCCTGGCGGCCATCCGCAACGAAGGCCTGGCGGTCAAGGTGATCGTCGTCTCCGGCGACGTCCAGGACCAGGCGGTGGCCAGGGTGCGCGAACTGGGCGCCCTGGACTTCCTGCGCAAGCCGGCCGATCCCGCCGAACTGGCCGCGGTGCTCGAGCGCCATGGCCTCTATAGCCCCAGCCCTGCGGCGCGGCCGGAACCGGTCGCGCGTCCCGAGCTGGAGGTGAGCTTCCGCGACGCCTTCCGCGAGGTGGTCAATGTCTCCATGGGTCGCGCCGGCGCGCTGCTGGCCAAGGCGCTGGATGTCTTCGTCCAGCTGCCGATTCCCAACGTCAACATTCTGGAAGTCAGCGAGCTGCACATGACGCTGGTGGACGCCCAGCGCGAGGATCGCCTCAGTGCGGTCTGCCAGGGCTATATCGGCGAGGGCATCGCCGGCGAGGCGCTGCTGATCTTCCACGACTCCGAATTCGATGACATGGCCAAGCTGGTGCGCTGGCGCGAGGCAGGGGAGTCCGGTGACATCGAGATGCTGCTGGATCTGTCGAGCATCATCATCGGCGCCTGCCTGGCCGGCATCGCCGAGCAGTTCGACATCCGCTTTTCCCAGGGTCATCCGACCATCCTCGGCCACCATGCGTCCATCGACGAACTCATCGTCGTCAACAAGACCCGCTGGAAGAAGACCCTGGCGGTCGAACTCAGCTACAGCCTGGAAGGCCATAACGTCCACTTCGATCTGCTGCTGCTGTTCACCGAGGATTCTGTGAAGCGCATCACCCGCAAGATCGGCTACCTGATGAGTTGAGCATGGCGGCACAGATCGATATCAACGAACTCCACTGGCTGCTGGACATCGTGCAGAACATCGATGTCGGCGTGGTGGTGCTGGACCTCGACTACCGCATCGAGGTCTGGAACAGCTTCATGGAAAACCATTCCGGACGGATCCTCAGCGAGGTCAGCCAGCAGTCGCTGTTCGCCGTCTTTGCCGAAATCGACGAGGCCTGGTTTCGCGCCAAGGCCGAGAGCGTGGTGCTGCTGGGCACCCGGGCCTTTTCCATCTGGGAACAGCGGCCCTACCTGGTCCACTTCAAGAGCTACCAGCCGATCACCGGCGTGGAAGCCTTCATGTACCAGAACGTCACCCTGCTGCCGCTGCGGGATTCCACCGGTGCCATCGCCCACATCTGCGTGGTGATCTACGACGTCACCGATGTCGCCATCAACAAGCGGCAACTGGAGCTCTCCAACGACAAGCTGCAGGAACTGTCGCGTACCGATCGCCTCACCGGTCTGGCCAACCGTGGTTACTGGGAAGAGCGCCTCACCGAGGAATTCGCCCGCCACCAGCGCTATGGCGGTCGCCTGGCGCTGATGATGCTCGACATCGATCACTTCAAGCGCATCAACGACACCTATGGTCATGCCGTCGGCGATCAGGCGATCAAGGCGCTGGCCGGGGTGATCAAGACCCATGTGCGCAATGCCGACATCGCCGGACGCTACGGCGGCGAGGAATTCGGCGTGGTGCTGCTGGACACGGCGGTGGAAGGCGCCCGGTTGCTCGCCGAGCGCCTGCGCGAGGCGGTCGAGGCCATGCGGCTCGACGTGCTGGGGACGCCCATCGCCTTCACCATCAGTGTCGGCATCACCGATCTGTCGGTGCCCCTGGGCAACCACGAGCAGATGATCCAGCAGGCGGACAAGGCCCTGTACGAGTCCAAGCACAACGGGCGCAACCGAGTGACCAGCTTCGTGCAGCGGCTCGACTGAGACGATTATCCGACTGTTTCACTAGGGCTTTCGTCGAGGGGTGGGGTGGCGTAAACTTGTCACACCTGTTGAGGAGTGACCATGAGCGCCATCACCATTACCGACGCGGCTCAGGATTACCTGGCCGACCTGTTGGAAAAGCAGAACACCCCCGGGATCGGTATCCGGATCTTCATTACCCAGCCCGGCACCCAGTACGCCGAGACCTGCATCGCCTACTGCAAGCCCGGCGAAGAGAAGCCCGATGACCAGCCCATCGGGCTGAAGAGCTTTACTGCCTATATCGACGCCATCAGCCAGCCCTTCCTGGAAGACGCCCTGGTGGACTACGCCACCGACCGCATGGGCGGCCAGCTGACCATCAAGGCGCCCAACGCCAAGGTGCCCATGGTCAACGAGGACAGCCCGCTCAACGAGCGCGTCGACTACTACCTGCAGACCGAGATCAATCCGGGGCTCGCCAGCCACGGTGGCATGGTCAGCCTGGTGGACATCGTCGACGACAATATCGCGGTCCTGCGCTTCGGCGGCGGCTGCCAGGGCTGTGGCCAGGTCGATCTGACCCTCAAGGATGGCGTCGAGCGCACCCTGCTGGAGCGGATCCCCGAGCTCACCGCCGTGCGCGACGTCACCGACCACACCAACCGCGAAAACGCCTACTACTAGAGATAGCGCGTGTTGCGGGTACGAAGGGCTATCGACCGATTCGATAGCCCTTCGGCGTTTCAGTGGCGCGCGGCGTCGTCCGGCAGGGCCATCAGGCGCTGTTCCTGCGCCCAGTCGAAGGCCTCGCCGCGGGATTCCGCTTCGTGGCGACGCTCGTCCAGTCGCTGGTAGAGCGCCAGCTCTTCGTCCGGCATGAAGTGCAGGCAATCGCCGCCAAAGAACCACAGCAGGTCGCGCGGCACCCGATGAGCGATCTGCGGATAGCGGCTGAAGATCTGGCTGAGCAGGTCCTGGCCGAGATAGGCGTACTCTTCGGGCGCCTGCGGCAGGCCGGCGACCAGTTCGTCGAAGCGGTCGAGGAACAGCGCGTGATTCTCCGAGGGCACCTGCTCGGCCGCGCCGACGTCGGCCAGGACCGCACGCAGCTGGGCGAGGAGGGCGACGTGGTGGGCGAGATAGGAAGTGGCCATGGGTGTCTCCTGAAAAAGCGGCTGCGCAGTATAGGGGCACTGTCCGACATTGTCTGGTTCGACTAGGATCGAACCTTTGCCCTCTGCCGGGGTTATAGGAAGTAGCACTTTTCTTTGCGAATCAGTTCTTGCCGGGAGGCACATGAGTCTAGCTCTCTCCATTCGTGGTCTGACCAAGACCTACAACAACGGCTTCACCGCGCTCAAGGGCATCGACCTCGACGTGGTCGAAGGTGATTTCTTCGCGCTGCTCGGTCCGAACGGAGCGGGCAAGTCGACCACCATCGGCATCCTCTCGACCCTGGTCAACAAGTCCGGCGGCGAGGTCTCGGTGTTCGGCAATGACCTGGACAAGGATCCGGCGGGCCTCAAGCGCTGTCTCGGCGTGGTGCCCCAGGAATTCAACTTCAACCAGTTCGAGAAGGCCTTCGACATCCTGGTGACCCAGGCCGGCTACTACGGCATCCCGGCGCGGATCGCCGGCGAGCGGGCCGAGGAGTACCTGACCCAGCTCGGCCTGTGGGACAAGCGCGACACCCCCTCGCGCATGCTCTCCGGTGGCATGAAGCGGCGCCTGATGATCGCCCGCGCCCTGATCCACAAGCCGCGCCTGCTGATCCTCGACGAACCTACCGCCGGCGTGGACATCGAGCTGCGCCGCTCCATGTGGAATTTCCTCACCGAGCTGAACGGGCAGGGGACCAGCATCATCCTCACCACCCATTACCTCGAAGAGGCCGAACAGCTCTGCCGCAACATCGCCATCATCGACCATGGCGAGCTGGTCGAACACACCAGCATGCGCAAGCTGCTGCAGAAGCTCAATGTCGAGACCTTCATCGTCGACGTGGTCCAGCCGCTGACGGCGGCGCCGCAACTGGAAGGCTATCCGACCCGGCTGCTGGGCGATCACTCCTTCGAGGTGGCCATCGACAAGGCCAGCGGGGTCAATGCCCTGTTCCGCCAGCTGGACGCCGCCGGCATCCAGGTGCAGAGCCTGAGAAACAAAGCCAATCGCCTGGAGGAGCTGTTCGTCTCCCTGGTGGAAAAGAATCTAGCCAAGGTCGCCCGATGAGTACCGAATTCCAAGCCAATCTGGTGGCGCTGCGGACCATCGTCCATCGCGAAGTCCGCCGCTTCACCCGCATCTGGGCGCAGACGCTGCTGCCCCCGGCGATCACCATGGTCCTGTACTTCGTGATCTTCGGTAACCTGATCGGCAATCGCATCGGCGGCATGGGTGGCTTCACCTACATGCAGTACATCGTGCCGGGCCTGATCATGATGTCGGTGATTACCAACGCCTACAGCAACGTGGTCTCCAGCTTCTTCAGCAGCAAGTTTCAGCGCTCGGTGGAAGAACTGCTGGTCTCGCCGGTGTCGCCCCACGTCATCCTCATCGGCTATGCCATGGGCGGCATCCTGCGGGGCCTGGCCGTGGCCGCCATCGTCAGCGTGCTGTCGCTGTTCTTTACCCACATGCAGGTGCACCACCTGGGCATCATGCTGCTGGTGATCATCCTCACCGCGGCGATCTTCGCCCTGGGCGGCTTCATCAACGCTGTCTACGCGCGCAACTTCGACGACATCTCCATCGTGCCGACCTTCGTGCTGACGCCCCTGACCTATCTGGGCGGGGTCTTCTATTCCATCGACCTGCTGCCCGCCTTCTGGCAGAAGGTGTCCCTGGTCAATCCGATCCTGCACATGGTCAACGCCTTCCGCTACGGCATCCTCGGGGTGTCCGACATCCGCATCGGGGTGGCGATCGCCTTCATGCTGGTCGCCGTGGTCGTGCTTTATCTGGTCAGCATCCGTCTGCTCGTGAGCGGGCGCGGCATGCGTCATTGAGTGTGTGAGCGTCATGCATAGCGTAGAACAATCGCCCCTGGGCAAAAGCACCGAGTACGTCAGCCAGTACGCCCCGGAGCTGCTGTATCCGATCCCGCGGGCGCCCAAGTGGGCGGAGCTGGGCCTGGACGGCCAGGACCTGCCGTTTCGCGGCGTGGACGTCTGGACCTGCTACGAGCTGTCCTGGCTGCTGCCGTCCGGCAAGCCGGTGGTGGCCATCGGCGAATTCGCCATTCCCGCCGATTCGCCGAACATCATCGAGTCCAAGTCCTTCAAGCTCTACCTCAATTCCCTGAACCAGTCGGCGTTCGCCAGCCTGGCCGACGTCGAAGCCGTGCTGGTCAGGGACCTGAGCGCCGCTGCCAGGGGGACCGTCGGTGTCAGCCTGGTGTCGCTGGACGACTGGGCGGCCCGTGGTGTGCAACGCCCCGATGGCCAGTGCGTCGATGAGCTGGATATCAGCCTGGATCGCTACGCCCACCCGCAGGCGGATCTGCTGAGCGTGGGTGGAGCCCGGGATAGTCAGAGGTTTTACAGCCATTTGCTCAAGTCGAATTGCCCGGTCACCGGTCAGCCGGACTGGGGCACCGTGGTGATCGAGTACGAAGAGGGGTTGGCACTGGAGGCGGCGAGTCTGCTGCGCTACCTGGTCGCCTTCCGCCAGCATGCGGATTTCCACGAGCAGTGCGTCGAGCGCATCTATCTGGATCTGTGGCGGCTGGTCAAGCCGGCGAAGCTGACCGTGTTCGCCCGCTATGTGCGGCGTGGCGGGCTGGACATCAATCCCTACCGAAGCAGTGACGCCATCCAGCCCGCCGCGGAGCGTTACGTCCGGCAGTGATCAGATGCCCATGCTGCTCAGGCTGTTCATGATCGAGCGGAGCGTGCCGGCCATGGTCGGGTGACTGACCTCGAAGCGCTCCACCGCCAGATTGACGCCTTCCACCAGACTGCCATCCCGGGTATGGGTGGCGTCTTCGTTGGCCAGCTGGAATTCGATGTCCCGGATCAGCAGTTCCAGTTCCTCCCGGTCCTCGGTCGAGGCGGGTGGGTCCTGGTCCAGCTGGTGGCGGAGGTGGTCGAGTTGTTCCTGCAGATGAGAGGTGGTCATGGCGTTTCTCCTGTGTCCGGACTCTTTGACCGCAACGTTGGGTCAAAGATCGAGTGACTGAGCCTGGCCCTAAGCCAAACTGGCAAAGCTATGACTATAATCGGCGCCTTTCAGGCGTCTGAGTTCAACGAGGAGAGAAGCGATGACGGTCGAGCGACGTGGTTCCAGGGTCTGGGGAGCGCTCCTTGCAACGGCCCTGACGTTTGCCGGTCAGGCGATGGCGGCCGAAGCCGAGAATCCCGATCCCTGGGAAGGCTTCAACCGCAAGATCTTCGTGTTCAACGATACCCTGGACACCTATGCCCTCAAGCCGGTCGCCCAAGGCTATCAGCGCTTCACGCCCGGCTTCGTGCAGACCGGCGTGAGCAACTTCTTCAACAACCTGGGGGATGTGCGCAACCTGGCCAACGATCTGCTGCAAGGCAAGATCGAGCACGCCGGGGTCGATACCGCGCGCCTGCTGATGAACACCACCCTGGGTGGCCTCGGCCTGGTCGACGTGGCCACCAAGGCCGGCCTGCAGCGCAACGACGAAGATTTCGGCCAAACCCTGGGCAAGTGGGGTGCGAGCAGCGGTCCCTACCTGGTCCTGCCGTTCTTCGGCCCCAGCAGCGTGCGTGACGGCCTCGGTCGCATCCCGGACAGCTACACCAGCGCCTATCCCTATGTGGATGATGTCGCCGTACGCAACAGTGCCTTCGCCCTCAGCACCGTCGACACCCGTGCCGGTCTGCTGCAGGCCGAGCGCCTGATCACCGGCGACAAGTACGTGTTCATTCGCAACGCCTACCTGCAGATCCGTGAGTTCAAGGTCAAGGATGGCCAGGTGGTCGACGACTTCTAGTCCCGGCCCCAATGAAAAAGGCAGCCCTGAGGCTGCCTTTTTTGTTGGCCAGGGCGCCTAGCGCATTTCCAGCACCGACAGGCCCAGCAGCTGCTTGCCCGACTCGGTGGCCTGGACCCGCAGGACCTCGGCGTCCGCTTCCAGGCCGGGGAGTTCGGCATGGCTGGAGGGGATGAGCACGGTTACCTTGTCGCCGACCTGCAGGCGGGTGGCGGCCTCGATCTGGAAACCGGTGCTGGACAGATCGACGCAGCGCGCCTCGAAGGAGGCGTCGCCGACCTTCAATACGGCCTTGGAGTCGACGTGCATGCGAATGAAATCGCGCTTTTCACTGTAAGAACGGTCGATGGTACTCATGGCAATCCTACTGCTTGGGAGGATGGAAGGCGGTTTGTTGGAGGTATAAACTCCATAAAGGCACCCTGTAAAGAAATTCCATCCGGTTGGCAAGCTTGAACGCCCCGGTGGATGGGAGTAGTGTCTCCGCCGTGTCGTAATCACCGTGGCCCGTGTCGGATCCTGTCCGCCGGTTTGCCGTTCGGGTGCATGCCTGGATCCTCTATGTCTAATTCGCCTGCCACGCTCTTGATCATTGACGATGACGAGGTGGTTCGCCTCAGTCTCGCCGACTATCTCGAAGACAGTGGCTTCAATGTCCTGCAGGCCAGCAATGGCCAGCAGGGCCTGGAAATGTTCGAGCGCGAACAGCCCGACCTCATCATCTGCGACCTGCGCATGCCGCAGGTCGATGGGCTGACGCTGCTGCGCCGCATCAGCGAGCTGTCCATCGATACGCCGGTGCTGGTGCTGTCCGGCGCCGGCGTCATGAGCGACGTCGTGGAAGCCCTGCGCCTGGGCGCCGCCGATTACCTGATCAAGCCGCTGGAAGACCTGATGGTGCTCGAGCACTCAGTCAACCGCGCCCTGGATCGCGCACGCCTGCGCCTGGAAAACGATCGCTACCGGGTCAAGCTGGAAAACACCAATCGCGAGCTGCAGGCCAGCCTGAGCCTGTTGCAGGAAGACCAGAACGCCGGACGCCACGTGCAGATGAACATGCTGCCGGTGACGCCCTGGGAAACCGAGGGGCTGAACTTCGCCCACGAGATCATCCCGTCGCTGTATCTGTCCGGCGATTTCGTCGACTACTTTCGCATCGACGAGCACCGCGTCGCCTTCTATCTGGCCGACGTCTCCGGACATGGCGCGTCCTCGGCCTTCGTGACCGTGCTGCTCAAGTTCATGACCACGCGCCTGCTCTACGAGTCCAAGCGCAACGGCACCCTGCCCGAATTTAAGCCCTCGGATGTGCTCGGCCACATCAACAGGGGTCTACTGGATTGCAAATTGGGCAAGCACGTGACCATGCTGGGTGGCGTGATCGACGAAACCACGGGTACCCTGGCGTACAGCATCGGTGGCCATCTGCCCTTGCCGGTCCTGCATACCCCGGAAGAAACCCGGTTCCTGGTCGGCAAGGGGCTGCCGGTCGGCCTGTTCCAGGAGGCGACCTACAATGACCACCAGATGGATCTGCCCGAGCGTTTCAGCCTGACCCTCTTTTCGGATGGCATCTTCGACCTGCTGCCGGGAGACAATTTGAAAGAGAAAGAACACAGCTTGCCCGACTACGTCCGCCGCGCCGGCGGTACACTGGCAGGCCTGAGCGAAGCCCTGGATCTGGCATCCGTCACCGAGATGCCCGACGATATCGCTTTGCTGGTGTTGAGCAGGAACCTGGCATGAGCACCGGAAAAATCCAATTTGCCGAGCAGGATGGCACCTTCGTCCTGAAGTTTACCGGCGAGGTGCGTCTGACCCTCTGCTCGGCGCTGGACGCGACCATCGAGCACATCTTCTCGTCGTTGAATTTCTCGTCCATCGTCATCGATCTGACCGAGACGCAGAGCATCGACAGCACCACCCTGGGCCTCTTGGCCAAGCTGTCGATCCTGTCGCGGCAGCGCATCGGGCTGCTGCCCATGCTGACCACCAACAACCCGGACATCCTGCGCCTGCTGGATTCCATGGGGTTCGATCAGGTGTTCAACATCGTCGAGACCGTACTGCCTTGCCCGGATTGCCTGACCGACCTGCCACCGCAGGACCAGTCCGAAGCCGAGGTGCGCAATCGCGTGCTTGAAGCCCATCGGGTGTTGATGGGCCTCAATGAATCCAACCGCAATGCCTTTCGCGATCTGGTCAGTGCCCTCGAAAGGCACTGACCGCGTCAGCTCTTAGCGCTTGCCGGGCAGCAGCACTTCCAGCTTTTCCTGATCGCGCGCGAACTGGCGAATGCCTTCGGCCAGCTTTTCGGTGGCCATGGCGTCTTCGTTGTGCGCCCAGCGGAAGGCCGCCTCGTTCAGCTGCTGCTTGGGCTCACCGCCCTTGCTGTCGGCGGTCAGCACGCGCGGCAGGTCGCCCTGGGCTTCCGACAGCTGCTGCAGCAACTCGGGGCTGATGGTCAGGCGGTCGCAGCCGGCCAACTGCTCGATCTGGTTCAGGTTGCGGAAGCTGGCACCCATCACCACGGTGTCGTAGCCATTGGCCTTGTAGTACTGGTAGATGCGGGTCACGGACTTCACGCCCGGATCTTCCGCGCCTTCGTAGTCACGGCCTTCGGCCTTCTTGTACCAGTCGTAGATGCGACCGACGAAGGGCGAGATCAGGAACACACCGGCGTCGGCGCACGCGGCGGCCTGGGCGAAGGAGAACAGCAGGGTCAGGTTGGTCTGGATGCCTTCCTTCTCCAGTTGCTCGGCGGCGCGGATGCCTTCCCAGGTGGAGGCGATCTTGATCAGCACGCGATCCTTGCCGATGCCGGCCTTCTCGTACAGCTCGATCAGGCGGTGGGCGCGATCCAGGGTGGCGCTGGTGTCGAAGGACAGGCGCGCGTCCACCTCGGTGGAGATGCGACCGGGGATCAGCTTGAGAATCTCGCCACCGACGGCCACGGCGAAGCGATCGCAGGCCAGGCCGATGTCACCATTGGCGCCGCTGAAGGCGGCCTGCAGGTGCTCTTCGTAGCGGGGCAGGGCAGCGGCCTTGAGCAGCAGCGACGGGTTGGTGGTGGCGTCGTAGGGCTTGAGGCGGGCGATGGCGTCCAGATCGCCGGTATCGGCGACGACCGTGGTGTATTGCTTGAGTTGTTCCAGCTTGCTCATGGCAGGTCTTTCCTTCGGTTAGCGAATGGACATCGTGGAGACGTGACTCAGTGGCCCCTGAGAAGTTCAGTGGCCTCGTCATACAGGCGCAGCGGTTCAGCGCTGCGATGCAGATCGGTGGACAGCAGTTGACGGAAGCGCCGCGCGCCGGGAAACCCCTGCGCCAGGCCCAGGATATGGCGGGTGACGTGGTGGATGAGGCCACCCTGTTGCAGATGCGCCTCGACATAGGGTCGCAGCTGCAGCATGACGTCATGGCGGGTCAGTTGAGGACGGTCGCAGCCGTAGAGCGCTGCGTCCACCTCGGCCAGCAGATAGGGATTCTGATAGGCCTCGCGACCCAGCATCACCCCTTCGAACACCTCCAGCTGCTCGCGGCAGGTGTCCAGGGTCTTGATGCCGCCATTCAGGATGAACTCGAGGTCCGGAAAATCCTGCACCAGTTGCGCGGCGACGTCGTAGCGCAGCGGCGGGATCTCGCGATTCTGCTTGGGCGACAGCCCTTCGAGGATGGCGATGCGCGCATGCACGGTGAAGCTGCGGCAACCGGCCTCGGCGACCTGGCCGACGAAGTCCCGCAGGGCGTCGTAGCTGTCCCGCCCGGAGATGCCGATGCGGTGCTTGACCGTCACCGGAATGGCCACGGCATCGCGCATCGCCTTGACGCTGTCGGCCACCCGCTCGGGATAGGCCATCAGGCAGGCGCCGATCATGTTGTTCTGCACCCGGTCGCTGGGGCAGCCGACGTTCAGATTGATCTCGTCATACCCCGCCTGCTCACCCAACCGCGCCGCGGCCGCCAGCTCGGCCGGCACGCTGCCCCCCAGCTGCAGCGCCAGGGGATGCTCGGTTTCGTCATGACGCAGGAATCTCTGGGCGTCGCCATGCAGCAGGGCGCCGGTGGTGACCATCTCGGTATAGAGCAGGGCGTGCTGGGACAGCAGGCGGTGGAAATAGCGGCAGTGACGGTCCGTCCAGTCCATCATGGGCGCCACGGAAAAGCGGCGGGACGGCTCAGGGCGCGTGGTTGCTGGGTTTGAGGCGGTTTCGGCAAGCATCTCGGTACGTCTGTTCTAGGCTCGTTTTGCTACATTTCAGACGGTTTTTAGAGGTGCGTTGCTACAATGTAGCAATCGCAAACGGTCATGTAGCAAATCGAAATGGGGACGATAACGTCACGCCGCCGGAAGGATGGCAGCACGGGCTATACGGCCCAACTCCGCATCATGCGGGATGGAGTTCGAGTCTATCAGGAAAGCCAGACTTTCGACCGGAAGCAGACCGCGCAGGCTTGGCTGAAAAAGCGAGAAACTGAGCTCGCGCAGCCAGGGGCTCTGGAGCGTGCGAAGCGGAAGGGGTCGACCGTCCAGCAGATGATCGCCCGCTATGTGGAGCAGTTCGGTACCACGCTCGGCCGGACCAAGGAGGCCACGTTGAAAGCCATTGGCGAGACGTGGCTCGGTGACCTGGAGGACCGCGAGCTCAGCAGCCAGCGTCTGGTGGAATATGGTCAGTGGCGCATGGGCCCCGAAGGTGGTGGTGTACAGGCGCAGACGGTAGGCAACGACCTTTCGCACCTGGCGGCCGTACTGTCGATCGCTCGGCCGGCATGGGGCTATGAGATTGATCCGCATGCCATGGCCGATGCCCGGCGGGTGCTCAAGAAAATGGGCATGATCAGCAAGAGCAAGGAGCGCGATCGGCGTCCCGAGCCCCAGGAGCTGGACCTGCTGCTGAAGCACTTCTTCGAGATGCAGCGGCGCCGGCCGGCGTCGATCAACATGCCCAAGGTAATCGCCTTCGCCATCTTCTCCACCCGCCGCCAGGAAGAAATCACTCGGATTCGATGGGACGACGTGGACGAGCGCCGGCAGGCGGTGCTGGTGCGCGACATGAAGAACCCGGGGCAGAAGATCGGCAACCACGTCTGGTGCCACCTCCCAGAAGAGGCCTGGGCCATCCTGCAGTCGATGCCGCGGGAGTGCGAGCGGATCTTCCCCTACAACGGTGACTCCATCTCGGCGTCGTTCACCAAGGCCTGCCAGTTTCTCGGCCTGCAGGATCTGCGCTTCCACGACCTGCGGCATGACGGCGTCAGCCGGCTATTCGAGATGGACTGGGACATTCCGCGCGTGGCCAGCGTGTCGGGCCATCGGGACTGGAATTCGATGCGGCGCTATACGCACCTGAAAGGCCAGGGCGATCCCTATGCGGGATGGCCCTGGCTGGAGAGGATCATCGCGGCGCCAGTGGTGCTCGGCGCACGCGTGCCGCGCTAGCTCGCCCGGTTGTGCAGTTTGTCGTTCTCGCGGACAGCCCGCTCACGCTGCACGTCCAGGTAACGAGCCAGGTCCGTCAGGTGCACGCCCTGGGCGGCTTTCTGGCTGTTCTCGATCCGCACCAGCGGCAGGTCGATGACGCCGGCCACGATCTTGCTGCGCAGCTTGGCGGGCGTCAGATGGCTGAAGTAGTCAGCGCAAAGACGCTCCAGCGGGATGACCGCTGCGCCTTGGTACTGAGCCATGAGTAGGAACGTCGTGTTCAATGGGCGCCTCCAGTGCGGTCCAGGGTCTGGTTGATGACGCTGGCGTCCTGGTCCGTGAGCGCGCCGAGCGTGTTGGCCATGCTGGCCAGGGCCAGCAGGTGGATGCGATCGTCCAGGGCGTTGCTGACCTGGTAGCGGATCAGCGCCTCGCCAAGCAGCGCGGTGGCCCGGCACCGGCGGACGAGGGTCGGATGGAGCGTGATAGGCTGTTGGGTGGTGCTGCTCTGAGTCATTGGCATGATGAATCTCCAGGGGTGGTGGCAGGGCCTGGGGGAGTTACCGCTCTCCCGGGCCTTTTCGTTTCTGGTGTCTGTCAGCGGGTTCTGCTGGCCTTGTCGGCAGGTTGGTAGTGGGGGTTGCTGAAGACCCAGCAGCGAACCTTGCTGGGCCGGTTGTCGAGCGGGGCGGCGGCACGCTGCAGCTCGCGAATGCGGCTGTCGACGGCCTTGTTGTCGAGGTAGCGGAACTGGCGGGAATCCTTGAGCAGCTCGCGCAGGGTGCTCATGTCAGCCAGGCGCTGACGGTGCTCAGCGGCGCGCTCGATGAATTCGTTGAGGTTGATGGCCACCTCAGCCGGGTTCTTGCTGTGGTTGACGACCGGGTGCTCGCTGAGCGACTGCAGGTAGTCGTAGACCTGCCAGAACTCAGTCACCACCGGGTTATCCGCGCTGATGGCCGCCTGGCGTTCCAGGGCGATGCGGACCATGGTGCGCTGAGTTTGGCGGACCATGTCCTCGGGGATGGCGACCACCAGGGCGAGGCAGTCGAGCAGGGCCAGGAACATGGCGTGGTTCTTCACGATCCGCTCGATGCGCAGGTGGCCGACCAGATCGCTCTGGCAGCTGCTGCAGCGATGGCTGTCGCCGCTCAGGCGGGTGCCGCAGCAGAAGCAGGTGTCGCCCAGGCGGCGGAGCTTGGCCTCGTAGCGCGGGAAGAGCTCGTGGAAGCGGGCCAGGACCTCGGCCTCCTTGCGGGTGGCCAGCAGCAGGAAGTGGCTCAGGGCCTCGCCATCCATGCGGCTCAGCGTATCGGCCGCGGCCCGGCTCTCGTCGGTCAACACCGGGCGGGTGAAGTGGAGCTTTACAATCCGGGTGAGGATGGCCTCGGAGGCGCTGACTGGGGCGTTCTGGCTGATGGCGATGGTGCCGCGGAACGGGGGCTCGTAGGTCTCGTTGCCCGCGGTCTTCATGCCGCGGGTGCGCAGGGTGCCGCCGCCGAAGAAGTCCTTCAGTTCGTCCCAGTCGAAGCTCTTGGCGTGGGCCTTCTCCGGATCGTTGCGATCGCCCTCGATCAGGACGATGGGCATGCCGGCGACCTGGCCCATTGCGCGGCTGCGGCCAGCGGTTGAGGACTTGGACGGGTCGAAGCCTTCGTAGCCGGCGCGGCCGAACAGCTTCCAGAGGAAGGTCAGCAGGGTGGTCTTACCGGCGCCGGCCTCGCCGGTGGCTTCCAGGAAGGGGAAGGATTGGTAACGGGCGCGGATCTGCTCGGCGAACAGCGAGCCGAACCAGAAGGTGAGGGCGGTCAGGCCGTTGGCGCCGAAGCAGGTCCAGAGCAGTGGCAGCCAGTCACTGCGGTAGTCGCCGGCGGCGGGGTTGGGCTTCAGGCCGATGGTCTTCTGCAGGGTCTTGAGGCGCAGCTTGCCGAAGTCGAAGTAGTCCTCGTCGTTGACCTGGTGCAGCTGGCCCTCGCGCACCGCCAGGTCGCCGAAGACATAGCAGCCGTGCTCGCGGCTGTAGCCAACGTAGTCCATGGTCTCCACGGTTTTCAGGCCGAAGAGCTGGTCCTTCATGATCTTGTCCAACTGGGTGCCGCTGCCGGTGAAGACGGCGCCAGCGGCCATGCTGAGCAGGCGCTTCTTGAACTCGCTGGCGGCGGCGACCTGGGCCCCGGTGAAGGTGTTCTTCACCGGGGCGCCGTCGTGGGGAAACTCGACGCGGAAGTAGTACCAGGACTCGTCGGTGACCTCGTTGCGCTGGAAATACAGGGCCTGGGGCGCGCAGTTGGCGATCTCCACCACGTTGCCGGCCAGGCGCATGGCCTTATCGCGCTGCTGCTTGGTGGTCAGCTCGCGGTCTTCGTCGCGCTCGGATTCCTCGATGTGGGTGAGGGCCTTGTTGTACTTGTCCAGGTCGAGCTTGAACCAGTAGAGGCGGCTCTCGAAGGTGAAGTGGAATTCGTGGCGCTCGCGCCATTCGTACATCAGCACCGCCTTTTCCGCGGCGGTGTCGGCCAGCAGCAGGGCACCGTGGTACCGCGCCTCCTTGAGGTCCTGATCGCGGCGCTCCTCGCGCTTCGCCTCGTCCGGCTCGAAGGCCCAGCGCTGGTGCAGGTCGTTCCAGTCGACCTTGCGGCTGCCCGGTTGCGGGATCTGCGCGGCCTCGCACTTGAAGCCCAGCTCGCGGGACTGGCGAGCCCAGCGGCGGGTGTAGCGGTGAGCGCCGGGCTCGTTGTCCAGCGCCCAGACCAGTTTCGGCAGCTTGCCTTGGCGGGTGCTGGCCAGGGCCTTGAGCGATTCCTCGGGGTAGGCGTTGCTACTCATGGCCGAGACGGCAGCGATGCCGTGGTGGGTCAGGGCGATGGAGTCGAAGATGCCCTCGACGATCCAGAGCTCCTGAACCGTCTGCAGATCCAGGCTCGGCGGGCACCACCAGACGCCGCGGTAGCTGGCCCCCGGCTGGAAGCGGGCCTTCTGTTTGCCGAAGCGCGAGGGTCGATCGATCAGCCGTTCCCAATAGCCGCCCTTGGCCAGCGGGAAGCGCACGGTGGCCGAGCCGAGGCCCTGGGTGCGATCCCAGTAGTTTTCCTGGCTGTACCAGCCCTTGATCAGACTCAGGTCGAAGCCGCGGGCGAACTGGAGGTAGCCGTCAGCGCTGGCAGGCGGCGCGTCGCTGGTGGGCTTGAAGCGCTCGGACCAGTCCTCGAACAGGTCGCTATAGAGCTCCTTGACGTGCCAGGTCTGGCCGCACTTCGACTCGCGTCCGCATTTGAGCACCCAGGGCGCGCGGTGATCGGTGAACAGCTCGCGCTTGTGGCAGGCCGGGCACTCGCCCTTGCGCATGTAGTTCGTCCCGGCGATGTGCCGCATCCCGAGGTCGCCCTCGAGGCGCTGCAGCACGTCGGCGCGGAGCTGGTGATCCATCGCGTACATGCTCAGCACTCCACCTGGGCGAGCTGAGCGCGGATCTGGGTGGCGGTCTGGTGGGCGGCGAGCATGGACGGGAAGCGGCGCAGGATGGCGGCGCGGCGCTTGTCGGTGTCCTCGATGCGGACATAGCGCGGCTCGTTCCAGTGCTGGTTGACGGTGTAATCGGCGCGGCCCTGGAGCCAGCGGGCGAAGGTTTCAGCGACCGCCGGCGGCAGCTCGATCTGGACGGGAAGGGTGTTCGGCATGGTGGGTCTCGCGGCAAAAAGGCGCAGTTCACCCATACCCACGCAAGGCGGGCATGGATCAGGCAGTCAGGGGGTTAGCGGGTGGCGCGCTGGGTGCCGGGGTCTTCGTCGATCAGGGCGTCGAAGATCTCCTGGACCGGGATGCGGTAGCGCAGGCCGGTGGCCGGGTTGACTAGGACGACGACGTCGCCGGTGCTGGAGTCGATGTCCAGAAAACGATGGCCCTTGAGGGCTTCGAGCTGATCATGGGCGCGGGCCACCAGGCGCTCGGCGGTGTGCTGGGGCACACCCATCAGCTGCAGGTGCTCGGCGGCGCAGGTGAGCAGGGACTGGCTGTGGCCCAGATGCTCGCACTCATGGCGGCGCAGGTAGGTCAGGGCAGCGGCCTGCATGGTGTCGAGGTAGTCAGCGGGGTGGTTGGCGGTAGTCACGATGCGATGTCCTCTCTGGTGGGCTGCTGGGCTTCTTCCTGGTCGTCGAGCAGACCGAGCTGCTGTTCGCGGATGGCGAGATTGCTGGCGTATACCTTCTGCGCCATGGCGTTGAGGTGGCTGGTGCTGGGCGGCAGCTCGCAGGCCGGCGCGTTGGGCAGGCCGCTGGGGCTGGCCAGGTGGGTCAGCTCGGTGTGGGCGTAGAACGACGCGCTGCAGGGCGCGAAGTGACACTGGAATACCTGCTGGCGCAGGAATACGTGGGCGAACCAGCTGGTCCGGCAAACCAGGGGCGCACCGCAGAAGCAGCACCAGAACTGCCCCTTCTTCTGTTTCTTGAACAACGCCATTTCTCTTCCCTGCCGCCTGTAGCGGCTCCGGCTGAGCCGGGTTCTGGCGCTCCGCGCCGACTTCGTGCCCGCCGTCCTGGCAGGCTTTCAGGGTGTGTCTTGTGGCTAGTGCTTGCGGCCGCTGCTTCTCGCCGCATGCAGCGTGATCACCGCCCAGACCTCTTCCTCGCGCGCCGCCAGGTGCCGGCGGTGGGCGCCGAGGATCTGGACGACTTCCTTCTCATCAATGACGCCGTCTTCCAGCGCCTGGCCGATGATCTGGTCCACCAGCCCGCGCTTGACGGCGGTCTTCACGGAGCGGGCGTAGAGATCCAGGTTGTCCAGGTCGCCGACCTCGGCCTGGCGCACGAAGAAGCCGCCGTACTGAGCCGCGAGGTAGTCCACCAAGTAGGTGGTGCCGGTCTCCTGCTCCAGCAGCAGGATCTGCTGGTCATTGAGCGGGCGGCAGCCGGCGGTCTCGTAGGCGTGGTTGTCGAATTTCTTGAGTGGTAGGCCGAGGCGGGCGGCGGCGCATTCACGACCGCCCGGGTAGGCGCAGATCACGGCGCTGATGACTTGGCGGCGGGTCTCTAGGGCAGGGCGTTTCATCTTCCAGTTTCTCTCTGGGCCAGTGGTCCGTACTGTTCTGCCTTAGCGGTGGCTACCTCTCCATCCTTGATGCCCAGCAGTACCGCAGCGCGGTGCGCCATGCCTCTTTTTCCCTTCTTCTTGCCTGCCAGTACCTGGTACACGGTGAAAGCATCAAGGTCATGCTCGCGGCAAAAGTCCGCGATGCTCCTGCCCTCGCGCTCCAAGACCTCGCGTGCTTGTGCCGGCGTGCGTAGCGCTGTCATAGTTCAAATTCGTTCAAATGAGTTAAGTCAGGCGAACTGTATCACTCAAATGAGTTAAGTCAACAGGGTAAGTCTATTCAAATGAGTTCAATCGGCAGCCGGTTGAAGGAGGAGCGCGAGCGCCTCGGCATGTCTCAGGGGGTTTTCGGCGAAATCGGCGGCGTGAAGACAAACGCCCAAGTGAAGTATGAGAAGGATGAGCGGAGTCCTGACGCTCTGTATCTGGAAGCGCTATCCCGCGCAGGTGTGGATGTGTCCTTCGTCATCACGGGACAACGCTCTACTGCCATCAGTGAAGCCTCTGTCGGGCCGCTAGAGGCGGAGATTCTTCTCTACGTCAGAGGTATGTCCGACTACAACAAAGAGTCGGTGCGCCGTATGGCTTTTGCCATGGCTGCGGCGGATGGCAGCCTAGACTCCGATAAGCCCTGAAGGCCTCAAAAAGAAACGCGAAAGCCCAGCCCAGAGCTGGGCTTTTTGGCCTTCGGCGGTTGGCGACCTGCATCACAAAATGTACTGTACTTGCATACAGTAACAAGGAGTGTGCAGTACCTATGGAACAGCTCAAGCAAGCCCCTTTCATGATCTCTGGTCGACAACCCGTGCCTTCGGCCGCCTGTGAATACGAGGCGCAACTGCTGGAGGCTGTAAGGGTGCTATCCCGAGATGATCAGCAACGGGTTTATCTGCTTGTGCTGGACCTGGCCAGGGTCAGCGGGCCACTGATGCGTAAGCGTTCAGCCTCTATGGAAACAGATGTCAGGCTGGGGGCGAAGTGATCCAGACGGGGAGGATACTGCGACTGGTTTCAAGGCACCTCTCTCACCGTCTGAGCTCCACTCGTCGCTTCGTCTGTTGGCCTATTTCTAATAGCGTCTCTTATACTGTTTATACGTACAGTATAAAGGTGCCACCATGGACGCTTTTCAGACACGGGTTCGCAGACTCGCCCAGCTCGCGCTTTCCCAGGCACGGTTGAAGATCACCGGCTTTCAGAGTTCGGCCGAGGATCATGCGCAGCTGCCAATCTCGATCGATGAGGCAATTGGCTGGGGCTCGATTTCAGTAGATTGTGGAAGGCCGCTACCGACCCATAGCAGACCTTCGTCGAGGTCTGCATACGGCCAAAAGAGGAAGCTTAAGTAGTCTAAAGAAGCATGGAGAATCGCAATTATCAAACAACAGTCGTACCGACATCACTACGTGCCCCAGTGGTATCAGAGGGGATTTCTTCTACAGGGTAATACCGCGTTCAAAATACTGGATTTGCGGCCCGAGATTTTCCGCGATGCTAAAGGAGCGATTGTCGGTCAAGCGCGTGCAATTCTAACCAAGGGGCCAGATGCTTGGTTTTTTGAGCGGGATCTATACACCACCCGCGTGCTGGGCGAACCGAATGATGACATCGAAAGATTTCTGTTTGGATCAATAGACAGAACGGGAAAGGAGGCAATTCAGGCGTTACTCGAACGTGACTGGAACAAAGTGCACTTTACATACACCCAAATTTTCGAGTTCCTTGATGCCCTCCGATTGCGCACCCCTAAAGGCCTCCGATTCCTCCAGTCAACACTTGCGACGAAAAATCAGCAAGAACTCATGGTTCGCATGCAGGAAGTTCGCAGGATGCACTGTGTGATGTGGATGGAGGGCGCTATAGAGATTTTTGAAGCTGCCCAGTCAGAGACCAAGTTCATTTTTTCAGATCACCCCGTGACATTTTTCAATCCTCACGTTTTTCCGAAAGATCGTGCCATACCGGAAGGTTTAGACGTTCCCCAGCACTGGTTGGGAACCCAAACCTTAATTCCACTCGATAGCAACCACTTGATGGTAATCACACATAGGGAGTGGGGGCGCAAGCAAGGCGAACTTCGAGCTAGAAGATCACGCACCAATCCAAGGCTTTTTGATAATCCGATAGTTACTTACGATGGAATTCAGAGAGGCAGAAAGCTTTCTGAGAAACAGGTGCGAGAGGTCAACTATATAATTAAAACCCGTGCAGAGCGATACATCGCGAGCTGCAACGAGCAAGACTTGTTCCCCGAACGCCATCTTGAAATTACTCTGTGGAGCAAGCTGGGAAGATTTTTGATGCCTCGAAACTATGCGACAGCGCTTCAGAGCGGTTTCATGACGGTAAAAATGAAGGACGGCTCTTACTATTTTCAAGATGAGTTTGGTCGGCGGCCGAACAGCAAAGCCGAATTTGATAAAGCGGTACAAGACGCTAAATCAATTGAGGAAAATATGAAGAGGGTGCTAGGCGAACGGTATAGCGGGAAAGAGTGAGAGGCTGCTTTCGGGTAAATAATTGATGAGGCGGGATCGCGCTCCGAGACAATTTTCGAGTTGTGTGGAGGTGCTGAAAAGATTCAAAAAGAACAAGCTTGTGTGGCTAAGCACGCGATGCCATGCTTGCGCTATCTGTGGAATTCTCCGCGTGCCTAAAGGCCCAGACGGCGCTTCTGCTCATCTGATAGCGGGTTTTCGACTGCATCTTTATAAGCCGCTTGGCATTTATCCCAAAATGCCCGATGAAACCATCTTAAAGCCTCTCCCGAAATCGGTAGTAATTTAGTCCAAAACCTATACCGAACCGCGCCTAGGCTGATTGAGCTAATGAAACGTGTAGGCCGTCTAGTCATCGAGTCTAGGGGGACGATTAGCCCCCCATGGGCTGCATACTTATGTTCACCGTACACTTCCCGGAAATCGAGATAGGTTGGATCCGAATCAATACTAAGACAAACAACATTACGGTCAACGTCACCAATGGCAAACCGACTGACATCCAACGGTCGAGGGCCGGAGGACTCCGCGACATGGCAGCATAACAGCTTTGAAAAATAGCGGAACACATTGAGATAGGCTTCGCTACCGATCTCATACTGGGGTAGGTCGAAAACTGAAGACGGATCCTCGCCTTTCAGGCAACGCTCTGATACCAGCGCATGAAACCTGTCGAACTCTCTATCGGCTGCTTGTGTTCTCGCTCCATTACACGTCGAGCACATCCGGGCGGTGAAGTGAAAAGCTTCGGATTTTGGGCCTTGCGCGGGACGTACAATGCTCTCGCCATCAAAAATTCCGATGACCATGCGATCGTTTCCGAAGATTTTTCGCAAGGCAGATGCTTTGATCTTGTGTTCACCAGTTAGCGACTCACCAGATCCACACAAGCAACACATCTTCGCCTGATACGACTCAAAGAATACTCCCACCTAGGTCTCCTTCGAAAACGAGAGTAAATGACGTTAGCACTTCGCGGCCAACGGCATCTACGCTTCATCAGTCGGACAGTCATTTTTGGCCACATGCCGCCCGGTGCGAAGGTCAGCTATGGGTCGACAGCGGCCATTTGCATCGGATCTCGCCGACCAGGTTGGCGACTAAGTCCTCAGGCAGCTTGGCCTCCAGCTCTAGCCGGGTGGTGTAGCCGCCTTCCGCGGTGAGGTTTTGCTGCACGTTCCGCCCGTACCAGATGATGGCGTCGATCTCAGCCTTCACGTCCTGCAGGGGGTAGGTCAGCTCAGGCATGAGCTCAGGCCGGCCCAAGGCGAGCTGGTAGGTGAGGATGGAGGTACCGCGCCGCAGGCGGTTCCACGTGGCTAGGTATTTAGAGAGCCCGTGCCTAGGCCTTCTATGCCATCCCATGGGCGCGAACACTGACGCCTGGCCCATAGCCCTCATAGACGGCTACCTGCGATACATCGCAGTCTGGATAGATCCACTTGGCCCAGTTTGCTATTACCCAGTCCTTGCTCAGCCCACACGTACCATGGTTGCTCTCGGCAGGTAGACGGAGCAGGGTCAAGCCAGCTTTATAGCCGGTGGTAACCATCAACCCAAAACGGCGGTCTTCTTCCAGCGTCTCAAAAACCATGAAATCTACCGTTTCTTCGTACGGGTATTTCCCTGGAACCCTAAACACGCTTCCACGCTGAAAAGCATCGCTAATGCAATCTATAAGCTTGATCACTGGCTTCCATTCCGTCCTGCGGACTAGGGAGTGTGCCTCATAGGATGTGCCGCAACCTAGGTGGCCCGAACAGCCGAGAAGCTCCAGGAGCAGGGGCGCTGTGCACCATGCTGCTGGTGAGCGTGCAAACCGGCCAGCACGAACCCGAGGAACGCCGTTACCACCGCAGCCTGGGCATCCAGCTCGCGCATCCGAACGATACCCGCATCCTGGTGCAGTCCGCCCTGGCCGGCTTGGACCCCATCTATCGCGAGGGCTACGCCTATTCGAAGTGCGCGGTGGTGCTGGGCAGCATCGTGCAGACGGACGAGTTCACGCCGGATCTCTCCGCCCCGGCCGGGCAGGGGCAGCCCAGCGAGCTGATGCAGGTGGTGGACCGGATCAATGCCCGGTACGGGCAGGCGGCGCTGCACGTGGGGCGGATGCCTGCCGATCCGGGGTGGCAGATGCGGCGGGAGCTGCTGTCGCGGGGGTATACGACGCGGTGGGGGGAGCTGCCGCGGGCGGGATGATAGGTATGCTGAATCATCGATGCCTTATAAGCTAGATAATCAGATTATCATGCATAGGCTTTAATTAGTTTATCAATGCTTTTTCTTTCGAAAAAACCGCACTCCCGATATGGTTTTAGTATGGGCCATTCCATATGGTTTTCAGCTATACATATTATGTAGTTTAAATGTGTTGGTATAAGTCTATTTAAAATGGATATATACTTTTCGGACGAGCCTTCAGGTGCGTTATTTTTTATGAAGTCGTAAAGGATAGAGAAATTTTTTATAACATTGAAGCAGATGTCGTTGTGGTCGGAATCAAGGTGGGCGAATAGCTCGCCAGGATCCATTCCTCTCGATTTTAAAAATTGAAAATTCTTTTCAATTTCCTCGAAGGCTTTTGATCCTTTGATCGACCGTCCATTTTTTACTATTTCAGTGCTGGAAAAGTCATTTAGACACATGTTGACGATATTGAAAAATGAGGTTTCAAATATCTGAATAGCTGCAGTTTTTGTTTGTTGACGTAGCGCCTCTCTAGCCTCTTTGCTTTCCTCTCTTGCAAGTTTTGCTGCGTGGGATTGGACCACAAATGTTTCGACCAATACAATTGTCGAGATAAAAGTTAGTATTGGATTTATATTTCCGCCGATAAAGTCGCCGAGCGGCCCAAGTTCAGATGGCTCAGGTATGTGTGGGTTTAGGATAAAATAAAAGCTATATGCGGCAATAATTAGGGTTAGTATTGCCGCTATGAAAATAGACTTAGTCATCTATCGATGATACGTCGTGCAGGAAGAAAAATTTAGTCATCCCATTATTTAACGTGACTCTGGTGACTTCGACTCTAACTGGCTCGAATCGCCCTGCCGCTACTCCGTAAAGGCTTCTGGCTAGCTCTCTTTTCTTGTCAGTTCTGAGTGGGTTTGCAGGAACAAAACTGAAGGACTCATCATCTAGGCCGGCAATGAGACGTCCAGTTGCTGTGCGGCCATTAAAGCGACTTATACCCACAATAAGGGTTTCCCTTTCGTCGCTCATTATTTCCTCTTCGAGATAAGAGAGGGTCTGCTGGTTGAAAGTCGCTATAGGCGTTTGGGCAGCATAGAGAGTTGCCTTGTAGCCTTGGTTTTTGATGGGCGCGTGCACATCTTTTAGCGATGTTGAGATTCGATGGCTAATATCTTCGCTAAAATACATATCAGCGAAATTTCTGATGGCGGTTCGCCTGGTCAGATCGATATTGTTTCCTATAACTTCATTTATGGATTTTTTGAGAATTTCAATATAGCTTCGAGGGGTTATTTCGTTGATTCTTCTTATTGTTCTTTCAGTGTTGAATATAACTTTGAAGCGCTGCTTGAAAGATCCTTCGAAGCTTGTTTTGAATTCATTCTTGAAACCCTTTGCAGCTGTGGTTTTTTTTATAAAATGCTTGTTTACAATTCCGTGGGTTGCAATGGCTATTACTTCTGAAAGACCTTGCATGGATTTTGATCCATGATACATGTCAAGGCCATCAAATTCTTCAACTTCGGAGTCATATTTTATTGAAAAATCGAATTCCATTTCGTATCTCTTCTAATATCCGTATCTATGGGTAGGAAGCAGTGCCTATATGCATGTAGACGCGCAGTGCTTCCTTGCTAGGGTCATAAGATGACAGGCGAATGTGAGCTGGTCAACATTCTTGCTGTGATATGAAAATGCCTCTATTGGGTCATTTTGAGTTCCCGCTCAACTGCCCGCCTCGCCGCCGTTTTGGCTACGTAAACATGAGCAATCTCACTGCTTGTTTTGGTGGGTTGAAAGGCCGTCGATCAGATAGAACGCTAATTGACCCGCGCAGCGAGTGCTTCGGCGCTCTCCTAGGGCTCGGAGTAGCGATCAACCAGGTAGGCGTCCCGGCCTCTGGTGAGAAGGGTGAATTTCATCAACTCCTCCATGACATCTATCACCCAGTCGTAGTAGCCGAGGGCTTCATGCGTTCCGCTTCACGGGCGGTCTAGGTTTAGGCTGAGTGACTTTCCTGCAGCCGCTTCCACTCCCGCTCCACTGCCCGCTTCGCCGTCGCCTTCGTGGCATACAGATGCCGCAGCCGCCGCGGCTTACTCTGGTCGCCCTCGCTGAGGGTATGCTCCTTGCCGGTCTTGGGATCGCGGTAGTAGGCGATGATGCCGGTGAAGTCGCTCTGGATCTCGTCGACCAGGTCGGCGACCAGGTCCTCCGGCAGCTTGGCTTCCAGCTCCAGGCGCGTGGTGTAGCCGCCGTTGGCCGTGAGACTGTGCTGGACGTTCCCCCCGTACCAGATGATGGCGTCGATCTCGGCCTTCACGCCCTGGAGGGTGTAGGTGAGTTCGGGCATGAGCTCCGGGCGGCCGAGCGCGAGCTGGTAGGTGAGGGTGGCAGTACCGCGCTGCAGGCGGTTCCACTCGGCCCGGGCGGCGCGCAGCGCGGAGAGCTGGTCGGTGTAGGTGTGGCGCAGGTCCTTCACGTTCTCGCCGCCACCGGCAATGGCCTCCTGTTTCTTGGCGCTGTTGACGTCGTAGTAGAAGGCACGCACGGCGTCGTAGCTCTCGCGATCGGCCTGGAGGTAGTTGTGCTGGTCGCCGTCCTTGCGAGTGAGGGTGACGTGGCCCAGGTCGGCGCCGCTCACGGCCTTGCCGCCGCCGGCCGGGAGGAACAGCAGCCGGCCAGCCTTCACGGTGGCCACCGCGTCGTAGTCCTCGCCCAGGCGGGTCAGGAGGTTGGCGTCCGATTCGCCGGTCTGGTCCAGCTGCAGGACGGGCTGCGCCTCAAGGTCGGGCGCGATGAGCGGGGTGAGGCCCTGGCGTGCGGCCAGGACGCGCAGCACGGCGCCGAGGGTGGTGGCGCTGTAGCTCTGGTCCCGCTTGGTCTTGAGGCCCTTGCGCAGGTCGGCGCTGCGGGCGCGGATGCTGAGCACATCTGGGGCGCCGCTGTGCTCGGTCTCGTCGACGATGTAGCTGCCCTTGTCGATCAGGCCGGTGGTGGACCAGCCCAGCCAGAGGCGGATTTTGGCGCCCCGGGGCGGGATGGCCAGCAGGCCGTCATGGTCGGACAGCACCAGGCTCAACTGGTCGGCCTCGAGGCCGCGGTTGTCCGTTAGATCCAGGCTGATCAGCCGCGGCGCGATGAGGGCGCTGATGTCCTTGCCGTCGACCAGGATCTGGTAGCGCGCCTGGGCATAGGTGGCGCCCTGCACCAGGTCGCGGCCGAGGGTGCGCAGCTGTCCGTAGGCGGTGTCGAGCAGCTCCTGGATCACAACAGTTTCCTCAGCAGGGTGCCCATGCCGGCCATGCCGGCGCCGAGCAGCTCGCGGCCGGTGTCGTCGTCGACGCGCTTGAGGGCGATGCTGAATTCGATGCGTCGCGGGGTGCCGTCCGAGAAGAAGAGCGTCTTGGTCTCCGTGATGCTCTCGATGACCCAGAGGCCATAGATCCGCCCGCTGCCCTCGATCAGCGGCCATGCGCCGCCGGTACCGGCCATGTAGCGCAGCACGTCCAGGCTGCTGGGCGTGCCTGCAAGCTCCGGGGCGAGCCAGCCGGGCAGGGTGATGCTGTCGTCGCCCTTGCCCAGAAATTGGCGCGCCGGCGCGGCGCCCACGCGGGAGCTGCTGGCGTGGCGGTAGTCGGTCTGCCGCTGGAGCTCCTGGTAGGCGAGGGTGTAGAGGCTGAAGATGAAATTGCCGAGGGCCATCATCATGGTCGTCAGGTCCTGTCTCTGAGGCTGCTGCGGCCGCGGGCGGCTTTCTCTGCCTGCAGGCGGGCCAGCTCGGCACGGACCTGACGGGCGATGGCCTGCAGATCCTGCGCAGGAGCGGCGTGGATATGGATTTCGTAATGGTCACCTGCTGCGGGCGCTGGAGGCGGCGCTGGCAGCAACGCGGGCCGGCTATCGAAGGCGATCGGCTCGCGCTCTGGCTGCTGCAGCGTGGCCTGGCGTACCGCATCGATCTGCGTTCCCTGCGGTGATGTGTCCTTGGCGATCGCCGGGACAGCGGCTGCTGCCGACTGCAGGATGGCTTGGCGTACTGACTCGATTTGCCGCTGGAGCGGTATGGTGTCGCCGGCCGGCTGGGCCAGCGCGATGGTTGCCGGCTGCTGGGTGACTTGGCGTACCGCCTCCATCTGTTGCTGCTGGGCAGATGGCAGTGGCTGGGCGGCTGCCATCTGCGGAGCACTGCCGAGGGCAAGCGCCGCCGTTGCCGTAGCTGCAATACGCTTGGCAGTGTCGGCAATCTGGCCCAAAGGGCTGCCTTCGCCTTTGCCCATGCCGACCGCCAGGCCCTGCATGGTGTATTCGCCTAGGGCGGCGAAGACGCGGGAGGGCGAGTGGATGTCCAGCTTCTCCTTGAAGAAGTTGATCGCACTCTGGCCGGCGCCCATCACGGCATCTTTCACCGCGCCCAGGCGGCCGGTGATGCCGCGGACGAGGCCGTCCATGATCATGCCGCCCAGTTCGGTGAATTTGGCCGGGAGGTCGAAGCCGAAATAATTCAGCACGGCAGCGAAGGCCTGGTAGAAGAGCCCGACCGGCGAGAAGTCGAGGATCTGGCGGGCGATGCCGCCGATCCCACCGCTGACGCCCGCTGTGAGGCCATCGAGCAGTACGGCGCCGAGCTCGGTCAGCCGGGTGGGAAGCTCCAGGCCGAAGTAATTCAGCACGGCGGCGAAGGCCCGGTAGAAGAGGCCGATCGGCGAGAAGTCCAGGATTAGCCCAGCGATGCCAGCAATACCACCCGTGGCCCGTGCCTTCATTTCCGCCCATACCCCTGCGAACCACGGACCGATTGTTTTCCAATTGGCGTAGATCAGGGCGCCGGCGGTGACCAGTCCGAACAGGACAGCGCCAATGGGGTTGGCGATCGCTGCCGCACCGATCATGCGAAGGCCAGCCGCTACCAGGGGGAAAGCGCCCTTGCCGAGCTTAAAGAGCAGGCCCAGCAGGCTGGGCAGGCGGATGCCGACCTGAGCAAGCATGAAGCGCAGTGCGAGGAAGGGGCCGAGCACTCCGGCTACGCCCAGGGCGATGGTACCGAAGGCGATCGAAACGGCAGACAGCACCGCGGCCACCTTGACCAGGTTGCCGGCCAGGACTGGATTCTCCCGGGCCCAGGCGCCGGTTTTGCCGGCGAGGCCACCCAGCCAGGTGATGATTTCTTTGAGCTGGGGCGCAACGGCGGCGCCGAAGTCGGCCTGGGCGTTGGTGAAGGCGCCAGTCGCGGCCTCCCAGGTGTTGGAAAGGGTGCCCAGCTGCTCGTTGACGCGCATCTGCAGGTCGGCCTGGGCCTTCATCTTGCTTTGGACTTCCTGGTAGCCGGCCAGGCCCTTGGACATCATGGTGTTGAGCGCGGTGAGTGTCTCCGAGTCATCGCCGAAGACCTGTTTCAGCACGCCCAGGCGGGTCTCGGTGTTGAGCCCCTTGAGCTTGTCCAGTTGGGCGTAGAGCTTCTCCATGCCGCCGAATTCGCCCTTGCCGTCGGTGAAGTCCAGCTTGATGCCCTTGTCCTTTAGGCCCTTGTTGGCCTTGCCGACTTTGTCGGTGTCCATGCCCATCTGGAAGATCTTGCGCAGGGCGTTGCCGGCGGCGCCGCCCTCCATGCCGGTCTGGTCGAGCTGGATCAGCAAGGGGGCCAGGGCGTTGGCTGCCTCAAGGCCTTCCTTTTTGATGATGTCCAGCGCCGGGCTGATCTTGCTGAAGCCTTCCAGCATGTTGTTGGAGTCGACGCCTAGGTAGAAGCCGCGCTGGATGGTGTCCATCAGGCCCATGAGGTCCTTCTCGCTGGTGCGGGTGGCGTCCTGCATCTTGGCGGCGAACTCGGCCGCCTCGGTGACGGGCATCTTGAGCTGGACGCCCAGGTAGGCCGCAGCCTCGCCCATGCCGCCGAGGATGATCTTGGCCGACATCCCTTGGCGCACCAGCATGGTCATCATTTCCTGGAACTCAGCGGTGGTACCGGGCAGGCGATCGCCCAGGCGCGTCGCCAGGTCGGAGATCTCCTTAAATTCCTTGGGGGCGGTGCCGTCGCTCAGCATCAGCGAGGCGCGTAGCTGGGTGGCGGCGTCCTCGGCCGGTGCGAAGGCCTTGATCATGCCCAGCACCGGGCCACCGATCGCGGCGCCGGTAGCGGCGGAGCTGGCCCCGGCCATGGCGGCATTGCCGGCCAGCTCCTGGCCGCGCTTGAGTTTGCCGCGGGCACTGGCCAGCTTCTCCTGGGTGCGATTGAGGCGGTCAAGCTTGCCCCGCTGGGTGTCGATCGCGGCATTGGCGCTGGTGAGTTGCGCCTGCAGCCGAGCCTGGGCGCCGCCGAGGTCGCGGGTATCGACGCCACTGGCGCGCATGATTGGCAGCAGACGCTGCAGCTCGGCGCGCTGGGCGGTGTGCTTGGCCTGCAGCTTGTCGACGGCAGCGGCCGCATTGGCGAAGATCTTCTGGAAGGTGGCGGACGGGGCGTCCATGGCCTTGAGCTGCTCGCGGTAGGAGCGGAGTCTTTCCTGGCCCTTGGCTAGGGCCTCGGCGCTCTGGCGCACGGCCTCGCGTTGGCGCTGGTAGGCACTGATATCCTGCTGCTGCTGGTTCAGCTCCTTGACCCGGTCCCGGGCAGCCTTGAGCGCCCGGGCGGTCGCGTTGCCGCCCCCGGCGATCCGTTTGAGTGGAGCCGTGACCTTGTCCAGGGCGGACAGGAGGACGCGGATCTGCAGGTCATTGGCCATCGGGGGCAACTCGTTTGCGGGCGCGCTCGCGCCAGTCCATCAGTTCGGCCAGGCCCAACTGGTCGAGCTGGGCTGGTTGCCAGTGGAAGGTGATGGCGAGATCCGCCATCGCTTCCTCTACGCGGACGGGGAGAGCTCCGCCCTGACCGACTTCTTGAGCAAAAAACCAGCGATCTTCCCGCCGACGTCGACCAGGTCGGCCGGATCCATGGAGCGGACTTCGGCTTCGGTCAGGCTGGGGATGCTGATGCGCGGGGTCACGCGCATGATCGCGGCGACGTCCAGCTGCAGCAGTTCGGCCAGGGAAACGCCGCGCAGCTCGCCGGCGTTAGGTTTGCGCAGGGTGATCTGGTCAATGGTGGTCTCGCCGCGCGTGATGGGTTGATCGAGGACGACGACGTTGTCTTGGGCGGTATCGCTCATGGTGGTACTCCAGGTAATGGGCTAGGACTGGCCCGCCGCAGCGGGCCGGAAAATGGGAGGGATCAGATGCCGAGGGCAGCGCGCTGCTTGGCCAGGCGGTCTTCACCGCCGACGTTCTCGACGAAGTTGAGGAGGTCGATCTCGATCACGGTCGCGCCTGCCACGATCAGCTTGTAGTAGCTGCAGGTGGTGGTGATCTTGTGCTCGGTGTCCTCGCCCGGAGTGGCCTCGCCCATCTCGATGGTTTCGTGGCGGCCGCGGACCACGACCTCGACGGCGGTGTCCTCGCCGGTGTCGTCCTGCTGGTAGGTACCGGTGAAGCGCAGGGGTACGGCTGCGGCGCCCACGGCGCCGAATTGCTTTAGGGCGGTGAGGTCCAGGCCGCCCAGGGTCCACTCCAGCTGAATGCCGTCGTCGGAGAAACCCAGGTCTGCCTTGACCGGGCCGTTCATGCCGGCGCCGCGGAAGGCTTCCATCTTGCGGCCGAGGGGCGGCAGGGTGCAGGACTTGGCGACGCCCAGGTAGGAGTAGCCGTCGTTGAAAAGCATCATGTTCTTGAGTTTGCGGGGCATAGCCATAAGGGCAGCTCTCCAGAAGGCGCCCTAGGGGACGCCGGATGTTCAGGGTAGGGATCAGGCGTTGACGCGGCTGGCGAAGTCGACCAGGAAGCGGTCGGTGATGCGCTGGCGCAGGGTCAGGTCTTCCAGCGGCGGGACCGGGGTGTAGTCGTAGTCCAGAAAGAGCTTGCCGGCCTTGAGCGTCTCCTTCTCGTTGGCATCGGCGTCGTACCAGCACTCGCCGCCGAGCAGGTAGCCCTGGCGGGTCAGCTCGCGGAACTTGGCGTTGATGCCCTCGACGATGTCGCGCACCAGGCTCGGGTGCATGGGGCGGTCATTGGCCCAGAAATGCGCCTCGGCCATGGTGTCGGCCAGCACCTGGGCGGTGCGGGTGTAGTTCTCGAAGGCGAAAAGTGGATCCTCGCTGGTGGTGCGGGAGCCCCAGAAGCGATAGCCGTCGTGGTTGATTAGCGTGGTCACCTCGTTGCCGTTGAGGTAGTCGCTGTCCGTTGCGGTGTTTTGCAGATCCCAGAAGACGTCCTTGCTGATGCCGGTCACGCCATCCACGGCCACGTTGGACAGGGTTTTGTGCCAGCCGGTGCTCTGGTCCAGCTGGGCGCGCAGGCCCAGCGCCCGGGCGGTAGCGTTGGCGGTCACAGTGGCGTTCTGGACGGTGGACCAGGCTAGGAAGTCCGGCCAATGGAGCATCAGCTCACGGGCGCCGAACTGGTTGCGGTAGGCGACGGCCTCTTCCTTGGTGGCGCAGCCGTTGCAGCTCGCGTATACGAAGCCGCGCAGCTGCTTGGCGATGGCCACCATGGCGGTGGTGACGGCCTGGGTGTCGAGCCCGGGCACGCCCAGGATGCGCGGCGTGATGCCCAGCTGGGCCTTGGCCGCGAGCAGCGCCTTCATGCCGGTGTAACGGCCATTGGCGACGCCGCCGATGATGTTGCTCTGCAGCTCGGCCGCGTTGGCGCCATCGGCCACGCGGACCACGACGGTGACGGGCTTGGACTGGTCGGCGATCGCCTGCAGCGACTCGGCCAGGGTGCCCCTGGTGCCGGCTTTGCCGATAGCGCCCTGGACGTTGGTCAGCAGGACGGGATTGTTGAGTGGGAAAGCGGTGGCATCGGCATCGCTGCCGGTGCAGACCACGCCGATGACGGCGGTGGAGACGGTGGAAATGGAGCGGGTGCCCTGATTGATCTCGAGGACACGCACGCCGTGATGGTAGTCAGCCATGAGGGGTTGCCTGCGCAGGTGGGTAGGTGACGCTGCACAGGCTGGCGGATCCGCGCGCGCGGGTCGCGGGGCGGGGTTTGTAGGGGCGGGAGCTACAAAATCACGCGATGTGGCTCTGCATGGTGGGCGGAAAACGCTTCTGCATCGCCTGTCAGGCGTGAGACCGGCGTCGTTTCGCCAGCCTTACTGATCGGCGCTTATTTCGCCATAAGCGGGGTACGTCGCGAAGCGGAGCAGTGCCGATCCGGAAGGACCAGTATGCCCAGCCAGTGGTGGTCATCAGCCCGCGGCGTTGTTTGTGCTCCTCGAGTAGAACCAGCTCCTTGATGAATCTGTAAAAGCCCGCATCGCTGAGATAGTCGTCGTTGGCGCGCTCGACCACTCGATGCCCTAACCCGGTCACCATATCGAGAATGCACGCGGCAGGCAGGATGCACGCGGCTATCGGCACCACGATGATTTGGAACAATGCCGAGTAGGCGGAGGAAAAATCCGACCAGAGCGTTGGAAGCGCAGGGTAAAAGGTTTCCTTGTCGATAAGGGCCACGACCACAGCCGCTATCACGGCGAGAAGCCCACCGAGATACGTCGCGAAATTACCTGCACTCGGTAGGCTGAAAAAGTGACGGGTGCGAAGGGTTGCCGGACTACCAGCGCGTCGCTCCAGTGACTGACGCCACTCCCATTGTTCGATGAGCTCTCTGGCCAGCTCGACAAAGTCTTCCCGGCCAGCAAAGTGCTCGGAAATCATTCGCCGCTTCGCTCGATCCGTTGCCGACATTGCCTGCCGGATGCCCAAGATTCTCTTACCTGGGTGATTGCGGGCGAAGCGACGTCGGTCAACCTCTATCAGGATCTGGGCGAGGCCTAGCAGCATTGGCATCTCCCAGAAGAGGGTCCAGTAGGAGAGATTCGCGTAGGTCGGAAGCTGCAGGTAGACGTGGTGGTAGAAGAAAAGCGCTATCGAAAGGATGACAAGCAACATCGATAAGGCGAAGAGAATGAAGATTCGCGATCCCCAAACGAAGCTGGGTATTAGGCGAAATTCGCGTCTGAAATTCTTGGCGTGGTGGGCAACGGTGCGCATTCTTGGCTTCCCTGCTAGCAGAGCACTGAAGATAGGCCAGGGCTTGCGCCTATCACCAGCTGCCCACAACCCTGCGCTGGCATAACCGCGACAGCCGGCGTTATCTATGTATTTGCTGCCAGATAGCCAGACGTTGCGTCCGGATCCGGGCTTGCCGGCCAGTCGCCTTCGGCCGGAACGGCGCCGATGGTGTCAACGCGATTGAGCAGCACCCGGTAGGTCTTCCAGGACTTGAGCGCCTTGGTCTCGGCCTCCGTGGCGATCTCCAGATCCACGGCATCCTGCAGGGCGTTGACCTGGTTGCTGGCGTACTGCAGCAGCAGGGCGCGCTTGCGGGTAGCCAGGGCCTTGGCCGTGGCCAGTTGCGCGGCTTCGTCCAGCTGCCAGTGGTCGTCCTGCCAGGTGTCGAATTCGCTCAGGGGCGCCACCAGGGTGTAATCGCTGGGCAGTGGGCCCAGCAGCGTCCACTGGTGGGGCTCACCGCTGCCGGTGTGGTAGACAGTGGCACCGCGGTGGTCCTCGACCTCGATCCAGGCCCCATCACGGCGCACCAGGACCAGGCCGGCGCTCGGCTCGGGCGGGTTGTCCAGGGTGCTGTGGGCCGGGATGAGCCAGACATCCGGCTCCAGCGGGCTGGGATCCGCCGACGTTTTGCCCAGGAGCTCGCCGGACACCGAGTCGAAGGTGGCCACCTGGGGAGCCAGGCGGTCTTGCCACCAGGGAAGCGCAGTGGCCTGGGTGGGAAGGTCCAGGCTGACCAGCAGGTTTTCAGAGTCGGTAACTGTCATGGGGGCGATCCTCAATACTTGATGCAGGCCAGCAGCGCGATGTTGCGCGGGCGGGATTCGGTACCGCCGCTGAAGTTGACGGTGATGGTGTGGGTGTGATCGCCCGCAGTGCTGGTGCCCTGACTGGCTTCACCGGAGTAATAGGCCTCATCGCCATACACCGCATTACCAGCGCCTTCAGGCGCGCGGTCCTGCTTGAACGACATGGTGTGCTGGTGAGCACCGGAATACGCCGCGGTAGCAGAGTGGGTGTGGTTCAGGTTCTGGCTGGCCTGGCTGCTATTCAGGACCCGACCACCATCGACGCCGCGCCCATCGTCCCAGGCGCGCAGGAACTCACCACGCAGGTCCGGCAGGTTGAACGTGGTGGAGCCATCCCCTGCGCCGAAGTTGGTACCGATCACGGCAAACAGCGCGGCGTAGGTGGAGCGCGATACCGCTGCGCCGTTGGCTTTGAGGAAGCCGGCCGGTGCCGAGCTGTTGGGGAAGAAGACGATCTCGGCGGTGCGTGTGCCGGTGGCGTCCTGAACGAAGGCAGTATTGGCGCCATCGTTGCTGTTATCGCCGCGAGCCTTGGTCGGCATTTCGATGCCGTTACCCACTACGACCTTGCCGGTATCGAGCTTGACCGACAGCGGGCGGAGCGAGTTGTAGCCGCCATACGGATCGCCCGAAGCGGTGAGCATGAGCCATAGATAATTGCCGTCATTGCGCCAGAAGGTGCCGTAGTTGCCGGACACGATCCGATAGGCGTTCTGCGACAGCGACCGAACCTCACCGCCGGGGGTCACGCTCAGCAGGGACGGGTTCCACGTTGCCCCGTTGTCGCCGTTGTCCCACTCCAGAAACAGGTTGTTGCCGTCGGTCTTCCAGCGGGAGGACTTGGCGCCGCCGGTCCGATCCAGCATGGCCACGGTGGGCGCGTAGCTCATCACGGAGAGGCCACCAGTGCCGTCGCCGGCATCGCTCTGGACACACAGGCTGGCCCCGCTGGGATCGTTGGTCCAGCTGCTACCCGGCCGGATTCGCGTCTTGACCACGTACTCCAGCTGGTCTTGGTCATTGAGGCCGCCGAAGTAGGCGCGACGGTCTTCGGTTGCCGAGCCGCTGGGGGTGAAGAACCAGCGAGGCCTCCAGCCGCCCTTGCCGTCGTTGACGCCCTGATAGCACAGCGTGGTGATACCGACATAGTTGCGGTATTCCAGCGACAGGTTTCCAGCGGTCTCCAGGTTCTGCAGCGTGACCAGCTTCCAGCCATTGCCCGTCGTCGTGCCTTTCAGCACATGATCAGTCTGGTCCTGAAGGTCGGAAAACTTGCCGGTTCGGGCAACGTTGGCCAACTGGTCGGCGAACACGAATTCGCGCCATGCATACCAGCTCGCGTCGTGCCGCACCCGAACGAACGTCCGCCCACGACCGCCCGAGGCGCCGAAGACTTCGGTAGCCACCTGGGTCAAGCGAGCACCAGAGCCTGGCTGGCCGTGGGTGAAGACCTCGAACGCCACCCGGGCGGCATCCGCCGCGCCGGTCACAGGCCAGTTCAAGGCTGCGCCGGCGGTCACGGCGTCTTCGCACCGGATCATGCCTCCTACCGGTGCGTCGTTGAGGTTTATCGCGTTGTTCTGTACCGGCGCCGCGCCGGCCAGGCCGTAGGCCGCCATCACGGCCTGCACGAAGGCGGTGGTGGCGATCTGGGTGGTGTTGGTGGCGATGCCGGCCGTGGGCGCCTTGGGCGTACCGGTCAGGTTCGGCGACTCGCTGTTGGCCTTGAGCCCCAGCGCCGTGGCCATATCGGTGGCGTAGTTCGGGTTGTTGCCCAGGGCGGCCGCCAATTCGTTCAGCTGGTTGAGCGCTTCCGGCGAGCCATTGACCAGGGCAGCGATCGCGGCCTGGACGAAGGCCGTCGTGGCGATGCTGGTGTCATTGTCGCCGGCGGCCGGGGTCGGCGCGCGCGGATCACCCGTCAGTACCGGCGAGTTGAGCGGCGCCTTGCTGTCGTCGGTGATGGCGATGTTTGCCGTTCCGTCGAAAGGCACGCCGTTGATGGTCCGGGCGGTGGCCAGCTTGGTGGCACTCGGTGCCTGGCCGGTGCTGTTGCCGGTACCGCCATTGGCCACGGCCGTAATGACCGCCCCGGCCGTGACGCGGCCCTTCTCGTCGACGGTGACGCTGCCGTAAGTGCCGGCTGCTACGCCAGTCTTGGCCAGGGTCACGGTGATGCTGGCGTTGGCCGAGCCGTCGAAGTTGGCTGAGCCGCCGGCATCACCCGTCAGGTTGATAGCCCGCGCGGTGGCCAGCTTGACGGCCACCGCAGCGCTGCGTGCTCCGCTGAGCAGGCCGTCAATTAGGCCTTTGAGGTACTTGGTGCGGTTGGCCAGCTGCTGGCCCTGGCGGTTGGAGAGCCCTTCGGGGCCGCCGACTACCGGATCGGTTTTCTCGATCTGGTAGACGCCATCCTCCCACTGCTCTTTATCGGTGAGGTTCGTCATCAAGCGACTCCGTAGGTGAAGGTCCCGTCGTAACGGAAGGTGCCGCTGTGATCGTTGAGCGCAGCGGTGAAGTTGAGGGCAATGAGCTCGCAGCGCGCCGGGGCGACGTCGGCGAGGGTTTGGCGGATCCGCGCGGCCTGGGCCACGCTGATGGGCTGGGTGACGTACACGCTGTACTTGGCCCAGTGCTCGTCATGGCCATAGAAGCGGTCGCCGTTGTAGGTGCGGCTGGCATCGTGGAGGCCGCCCGTGGCGCCCTCAATGAGGGTGAAGGCCTCGGAGCCGAGCAGGTTGGTCAGGGCGCGGCGGACGGCGCCGCGGGTGCCCTTGTGCCGGTGGACGGTGACGGAATCCGCAATGATCTGGCGCTTGGCGTCCTCGCCCCAGTTGACGTCCCAGTCGTCGACCGATACCGCCCAGGCCAGCCAGGGCAGCACCGCGGCCGGGCACTTCCAGGGGTTCCACAGATCGCGGATCGGCACCGGCAGCGCATCGAGGCCGGCGCCGCTGGCGGTGATCGCACGCTCCAGGGGCAGGCTGTTGGGTGGCAGCAGGACGCTACTCATCGGTGCCGCCCTGGGTCAGGGTGATGCCGGTGCAGTAGGCGGCCTGGTGCGGGGCGACCTCGAGGTCGGTGGCCGGGCTGGTCAGGATGACGTTCTGCACGCCGCTCTGATGCAGCGCGGCGAACAGGCCCGAGCGGGAGACGTCCTGGCCCATGGCGTGGCGCTCGGCCACGTAGGCCTGCGCCTTGGCCAGGGCCGCGGCTTGCACGACGGCCATATCCGGGCCGCTGTAGAAGATCAGGGTGGCCGCCACTTGGTAGGGCAGGATCTCGGCGGCGACCACTTCGACGGTGTCGCAGAGTGGCCGGACGTCTTCGTCGTTGAGCGCCGCGGTCACGGTGGCCAGCAGCGCGGCGCTCGGCGTGCCGTCGCCTTCGGTGCTCAGGACCACGACCCGCACGGTGCCCTGGATGGGACGCAGGATGGCCACGTCCTTGACCTTGGCCGAGGCGGACAGCGCGTGATAGCGGTAGGCGTTGCGCGGGCCGGCGGTGGTGAAGCCTTCCAGGGCGAGCTGGGTCCGGTACCGCAGGCGATCGTCCGTCTCATAGACGGCGGGGATGGCCGGGGTGACGCGGGTGTCGGCCGGCGTCACCAGCAGGCGCTGGACGCCGTACCAGGCAGCGACGTTCTCAAGGTCCGCGCCGGTGGCGTAGGCCAGCATCACCGCCTTGGCGCCGTCGTTGATGCGCTGGCGGAGGATGAGCTCGCGGTAGGTGTTCTCCTGGAGCAGCTTGTTCAGCGGCTGCGACTCCAGCTCCAGGCGCGCGGCGATGTTGGCCTGCTCGGCGGCCGGATACAGGCTGACCAGGCGGGCCTTGCGGGCGGCCAGCAGGGTCTCGAAGCCCAAGGACTCTACGACGTCGGGCAACGGCAGGAGGGAAAGGTCGATCATGCGAGGCCTCCAAAGACCAAGGGGGCGCGCAGGCTGACGGCGGCGTTGGTGACGGTGCTGTAGCCCTCCAGGTCGACGAAGGCCTGGCCCGGGGCGTCGCCCAGGGTGAGCGCGATGCGGGTGAGGTTGAGCCGCGGCTCCCAGCGCATGAGGGCAATCACGGCCACGGCCTTGGCCTGCAGCGCGGTGGCGTCGTTGAACGGCTGATCGATCAGGCTGAACAGGTCGCAGCCATAGGGGCGGCGCATCACGCGGGTGCCGATCGGGGTGGTGAGGATGTCGCCGACCGATTGCTGGAGCTCCTCGAGCTCGGTGATGGCGAGGCCCGTTGTGCGGCTCATCATGGCGTGGGCGCTCCGGTCTTCGCGTTGCCGGCCTGGACGCCCCCGTGCGGGTGCTTAACCAGGCTGATGCCGGCGGCGACGACGTCGCGGGTCACGGTCACCAGGCCGTCGATGTCGACGTCGCCCTGCAGCTTTAAACCTCCCGGGGCGACGATCTCGACACGTCCGCCGGCGGGCAGGGTGGCCAGCAGCTGGTGGGCTTCGCTGTCGTACTCGACGACGGCGCCGTCCGGGTAGGTGCGGCGGTGCAGGCCGGCGCGATCGCCGTTGGCAGGAATGAGGGCGCTGAACAGGCCGGTAATGGCGATGCCCTGGGCGGTCTGGCCGCTGGGGCTGAGGACCAAGACCTGCTCGCCCACCGTGGGCGGATCCCAGTCGCGCGAGGTGCCAGCGCGCAGTGCGGCCCAGGGCAGCCAGCCGGTCAGCAGCTCGCCGCTCTGAACCCGAACCCGGGCAGGGCGCTTGTCTGGGAGACTGCCATGGTTGACCTCGGCAATGGTGCCGAGGCGGATCAGGTTCTCAATGAGGCGGGAGAGGGCGGCGATATCGGTCATGCCGCGGAGGATGGCGACCGCGCGCGCGAGGTGCAGCTATCCTGTGATGTAGCATTGATTGCTACAAGAAAGGATAGTTAGGTGACTGAGGAGAAAGGTTATGCGTATTGCTATCTATTGCCGTGATTGCATTGCTGATGTAAAGACTAATTATATGCCCGCGTACATGGAGCTCCGCGATGACGGGGTTTACGAAACCACCTGCCCATTTGGCCATAAGTCGGTGCATATCTTACAGCCTCAACGGTTTGAGGTGCTTTCTGAGCTCGCTGTATCTGCTATCGTAGATGGTTACTATCGTGAGGCTGTAGCAAATTTCACTTCCAGTATGGAACGCTTTTTTGAATTTTTTATTAGGGTAAAGTTGAATTCGACAGGGGTTGCGAAGGAATCGGTAGAAAATTTTTGGAAGGAAATATCGTCTCAGTCTGAAAGGCAGTTAGGTGCTTTCCTTTCGGCTTACACTGATGCATTCGGCATGCCGCCGCAGTTGCTGCACAAAAAAAAGGTAGAGCTTCGTAATGCCGTAATACACAAGGGAAGGATTCCATCCAGGGACCAGGCAATTGAGTATGGTCAGGCTGTAATAGATGTTATGCGTCCGATAAAGTGGTGCATGAAAGATAGCTTTGAAGAAAGCGTGCAAACTTTAACTACTCAATATTTATACGAGTTAACTTCGAATCCCGATCTGCCGCGCACGACTACTTGGGTCAGTACCCTCTTCAGTTTAGTTGAAAGCCGGGATCAAGAAGTTACTTTGATCGAGGCTATTGCTAAACGGGTACAGCTATGAAATATGTATTTACCGGTGTTGTGAGGCCAGAGAGGGCTTCAATTTCCACCCCGAAGGTAACCAATATTCTAGATAGCGGTGAGGTGTTTAGCTTGCTGTGTCATGGTTCTCAATTCAAAGTAACGGTAGAAAGTGAAAAGCTAGATGGCTATTTTGCTGCCAAAATTCTTGCCCAGAATTTTGCTTCCACTGTGATCGTATCTTTGGGGTTTGCGCGTGGTATTAGCCTATCTGTTGAAATACTGCAATACACTGCAGAGGATGATGAGTTTTTTTTTGGTGCTGATCCTATAAGGCCAAGCGTCAGTGATTCTCTCGGTTACGAAAATGAATTAGCGGAGTTCGGTCGCGCTCTTGATCTTGCTTGCGCAGATGTATTCTTTAGATTCGCTCTTAGAGACTATTCGCAAGCACTGATAAATGAGACCGACTGCGCCACCTATTGTTATAGGGCGATAGAGAGTATTCGGTGCGCATTTGACTTTGAGACTGGGCGAGAAAAGAATTGGCGTGCGATGCATGATGCATTAGGCACTGACAGAGAAGAGATTCGCCTTAAGGTAAAGGAGTATTCTGATCCGGTAAGGCATGGTAACTGGCTTGGCGCGAAGGAAACTAATACTGAAATTAGGTGGAAAATGTTTGAATTGACTAGGGATGTATTAGGAAGGTATTTGACATATCGTGGTCGATGAAGTGACAGCGATATTCTGCCAAGAGATTTTAGAGGTTCAGTGCGTCTAGTACCATTTCTTCTAGGGCTTTGACGTCTCTCTCCATAAGGCCGAGGATCTGGCGGCGAGGATAGCGAACCTCAGGTGCCCCACGCTCGGCGCGGTCTTTCAGACCGTACTGGTGGACACGAGCAATGCGGGAGACGCGACCGGCGAAGCCGATCACCGCCTGTTGCGGCGTGCCCTTGGCCTTGAGGTATCGGGCCATCTTGAGCTTCTCGAACATGCGCCGCTTGATTCGGCCCTTCTTGCCACGCAGATCCCGCGGCTTGCGCGCCTCGAACGGTGAGCCATCCGGGTTCACCTGGGCGCGGATCCGCTGCTGCTGACCGCGGCGCAGCTGCTGGGCAGCCTTGCGAGCCAGTTGAGCCCGGCCGCGGCCATCGAGCTTCTGCAGCAGCGGCGAAAGCCAGGTCTCCAGCGCCTCGAGGTCAGCCACGGCTGCGGCCCGGATGTGGCGTTTCCAGGGCCAGAGCGTCACCGGTGGATCCGGATTGCCACTCGGCGAGCAGCTCACCGCCAGCGAAGACCTGCCAGGTGGCCGGCTCCTGGTACTCGGTGTATTTCGATTCTGGAACGTGGCTCAGCTGATAGGTGCCGTCTGGCTGGCTCTTGACGACCACGCGCTCGGTGAGGGGCAGGGTGATAGCTAGATCCACCTTGGAGTTGTCCAGGATGTCAGCCTCGAAGCCGATGCCCTGGGCGGACTTGTCCAGGTTGACCAGGAGCTCGGACTGGTTCGTCCGGACCCAGGCCAGCAGCGGCAGCATCACGGCGTCCGGGTGGCCGGCGAAGTCGGTCAGGATGATCTGCAGCTCGTAGCCGTATTCCCAGGACAGGCTGGCCGCGGCGGTGCAGCGCAGCTTGCCCTTGTCGATGAAGACCAGCAGCCGGTCCGGGCTGTGGCGCAGCTCAGGGACGGCGGCGAGCAAGTGAGCGCGCAGGCTCTCGGGCTTGTTCATGGCCGGGCCTGCTGGGCGTCATAGACCATATCGACCTGGGCGGCGCAGTCGGCCCAGGCAGCCTCCAGGGCTTCGCTGTCGTCCAGGAGCTCGCCGTTATTGCGCGGGGCGGTCGACGGCAGCTGGCAGCGCGTTACCACTGGACAGCCACTCACGGTAAGCCGTGGCTCCGGTGAGGACGGGCCGCTGGCGCAGCCGGCGAGCAGCAGCAGGCAGAGGCTGACCAGCCCAAGCCTTGAGTTCGGCGTTTTCATCTTCGAGCTCCTGGATCCGGCGCCGGCGAACATCGATCTCGCGGCGCAGGTTTTTCTGGGTGGTCTGCAGCTGGGCCTGGGCGGCCCGCTGCTGGGTGAGGGTGGCGGTGAGGTCGTCCCGCTCACCAATTAGCTGGGTGACCTGGTCCTCGGCGGCCTCGCGCTGCTGGTTGGCCTGGTCTATGCGCAGGCCCTGCGCATAGAGGGTCAGGCACAGCACGGCGATCGTCAGGGCCAGGGCGAGCGAGAAGAGCGCCTTCTCCTTCCAGCTGATCATTGGCGGTACCAGCCAGCGCGGTTCATCGCCGCCTGGTCCAGGTGCTCGAGCTCGCCGATCACCACGACAGCCCGCACGCCAGGCTTTGCGGTCTGGATGGCTTCGCAGAGGCGCTCGGCTTCCTCAAAGGACGCGCCGGCCGGCAGGATGAAGACCTCCCCATCCTGCGGATCCAGGCGCTGCACGTCGGTGACGGGTGTCATGCGGCGTCCTTAGCCGGGGCGGCAGCGCTGTAGCGGGTGAAAGCGCGCTCGAGCTTCACGTCGTAGAGGTTGCGGGCGTAGGCCGGGCCGTTGTAGCCGCGGGCGAAGTCTGCCCACTTGCCGGCCTTCAATGCCTTGAGCAGCGCGGGCTCCGCCTTGACAAGGCGGACGAAGGCGTCGAGCTGCTCGGCTTCGCTGGTCTGCATGCGGGTGACGAAGTCCTGGACGCTGGCATAGCCGAGGTTCTGCCAGTGGTAGCCCATGATCTGGAACAGGCCCCAGCTGCACGACTCCAGCGCGCAGGCCTCGTCGATCTGCCGGGCCGAGGTCAGGCGCTGCCACTCGGCCGCGCCGCCAGCGTAGCCGCCGGACTTCGGGTTGATCAGGCTCGGGTTGAGGGCTGCCAGGCGATCGGCCTCGGCCTGACCGTGGGCCTTGACCAGGCGCTGGTAGAAGACGTGGCGCTCGAACAGGATCACCACCTTGCCGTTGTCCAGGAAGCCTTCGCCCTTGGACTCGACCTCATTGACCGCCTGGACGGCCGCGATGGGGACGCCCAGGGTCTTGCCGGCGAGCTCGAGGTCGGCGTAGCCCAGGTGGAGCGGGTCGCGCTTGCCCAGCAGGGCGGCGAAGGTCTTGGGGCCAGCGATGCCATCGGCCACCAGTCCGACCGAGCGCTGGAAGGCTTCGACTGCTTGCTCGGTGTCTTCGTCGTAGGCGCCGTCCAGGTCGACGGTGAAGCCGGCCGCGGCCAGGGCTTTCTGCAGGTCGCGCACGGCGAGGCCGTGGGCGCCGATGAGCAGGATCTTGGGCTGGTTCATTGCGTTTCCACCTTGCGTTCGACGAAGCGTTTGGCCGCGGCGCGAGTGCCCTCGACGCCTAGCAGTCCGATGATTCCGCCCCAGAAGGGGCCGGTGCTGGCGGGGATGCCCAGCAGGGAAAGACCGTGGCTTGCGGCCAGGGCCAGGGCGCCGCAGAGCGGCGCTTCGAGCAGCACGCGCCGCAGGGTGCCGCCGCCGTAGGCGATGCGCAGGGCGGCAATGACGCCAGCTACCAGCCCGGCGTAGAGCGCAGGCCAGTTGTGTTCGAGCCAGGCGGCGAGCCAGGCCCAGGTGTCGGGACGGTCGGGCATAGGAGGTTTCTCGTGCATGGGGTCAGTCCCAGAGGTTCACCGGCTGCTGCGCAGCAATGCCGGCAGAAGCTTGGGCGGGGGCGCCTGGCAGGGTGATAGGTGTGCCGATTGGCAGGATGGGGCCGAGCTCGGCCAGGCCCGGGTTGGCTTCGAGCGCGGCCTCGGTGACGCCCTGGGTGCGGCCGTAGTGCCGCAGGCAGACCCGGTCCAGGGTGTCGCCTTGCTGGGCGCGCACGACGGTGGCCATCAGATGAGCTCCACGGTGGTCCGGGCCAGGCCCAGGAAGTCGCGGATGGCCCAGCGCTGATCACGCCGGTACTCGTCAATGGTGGGTGTCTGCGCCTCGGCGTCCTTGTCGCCCTTGGCGGTGCTGTCGTAGCTGCGGTACCGCTCGGCGACCTCGGCCGCGGTGCCGGCATCAATCGCACGCAGGTATAGGTGGGCGCGCTCGCTGACGCCGTCGACCTGGGGCCCGGGCACGGCGGCCAGGGTCGCGTAGCCGCGGGTGGACTGGGCGAAGCGGTAGCCGGCGAGCTCGCGGTTGACGCCGATGGCCGCGGCGATCACCGCGGCTTTCAACTTCTCCGTGCTGACGCTGCTATCGATCCGCAGCCGCGCGCGGACCTGGTCCAGATCGATCAGCGGCCAGAAGGGGTCGGACACCACCTGACCGCTGGCGACGGTGCCGCCTGCAACGAATCCGCTCATGGTGCTGCTCTCGAATGGGTCGCCGGTGGTCGGGGCTTCACGGTCCCAGGCAATGCCTGGCCGATCCGCCCCGAGCCGGCGGGGTTGCGGGGGACCGCTCGGTTAGCCGCCTGGGGCGGCATGTTTCTTGGCCAGGCGCTCGGCCCGTTCCAGGTCTTTCTTGCCGCCGCAGCGGTCGTGCAGGCCGATCGCCTTGCGCAACATCTCGATCGCCGAGACCAACTGGCCCGGACGACCTGGGCGATCCTCGTCGACGCCGGCCAGCTCAGCCCGGCCGATGGCCAGATAGAGCTTGGCGCGCGCCTCGTCGGGCATGTCGTGCTCATCGGTGAGTACGGCGGTGCGGACCAGGATGTCCAGGTCGAAGATCTGGCCGGCCTTCTGCGCCGCCAGTGCGCCTTCGGCGACTTCCTCGGCTATCAGGCAGCCCGGGGTGCGCTCGAAGCGATCGGGCATCAGCAGGCCGTGGCGCAGCACGTAGGCGGCGATGTCCAGGGCACCGGCGAACTCGCCGGCGTCGATGCGCCAGATCATCACCGTGACCAGCACCTCGTCCTGGGCGCCATTGCCGCCCTCGAGCACGCCGCTGACATAGTCCGCGTAGGCGCCGAGCAACTGCCGCTTGAGCTCGGCCTTGGCCTGGGTGGATTGCACTTGCTTGAGTCGCAGCCGGTCCTGCAGCAGCTGGGCCAGCTGCTGCTCATACACGGTGCGGCCCGCCATGCTATCGGCCGGCCCGGCGGCTGCGGCGGCGAGCGCCGCTGCAGCCGCCTGGAAGTGGCTTTTCGCGGGAGAGGAGGCCATGGCTTACACGCCCGTCACGATGTTTTCGATCAGGCAGCCGAAGCCGTAGTCCTCGACCACGTAGGCGTCGTTGCTCGACTCGTAGTTCTCGATGCGGTTCTTCTCCGGCGCCTCCTTGACGAAGCGGCGGCGGCCACCGGTTTGGTAGTACAGCGACAGGTTCTGCAGCGAGGTGATGAGCATCCCGTTGTCCGGGCAGTACGGCACCTCCACCGGCTGCAGGCCGCCCATGCGGCGCTGGGCCAGGATCACGTCGGTGGCCAGCTTCTCGGAGGCTGGCTGCTCCTTGTTCACCAGCGGGAAGTACTTGTCGTGCACCAGGTCGCGGCCGAGGATCACCACCAGGCCCGGATCCTTGCGGTACCAGGGGTCGATCAGGTTGCTGACCGCGTCGAAGACCAGGGCGTCCAGGTTGTTGTAGTCGGCGTCGCTGCCGGTACCAATGACGATCTTGCCTTCGGCCTTACCCGACTTCAGGACGCGCTGCGGTGCATTGCTGCGGTACTGCTGCAGCCAGCCGATGTTCACGTCCTGGAGCAGCGGGTTGGTGGCGCGGTTGGTGGTGGGCGCGGCGCTGGTGCCGTTGAAGCCGATCATCAGCCGGTCCAGGGCCTGCCGCTTCACGATGGCGTCACGCAGGCGAGACTGGAAGTCGGGGAATTTGGCCCAGGTATCCAACAGCTGGTAGGTGATGGCGGTGTCGAAATCGGTCTTCTTGCACTCGTACCCGCGATTGTCGAGCGCCTGCATCTCGCGGGGTTGGCGGGTGGCGGTGCCGCTGGTGTCGGTGCGGCCAGCGATGGTGCCAGAAACGCCCAGGCCGACCTTTTCGCCCATCAGCTCGTCAACGGGGATGACGTTGACCTTGCTCAAGAAGTCGCTGGACTCCTGGATGCGGGTTTCCAGCTTCTGCTGCACGGTGGGCGCTACGGCGAAGGTCGCCGCGGAGGAGGAAACGCCGGACAGCTTGGCGACCTGCTCCAGGTATTGGTTGAACAGCACACGGGTATCGTTACGCATGGATCTCTCCGGAAAGGTGAACGGCTGATCAGCAGTCGGTCAGGTTCTGGCCATCGCCGCCGGTGACCGGAGGGCGCTTGGGTTGGTTGGGGTCTTGCGTCTGGCTGAGCTGCAGCTGCAGGGCGGCGAAGTCGGTCTGTAGCTGCTGGTGCTTGCCGGCCAGGTCGGTGAGGGCGGCCTCGGCGCGGGTGAAGCGCTCGTCCTGCTCACGAACGTGCTCGGCCACGGCGGTGACCGCGGCGCCGAACTGGGCGAACTCGCCTTCGGTCTGCGCCTCCTTGCCCTTGAGCAGCTCCTGGACCTTGGCGAAGAGCAGGGCGCCCAGGCCGGGCTTGTCCTCGACCTCGTCGAAGGTGAGGGCGGTTTCCTCGGCCACGGTGAAGAGGTTGTCCGCGTGCAGCTTGCGGCTGGCATAGGGGTTGGCCGCCGGATTGGCTGCGGCGAAAGACAGCACGTCGGTACCCAGGCTCGCCGGGCTGTCGGTGATGCCCAGGCCGACCAAGTAGGCGGCGCCGGTGTCGGCGAACTTGGGCGAGATCTCGATCGAGGTGTAGATCTTCTGCTTGGCCTTGTTCATGGCCACCAGGTCGGCGGTGGGCTCGATCTGGGCGAACAGGGCCAGCTTCTTCTGGCCGTTGATCTCGACTTCCTCGGCCTTCACCGCCACCACGTCGCCGTAGGCCTTGAAGGGGCTGTCCGCCACGCTGCTGCGGATGTGCTCCATCCAGATGCGGGCGCCGTAGGTCTTGGGGTTGTAGCTGGCCGCGGCCTGCTCGATCCAGGCGCGCTCGATCTGGCGGCCATCGCTGGTGGCGCCCTCGACGGCGACACGGAAGAAGGGAGAGCGAAGTTTCGGGGTCTTGGGGTCGGCCATGCCGGGGATCCTCAAAGGCTTAGCGGGAGTGCTTGGGCGATGAGGGGCATGGTCGGGACGCGCGCGCGTCCCAGCAACGAGGGACCGTTGTAGCGGCGCGCTGTACAAATTCGCGCGCTATGGAGGAGGGAGCCGGGCCGGCAGTCTGGCGGCCATGAAAAGCCTACCTGAATCCAACTCCCTGCCTATCCTGTCCACCGACCTGCTGATGGACGTGCGCCGCCGCGCCAAGCATCTCTACTGGATGGGCTGGCGGGTGACAGAGATCGCCGTGGCGATCGAGGAGAAGGAAAAGACCGTCCACAGCTGGAAGGCCAGGGACGAGTGGGATCGGGCCGACAACGTCGAGCGGATCGGCGGGGCGCTGGAAGCGCGCCTGGTGCAGCTGATCCTCAAGGACGCCAAGTCCGGCGGCGACTTCAAGGAGATCGACCTGCTGCACCGCCAGTTGGAACGCCAGGCAAGGATCCAACGCTTCCAGGGCGGCGGTACCGAGGCCGAGCTCAACCCGAAGCTCGACAACCGCAACGCCGGCCCCAAGAAAAAGGCCGCTCGCAACGAATTCACCGAGGAGCAGATCGAGGCACTTGAAAGCGCCTTCCGCGATCAGTGCTTCGGGTACCAGCTCGACTGGTACCGCGCGAGCCAGCAGCGGACCCGCGCCATCCTCAAGAGCCGGCAGATCGGCGCCACCTTCTACTTCGCCCGCGAGGCCTTCCTGGACGCCCTGATCACCGGACGCAACCAGATCTTCCTGTCGGCCAGCAAGAACCAGGCGCATATCTTCAAAGCGTACATTCAGGCCTTTGCGCGGGAGATCTGCGGTGTCGAGGTGACAGGGGATCCGATCATCTTGGCCAACGGCGCCGAGCTGCATTTCCTGGGTACCAATGCCCGCACCGCCCAGGGCTACCACGGCAATTTCTACTTCGACGAATTCTTCTGGACCTTCCGCTTCGAGGAGCTGAACAAGGTGGCCAGCGGCATGGCCATGCAGAAGCAGTACCGCCGCACCTACTTCTCGACACCGAGCTCCATGGCCCACGAGGCCTACATCTTTTGGACCGGCGAGCGCTTCAACAAGGGCAAACCTGTCGCCCAGCACCTGAAACTGGACGTCTCCCACGACGCCCTGCAGCAGGGCCGGCTATGCGAGGACCGGATCTGGCGGCAGATCGTCACCATCCTGGACGCCGAGGCGCGGGGCTGCGACCTGTTCGACCTGGAGGAGCTCAAGCTCGAATATTCGGCCGAGGCCTTTCAGAACCTGCTGATGTGCCAGTTCGTCGACGACGGCGCCAGCATCTTCCCGCTGGCGATGCTGCAGCCGTGCATGGTGGACAGCTGGGTCGAATGGGCCGAGGACTACAAGCCCTTCGCGGCCCGGCCCCTGGGCGATCGCCCGGTCTGGGTCGGCTATGACCCCGCCGAGACCGGTGACACCGCCGGCCTGGTGGTGGTCGCTCCGCCGGCGGTAGCGGGTGGCAAGTTTCGCGTGCTTGAGCGCCACCAATTCCGCGGCATGGACTTCGCGGCCCAGGCCGAGGCTGTCCGACAGGTGTGCCAGCGCTACTGGGTGAGCTACATCGGCATCGATGTCACCGGTATGGGCAGCGGCGTGGCCCAGCTGGTGCGCCAGTTCTTCCCGGGGCTGACCACCTTCAGCTACTCGCCCGAGGTGAAGACCCGCCTGGTGCTCAAGGCCTACGACGTGATCAAGAACGGCCGGCTCGAATTCGACGCCGGCTGGACCGACGTCGCCCAGTCGCTCATGGCCATTCGCAAGACCACCACCGCCAGCGGCCGGCAGTTCACCTACACGGCCGGACGCAACGACACCACGGGCCACGCGGATCTCGCGTGGGCCCTCTTTCATGCCCTGCACAACGAGCCGCTGGAAGGGCAGACCGCCCGCAATACCGGCGTCATGGAGATCTACTGATGAGCGATTCCACCGCCCTGGTCAGCCCGGCCGTCCACGCGCCTGGCGTAGAGGCCTTTACCTTCGGCGACCCGGCGCCAGTGCTCGACGGCCGCGAGGTCTTCGACTACTTGGAGTGCTGGTTCAACGGCCGCTACTACGACCCGCCGCTTTCCCTCGATGGCCTAGCCAAGGCCACCCGAGCGAGCGTCTATCTGGACTCAGGGCTCAAGTTCAAGCGCAACCTTCTGGCCCGCACCTTCATCCCGCATCCGCTGCTGAGCCGCGCGGCCTTCGAGCAGTTGGCCTTGGACTACCTTTGGTGCGGCAACGCTTACCTAGAGCGTCGCCAGTCACGCCTGGGCACGCCGATCAGCCTGCAGCCGCCGCTGGCTAAGTACATGCGGCGAGGGGAGGAGGGCCGCTTCTTCCAGGTCAGGGGCTGGCAGGACGAGCACGAATTCGCCCCTGGCACCATCTGCCACCTCCGCGAGGCCGACATAAACCAGGAGATCTACGGTATGCCCGAGTGGCTGGCAGCCATGCAGTCGGCGCTCCTCAACGAGTCGGCCACGCTGTTCCGCCGCAAGTATTACAACAACGGCAGCCACGCCGGCTTCATCTTCTATATGACCGATGCGGCGCAGAAGGAGGAGGACATCGACTCCCTGCGCACCGCGCTGCGCTCGGCCAAGGGCCCGGGCAACTTCCGCAACCTTTTCGTCTACGCGCCCAACGGCAAGAAAGACGGCATCCAGCTGATCCCCGTCAGCGAGGTAGCGGCGAAGGACGAATTCAACTCGATCAAGAGCATCACCCGCGACGACATGCTCGCCGGCCTGCGCATTCCGCCGCAGTTGATGGGTATCGTGCCGCAGAACGCCGGTGGGTTCGGATCGATCAAGGAGGCGGCGGAGGTGTACGCCGCCAATGAGCTGGAGCCACTGCAGGCGCGGCTGGCCCAGGTCAATGAGTGGTTGGGGGAGGAGGTGATCCGCTTCCGGCCATACGAACTCACGCAACTCCCTCGGTAGAGGGAGCCCATTTACGTAGTCATGGTTTGCTGAGCAGGTGGTAGGTTTTTCCCTTCCGCAAATATAGATTTCCTACGTCTACACATCACGTGGCAACTAGCCTTCGAAGCTATATTTTTGCCGATGCCTTTTCAGATAGGCTTTCGTTTTATCTGAAAGGGTGCCTAGAGAATCGTCGCTCGACAGGCCAAATACTCGTCTGGCATTTTCATTTAGCTGATCGCTTATCAGGATTTTCCCGCTATCGGAAAATGATATCAGGCCTTTGTCAAAGAGTTTGTCGATATGCGTGGCCAGGAGCAGTCCGTTGTGAACATCTAGTCTTTCCTCGTTGGAGCTGGCCGACCACGGAACGATATGTGACGCAATCAATAAGCCAGGCATATCCAGGCCGGTAAGACAGCATTTGCCATCCCATTGAGCGACCAAGTTATCTCTGAATCGCCCTTGGCCTATGCGGGCTAGAACGATGCTTTCTCGTGTGGTTTCGCCTACCGGCTCAGCGCTCCCGTCATCAACGATCTTGTCGATGAAATGTCCGAGTGTGTTCGTGGCCTCGAGCAGAAATTGACCCGCTTCATTGCTAAGCTTCGACATGTATATCTGGTTGAGACCACCACTTGTATTAAATAGTGGTGGATCGCAGTAATCATTAAATTGATCAATGAACTGATCCGCAATTTCGGCTTTGAGTACAGGTCGGGCATTGAGATCAAACGTCACATCTACCCGGTTACCTTCGTCGTTCCATTCTTTGAACTCTCTATTGGCAGGGCGAGCAGTGATATAAGCATCGCTTGCGGCTACGGCTACCTTCGAAAGGAAGCGGTTGTAAGCGCAAAAAATTACGTCTCCCTTCTTTATCTCGGACACTACCTCCCAATGACGTAAGGTCCTAGTCCTTCCTGATTCAGATTTCGACTGGGTTGGGGCCCAAAGAAAGCTGCCCTGTAGAGCTTCGTTGAATGTCTTTCCGACATTCACCCAAAAGAAGTTCATCTGATAACGGTCCTCGGTTGCCGTGGGCTGTCCAATCCAGCCCTTTCGTTTCACGGTAGCAGTTCATTTGGGCCATGCTCGATTTTTGAGCGGGCACGCCATCACCTGTGATTTTCACTCGCTGCGACGAGCGCCTACGCTGCTAAAGGACTCGTTGCGCGTGGACCAGGGTGAGAGCCGGCCAAGCCCAGCGCGCGCCGTCGTCCCCCCGCCACGCCTGCGGGCTAAATGTCTCCCTTTTTCTGCAGCCCTGCACCTGGGCCCGCCCTGCGCAGCCACTGGCGCTGTATCGGTTTCTGCAGACCTGAAAAACCCTGCGAATCCCTGCACCACCAGCCCATTTCCGCCGACGTGATCCGGCCCAATTCCTATACGGGGTGGTGAGAGGCGTTACTTCCGTTACTTGGAGTGCGACAAGTCATTGGGAGCCCGCGTCGTTGCTGGCTTTGAGACTGATTTCTCGACCGTTACTCAGCCGTTACCACTGCCGTTACTTTTTCTCAAACCATTGATCTAGAGGGGTTTTCAATTTCTCAAAAGTAACAGTGAAAATTGTTACTTAGGAACGGTGAAGTAACGGAAAAGTAACAGCAGCCGGACTGGCTGGAAGCCTTGCAGGACGGGCCTTGGCACGCTGAAAAGCGTCCAGGTAACGGAAGTAACGCCATCCCCTTGCCCGAACATAAATTCGGGATCCAGCCCAATAGACGCGCAAAAGGTCCGTCGCTCGCACAGAGGCTTTCTCACATTCGTAAACGCTCACACACCCGCGCTCAGGCGTTGGCTGACGCAATGAAGAACAGGCCGGATAGGCAGCTGAGAGAGGGAAAAAGGCGGGGAAAGGAGAGGCGTTGCTACAAATTTGCTACGAGCCGAAGTGGGAGGCTCTGGAGATCGCGCCAGACGGGCGTTTCAGCTTCAGTCGGCCCGATCCATCATGGGCGCCACGGAAAAGCGGCGGGACGGCTCAGGGCGCGTGGTTGCTGGGTTTGAGGCGGTTTTGGCAAGCATTCGGAGACTTCGTTTGTAGCATTGTTCTGCCCGGTTTCAGCGTGCTTTTCCTGGCTTGGTGCTGAGTTTAAGCACTCGGAAAAATCGTGCAGCGCTCGGTGGCAGACGGGAAGGATGGCACGGCGAGAAGGCGCCAGGGCGTGAATGTTTATGCCCTGATCCGACTGCGCCGCGAGCGGGAAACAGTCTAGCAAGAATCCCGGGTGCTGCGCGGGCGGCGACGGTCCTGGCTCTTGTAGCGAACAGCTGAAGCGACTAATGCGATGGGAGCCCCAGATTTCTAGCAGCACGACTGCGCGCCGATTGGCGTTGGCTATCGCCTTGCCCAACACGCTTACGCTGCTGATCTATTCCTTGGTGGTTGAGCGAGGTGCCGACGTTGACACCGCCGGCGGGTAGGATGGCGCGTGAGCTATGGACCAAGCTGTCGTATTCAGCGACGGCACCGTCCGGGTTAGGTGCGGCGCTGCAGATCGCCACGACCGCCGTTGGCAGGAATGAGCGCGCTGAATAGGCCGGTGACGACGATGTCCTGGGCGGTCTGGCCGCTGGGGCTGAGGACCAGGACCTGCTCGCCCATGGGGGGCGGATCCCAGTCACGGGTGGTGCCGGCGCGCCCGGCGGTAAAGGGCAGCCAGCCGGTCAGCAGCTCGCCACTCTGAACCCGAATCCGGGCAGGATGCTTGTCTGGGAGACTGCCATGGTCGACCTCGGCAACGGTGCCGAGGCGGATCAGGTTCTTGATGAGGCGGGAGAGGGCGGCGATGTCGGTCATGCCGCGGAGAGTGACTATAATCTTCAGCTGGAGCACTGCCCCATATTTGTACAGGCTCAAGGTACATGTTTGGCTGAGCAGTCGTTAACTTAGATTTGGCTGTTGTTTTGATCTGGAGCGTTATGGAAAAGCGATATCAGGTTTTTGTTAGCTCTACATATGCAGACCTCAAAGATGAGCGAACAAAACTAATCCAGGCTTTGATGGAAATGGACTGCATTCCCGCAGGTATGGAGCTGTTTCCCGCTTTCGATGAGGAGCAATTTGAGTTTATCAAAAGGATTATAGATGATTGTGATTATTATGTCTTGATGATTGGAGGTAGATACGGGAGTACAACTCCTGAAGGCTTAAGTTTTACGGAAAAAGAATATGATTATGCTGTTGAAAAAGGGATCAAGGTGATTGCCCTTATTCATGAGTCTCCCGAAAGCATAGCCTCGGGGAAGACTGAGCAAGATCCAGTATTGCAAGGCCGGCTAAAAGAGTTTAGAGAGAAGGTAAAAAAAGGAAGATTAGTTAAGTTTTGGAGCGCTGCTGATCAGCTTCCGGGTATATTAGTTCTAAGCCTAATGAAAACTATAAAGACCTATCCTGCCTTAGGTTGGGTGCGCGGCGGGATAAGCACCTCAAAGGAATTGCTTGAAGAGATTAATGAGCTTCGTAAAGAGAATGAAATTTTGAAAAACAGGGTTTTGTCTGTGTCGAATAGTACCATTCCGACTATTTCTGATCTGGCGACACTCGAGCATATATATATAGTGAGGGTTACCTTTAGAACTAGCATGGGAGCCCCAAGGCTTGATTTTTCCCTTGATCTTCCGTTTTCCAAGTACTTTTCCTTAATAGCGCCTCATTTGATGGAGCATCCGACAGACTCAACGGTCAAGTCTACGCTGTCTCGGAGACTGGTTTCTGTTTATAATGCAAAGGCTAACGTCCATACCGCGTCTATTAATGATGAGGATTATCAAACGCTGAAGTTGCAATTCAAGGCGTTTGATTTGGTGGATTTGAATTATACTACGTCAGGGTCTGGTGATAAAACGCTAGTTTGGACTCTAACTGATAAAGGTCTCTCTACATTGATGTCATTAAAGGTTGTTCGGAACGCCTTGGCTGACGATCAAGTCATTGAATAAATCATTGAGAGAGAATAAGTCCCTCCTACTTAGTCCAAGTATCTCTCGCTTCGCATATCGTATGACCGGCAAGTTTCTTTCTGCTTGGTCCGGTAAGCCGTACTGGTGGACGCGGGCGATACGGGAGACGCGCCCGGCGAAGCCGATCACCGCTTGCTGCGGCGAACCCTTGGCCTTGAGGTAGCGGCCCATCTTGAGCTTTTCGAACATGCGCCGCTTGATCCGTCTCTTCTTGTCGCGCAGATCCCGCGGTTTGCGCGCCTCGAACGGTGAGCCATCCGGGTTCACCTGGGTGCGGATCCGCTGGTGCTGACTGCGGCGCAGCTGCAGGGCGGGCTTGCGAGCTAATTGTGCCTGGCCGCGACAATTAAGCTTCTGCAATAGCGTCGATAGCCAGGTTTCCAGCGCCTTGAGGTCAGCCACGGCTGACGCCAGTATTCGACGACGGCGCCGTCCGGCGCGATCGCCGTTGGCTGGGATAAGGGCGCTGAAAGGGCCGCAAATCACGACGCCCTGGGCGATCTGGCCGCTGGGTCTGAGGACCAGGGGCTGCTCGCCCACGGTGGGCGGATCCCAGTTGCGGGTGGTGCCAGTACGCAGAGCGCTCCAGGGCAGCCAGCCGGTTAGCAGGTCGCCGCTCTGAACCCGAGCGTGGGTAGGACGCTTGTCTCGGAGACTGCAATGGTCAACCTCGGCAACGATGCCGAGGCGGATCAGGTCCTCGATGAGGCGGGAAAGGGCTGCGATGTTTGTCATGCCGCGCAGGATGGCTTTCGTGCAACGGAGATGCAGCTAAAAGAAGGTGTGGCTGCATATGTTACAGATAGGTTGTAAAAAGCATCATTATGTTAATGATCTTAACAGAAGCTGTGCTCCTACTTCAGAAGTCAGCCTCTATGTATCGACCTAATACTTTGTCAAGGAGCGTTTGGATAGCCTTGAGAGGAAGTTTCTCTATGCTTATGTCATTGCCATGAATCAATCGATCTCTGATGTCCTTAATGCGGTCGAACTCAATGCGATCGTTTACCGAGAGATTTAGCAAAGATGCTAGGATGGCGAACTTGTCATTTGCTTTTAATCTGTTATCGCTTAGCGTTTTTAGTCTGCCTATAAAGTATTCGACATGACTGTCATCGGATCTTAATTTCTGCTCATATAATTTTTTTTCTAGTTTCTTGGAGTTCTTGTTTATAAGTATTTCCAGGCTGTTCCACGCGGCTATGAATGCCATCAGCTGATCGGCATCTTTGTCGAAAGATTTTGATAGTAGCCTTGCTGTATTGGCGAGCTCTTGATGGGTTGTAAGTTTTTGTGCAAACCTCGTTATGTCTTTAATGTGCTCGTCTGTAAACGGAATTAAGGTGAATCCTCCTAATGTAAAATCAAATGGAAAAACGTGCAGCGGTCTACCTTCCCTATAAATTACGGTTGTTTGATACACCAGCTTATGTCCCTGGTATCTCGGAATTGCTAGCGATATAGATGACAGCAATCCATCAATGAATGGCTTATGTCTTCTCTCAATCTCTTTGTAGGGGATGGAAGTGTCTAGGGTGAGGTCAAAGTCCTCAAAAGACGCCATTCGCATGGCTGCTTCAATGGATATTTCGCCGTCGAACTCAAATGATACGCAACATACCCCTTTTTTGCTGTCTTTGTCTTTTTTTATTTGGATGTCATTTTTTATTAGTTGATCTTTAGATATGGGCCCCTTGTCTATGTATGGGCCGTAAAAAAGAACGTCTCGGATCGCCTCGCTCCAATAAACGTAGTCTGGGACTTGATCTAGTGTGGCATGTAGATATGATTTGGTATTTTGATTGGTTAGTATGGGGGCTACATTTGAAGAAAAAGGCAGCGCGCCGCCAATAATGTCATAACAAAAAAAATGCTTGTATGGGAACGTTATCTGGGTTTCTGGCTTGCTACTCATCATTTGAAAAGTTCCATAATCTCTAATCGCAAAAACAGTAAGTCGCTGTCGGTAAGACCAAGCAGCTTGCGCGCAGCGTACCTCACCTGCGGCGCGCCGCGTTCAGCCCGGTCGGCCAAACCGTATTGATGGATGCGTGCGATTCTTGAAACTCGGCCAGCGAAGCCGATCACGGCCTCCTGCGGCGTACCCTTAGCCTTGAGATACTGAGCCATCCTAAGCTTCTCGAACATCCGCCCCTTGATCCGGACCTTCTTGCCACGCAAATACCGCGGTTTGCGTGGTGCATAGGGCGAACCGTCCGGGTTCACCTGGGCGCGGATCCGCTGCTGCTGGCTGCGGCGCAGCTGCTGCGCAGCCTTGCGGGCCAGTTGGGCCCGGCCGCGGCCGTCCAGCTTTTGCAGCAGCGGCGAGAGCCAGGTCTCCAGCGCCTCAAGGTCAGCCACGGCTGCGGCCTGGCTGCGGTGTTTCCAGAGCCAGGGCATCGCCGGCGGATCCGGATTGCCATTCGGCCAGGAGCTCGTCACCGGCGAAGACCTGCCACTTGGGCGGCTCCTGGTACTCGGTGTACTGCAGCTCCGGCGCGTGACTGAGCTGGTAAGTGCCATCGGGCTGATGCTTGACGACCACGCGCTCGGTGAGCGGCAGGGTGATGGCCAGATCTACCTTGGAGTTGTCCAGGATGTCGGCCTCGAAGCCGATGCCCTGGGCGGACTTGTCCAGGTTGACCAGGAGCTCGGACTGGTTCGTCCGGACCCAGGCCAGCAGCGGTAGCATCACGGCATCCGGGTGGCCGGTTTGAGCAACTGGCCCTGGACTACCTTTGGTGCGGCAACGCCTACCTGGAGCGCCGCCAATCGCGCCTGGGCACGCCGATCAGCCTGCAGCCGCCGCTGGCCAAGTATATGCGGCGAGGGGAGGAGGGCCGCTTCTTCCAGGTCAGGGGCTGGCAGGACGAACATGAGTTCGCCCCGGGTACCATCTGCCACCTCCGCGAGGCCGATATCAATCAGGAGATCTACGGCATGCCCGAGTGGCTCGCCGCCATGCAGTCGGCGCTCCTCAACGAGTCGGCCACGCTGTTCCGCCGCAAGTACTACAACAACGGCAGCCACGCCGGCTTCATCTTCTACATGACCGATGCCGCGCAGAAGGAAGAGGACATCGAATCCCTGCGCACCGCGCTGCGCTCGGCCAAGGGCCCGGGCAACTTCCGCAACCTCTTCGTCTACGCGCCCAACGGCAAAAAGGATGGTATCCAGCTAATCCCGGTCAGCGAGGTGGCGGCGAAGGACGAATTCAACTCGATCAAGAGCATCACCCGCGACGACATGCTCGCGGGCCTGCGGATCCCGCCGCAACTGATGGGGATCGTGCCCCAGAACGCAGGTGGTTTCGGCTCGATCAGGGACGCCGCCCAGGTGTATGCCGCCAACGAACTGGAGCCGCTGCAAGCGCGGTTAGTTCAAGTAAACGAATGGATAGGTCAGGAGGTAATTCGGTTCTGTAAGTACGAGATTTTGCCGTGATCGCATCAATCAAACTCGGAATATATAACGAGCTCTTCTCGGCTTTTCGCGAAAATTTTTTCATGTGAATCTTTTGCAATTTTGCGATTTAATTCGCCTGCCCAGCCTTCATCTACTGAAACTTCGATAGCAGCGTTGTTCTTGGATATAAGTATGGCAACTTTTGGAGATATTGGATAATAAAACTCTATATCTTTAGGTAGGTCGTTGTCATCCTTTTCCTCAGAAAGATTTATGACAGGCTGGTCGCCAGTTATAAAAGGAGTGGTCGAATTATTGATAAGAAATGCCGGTTTGTATATGGCTCTGTCGCGATAAAGTGAAGCTCCGATGTTTGTTGAGAAGATTGCTCTTAGCGCTCCCAGCGCTCTGTCTGCAAAACCAGGAATGGTACTTATATGGAACTGGGTAAGGCGGACTTTCATGTTTTTTGTCCTTAGATATTGCGTGGCTAGAAAAAATACGAAGTCACTGTAGTATTCTTTCGATGAGAAGATTTTTTTGTCTAGTGCAAGTAATCGTTCTATTATTGGGTCGGCTGTTTCCTCGATTTGAGAATGCAGGCTTTCCTCGATGCAGGTAATCAAATGATCGATTGTTGGCTGGTATATTTCTTCTTTCAATCCGAGATCATTGAATAGCTGGCGAGCTTTGAACGGTCGCTGGAATGCCTCTAGCCATCTAAGGTTGATTTCTTTTTGCTCTTTGGGTATGTATGAGGCAAGTATTAGAGCTTCAAGATTTTTTACATCGTCAGTTGTAAGTTCTTTAAGCTTGTAAAAGTCTCGCTCTTGTCCGATATTCATTAAAGCCGCAGGGAATATGGAGCCATGTCTACGGCACCATATTTTTCCTCCGCTCGTCCATGCTTTAAGATAGCGGCGCCAAACATAATGATGTCGCCTGGGTGTAAGGTTGGTCATTTTGATGCTCAGCTAGCATTGATTAAATTCATTTTATAAGTCGTTTATTCATATGATGGAAATAATCGAGGTTAGTGTGCGGAGTTCGTTTAGGCCTCATCGATGGAGGACTTGGGCTTGGCTTTTAGGCGCTTTTCCAGAATCAGCACAACTCCTGGGAACAACCAGCTTTTGTTCACATACTTGCATTCGCCTATAGAGGGAAACACATAGGCGAAGGAAGTTTCTTTTTTTCGCGGGCTACGAAAGTCTCTAGTCTGATATAACCATCTTGCGACACGCTCGCGGACCTTTATAGCACAGATGCCCGAGTCCATTCCCTCAGGACAAAGATCGGTTAATCTTATTGTGGGGAGCGCGAACGTAGCGGCATATCGAATGTCACCTTCACGACTTGTCAGATGGCCTACATCATCCCAGGCTTTGTCCATCGCTTTGTGTAGATGAAGCAATGGTTTCGCCTTATCTCCCGTACGCTGACGACACTGCTTCGCTTCGAAGGCAAAGGTTCGAATCGTATCATCTGTTCTAAATGCTATGTGCAGATCACAGCGGCCGTGCCGGAGCTGATCTCCTTCCACTCCCTCCACGAATGCTTTAGGGCGCTTCGAAGTACTGTACTCTTCCAATGCGACGGCTCGCCTTGTCTCCCACGCTGCAGCGGCCAAGACGCTCAAGCTAGCTCGTTCGTTGTACCACCAGCAGTTGTCGCCCTCCTGAAAGCTGCAATAGCGCAAAACCGTCTTGATCCATGAGCGCAGCAGAAGGTCAATGTGCACATCCCCATCGAACACGTGCACTCTTGTCAAATTAACAGCTTCCACAAGCACACCTATTAAGATCCTTTCGGACCTATTTCGGCTTGAATGTCCTTTACTGTAGGAATGATTCTGCCGAGGTGGATTCGAGCGCGCGCCGTCGTCCCCCCGCCACGCCTGCGGGCTAAATGTCTCCCTTTTTCTGCAGTCCTGCACCTGGGCCCGCCCCGCGCAGCCACTGGCCCTGCACCGGTTTCTGCAGACCCGAAAAACCCTGCAAATCCCTGCACCACCAGCCCATTTCCTCGGACGTGATCCGGCCCGATTCCTAGACGGGGTGGTGAGAGGCGTTACTTCCGTTACTTGGAGTACGAGAGGGCAGTGGGAGCCCGCGTCTTTGCTGGCTTTGAGGCTAATTTCTCGACCGTTACTCAGCCGTTACCACTGCCGTTACTTTTTCTCAAACCATTGATTTAGAGGGATTTTCAGTTTTTCAAAAGTAACAGTGAAAATTGTTACTTAGGAACGGTGAAGTAACGGAAAAGTAACGGCAGCCGGATTCGCTGGAAGCCTTGCAGGACGGGCCTTGGCGCGGTGAAAAGCGTCCAGGTAACGGAAGTAACGCCATCCCCTTGCCCGAACATAAATCCGGGATCCAGCCCAATAGACGCGCAAAAGCTCCGTCGCTCGCACAGAGGCTTTCGCACATTCGTAAACGCTCATACACCCGCTCTCATGCGTTGGCTGATGCAATGAAGAACAGGCCGGATTGACGGCTGAGAGAGGGAAAAAGGCGGGGAAAGGAGAGGGCGTTGCTACAAAGTTGCTACGAGCCGAAGCGGAAGGCTCTGGAGGCCGCGCCAGATGGGCGTTTCAGCTTCAGTCGGCCCGATCCATCATGGGCGCCACGGAGAAGCGGCGGGACGGCTCAGGGCGCGTGGTTGCTGGGTTTGACGCGGTTTCGGCAAGCATTCGGAAACTTCGTTTGTAGCACCGTTCTGCCCGGTTTCAGCGTGCTTTTCCTGGCTTGGTATTGAATCTAAGCACTCGGAAAAAACGTGTAGCGCTCGGCGGAATACGGGAAGGATGGCACGGCGAGAAAGGGCCAGGGCGTGATTGTTTATGCCCTGATCCGACTGCGCCGCGAGAGGGAAACAGTCTAGCAAGAATCCCGGGTGCTGCGCGGGCGGCGACGGTCCTGGCTTGGCCAGAGAGCGGTTGAAGTGACTAACGGGGTGGGAGAGAGCTATGACTGCAGGTTTGCACTGTCACTAGGGCCGTCTTGCCCGTCTGAGGTGATTTCCTTTGGGCTCGATCGGGTCACCGTTGTTGACGCCGCTCGTGCCGGTCATGGCTGTAGCGCGCCGGTGCGACAGCAGCGAGGGGATGCGCAAGGAGGTTTCCAGGCTTGGTCATGGATGGCTCCGTCAGACGTCCTGGCGCATGGCGGCCCTACTGTTATGTGGGACTCCAGCGCCTCGCTGTCGCAGTGCGGCTTCGCCATTCGTATGACGTTTTTGCCTCCTGTCGTCTCGGACAGGAAATGAACAGGCTGCTGCTTGATAATCCGCGCGTCATCCCTCCCTGCCCATGCCCCTGTTAATGAACAGCCGAACCAACACCTCTGATCAGACCCTTATCGCGCTTACCATTGAAAACGATCGCCTGCGGCAGGAGCTGGCCGCGGCTGAGCAGTTCAAGGCCGACTCGGCCTTTCTTCGCAGCATCCTGGCCGCTTCGGGGGACTGTATTAAGGTCCTCGATCTCCAGGGGCGCGTCGCCTACATGAGCGACGGCGGGCAGGCGCTGATGGAGGTCAGTGACTTCAATTCGATCAAGGGCTGCCCTTGGCCGAACTTCTGGGAGGGTGAGGGGCACGAGGATGCTAGGCGGGCGCTACAGGCGGGGCGTGAAGGGCGGACGGGGCGCTTTCAAGGCGAGGCCAAGACGTTCAAGGGCAACGCGAAATGGTGGGATGTTCAGGTCACACCCATCTTCGATGAGGCTGGTCAGCCCCGGCGGATCCTGTCCGTGTCACGCGATATCACCCAGGCCAAGCTGAACGAGCTGGAGGTGGCTGAGCAGGAGGCGAACTACCGCAACCTCTACAACGCCATTGCCATCGGCTTCTGCATCGTCGAGGTCCGCTGCAACGACCAGGGCGCACCGGAGGACTATCGTTTCCTCAAGGTGAACAAGGCGTTCGGCGAGATCACGGGCCTGACCGATATCACCGGGCGTTGGATGGGTGAACTGGCGCCTCAGGGTGAGTCTCCCTGGGCCGAGCGGTACGCCGAGATGTTGGCTACCGGTAAGGCCGTGCATTTCGAGCACCTAGCCTCGTCACTGAATAATCGGCACTACGACGTCTATGCCTATCCCCTGGGGCAGCAGGCACCCAACCAGGTTGCCGTGCTGTTTTCCGATATCACTGCACGGAAGCACCGCGATGCTCAACGTGCCGCGCTGATCGAGCTGAGCACTCGGCAACATGACTTCGACAGTGCCGCCGATATCGCTTATCTCGCGGCGGAGATCACTGGTCGTACCTTGGGGGTGAGCCGAGTCGGCTATGGGGTCATCCAGCCGGGTGGGCTGACGCTGGTCATTGAGCGCGATTGGACGGCGCCGGGGATTCCCTCCGGCGCCGGTCTACATTTTCTGAACAGCTACGGCGAGGCCTTAACCGGGCTCGACGAGGGTAAGGCGATCGTGGTCAACGATGTCGCCGTTGACCCCCGCACCCGGCGCGGTGCTGCGGCCTTTGCTGAGGTAGCCGTGTCGGCACTGGCCAACATACTGCTCTTCGACGGGGGCAAGCTGGAAGCCGTCTTGTTCGTCAACAATGATCGGCCACGCGTCTGGTCTGAGGACGAGCTGAATTTCATCTCAGACGTGGCAAAGCTCGCCCAAGCGACCATAGAAAGACGGCGATCAAAGCGGCAACTCCGTCAGCTCGCAACGTCGCTGGAGGGGCAGGTCGCCGAGCGGACCCGTGACCGTGATCGTCTCTGGCGGCTCTCTGGCGATCTCATGCTGGTAGCCGACGCTGAGGGACGCATCATCAGATCGAATCCGGCCTGGAGCGAGATCCTTGGCTGGTTGCCAGAGGAGCTCATAGACGTGAGCTTTTTCGACCTTATTCATCCTGACGACATCGCTCATACAGAGCAGGGTGCAATAGATGTAATTGAGCACGGTATGCGATTCACCGGGTTCGAGAATCGCTATCGCCGCAAGGGCGGTGACTACCGGTGGATCTCCTGGACCGCACAGGCCGGGGAGGGCGTCATTATTGCGGTGGGACGCGATATCACCGAAGACAAGGAGCAGGCGGTGGCCTTGGCCGCTGCCGAGGACGCCTTGCGCCAGAGCCAGAAGATGGAAGCAGTGGGCCAGCTCACCGGCGGCCTGGCACACGATTTCAACAACCTGCTGGCGGCCATCAATGGCGCCATGGAGCTGCTAAGAATGCGGCTCAACCAGGGACGGCTGAAAGACCTGGATCGCTATATTGGCGCGGCCCTGGGCGCCTCCAGCAAGGCGGCTGCCTTGACGCATCGCCTCCTGGCATTCTCGCGCCGGCAGGCGCTCGATCCGCGGTCGACGGACGTCAATGCACTGGTGGCGGATATGGCTGACCTCATCAGCCGCACGGTGGGTCCGGAGATCGAACTCGTGGTCGTCGCCGAACCCGAGCTCTGGCATGCGCGGATCGATCCGCCCCAACTGGAGAACGCGCTGCTCAATCTCTGCATCAACGCGCGGGACGCGATGCCTGGCGGGGGCCGCATTACCATCCAGACCGCCAATCACCACTTCGAGGATCCCGCCGCCGAGAATCTGGATCTGGATCCAGGTGATTACCTATCTTTGTGTGTGATCGACACCGGGACCGGCATGCCCCCTGAGCTCTTGAGTCGCATCTTCGATCCGTTCTTCACGACCAAGCCGGTCGGAGAGGGTACCGGGCTGGGCCTGTCGATGATCTACGGTTTCGCCAAACAGTCCGGCGGCTGGATCACGGTCGATTCGACCCCAGGTGAAGGCACGACCATGTGCTTGTACATGCCGCGGTGCAATGAGCATGACCCGGCGAGTGATTGCCTCGGTGAGACAGCAGCAGAGCCGGAAAAGAAAGGGCGCGGTGAGGTGGTGCTGGTCGTTGAGGATGAGCCGGTGCTGCGGATGCTGGCCACCGAGATCCTCGGGGACCTGGGCTACACCACGCTCGAGGCGTCAGGAAGTGCGGGCGGGCTGGAGATCTTGAATGCTGATGGCCGGATCGATCTGTTGATCACGGACGTGGGCCTGCCGGGTCTCATGAATGGTCGGCAATTGGCCGAGACTGCGCGGGCGGTGCGCCCGGCGCTCAAGGTACTCTTTGTCACCGGCTACGCCGATACGGCCTTCCAAGACGAGGGTCAGCTCGGATCAGGTATGGAGGTGCTGGCGAAGCCCTTTTCCGTTGAAGCCTTTGCTGCTCGAGTTGATCGGCTGCTGGGCAACTAGCCGTTCAGCCGGACAGTGCGCTGCTCAGCTCAGCGCCTGGGCTATCGCGGACTCCAAGGCGGCTGGCATCCAAGGCTTCTGGAGATAGACCACGTTGGCTGGCAGATCGGCCTGGATCTCGAAGCCATAGCCGGTGGTGATGATGACTGGCAGCGTTGGCCAGCGGCTGATGAGCAGGTTGGCCAAGTCGCCGCCGGTCAACTGTCCAGGTACCAGGTGGTCGGTGATGAAAAGATCGGGTTGCCCGCTGCGCAGAAGGGCTACCAGTGCATCGTCGGCGGTCAGATATTTCGTGCAGCAAGCGCCACGCTCTTCGAGCAGGTCTTCCAGAATCTGGCCCAACATCGGGTCGTCTTCGACCACGGCAACCCGAAAGGACGTCAAATTCAGCATCAGACTAAGACCAGCCGTGAGTAAAGGACGGACTGTATCAATAATCAGCATTAACAGCTTCGCTTTTACAGAGGCCTTGCTGCTACTGCATGACAGCGCGTACTGCGTCCTCAAGCTGCTGATACGACCAGGGCTTGGCTACGAAGGTGGCGTTGGGTGGCAAACGGTGGGTACTGGCATCCGCGTAGCCCGAGGTGATGAGCACCTTCAAGTGGGGCCAGCGCAGAGAAGCGATCTGAGCGAGCTGGTGGCCGTTCAGACTGCCTGGTGTAAGGATATCGGTGACCAGCAGGGCGATGTTATCGGCGTTTGATTCAAGGCAAGCAAGCCCTGCGTCGGCCCGGTCGCATTCGATCACGCCATTACCCAGATCGCTCAATACGTCCTTCATCAATTCCCGGACGAGGGGCTCGTCTTCCACGAGCAGGATCTGGAGCTGGTTGTTCATCACGCCACGATAAATGTCTTGCTGGAATACTAAGAGCGAGACGATTCAGCAAGGTTTTACCCACCTGACGACCGGGCTAACAGGTGCGACCGGGAGCGTTTACGTGGTGTGATCAGTAGGCGATGGATGGCGCTTTCCACAGGCGATTGCCTGGGATCGGCGCTGATACCATTTTCCGCTCCACCATCCTTCCGACTGTAAACGTGTCTGCTGATCTTCCCTTTCCGAATCAAAAAGTCGAAGCGTCTGTGACTTCGCTCCTCAATGACATCCAGCGAGCAAGCGACCTTGCATCGTTGGACCTTCACCATGGGCGTGCAGGTGCGTACCTGGCGGCGCTTCGCGATCTGGAGGTCCTGGCTCGCGAAGACCTGGACGGTGTGTTCCTGGTGCTAGATCGCCTCTATCAGGCCCAGTTCAACCGCCTTGGGATGCTCGGCGCGTTGTAGAGGATTTGTGCTCGTCCCATCGTCCGCGTCTGCACCGTTTTGCAGGCGGTTTCGAGCCTGTCCCTTCCTGCCCCGTGCACCACTCGTCGCTTCGTCTGTTGACCTATTTCTGATGCCGTCACCTATACTGTTTAAACGTACAGTATCAAGGTGCCACCATGGACGCTTTCCAGACACGGGGTCGCAGACTCGCCCAGCTCGCGCTTTCCCAGGCGCGGTTGAAGATCACCGGCTTCCAGAGCCCGGCCGAGGATCACGCGCAGCTGCCACTCTCGATCGATGAGGCGATTGGCTGGGGCGCACCCAACCTCTGGCTCTGGCTGGTGAACAGCGAGGCCCTCGCGGGGTTGAGCATCCATCAAGGTGACGTCCTGGTCGTGGACCGTGCCGGCGATGTCGAGCCAGGGCGAGCGGTGATCGTAGTGGCCGACTGTGAGCACCGGCTCTGCACGGTGCTGACCACCCAGGAGCGGCAGCAGCTGCTAGCGACGATAGGGCGTGATGGCCACCCGCGGCCCCTCGACCTAATCGGCGAGGTCGAGCTCTGGGGCGTAGTGGACTTCCTGATGCGAGACCTGCGGCCATGAGCGTCTACGCGTTGATCGACTGCAACTCCTTCTACTGCAGCTGCGAGCGGCTGTTCCGGCCTGAGCTGAACGGGCGGCCGGTGGTGGTGCTGTCGAACAACGACGGATGCGTGATCGCCCGGAGCCGGGAGGCGAAGGCCCTGGGCATCGGCATGGGTGTGCCGTACTTCCAGAATCGAGCCTTCCTGCGGCAGCACCACGTGGCCGTCTTCAGCTCCAACTACGAGCTCTATGCCGACGTGTCGAATCGGGTGATGCGCACTATCCAGGGGATGGTGCCGGACCTGGAGGTGTATTCCATCGACGAATGCTGGGCGGATCTCACCGGTATGCCGGGCGACCTCGACGCGCTCGGCCGGGAGATCCAGGCGCGGGTCCGGCGCTGGGTCGGCATCCCGGTTGGCGTCGGGATCTCGACCACCAAGACGCTGGCGAAGCTGGCCCAGTGGGCGGGCAAGACCTGGCGCGCGACCGGCGGGGTGGTGGATCTCACCGACGCGCTTCGGCAGGGCCGCCTGCTGCCGCTGGCACCGGTGGGTGATGTATGGGGCGTGGGCCGCAAGCTGACCACCCGCCTGCAGGGGCTCGGCATCACCACCGCCCAGGACCTGGCCCGGGCGGATCTGAGGATAGTGCGCAAGGAATTCTCTCGCGTGCTGGAGCGGACGGCGCGGGAGCTGCGCGGCGAGCAGTGGATGCGCCTGCACGAGGCGCCGCCTCTGAAGAAGGAGATCATCAGCTCGCGGATGTTCGGTCACCGGGTGTACCGCCTGGAGGCGCTGCGCGAAGCCATGGCCACCTACGTGACCCGGGCGGCCGAGAAGCTGCGTGAGCAGGGGTCGCTGTGCTCCACGCTGCTCGTGAGTGTGCAGACCGGCCAGCACGAACCCGAGGAGCGCCGCTATTACCGCAGCCTGGGCATCCAACTGGCGCACCCGACCGACGATACCCGCATCCTGGTCCAGGCCGCCCTGGCCGGACTCGACCCTATCTATCGCGAGGGCTACGCGTACTCGAAGTGCGCCGTGGTGCTGGGCAGCATCGTGCAAACGGATGAGTTCACGCCGGACCTCTTCGCCCCGGCCGGCCAGGGGCGCCCGAGCGAGCTGATGCAGGTGGTGGACCGTATCAACGCGCGGTACGGGCGGGCGGCGCTGCATGTCGGGCGGGTGCCAGCCGATCCGGGCTGGCAGATGCGGCGGGAGCTACTGTCGCGGGGGTATACGACGCGGTGGGGAGAGTTGCCGCGGGCGGGGTAAGATTATGTTTCAACGCTAATCAAGATGACGCAATAGAAGCTCGATTTTCTTTCGAGGATTTCTATGGCGTTCGAGCAGGGCTTTATAAAAATCGAATAGGGATTCTAAATAGCTTATTGAGAAAAATCCGCCATCTTGTGATAGGTCTATTATTAGCGGAGAGCGGATAGAAAGGGAGCTTAACATAAAGCGTGAGTCGCCAGCTGTGCTTCCGTATTTATCAAAAAACTTCAGATCCAAATCATCTTCGTCACGTCTTGGGAACCCGTAGGGATTGTAGTTTCTATTAATTAATATAAGTAGCTGGCGGAATTCTTTATGTTTCGGTGATGATGATGCCCTAATATCGTTATATGCTATGGTTATATCGTTGTAGCATAGCTTCATGTATTTTAAGAAGTGGGTTATTCCTACGTTCTTTCTGAGGCCGATCATTTCGAAAAATTTGGCTAGCGATGGTATGATCACCTCCCGTTCAAGTAGTTCGTTATCAAGCTCAAAGAGTAAGTTGAAAATTTCATCTCTATTCCGGTCTGGCCAGAATGCTTCAATGAGGTACTTCTGTGTTTCAGGGCTAGAGTTCTTTATTTGAAGTGCGGTGAAGTATTCCTGAAATGATCTGTGCGTAAAGGAAATTGTAAGCCCGTCTTCGATTAGTAAACAGACCGAAACGAGCAAGTCGGTCAAGAAATCCGAGTCGTCGAAAGTAAATCCGACAGCTTCTCTGCTTTTTCTTATAAATCTCAACGTCTCTGTCTTGGGGGCTTTGATAATTCCACGATGATAAGTCTGCAGGCAAAATATCGAGAAAACTTTACTGAAGTCTTGGATGTCAAGATTGGTAAGCCTTTCTCGCCGGAAACCTTCTTTTAGTGCATCGTGCCTCTGGAATAGTACTTCAAATGCTTGGTTATAGAAGACTGAAAGCTTGGCTGGAATCTCAGCGTTCTCTCCATAGGTCAATAACATTATGGATAGGAGCAGAGGGTTGGATAGAAAAGATTCGTGACTTTCGAATAAGTCAGGGATTTCTGCGACAAATCGACTTTTTAGGGAAGAATCTACCGGTAGTTTTGATATGAGCGCCGTGGCGGCTTTTATGCTCAGCGGTGCTATTTGAAAAACATCGAACCCAGAAAGACCATAAAAAACATCATCGGGTCTGGATGTTATGAGGATTGGGCACTTTGAGAATTTATTTGAAAGTGTCTTGATGTCATTTATAAGCTTCTGCCGTTGGCTTATAATTACTTCGTCGTATCCATCTAGAAAGAAAGCTAGATGCCCTTCGGTTTTCGCTAAATTAATAAATTCTCCTGAAGTCTCAAAGCCAAGGCTGTTTAGATTGTTCTCGATTAGCTGAGATAAACTTTCTTGGCTTTGGTTAAGGTCTCGGAGCTCTACTAGTACAGGTACGTATTTGCCTTTGCGGATTGAGTCGAGAAATAAGTGTTTCAAGAGAATTGATTTTCCGCTACCACCATATCCAGTAATTGCAATGTGTTTTGCGTGGGCTAGACAGATTTCTATGTCAGGGTTTTCAATTATTACGTCGGCGCATGTTATTCCTGAGGAGACGTAATAAGTGTACAGGTCGGGAGATTTATTTCTGAAGAAAAAAGACTTCGATTTTGATACTTTCGAGTAGCTGTTTTTCAAGTACTCTCTATATGCCAGCCTTATCTTGACTCTTAGTTTTCCATCTAGTCTCTGTAATCCTTCGGATAGCAGTTTCAACACCTTTTCGGAATTGCCAAGGATTTGGTCGGCGAGAGTTTTCTCTAAAGATTCCATTATGAATGCTCATGTCAAATTATGAGTTTGCATCCTTTTCCATTCCCTTTCCACCGCCCGCTTCGCCGTTGCTTTGCTGGCGTACAAATGCCGTAGGCGCCGCGGTTTGCTCTGGTCGCCGGCGGTGAGGGTGTGCTCCTTGCCGGTCTTGGGATCGCGGTAGTAGGCGATGATGCCGGTGTAGTCGCCCTGGATCTCGTCGACCAGGTCGGCGACCAGGTCTTCCGGCAGCTTGGCCTCCAGCTCCAGCCGAGTGGTGTAGCCGCCGTCCGCGGTGAGGCTGTGCTGCACATTTCCCCCGTACCAGATGATCGCGTCGATCTCGGCCTTCACACCCTGCAGGGTGTAGGTGAGCTCGGGCATGAGCTCCGGCCTGCCCAGGGCGAGCTGGTAGGTAAGGGTGGCGGTACCACGCTGTAGGCGGTTCCATTCGGCCCGGGCGGCGCGCAGCGCGGAGAGCTGGTCGGCGTAGGTTTGGCGCAGGTCCTTCACGTTGTCGCCGCCGGCGATGGCCTCCTGCTTCTTGGCACTGTTGACGTCGTAGTAGAAGGCGCGCACGGCGTCGTAGCGCTCGCGATCAGCCTGCAGGTATCAGCGCTGGTCACTATCCCGGCAGATCAGGCTAGCGCCTTCTGTTCTTTCGAAAATCCTGACAGGGCCAGGTAGGCCACACCTGCCATGATCGCTACGTCTGCGAGGTTGAAAACGCCCGTATGGAGTGAGCCTAGGTTCAGGACCAGGTAGTCGACGACGTGGCCATCGCGAAAGAATCTATCGATGAGATTCGAACCGCCTCCGAGAGCGATCAGGTATAAAGCCGCCGAGCCACCTGGGGACTGCTTCCAACGCGAGAGTGCCCAGTAGATAACGCCTGCCACCGCTGCCAGCGCGCAAAGGAAGATCACTGATTTCACTGTCGGTGGCAGATCCTGACCGATGCTGAGGAAGGCGCCAGGATTCAGACTTAGGACCACATCCATCCATAGGCTAGCGGTGCCAAGTCGATAGGAAATTGCTGCAAGCTGAGCCAACGCAGCGAGCTTGATCAGTTGGTCTACCGCTACGAATGCCAGTCCCGCCCATATAACAGCCCAGAGGGTCCAAGTGCTCTGCTTCATCGAAATCTCCATCTATGTACGTTAGCCAGCGGCATGATCGCATCAAAGCTGCCTGTTAGCTTTGCAGATGGGTATTCCGTCGAGCATCCAAGAGGCGGAGGGTCCGGTCGCGTCTCGCGCAGCTGATAGTCAAAATGCGGTCCGGTATTGCTTGCGACCGGAAGAGGTAACCGCCCCGCATGTCGATACCAAGTAAAACGCGGACACCCCTCAGCGGTGTCCGCACGCCGCCTGCCCGTTACTTCGGCATCAGCACGGTATCGACCACGTGGATCACGCCGTTGGACTGCATCACGTCGGCGATGGTGACGGCGGCCTTGCCACCCTTGGCGTCGACCACCCAGAGCTTGCCGTTGTGCAGCTTGATGGTCAGGTCTTCCCCCTGAACCGTCTTCAGCTTGACCATGCCACCGTGCGCCTTGGCCTCGGCCATCAATTGCTTGGCGGTGTGGGTGCCGGGTACCACGTGGTAGGTCAGGATCTTGGTCAGGTCGGCCTTGTGCTCGGGCTTGACCAGGGTATCGACGGTGCCGGCCGGCAGCTTGGCGAAGGCTTCGTTAGTCGGGGCGAAGACGGTGAAGGGGCCGCTGCCGTTGAGGGTGTCGACCAGACCGGCCGCCTTGACGGCCGCCACCAGCGTGGTGTGGTCCTTGGAGTTGACCGCATTCTCGACGATGGTCTTGGACGGGTACATGGGTGCACCGCCGACCATGACGGTATCGGCGGCGAAGCTGAGCGGGGCGGTGGCACCTAGGATCGCGAGACTGGCTACGATGGCGATGCGCTTGAGCAAGGTGTGCATGGTGCGTCTCCTGAGTTCTTCGGCCCTCCGGATGAGGGTGATGAATGTACGGAGCGGCCCGGCAAACGGATGCATCACAGCGCGATTATTTTTCCCTGGGCGATGACCGGTCCCGTGGGCGCGCCGGTCAGCGAGCCGGTTCGCGGTTCAAGGGAGACCGCCAGTACCGCTCCAGGCGTTAGTGCCGGTGCGAGTCCCGCGGGTACGGCCAGGGTCACGGCCGTGGCGTCCTGGAGCAGACCGAGCGAATGGGGTTTGCCATCCGCCGTGATGATCCAGGCCTCGGGACTCCTGTCTGGCCAATCCGGTTTACCGGCGGGTACGAACAGCAGTTGCCGACCATTCCCCTGCAGGGTAACGCTGAACGCCAGGCTGCCATTGCTCTGTTCCAGGCGGGCGAGCAGGGCGGGCGTCGCGACCTGGACCGGGCGCAGCAGCACGAGCAGCGCCAGCACCAGGGCAGCGGCCAGTGCCAGCCCGGTCGTCCAGCGCCACAGGCGCGGGTTGTTCCAGCGGCGGGTCGGCTCGAGTGCCGGTCGCTCCGTCGGAAAGAGCCGTTGCTGGATACCGTGCCAGACGTGGGCTGGCGGCTCGACGACAGGAAATTCATCGAGCCAGTCGGCGAAATGCCGTTGCCAGGCCGCCAGTTGCGCCTGGTAGGCAGGCTCCCGCCGCACGAGTTCTTCCACCTCCAGGCGTTCTTCGGCGGACAGTACGCCGAGGGCGTATTCCGCGATGAGCAGCGCGTGCCGGTCGTTAGGAGGGATGTCGTCGTTCATAGGCCCAGGCACGCTCGCAGTTGCAGGAGGCCACGCCGAATCCAGCTTTTCATCGTGCCGAGCGCGATGCGGTGGCGGGCGGCCAGTTCGGCATAGGAATAGCCTTCAAAGAAGGCGACCCGGATATAGGTCTGCTGGTCCTTGCCCAGGGTTTTCAGGCAGAGATCGATCTGGCGACGCTGGCGATGGGCTTCGAAGTCTTCGGCGACGGACTGGGTTGCCGGCCACTCGGCCAGGCTGTCGAGCGGCTCGTGCCGACGCTGGGCGCGGCGGCGATCGATGGCCTTGTGGCGCACCAGGGTCGCCATCCAGGTCAGGGCGCTGGAAAGTGTGGCGTCGAAGGTGCCGGCCTTGAGCCAGATGGCGGTATAGGCCTCCTGCAGGACCTCTTCCGCCTCCGCACGATCGCCCACGTACTGCAGGCATACGCCGAACAGCCGGCTCGAGGTCACGCGGTAGAGCGTTTCGAAGGCCAGGCGATTGCCCTGGCCACAGGCCTGCAGCAGGACATTGAGCGCGACGGGCTCCGGGTTCGTTTCAGGGCTGGCCGATACGGCTGATCTGCTCGTCAAGGATGGCGTTCCGAAAGGAGGCACGGCAGTGTCTTGTTTTTGTTCGCTAAGGGCCGCGTTTCGCTGAGCGCTGAAGCGCGAGTCCTGACGGCTTTACTCTCCCAGCCCTCTAGAGGACGAGGGGCGATGGGTCCGATGTACCATCGAACGAATGGCTTCGCAATCGCGATCATCGTCGTGCGCCTACGGCGTCTCGCCTGCGGGTGGTTGGCTGCCTGGCAGGCTCTGGCTCCGTATCCGGCTCTTTACCACCTTTACACAAGCCTACATGCCAGGCCGTAGCTGCCCTGCAGGCTGAGCGGCTAGCATGCACGTCCAGATCGTCCGACTGTTCAGGTAGCCCCGATGTCGCTGTCATCCGAATCCCCGCGCTGGACCTCGCGCATCCTGCTCGTGGATGACGATCCGGCGATCCGCGAGTTGATCTGCGGCTATCTGGCGCGCTTCAGCATCAATGCCCGCGGGGTGGGTGATGGCTTGGAGATGCGCCGGGCGCTGGCGGAGGAGGCCTTCGACCTGGTGGTGCTGGATCTGATGCTGCCGGGGGAGGATGGGCTTTCCCTCTGTCGTTCGCTGCGGCGCGACAGCGGCATTCCCATCCTGATGCTGACCGCCCAGTGCGAGCCGGCGGATCGCATCATCGGCCTGGAGCTGGGCGCCGACGACTATATGGCCAAACCTTTCGAGCCCCGGGAGCTGGTGGCGCGGATCCAGTCGGTGCTGCGGCGGACCCAGGATGGCCGCGTGCCCCAGCGCAAGGCGCCGCGGACCAGTGTCAGCTTCGATGGCTGGAAGCTCGACGGCGTCCTGCACCAGCTGCATTCGCCGGCCGGGGTGATGGTGCCGCTGTCCAATGCCGAGGTACGGCTGCTGTGGGTGTTCATCGAGCAGCCGCGCCAGGTGCTGAGCCGCGAGCAACTGCTCGATGCGACCCGCGGGCGGGCGATCGAGGCTTTCGATCGCAGCATCGATCTGCAGGTGTCGCGGTTGCGCAGCAAGCTGGGTGATGACCCGCGGGCGCCGCAGTTGATCAAGACCGTGCGCGGCGAAGGCTATCTGTTCGATGCCAGGCAGATAGGGCACTAGCCGTGCGCCGCCTGGATACCCTGTTCGCCCGCCTGTTCGGGGTCTTTCTGCTGGCCATCCTGCTGGGCCATCTGCTGGCCTTTTTCTGGTTTCGGCATGGCCTCGGCGAGCGACCGCCGCCCCCGCCGCCGCCCATGGAGGGCGAGGCCGGCTTCGATCGGCCACCTCCGCCCGGGCCTTTCCCGCACCGGGAACCCGGCGTGTGGCGGCACATCGAGTGGTTTCTCGGCGGCCCGCTGATCTTCCAGCTGGGCTCGCTGGTGATCGCCGCCTGGCTCGGGGCGCGCCTGTTGACCCGGCCGCTGCGCCAGCTGACCGAGACCGCCGAGCACCTGAGTCACAACCTCGACGGTTCGCCCATTCCCGTCACCGGGCCTTGGGAGACCCGCGAGGCCGCACGGGCGCTCAATCGCATGCATCAGCATCTGCTCGAACAGCTCCAGCAGCGCGGGCGCATGCTCACGGCCATCTCCCATGACCTGCGCACGCCCCTGGCGCGGGTGAAGCTGCGCATCGAGGACATCGACGATCCGCGCCTGCACGCCCGGGTCAGCCAGGACGTGGACGACATGATCGAGTTGCTCGACGGCACCCTGAGGTACCTGCGCGAACAGCACCGCCAGGAGCGGCCCATCCTCTGCGACGTTCAGGCGCTGGTCGAGGCCATGGCCGAAGACGCGGCCGAGGAGGGCGCCCAGGTCGCCGTCCAGGGTAGCTGCCAGCCGCTGAAGGTGGCGCCCATGGCGCTGCGCTCCTGCCTGGGCAATCTGCTGCAGAATGCCCTGCGCTACGCCGGCCAGGCAGAGATCCGCCTGAGCGAGCAACCGGAGCGGTTGATTATCTCCATCCTCGACCGCGGGCCGGGCATACCGGCCCAGTATCGGGAAGCGGTGTTCGAACCCTTCTATCGCCTGGAGGGGTCGCGCAACCGATCCTCTGGCGGGACCGGGTTGGGGCTGGCCATCGCCCGGGAAGCGGCGGCGCACATGGGCGGCGAGCTGACCCTCGGCGAAACCCCCGGCGGCGGCCTGACCTGCCAGGTGGTGCTGCCACGCCCCTGATGTATCGCCCGGCATACAAAGTGACCAAACGGCTGACATCTACCCAGCGGATACTGGGAGGCGCGGAACACTGATGTCCGCATTTCCCGGGAGAGACATCCATGATCAGCGGAATAGGCGGTGGCTACTCCAGCTACTACAGCAGTGCCAGCGCGATCAAAGGCACTGGCGCGACAGCGTCCGGCAGTAGCGTCAGCGGCAGCGAAGATGGTAATCCGTTGAAGAAGCTGTTCGGCAAGCTCGACAGCGATGGCGACGGCTCCATCAGCAAGAGCGAACTCACCACCGCCGCCAGCGCGGCGAGCGATACCCAGACGGATACCGACGAGAGCGGGGATATCGACGTCGACAAGCTGCTCGGCATGCTCGACCAGGATGGCGATGGCAGCGTCGGCGAAAGCGAATTCGCCTCGGCCTTCGCGCCGCCGCCGGGTGGGCCTCAGGGGCAGAGGGGCACCGAGCAATCCGGTGATTCCAGCGATGCCGGCGTTGCCGGCCTGGGCGGTTCAGCGCCTCCGCGCATGCCGCCGCCACCGCCACCGCAGGGGGCGAGCGGGCAAGGGGACAGCGAGGCCGACTCCAGCACTCAGGACGCGTCGAGCCCCTACACGCAACTGGTCCAGGCGGTGTTGCGCCAGTACCAGAGCATTGGCAGCAACGGCAGCAGCACCGCCACGGGCAGCACCTTGAACGTGGCCGCCTGAGCAAAGATTGGCAGCACAGGGCAGGGCGGCCAGGGGCCGTCCGGTCCATGCACTCAGACTGCACTCGACTTCCTGCACGACTCCGCATGCCTCCAATGGCGCTCACCCGAGCCTTCGGCCAGGTGAATTCGGCGTCGCCCTCTGACTAAGCTCCTCAGCAAATTCTCCAGCTGTTTCAAGATGTTGCCATCACCAGCTGGCCTTGGATTCTCACGAAAACGTTATGATATAACGTGCGCCTTCATTGGCTTGGCCGATGCCCAGCTGTCGGCGGCGGGTATCGGCGCTTTCGCTCTGCTAAGGACTGTCATGCCTGTATCCCGCTCCCTTCGCCTGGTGCTGACCGCTTCGGCCCTGGCGACCCTGGTCGCCTTGGTGCCACCGCTGTCCAGCGCTGAAGAACGCGTCTTCGACGTAGTCGGCCCCTTCGAGATCGGTGGGCTGGACCCGTCGATTTCCGGTTTCGTCTTCCAGCGCATGCAGATCACCGAGACCCTGCTCGAAGCCGATGCCCAGGGTAAGCCGATTCCCGGACTGGCAGAGCGCTGGACCGAATCGGCGGATGGCCTGACCTGGCGACTCGCCCTGCGCCAGGGGGTGAAATTCCATGACGGCAGCGCGCTCACGGCCAAGGCCGCGGCGGCTGCTCTCGATGCGGCGCGGGGCAAGCCGGGGGTGCTCAAGCAGGCGGGCATCGAGTCGGTCATCGCCGAGGGCAACGAAGTGGTGATCCGGCTGGCGAAACCCTTCAAGCCCCTGCTGGCACTGCTGGCGCATTCCTCCACCAATATCCTGGCGCCGGCCGCCTATGACGCCGAAGGCAAGGTGCAGAAGATCATCGGCACGGGGCCGTACCGGCTGACCCTGCTGGAACCGCCGCAGCGCCTGGCCGCCGAACGTTTCGAAGGCTACTGGGGCGCCAAGCCGGAGATCGCCCGGACAACCTACCTGGCCGCCGGCCGCGGTGAGACCCGCACCCTGATGGCCGAGAGCGGCGGTGCCGAGCTGGTGTTCCAGCTCGACCCGCCCAGCATCGCCCGCCTCAAGCGCTCCAGCAGCCTAAAGGTGCTGATCGAGCCAGTCCCGCGGGTGGTGTTGCTGACCCCGAACTCCGGCGCTGGTGCCACGGCGCCGGTCGAGGTCCGGCAGGCGCTCAGCCTGGCCATCCAGCGCGACGGCGTCGCTGCCGCCGTGTTGCGGGCGCCGGGTACCGGGGCGACCCAGTTGTTCGCGAAGAACGTGCCCGCCTGGCACGACCCCGCGCTGGCGCCGCTCGCCTACGATCCGGCGGCGTCACGCAAGCTGCTGGCGGGGCAGGGCTGGACCCCCGGCGCCGATGGCATCCTGCAAAGGGACGGCACGCCACTCAGGCTCAAGCTGCTGACCTATTCCGACAGACCCGAGCTGCCGCTGATCGCCACCGCCCTGCAGGCGCAGTTGCGCGAGGTGGGTGTGGACGTGGAGGTCGCGGTGCAGAACTCCAGCGCCATCCCGGCCGCGCACAACGATGGGTCGCTGCAACTGGCGCTCTATGGCCGCAACTTCGCCCTGGTGCCGGATCCCCTGGTCACTTTGCTCAATGACTTCAGCCATGGCGGCGCCGAATGGGGGCCGCTGGGCTGGCAGAACCCGGCCTTCGACCAGGCCCTGGCCGCGCTGCTGGCCAGTGATGATCCGTCTGAGCAACAGCGCCAGCGCTATGCCGCCATGGCCCAGGTGCAAAAGGACCTGCCGGTGATTCCGGTGGCCTGGTACCGCCAGACGATGGCCGTCTCCAATGCCGTCGAAGGCGCTGCCATCGATCCCTTCGAGCGCACCTTCGGCCTGAGCACGCTGCGGTGGGCCCAATGACCCGGCTGCTCGCCTTTCGCCTGCTGCAGGCGGGCCTGGTCGCCCTGCTGGTGGGCGGTCTCACCTTCCTGTTCATGAACCTGCTGCCGGGCGATGCCGCCTACCGCATCGCCGCCGGACGCTACGGCTATGACCTGGTGGATACCGCCGCGGCCGAGGCGGTGCGGGCCGAGCTGAATCTGGATCAACCGTTGCTGTGGCGTTTCTTCGCCTGGATCGGCGATCTGCTGACCCTGGATCTCGGTCATTCGCTGGTCTCCGGCAAGCCGGTGATGGACGTCGTCGCCCACGAACTGGGCAGCTCCATCCGTTTGGCCATCGGCGCCGTGTGCCTGTCGCTGCTGCTGGGTCCGCCGCTGGGCGTGATGGCCGGTCTGCGCCCGGGCGGCCTGCTGGACCGCGGCCTGCTGGTGCTGACCACGGCGATCCGCGCACTGCCGCAATTCGTCCTGGGCGTGATCTTCGTGCTGCTGTTCGCCATCTCCTGGCAACTGTTTCCGGCGGCCGGCCACGGTACCTTCTGGCACAGCGTCCTGCCCACGCTGACCCTGGCGCTGGGACTGGCCGCGGTGTCGTCGCGGGTCGCCCGGGATGCCACGGTGGAGGTGGCCGCATCCGCCTACTACCGCTTCGGCCGCCTCAAGGGCCTGAGAGGCGCCGGCGTCTTCCTGCGCCACGGCCTGCGCAATATCGGCGTGCCGGTGGTGACCTACCTGGGCGTGCAGCTGGTGTATCTCATCGAAGGCGTGGTGGTGGTGGAGACGCTGTTCGCCTGGCCGGGCATCGGCCACGGCCTGGTCCACGCCATCGTCCAGCGCGACGTGCCCATGGTGCAGGGCACCGCCCTGGCGATGGGGCTGCTGTTCGTCATCCTCAATACCCTGGTCGATCTTGCCAACCACCTGATCGATCCGCGTGGGAGAGCCTCATGAATCTCGACGCTACCGTCGCTTCGGCGGCGCCTCCGGTCAAATCCTCCGCGCGTGGGCTAGGCCTGGGTCTGCTGGCGGCCCTGATCGCCTTTGCCGTCCTCACCCCGTTGCTCTGGCAGGGCGACATCGCCCGCCAGGACTATGAGGCGATCCTCGCGGCGCCCAGCAGCGCCTATCCGCTAGGCACCGATCACCTGGGTCGCGACATGCTGGCGCGGCTGGCGGTCGCCATCCGCTTCTCGCTGGGGCTGGCCTTCATCAGCGTCTGCACCGCCGCCATTCCCGGTGTGCTGCTGGGCATCCTGGCCGCCTGGAAAGGCGGGCTGGTGGACAAGCTGCTCGGCGGCCTGGCCGAGCTGTTCCTGGCGCTGCCGGGCCTGCTGCTGGTGCTGCTGATCGTCGCGGTGTTTCCCGGCTCCTTCGTCGCCCTCTACAGCGCCGTGGCCCTGGTGCTCTGGGTGGAGTATTTCCGCATGACCCGGGCGCTGGCGCGTACCGTGCTGGCCTCGCCGGCGGTGGCCGCCAGCGGGCTGCTGGGCTTCGGGCCCGTCTACATCGTGCGTCGGCATCTCTGGCCGCAGCTGGCGCCGGTGCTCCTGACCATCGCCGCCTTTGGCGCGGCTTCGACCATCATGGCCATCGCCGCCCTGGGTTTCGTCAGCATCGGCGTACGCCCGCCCACCGCCGAGCTGGGGCTGATGATCACCGAGTTGCTGCCCTATTACGCCGAGGCGCCGCTGGTGATCGCCCTGCCGATCCTGGCGATCTTCCTGACCGTGCTGTCGCTGCTGCTCATCACCGGAGGCCGCAAGCCATGACCGTCGCGCTCACCACCACGGCGCTGGAGATCCGTACCGCCGATACCCAGCTGGTGGAACCGCTGTCCATCCGCCTGGCGCCGGGTCAGGTGTTGTCGATCATCGGCGAGACCGGCTCGGGCAAGAGCCTGTTCGCCCAGGGCGTCGTCGGCAATCTGCCGGCGGGGCTAGAGGCTCACGGGCAGATAGGCCTGGCGGACGGCTTCAGCGAAGAAGGCCGCCAGAGCGGTCGCCGGGCGCATTGGGGCAGGGGGCTCGCGGTGCTGCCCCAGGAGCCCTGGCTAAGCCTGGACCCGACCATGCGGGCGCTGTCCCAGGTCGCCGAGACCTATACCCAGGTGGTCGGCGTCGGTCGGACCGAAGCCCGCGATAGGGCCAGCGCGGATCTGGCGCGGCTGAACCTGGCCGGCGCCGAGCGCAAGTATCCCTTCCAGCTGTCCGGTGGCATGGCCCAGCGCCTGGCCTTTGCCGCCACCCATGCCGGTGGCTCGCCGGTGCTGATCGCCGACGAGCCCACCAAGGGGCTGGATCGCGACCGCATCGACGAGGTCATCGACCTGCTCAAGGCCATGCTCGCCGAAGGCGGCAGCCTGCTCATCATCACCCATGACCTGGAAGTCGCGCGCCGGCTGGGTGGCGAGGTGATGATCATGCTCAAGGGACGGGTCATCGAAGCCGGTCCGGCCGAGCAGGTGCTGGGCCAGCCGCAGCATGCCTATACCCGCCAGCTGCTGGCCGCCGATCCCGCCCAGTGGCCAAGACGTCCGTCGCGGCCCCTTACCGGCGAAGCCGTGGTCGCGGTGGAAGGGCTCGCCGCCCAGCGCGGTGGCAGGCAGCTGTTCGAGGAGTTGTCCTTTACCGTCCGGCCCGGGGAAATCCTCGGCGTGACCGGGCCGTCGGGCTGTGGCAAGTCGACCCTGGGCGACGTCCTGCTCGGCCTGGCCGCGCCCAGCGCCGGGACGATCCGCCGTCAGCCGGGGCTCGGTCGCTTCGCCTTCCAGAAGCTGCATCAGGATCCGGTGGCCGCCTTCGCGCCCTCGGCGACCATCCGTCAACTGCTAACGGATCTGGTGCGACTGCATCGGCTGGATGCGACGCGCATCGGTCGGCTGATGCAGCGCCTGCGCCTCGACGAGCGGCTGCTGGATCGACTGCCCGGCAACATTTCCGGCGGTGAGCTGCAGCGCTTTTCCCTGCTGCGGGTGCTGCTGCTCGATCCGGCGCTGATCTTTGCCGACGAACCCAGCTCGCGGCTGGATCTCATCACCCAGAAGGAAATGATCGAGCTGCTGGTTGAAACCGCCGATGAATCCGGAACCGCCATCCTCTTGGTCAGCCATGACGAGGACCTGGTGAATGCCGTCGCCGATCGGCGCATCCATCTGGCAGATCCGGCGCTTGCGCGGAGTCTGGTGGATCGGCAATCCCGTTCCAGGGGGATGGAGGTGGTCTCCACCGCTCAGGAATAGGGTTTTCGCCGGCATCCCTTGGCGCCGGCTTCACCCTCCCAGCCAAGAGCGCCTCCTGACACCCGGCGGCCACAGTCGCGTGTTGCGTGCAACGGCCGCGGCTAACAGCCCTGAGTAGCGGGCAGGAGGTGGCCACACCCTGCTTCGAGCGCCGCAGATTCAACTTGGTATTACTTTATTGCAAGTTACCGGTAATGCGCTTTGGGTCAGTTAGAGCGGAATCTCGGTTGGCGGCACAACCACTGGGCGACTTGATCTAGGTTTTTCGTCGACCTTTGTTTGGTTGGGGCGTCCACTGCGAAGTTCGTAAGTTTCCACTGTTCAATTAAGGCATTCTTATAATACGTCCGCTTTTTATCGTCAGTGCTAGTTGGTTGTCGGCGGCTGTTGGCGCTAAAAGCCTTGGTGTCTCAAATGTCCAAATTTGAATTTTGAGTGAAAGAGCGCCTTATTACTTGACGCATGCTGAAAAGAAAAAGCAGCATTATGCATCCCGTGTAGACGTGCCCCTCTTGCAATCGACTGCGCCAGGCGATTGCAAGGCGGTGTCCGTACAAGAGAACGCTCTAGCAATGAAGTTCATGTGACGACTGATTTCTACACCCTTGGTTGGGCAAGAGTACAAAAGTTTATGTGGCCCATTTTGACAAGGGCCTCAAGTTCTAGCGAAGGGCTGAATTAGTCAGCCTGCAACTCCGCTTTTTGGCGCTAAGGAACTGATGATTCTTATATCCGCAGTCTTTTCTTTCTGGTAGTCGATTCGCCAGCGCCATGACCTGATTTTAGAGTCCGTACTGGGGAGTGCGGGCTCTCTTCAACGCGCATATCAAGCCTCGCCGGTGCGGCTTTGCTCTCCGGCGCGCGTCTGGCTGCGCGTCTTCAACCACTAGTAGTCGCCGACAATGAATAGGGGAAGTTATGCAAAGCTCGCGTTATCAGAAAGGAGCGATATCCAATAGCCCTTTGACCAGTTTCAGCCGATTCTTCGGCCGCTGGACGCTTGGGGTGGTGGGCGGCTGTACGCTGCTGCTTGGCTGCAAGGCAGCCTTCGCCGAGGGCTTGGTTGACGACAGCAAACTGGTGCTGACGGTACGCAACTTCTACTTCAACAGTGACCGCGCCAACGGACGGGCGAACCAGGAAGACTGGACTCAGGGTTTCCTGCTGGACTATCAGTCAGGGTTCACGCCGGGCCCGGTGGGGGTCGGGGTCGATGCCTTCGGTTATCTGGGCCTCAAGCTCGATGCCAGCCCGGGGCGCCGTGGCACCGGTAACCTGCCCGTCCATGCCGGGAACGAGCCGGCTGACGAATATTCCCGTGCCGGCGCTGCGCTGAAGCTGCGTCTGGGCAATACCGTGGTGCGCTATGGGCAACAGGCGCCCTCGGCGCCGGTGTTCGCCATCAGCACCAGTCGCCTGCTGCCGCAGACCGCCACGGGTTGGAGCCTGCTCAGTAACGACGTGACGGATCTGTTGCTGGAGGCAGGGCATTTCACCTCTTCCACCGACCAGGTCAGCACCAACCGCAACGGGGATCTCTGGGCCGGATACGCACGGCAGCGCGCCGATCACATCGATTTCGCCGGTGGCAAGTACAGCCCGGTCAAAGGGGTCAGCCTGTCGCTCTATGCGGCGCAGCTGGATGACATCTGGAACCAGTACTACGGCAACCTGAATCTGGTGAAGGCGCTGTCTGCCACCCAGGCGCTGACCTTCGATGCGAATCTCTATCGCACGCGGGATACCGGAGCGGCCAAGGCGGGTCCCATCGACAATACCTCCTATAGCCTGGCCACCGCCTTCAGCCAGGGGCCGCACACCTTCACCCTGGGCTGGCAGCAGATCCATGGGGATACGCCGTTCGACTATGTGGCCCTGGGCGACAACGACCGCCTCGGCGGCGGTATCTTCCTGGCCAACGCCGTCATGCTCTCCGATTTCAATGCCCCGGGCGAACGCTCCTGGCAGGCGCGCTACGATCTCAACTTCAAGACGCTCGGCGTGCCCGGCCTCAGCCTCATGACCCGCTACCTTGAGGGCAGTGGTATCGATGGCCGTGATCTGCCGGCCAACAGTGCCTATCGCGGGCTCTATGGCGCCGACGACCACGAGCACGAAGTCGACCTGGAGGGTCGCTACGTGCTGCAGTCGGGCGTGGTCAAGGGGCTGTCGATCCGGGTCCGCCAGGCCTGGCACCGCGGCTCGCCGTCCACCGGCGGTTCGGTCAATCAGCTGCGGGTCATTCTCGACTATCCGCTGCAATTGCTCTGACGCTACCGTCCTCCAAATGGACGCCGCAACCGCTGGCAAGCGGTTCGCGGCCGTCCGTCGCCGCTGGCTTAAGGGGGCTCCGCTGCGCCGATATCCCTAATAGTCAATTTATCAGGGATGCCCACCCATGAGTCTTCGCAGCCTGAACGTCGCGCCCCGCGCCGTGCTGTTCTTTTCCGTGATCGTCCTGATCGTCTTCGCCCTCGGCGGCGTCGCCGTGGTGCAGATGGGCAGGCTGTACAATGCGGAACAGGAGGTGGAGACCAATTGGCTGCCGGGCAATCAGCTCGCGGCGAAGATGAACGGCGGATTGCTGCGGCTGCGCCTGGAAAGCCTCAGAGCCACCACCACGCCGGATCCGCAGCTGCGGGCCCAGACCGTCGCGGCCTTCCCCGGCTATCGCGAGGCCTTCTTCACCGCGGTAAAGGACTACGAAAGGACCGTGGCCGACGCGGAAGATCGCCAGCTGTACACCGCCGTGGTCAAGGGCGCCGAAAGCTACCGGACACTGCTGGATACCTTCGAGCCCAAGCTGCGCGCGGGTGACAACGAAGGCGCGATTGCCCTGATCAACACCTCGATCCGCCCCCTGACCAACGCCCTTGAAAAGGACATCGCCGCGCTGAATGCCTTCAACGAACGCGGAGCACAGGCGGCTGGGCAGGCAGCGGGCGCGACCTATGCCAATGGCCTTTTCTGGGTCTATGGACTCATAGGCCTGACCATCGTAGCGACGGTCGTGCTCGCGGCACTGTTGATCCGCAGCATCACCCTGCCGGTGGGCGAAGCCCTGCGCATCGCCCAGCGGATCGCGCGCAAGGACCTCACCGAGCGCATCACCGTGGTCGGCCGTGACGAGGCTGCGGGGATGTTGCAGGCGCTGGCCCAGATGCAGGGCAATCTGCGCGACACCGTTTCCCATATCGCCGACAGCTCGACCCAGCTGGCGTCCGCCGCGGAAGAAATGACCGCGGTGATCGATGAAGCCGGGCGCGGTTATGTGCGGCAGAACGACGAGGTCAATCAGGCTGCCAGCGCCGTGACCGAGATGAGTTCGGCGGTGGAGGAGGTCGCGCGCAACGCCGCCGATGCGGCCAGCACCTCGCTGCATACCCAGACCCTGACCAGCGATGGCCTGGACAAGGTCACCCGCACGGTCCAGTCGATCGAGGCACTGGCGCAGAACGTGGCCAGTACCAGCGAGCAGATCCAGGCCCTGTCCTCCCGTGCCCAGGACATCAACGCCGTGGTCGAAGTCATTCGCGGCATTGCCGAGCAGACCAACCTGCTGGCGCTGAACGCCGCCATCGAGGCGGCCCGGGCGGGCGAGCAGGGCCGTGGCTTCGCCGTGGTCGCCGACGAGGTACGGGCGCTGGCCCATCGTACCCAGCAGTCGACTCGCGAGATCGAGCAGATGATCGGCGCCATCCAGAGCGATTCGTCCCTGGCCGTGAAGGCCATGGCCGAGAGTCAGCAACTGGCGGGCGAGTCCACCTCGGTCGCCCAGCTGGCCAATGTGTCCTTGGAGCAGATCGCCGAATCCATCTCCCAGATCAACGACCGCAACGCGGTCATTGCCACCGCCGCCGAGGAGCAGGCCCAGGTGGCTCGGGAGATCGATCGCAACATCACCAGCATCCGCGACCTGGCGACCCAGAGCGCGACCGGAGCCACCCAGACCGCCAGCGCCAGCGCCGAGGTCTCCAAACTCGCCACCGGACTGAATCGCGTGGTGCGGGAATTCGCCGTCTGACCTGGCAAAGTCGCGCCCTTCCCGCCTAGCCCAGGCGGGAAGGGCGCGCAGCCTCCCGCTTTATCTTTGCCCCAGGTCAGCTGTGCTGCAATAGCCTGACTACTACCCGCCGCGCGGTACTCCTCCAAGCGGCGGCAGGGCCTCTGGCACGCCCGCTTGGCGCTGGCACCCCCGCCCGACTGTCTTTAGTATCCCGTTACATCGCCTCTGGCATCCGGTAGAGAACGAATCGGCGCTTGGCCTGCCTAAACAGTGTCCAATCAACCCGGAGTCCTACCATGAACGCGAAGAAAATCTCTGCCCTGATGTTTGCTGGTCTGATCGCCGCCAGTGGCGCTGCCTTCGCCACCGAAGGTGCAGGCAATCCGCCGAAGGCCAACAGCGCCGGTATGGGCACCCCGGCGGGTCAGAAGACCGGTGAAGGCGCAGGCGCCGCTACCGGTGCTGGCAAGACCACGCTCAACGATCAGGGCCAGAAGCAACAGCAGTAAGGTCGAAGGGTCGCTGGCACCGCCGGCGACCCTGAACCTGCGTCTAGAATGGAACTTTACAGGCCCCTTGTGTCCAAGGGAGCCGAGCGTGTGGGTACAGGGGTCAGATGGTGAGTGCGGAACAGAGCAAGGTTGTCCTGGTCGTCGAGGATGAGCCGCAGATTTTGATGATTCTGGCGGATTATCTTTCCGAACTGGGCTACACCGTCTTGCAAGCCCCCTCGTCGCTCGAAGCCTTCCGGATCCTGGCCGGGCGGCCACGGCTGGATCTGCTGATCACCGATTTTCGTCTGCCCGACGACGTGTCCGGCGTGATGATCGCCGAGCCGGCGCTCAAGCTGCGCCCCGACCTCAAGGTCCTCTTCATCAGCGGCTATCCCGCCGAAATCATCGACACCGGTTCGCCGTTGCTGGGCAAGGTCCCGCTGCTGACCAAGCCTTTCTCGCTCGAGCGTCTCCACCTCCAGGTGCAGAAGCTGCTCGGCGCCTGATCCTCGCTATAGCCACAGATCGTTTTCCTGCCTGGGCAGTCTATTGATCAGGTGCGACCAGTCCGGTCGCCTCAGGTTGGAGACATCGGCGTCCATGGCTATCAAGCATTTCGATCATCACGAAGCGATTTCGTCTGCCGTTCCGGCTGAACAGGGTTTTGAAGCGGTCATCGCCGTCAAGGCGCGGCGCGATGACGCCCGTCCGACCTTTCACAAGGTCGCTACCGAGCGGCATTTCGATCTGGCCTCGGAAGCGGAAGAAGCCGCTGATGCCGCGCTCAATCGGGTGACGGAAATCGGCGAGAACGATGAGCTTCTCTGGGACGAGCAGGCCGTCTGATGAAGAGAGACCAGGAGCAGGGCGAAGAACCTCGACAGACCCAGGAATCCACTCCGGAAGATCCGGAGCTGAGTCGTGAAGAAGAGGAGGATGTCGGCGAGAGTCAGCTGCCTCGCGCGGTGGTTCTCCACGAGATCATCCGCACCCAGGGTGATCATGAACTGGAGCGGACGATCGCGGCGTTGTTCTGGTCGGCACTAGCGGCCGGTTTGACCATGGGCCTGTCGTTGATGGCGATGGGATTGCTCAATGCCAACCTCCCCGAGGGTGGCTACAGCAAGGTTATTGCCAGCTTTGGCTATTCGGCCGGCTTTCTGGCGGTGATCCTGGCTCGTCAACAGCTGTTCACCGAAAACACGCTTACGGCAGTCCTGCCGGTGATGAGCGAACCAACGCTGCACAACTTTGGCCGTCTGGCCAGGCTGTGGAGCATCGTGTTGGTGGGCAACCTGATCGGTACCATCTTGGTGGCCTATGTGGTCCTCCACCTGCCGCTGTTCGACGCCAAGACCGACGCGAAATTTCTGGAAATCGGCACCCATGTCATGGAGAACGACGCCTCGGCGATGTTTGCCAAGGGCATAGTGTCGGGCTGGATGATCGCGACCATGGTCTGGATGTTGCCAGCAGCAGAAAACGCCAGGATCTGGATCATCGTGCTCATCACCTACCTGATGGCCCTGGGTGACTTCACCCACATCGTGGTGGGTAGCGTCGAGGTGGCCTATCTGGTCTTCGCAGGTGAGGCGAGCTGGAGCGATTTCCTGCTGACCTTTGCCGGGCCGACCCTGGCCGGCAACATCGTCGGCGGCAGCCTGATCTTCGCGCTGATCAGCCACGCCCAGGTACGCAGTGATACCTGAACGCAAAAGGGCCGGCAAATTGCCGGCCCTTCGCAGTGATCAGGCAGCTGCCGCGATTACTCGTCGTCGTTCAGCTGACCCATGGCGGTGGTGTTGAAGCCACCGTCGACGTAGAGGATCTCGCCACTGATGCCCGACGCCAGGTCGGAGCAGAGGAAGGCGCCGGCATTGCCGACTTCGTCGATGGTCACATTGCGACGCAGGGGCGTCTGACGCTCGTTTGCGGCTAGCATCTTGCGGAAGCTCTTGATGCCCGAGGCGGCCAGGGTGCGGATGGGACCGGCGGACACGGCGTTGACGCGGGTGCCTTCCGGGCCGAGGCTGCCGGCCAGGTAACGGACGCCGGCCTCGAGGCTGGCCTTGGCCATGCCCATGACGTTGTAGTTGGGCATGGTGCGCTCGGCGCCCAGGTAGGACAGGGTCAGCAGGCTGCCGTTACGGCCGCGCATCATCTCGCGACCGGCCTTGGCCAGGGCGACAAAGCTGTAGGCGCTGATGTCGTGGGCGATCTTGAAGCCGTCACGGGTGGTCACGGCGGTGAAGTCGCCGTCCAGCTGGTCGCCCGGGGCGAAGCCGACCGAGTGGACGATGCAGTCCAGACCATCCCACTTCTTCGCCAGCTCGGCGAACACGGCTTCGATCTGGGCGTCGTCGGCAACGTCGCAGGGGAAGCACAGCTCGGGATTGGAACCCCAGCCCGCGGCGAATTCTTCGACGCGACCCTTGAGCTTCTCGTTCTGGTAGGTGAAGGCCAGCTCGGCGCCTTCGCGGTGCATGGCCGCGGCGATGCCGGAGGCGATGGACAGCTTGCTGGCGACGCCGACGATGAGAACGCGCTTACCGGCGAGAAATCCCATGGTTTTTTCCTCTTCTGTGTTGATTCCCGGGCAGCAGCCTTGGGCTGAGGTCCGGGTTGGGCAGGGCTCTGCGCAGGTCAGAGCGAGATCTTGGCCTGACTCCGCTAGGGGTCAGGCACGGGTGGGGCGGTAAGGTAGCAGGTCGATACCCGGGACAAAAGCGCTGGTTGACCGCTGCGGTGAGCGGTCGCGCCTCAGTTGAGGAACAGCGTCAGGGTCTGACCGGGGGTCAGGGCGGAGGCGATGCGCGGATTCCAGTCCTGCAGCGCCTGCACGCCGATGTTGTAGCGCTTGGCGATCTGGTAGAGCGAATCGCCGGCCTTGACCCGGTAGTAGGTGGGCGCGGCCTTGGCGGTCTTGGTCGTCTTGGCGGCGGCCTGGGTGGTCTTGACGGTATAGGACGCCGGCATCGCCACGGCGGTGGCGGTGCTGCTGCCCGTGCCGTGCAGCTTCAGGGTCTCGCCGACCTTGAGGCCCCGCTTGCCGAGATCGTTCCAGCGCTTGAGGTCGGCCAGTTCCACCTCGTTGGCCCGGGCGATGGACCAGAGGCTGTCGCCGGTCCGCACCTTGTAGGTCCGCACCACGGGCTCTTCGGCCACGGCGATGGTTTCCAGCGGGGTGGTGGTCTTGCCGGTCTCGCGCCGCGGGATCATCAGTTCCCGGCCTGCGGACAGGCGGCTGCTGCTGCTGAGCTTGTTGAGGGCGGCGAGCTGCTCGACGCTCACGCGATTGCGCTTGGCCACGCTGCGCATGGTATCGCCGCGGCGCACCCGGTATTCCTGCCACTGCACCACGGCGTCGGGGGTGATGTTGGGCAGGGTCGCAACCAGGCGCTTGGCCTTTTCCGCCGGCACCAGCAGGTGCTTGGGGCCGTCCATGGTGACGCGCTGGGTGTAGGCGGGATTCAGGCGATAGAGTTCGTTGGCATCCAGGTCCGCAAGCTCGGCCACCCGGGCCAGGTCCAGGTGCTGCTTGATGTCCACCACTTCGAAGTAGGGCTCGTCCGGGATGGATTCCAGGGCCAGGCCGTAAGCGTCCGGGTTGCGCACGATCTGGGAGACGGCGAGCAGCTTGGGCACGTAGTCCTGGGTTTCCGGCGGCAGCGACGACAGATTCCAGTAGTCGGTGGGCAGGCCCAGCGACTGGTTGCGCTCGATGGCGCGGCTGACCGTGCCTTCGCCGGCGTTGTAGGCGGCCAGCGCCAGCAGCCAGTCGCCGCCGAACATGTCGTGCAGCTTGCTCAGGTAATCCAGGGCGGCATTGGTCGAGGCGGTGATGTCGCGGCGACCGTCATAGAAGCGGGTCTGGCGCAGATTGAAGTACTTCCCCGTAGTGGGGATGAACTGCCACAGCCCGGAGGCGGCGCTGCGTGAGAGGGCATTGGGGTTGAAGGAGCTTTCCACCACCGGCAGCAGGGCCAGTTCCAGCGGCATGTTGCGCTCTTCCAGGCGCTCGACGATGTAATGCAGATAGGGCGCACCACGACTGCAGGACTGCGCAAGGGCGGCTTCGTGGCTGGCGTACCAGAGGCGCTGGCGATCGATGCGCGGGTTGGTGCCGTTGTCGCCGGCGCCCTGCAACTGATAGCCGTCCCGTACCCGGTCCCAGATGTCGCCACTGGTCGCTGCCGCGGTCGGCGCCTTGCGCAGCCATTCCGGCGGGCGCTGGATCTTGCTGGGCGTCATGTGCAGATCGGCCTGGTAGGCACGATTATCGGGCTGCTGATTGCTCTGACAGCCGGCGAGGAAGACGGCGAGGCAGAGCGCCGAGACTTTGAAGGAGGTGGCCAGCACGTCTATTTCGCGGGTTTTCGGCGTCGCTGGCGGCATCGGTCTGGGCTTTCCGGGAGCTGAAGGATGGGCGATTCTAGGAACCGCATCCCGGGGGGTCAAGGAACAAGCCCTTGGCCTGTGACCTGTACGACGACCGAAAACCCTGGGTTTCAGCGCTCTGGCAGGATCTGGGCAATTGGTGTCAGAACGTGTCCTTCCAGCCGCGCAAGGCGGCGAAATAGGTATCCTCCGACGCCTCGGCCGGCACCCCGCGTTCTTCCTGCAGGCGTTGGCGCACGCTGCTTTCGCCGGTTCTCAGGAAGGGGTTGATCTGGCGTTCGCGGCCCAGGCTGGAGGGCAGGGTGGGGCGCTCGGCGTCCCTGAGTCGCCGGGTCTCGGCCAGGGCCTCCCGGACCGCGACATTGTCCGGCTCCACTGCCTCGGCGAAACGCAGGTTGTTCAGGGTGTATTCATGGCCACAGTAGATTTCGGTGGCGTCCGGCAACTCGGCCAGGCGCTGCAGCGAGCCGAGCATCTGGCTGGGCGTGCCTTCGAAGAGGCGGCCACAGCCGGCCGAGAAGAGGGTATCGCCGCTGAACAGCAGGGGCCGCTCGCCAGGGACATGGAAGGCGATATGGCCGGCGGTATGGCCAGGCACGCGCAGGACTTCGAAGCGCGTACCCAGCACCTCCAGTTGCTGGCCGTCGGTGAGCGGCAGATCGACCGCGGCGATGCGTTCGTCGGCTGGCGCGCTGACCCGGGCGCCGCTGCGCTGCTTGAGGGCGGCGATGCCACCGGTGTGGTCGTTATGATGGTGGGTGATCAGGATGTCGGAGAGGCGCCAGTCCGGATGGGCGTCGAGCCAGGCCAGGACGGGGGCGGCATCGCCGGGATCGACCACGACCGCCTGTCTTGTCGCGGCGTCCTTGATCAGCCAGATGTAGTTATCGTTGAAAGCGGGCAACGGAAGGATGTCGAACATGGATGGGCTCTCTGGTCGGACGGCTGGCCCCTAGCGTAGCAGTCGGTGGAAGGGCTTAGGCTTCAGTATGAGAGGACCAGACGATGCACGATGAATTCTCCGCCCAGGTCGATCCGCGCTGGCTGAAATTGATGAGCTCGGCACGGGAATGGCTGGCCGGCCCGCTGGGCCAGTTGCTGCTGGAGCAGGAGCGGGTGCTGATCGATGAAGAGCTCAAGCGTCACTTCGGCAGCTATCTGATCCATTACGGTCCGCACCCCGAGGCGCCGGCCAATTGCGGCCAGCTCCGCCATGCGGTGCGCATCGGTCCGCCGCTGGGGGATGTCGACATCGTCTGCGAGGAGGGCGCCTGGCCGCTGGGTGAGCACGCCGCCGACGTGGTCCTCCTGCAACACGGTCTGGACTTCTCCCTGGCGCCCCATCGGCTGTTGCGCGAAGCGGCTCTGAGCGTGCGCCCGGGCGGGCATCTGGTGGTGGTGGGCATCAATCCCTGGAGCCTCTGGGGCATGCGCCATTACCTGGCCCGGGATGCCCTGCGCAAGGCCCGTTGCTTTGGCCCCAGCCGGGTCGGCGACTGGCTCTCGGTACTGGGCTTCGCGCTGGAGAAACGTCGCTTCGGGTGTTATCGTCCGCCGCTTTCATCCCCCAAGTGGCAGCAGCGGCTGGCCTGGATGGAGCAGGGTGAGGCCGAACCCAACTGCGAACAGGCGGCGGGGGCGGGCTTCTATCTGCTGTCGGCGCGCAAGCTGATGTTCGGCCTGCGCCCCGTGCCCCAGGCGCGCAAGGAACCGCGTGGCAAGCTGGTGCCCATGCCGGTGGCCAAGATCAGCCGCCGCGAATCGAGTGAATCCAATGAGTGACGACATCGTCGAGGTCTTTACCGACGGCGCCTGCAAGGGCAATCCCGGCCCGGGCGGCTGGGGTGCCTTGCTGAAATTCAAGGGTGCGGAGCGCGAGCTCTGGGGTGGCGAAGCCAACACCACCAACAACCGCATGGAGCTGATGGCGGCCATCCAGGCGCTGGCGGCGCTCAAGCGCCCCTGCCAGATCCGCCTGACCACCGACTCCGAGTACGTGATGAAGGGCATCACCCAGTGGCTGGTGAACTGGAAGAAGCGCGGCTGGCAGACCGCCGCGCGCCAGCCGGTGAAGAATGCCGAATTGTGGCAGGCCCTGGACGAGCAGGTTCAGCGCCATCAGGTCGAGTGGCGCTGGGTGCGCGGTCACACCGGCCATCCCGAGAACGAGCGGGCCGACCAGTTGGCCAACCGCGGTGTCGATGAAGTCCGGCAGGCCAAGCAGGCCGCCAAGGCGTAACCAGCCAAGAGGTTAGCGATGAGATACGTAGTTCTGGATACCGAAACCACCGGCATGCCGGTGACCGATGGCCATCGAATCATCGAGATCGGTGGGGTGGAGGTCATTGGCCGGCGGCTGACCGGGCGGCACTTCCATGTCTATCTCAATCCGGATCGGCAGATCGACGAAGGCGCCATCGCGGTCCACGGCATCACCGATGAATACGTGGCCGACAAGCCGCGCTTCGCCGAGATCGCCGACAGCTTTTTCGAATTCATCGAAGGCGCCGAACTGGTCATCCACAACGCACCCTTCGACGTGGGCTTCATCAACATGGAGTTCGCCCGGCTGGGCGCCCATCCCGAGCGGGCCGACATCACCCAGCACTGCTCGGTGCTCGACACCCTGGTCATGGCCCGCGGTCGGCATCCCGGGCAGCGCAACAGCCTGGATGCGCTCTGCAAGCGCTATGGCGTAGACAACTCCAACCGCGAGCTGCACGGCGCCCTGCTGGACGCCGAGATCCTCGCCGACGTCTACCTGGCCATGACCGGTGGCCAGACCAGCCTGTCCCTGGCCGCGCACGGCCAGGAAGGCAATGGCGATGGCAACTACGTCATGCCGATCCGGCGGCTGCCGGCCGATCGCCAGCGCACGCGCGTGATCAACGCCAGCAGCGCCGATCTCGATGCCCATGCGGCGCGCATGGCGGCCATCGAGAAGAGCTGTGGCCGGACCCCGCTCTGGCTGGCGGGCGCCGGAGCCGAATAACGCCTTCCTCCCTTCTCCCCAGCGCCCGGTCAGTGCCTGACCGGGCGTTCGCGTTCGTCCGAATAAGCTGAAAGACCTCACAATTTTCAGCTATTGTTCAACTAAGATGCTGCAGGCTGGTCATTTGAGCCCGCATGAAGCCTCGAATTTCGAATTGCGCGGAACTTTCTTGGTTCCTGAAAATCATATGACGATTCGGAATTATCGCTTCGCTTTTGTGGATTTACAGGTCTAGCGTTCCAGAGCAAGGTTCCCTGGCGTGGCGTGAGGTCGAATCCCCGTCCGCCTGGAATGATTAGTGTGGCCCGGTCAGGAAGACGCAGGTACCTAGGCTCCAGTTGGAATAGCAAGCCTTTCTTCCCGTTTTAAAATGGCGTTGGCGAGGTTGTAATGGCGCAGGAGGCGTAAGGCACTATGGTGACCGGAGCAAGAGCTTTGAGCTTGGTCCGCGAACAGCTGTTCGCGACCATAGAGGAAGCTGAATCCCATCTTGAACGATTCATCGTCGAGCGGCACTGCAGCAGCCTGTTGCAGCGCGCGGTCGAGAGTATCGGCCAGATTCGCGGCGCCCTGACGCTGATCGAGCTGGCAGGCGCCCAGTTGCTCGCCCATCAGACGCTGCAGATTGCCAACGACATCCCGGCCGGCGCCGGTCCCGAGCATGACGAGCACCTCATGGCGATCTGCCGTGGGCTGCACGTCCTGCGCCGCTATCTCGAACAGCTGCGCAGCGGCCAGGACGAGATGCCCGAATTGCTGCTGCCGGCGATCAATGCCCTGCGCCTGGCGGGCGGCGAACCCGAACTCCCGGAAAGCTATTTCTTCAGTGTCCGCCTCGACCAGCGCCCGCTGATCAGCGCCACCACGCGCCTTGGCCTGCGCGAGCGTCAGGCCCAGGCACGCCGGATGCGCCAGATGTACCAGGTCGGCCTGCTGGGCTTCCTGCGCGACGTCAATGGCGTAGCCAGTCTGCGCCTAATGGCGCGGGCGCTGGAGCGCTCCGCGGCGCTGCTGCACGATCAGGTCGGCGGCTACCTGCCCTGGGTCGCCGCGGCTACCGTCGAGGGCTTCGCCCAGGGTCGCCTGACCGCCACCCGTGAACGCAAGCAGCTGTTCGCCCGGGTCGATCGCGAATTGCGCCAGATGCTGGGTAACGAATTGCACGAGCCCGCGCGCAGCACTCTCAAGGAGTTGCTGTATCTGCTGGCGCTGGCCGGTGTCGAGGGCGCCCATCCACAGGAAGTCATGAATGCCTACGGTTTCGAGCGACTCGGTTTCACCGACGCCCAGCTCGAAGCCGGCAAGAAGCGTCTCGCCGGTCCGGGCCATGCCGTGATGCATTCGCTGTCGGCCGCCATCCGCGAAGAGCTGGAGACGGTCAAGGACCTGATAGATCTCATTGAAACCGAGTTGCGCAACGGCGCCGAGCAGAATCGGCTGCCACGCTCCGACAACTTCTCCCGGCTGTATGTCCAGGTCGGCCTGCTCGGCAAGACGCTGGAGATGGTTGGCCAGGAGAATGCCGGCCAGGTCCTGCAGCAGTGCCTGCCGAACATGTCCCAGTTCCGCGACAAGTCCCTGGTGCTGGACGATCTCGCGCCCCTGGCCGATGCCCTGCTGCTGGTGGAAAGTCTGCTGGGCCAGCCCGAAGGGCAGGGCTCGCTGATCGACGTGCCGCTGGAAGCCGATGGCGTCCAGGTCAGTGTCGCCAATTACCAGCTGGGCGAAGCCCAGGCGCTGTTGCATCGGGAAGCCTACAAGGGCCTGACCGACGCCAAGCGCGCCATCGGTGCCTTCCTCGATTCGCGGGGCGACGCCCTGCACCTGGCCACCGTGCCCGCGCTGCTGGATACCGTCCGCGGGGCGTTGTTCTTCCTGGGCAATCCCCGGGCGGCCGAGCTGGTGCGTGCCTGCACCGGTTACATCCAGCGCTGCCTGATCGAAGGCGGCCAGGCCTGTGAGCCGGCGACCCTCGAGGTGCTGGCGGATGCCCTCAGCAGCATCGAATTCTTTGTCGAAAGCGGTGGCACCGAGAGTCAGGACGGTACCCCGGAAATCCTCGATATCGCCGCGCAAAGCATTCGCGCCCTGGGCTGGACCTCGGCTGCGGCATGAGTGTCTGGCAGCCCGGCTGGTTCCAGACTGCCCAATCCTCTGGCGGTTGGCTGGTCGTCCATAGCGGCCAGGCGTTTCTGACCTCGGGGGCGGACGTGCTCTTCGCCAGCGACGATCCGCGGGTGCAGGGATTCGAAGGAGAGCGCCACGGCCTCGGCCAGTGGCAGGCCCAGCCGGTCACCCTGCTCGAACTGGATACCCCGCCGGACATCGAAGGCTGCGTCTGGCAACCCTTGCGGCCGCTGATGCTGCAATCGCCCCATGCGCTGTTCAAGTTGCTGGGCTATGCCAATCAGATCGGGACCTGGGCACGCCAGCATCGCTTCTGCGGACAGTGCGGTACCCGCACCTTCGCCCTCGATGGCCAGCGCGGCCTCAAATGCCCGAATTGCCAGCTCACCCAGTATCCGCGCCTGTCGCCGAGCATGATCGCCCTGGTCACGCGCGGCGACGAGGTACTACTGGCGCGGTCGCCCCGTTTCGCGCCCGGGGTCTTCAGCACCCTGGCCGGCTTCGTCGAGCCGGGCGAGTCGGCGGAGGCCTGCGTGCACCGGGAGATCATGGAAGAGGTGGGCGTTTCGGTCACCAACCTGCGCTACCAGGGCAGCCAGAACTGGCCCTATCCGCATTCCCTGATGCTGGGCTATCACGTCGATTACCTGAGCGGCGACATCCGGTGCCAACCGGATGAAATCGAAGATGCCCGCTGGTTCCACCTGCGCGAGTTGCCGACGCTGCCGCCGGCCTTTTCCATCTCGCGCTTTCTGATCGATCGCTATCGGGTCGAGCGCCTAGGCGGCGCTGAACCAGTGCTGCCAGATTAGCTTGACGGTCAGCGCCAGCACGACGCAGATGAACACCGGGCGGATGAACTTGGCGCCACCGGCGATGGCGCTGCGCGCGCCCAGGTAGGCCCCGAGGGTCAGCGACAGACCCATGGTCAGCCCCAGCACCCAGAGCACCTGTCCCAGGGCGATGAACATCACCAGGGCGACCCCGTTGCTGACGAAATTCATGGTGCGCGCCACGCCGCTGGCCTTGAGCAGATCCAGGGGATAGAGCAGCAGGCTGCTGACCGTCCAGAAGGCGCCCGTACCAGGCCCGAACAGGCCGTCGTAGGCACCCAGCGTCAGGCCCTGGGGCCATTGGCGCCGTTGCGGCACGGGCGCATCGCTGAGCACCGGTGCCTTGGGCGTGCCGCCGAACAGCAGATAGAGGGCGCAGCTGAACACCACGACCGGCAGCAGCTGATTGAGGAAGTCCGCGGAGAGATTGTGGGCCACCAGGGCGCCGATCCCCGCACCGAGGGCGGTAGCCAGCAGCGCATGCCGCCACTGACGGGGATGGAACAGCTTGCGGCGGTAGAAGGTGTAGGCGGCGGTAGCGCTGCCAAAGGTCGAGCTGAGCTTGTTGGTGCCGATCGCCAGATGGGGCGGCACGCCGGCCATCAGCAGCGCCGGCACCGTGAGCAGGCCGCCCCCGCCGGCGATGGCGTCGATGTAACCGGCGAGGAAGGCGACCCCGGCGAGCAGCGTCAGGGTCATGGGGTCCAGGGCGAATTCGAGCATGAGGGTAGGGCGCCAGGTGGAACGGGGGCGCCATCATGCATCAGACGCGCAGCCGTCACCACCTGCGGGCGACCTCGATCAATCCAGGGCGGGGAAGGGCAATCCAACGTAGTTTTCCGCGAGAGTGGTGCGACCCGCTCTGGAATCGAGCAGCGCCTGGAGTTCTGCGTCCTGCACCCGCTGGGTGAAGGCATCGGTATCCGGAAAACGGTGCAGGGCGGTGGTCATCCACCAGGAGAAGCGCACTGCCGCCCAGATCCGCTTCAGGCAGAGCGCCGAGTAGCGTTCGAGGCAGCTGGCGTCGCCGCTGCGATAGGCGCGTTCCAGCAGCAGGTGCAGATTGCGCACGTCGCCCAGGGCCAGGTTGAGTCCCTTGGCGCCGGTGGGCGGGACGATATGGGCGGCATCGCCGACCAGGAATAGCCGGCCGTACTGCATAGGTTCGACCACATAGCTGCGCAGCGGGGCGATGCTCTTTTCCAGCGAGGGACCGGTCACCAGCTGGGCCGCCGTCTCGGCCGGCAGGCGCGCCTTGAGTTCCGCCCAGAAACGCTCGTCCGACCAGTTCTCCACCGCGTCCCCGGCTTCCACCTGCAGGTAGTAACGACTGCGGGTCGCGGACCTCATGCTGCATAGCGCGAAGCCACGCGGGTGATTGACATAGATGAGTTCCTCGGCGGCAGGCGGGGTGTCGCTCAGCAAGCCCAGCCAGCCGAAGGGATAGACCCGCTCGTATTCGGTGAGCACGCCGTCCGGGATGCTGCGGCGCGAAACGCCATGGAAGCCGTCGCAGCCGGCGATGTAATCGCAGTCGATGCGCAGCGTCTCACCGGCGACCTGGCAGGTGACATGAGGGCGCTCGCCCTTGAGTTCGTAGGGCTGGACCTCGCTGGCCTGGTAAAAGGTAGGGGCGCCACTGGCCTGGCGAGCGGCCATCAGGTCGCGGGTCACCTCGGTCTGGCCATAGACGGTGACGCAGCGTCCGCCCAGCAGATCGTTCAGGTCCAGTCGCTCGCGCTGGCCGTGGATGGCGAACTCCACACCTTCATGCACCTGGCCTTCCTGTTCCAGCCGCCCGGCGACGCCGGCCTGGCGCAGCAGATCGACCGTGCCCTGTTCGAGCACGCCGGCACGGATGCGGCTGAGTACGTGGTCGGCGCTCTGGCGCTCGACGATGACGTTGTCGATACCCGAGCGGGTGAGCAGCTGGCCCAGCAGCAGTCCGGAAGGGCCCGCGCCGATGATGACGACTTGGGTGCGCATGGAGTCTGTCCTCTTGTCTGGCGTGATCGCCGTTTATTATGGGGCTCCGGTATTTTTGGACGGTTTTCGCCGGTATCGACAGCGACCTTTGCGATACTTTCTGGTACTTTTCAATGATTCGTGCGGCTATCGCCCAGGGACTGACGATGACCACTGCCTTGCCACCCATCTTCAAGCTGTATGGCGAGGCCCAGGCCTGGCCGGCGCCGGACCTGCTGCACTGCGAAACCATCGAGAGTCGCAGTCGGCTGCATGCCTGGCATATCGAAACCCATCGTCATGCGGATCTCGCGCAGCTGCTCTATGTGCGCCAGGGCGGGGTGCGCCTGCAGCTGGAAGACTGGCAGGGCGAAAGGACCGGGCCGCTGCTGGTGGTGCTGCCGGTGTTGTGCGTGCATGCCTTCGAATTCGAGCCTTCGGTGGAGGGCTTCGTGGTCACCCTGCCGGTGCCTCAGCTGGAGCGCCTGAAGCAGCGCTGCCAGAGAGCCGGGCAGGGACTGTTCCTGGCCGCCGGGTGCCTGGACCTGAGCGGACCCGACGCCCCCTGGATCGACCAGTTGATCGGTCAGCTCGTCGCCGAATACGAGGGCCACAAGCCGGGTCGCGAGGTCATGCTCGAAGCCCTGCTCGACAGCCTGGCGATCTGGCTGTTGCGGCAGCATCGGCCCGAACAGGGCGCGACCCTGCCACGACGCGCCGAACAGCACCTGGGACGCTTTCTGGCGCTGGTGGAGCAGCACTATCGCGAGCACTGGAGCCTGGGGCGCTACGCGGCGGCGCTCGGGATCTCGGGAGTACACCTGAACGGCCTCTGCCGGCAGCTGGCCGGAGCCTCGGCGCTGGCCATCGTGCACCAGCGCCTGCTGCTGGAGGCGCGCCGCACCCTGACCTACACCCAGGCATCGGTGGGCGAGATCGCCGATGCCCTGGGCTTTGCCGATCCGGCCTACTTCGCCCGCTTTTTCCGCCGCGGCACCGGCCAGAGTCCGCTCAGTTATCGCCGTCTTGCGGGCCAACAACCGCCGAGCTGAGGGGCAGGGGATCGGCTGCCAGGGTTTCGCCGACGCGCGTGGCCAGGGCGTCGAGATTGAAGGGCTTGGTGATCAGGGTCATGCCGGGATCGAGATAGCCTTCCAGGTGGGCCCCCTCGGCATAGCCGGTGGCGAACAGTACCTTGAGGCCGGGCCGGCGCTGCCGCGCGATCTCGGCCAGCTGGCGACCGTTCATGCCCGGCAGGCCGACATCGGACAGCAGCAGGTCGATGGGACGGCCGCTTTCCAGCAACGGCAGGGCGCCGCGCGCGTCTTCGGCCTGCAGGGTCGCGTAGCCCAGTTCGCGCAACAGATCCACCACCATCTGCCGGACCACGGGTTCGTCTTCCACCACCAGCACGGTCTTGCCGGCGCTGTGAGCGGTGACCGTAGGGGAGGCCAGCCGCGGCGGCTCGACATCGGCGCCCAGGTAGCGGGGCAGGTAGAGGCCCACGGTCGTGCCCTGGCCGGGCAGGGAATCGAGCCGGACATGCCCCTTGGACTGCTTGGCGTAGCCGTAGATCATCGACAGCCCCAGGCCGGTGCCCTGGCCGATGGGCTTGGTGGTGAAGAAGGGGTCGAAGGCGCGTGCCATGACCTCGGGTGGCATCCCGGTGCCGTTGTCCGCCACCAGCAGCGCCACATAGTCACCGGCGCTCACGGCGTCCAGGCCATTGCCACTGTCGCTGAGATAGACATTGCGCGTCTCGATGCGGACGGTGCCGCCATGAGGCAGGGCATCGCGGGCATTGATAACCAGGTTGAGCAGGGCGCTTTCCAGTTGGTGGGCATCGGTGAGCGCCTGCCAGAGTCCGGCGTCCAGCTCGAGCTGCAGGACGATATCGCCGCGCAGACTGCGTAGCAGCAGCTCCTCCATGGAGCGCACGCAGTCGTTGACGTGAATGGGCTGCAGATCCAGCGCCTGGCGCCGGGAAAAGGCCAGCAGCCGCTGGGTGAGGGCGGCGGCGCGCTGGGCGGAGGTCAGCGCCGAATGCAGATACTGGTCGAATTTGTCCTGGCGACCGGCCTTCTGGTGCCGCTGCAGCATGTCGAGACTGCCCATGATGCCGGTCAGCAGATTGTTGAAGTCGTGGGCGATGCCCCCGGTGAGCTGACCCACAGCTTCCATCTTCTGCGCCTGGCGCAACTGCTCCTGCAGCTCCTGCTGCTCGGTGACGTCGCGACCCACGGCGTAAATCAGCTCGTCTTCAGCGCTGGCGGTCCAGTCGAGGATGCGATAGCTGCCATCGCGGCCACGCAACCGCGCCCTGAGATTGGCCGAGCCCTGTTGGCGGCCCAGGCTGCGCAGGGTATCGAAGACCTGGCGCTGATCTTCGGGATGGATGAGTTCGGTGAGCTGGATGCTGGCCAGATCGGTCTCACGCCGTCCCAGCAGGCGGGTGGCGGCGCTGTTCACCGTCTTCACCTCGCCATCGGCGCGGCAGATCACCATGAGGTCATGGCTGATGCGCCACATCCGGTCACGCTCGCGGGTGCGCAGTTCGATCTGCTGTTCCAGCTCCTGGCGCGAACGGGTGAGGACCTCCCGCGCATCGACGATGCTCTGGATATCGGTGCAGGTGCCGAACCATTGTTCGATGCGGCCTTTGGCGTCACGCACCGGTTGCGCCCGGCCGAGCACCCAGCGGTAGCGCCCGGAGCGATGCCGCAGGCGGTATTCGATGTGGTAGGGCTCGCCGGTGCTGAGGCTGTGGTGCCAGACCTTCCAGGTGCGCTCCTGGTCGTCCGGGTGGAAGACGTTGGCCCAGTCTTCGCCCTCCGTGGAGCCTTCCGGCACTCCGGTGAATTCGTACCAGCGGTTGTTGAAATAGAAGTGGTGGCCATCGGGGCGGGTGGCCCAGACCATCTGGTCGATGGAGTTGATGATGGCGCGCAGCTGCGCCTCGTTGCGGGCCAGCTCCTGAGCCTGACGGCGATGATTGCTGATGTCGATGAACAGCACCGCGAAACGATCGCCCGGCAGCTTGTGGGCGCGCACCTCGTACCAGTGTTCATGCTGCAGGTGCAGCAGGATGTCGAACTGGGTGAATTCGGCATCGCCGTTCATGAAGTCGACATAGGCAGGCAGCAGGTCGGCTTCCAGCTGCGGCAGGGATTCGCGCAGCGTCCGCCCCAGGACCTGATCCAGGGGGATGCCGGTGAGGGTGGCGAAGACCGGATTGACCTCCAGGAAACGGAAATCCTCCATCCGGCCAGCGGCATCGCGGATCGCCTGGGCCATGTAGAAGCCCTCGCGCATGCCGTGGTACAGCTCCTGCAGCCAGAGATCGCGTTCGGTGATGGCGGCTTCGTTGAGCTTGCGCTCGGTGATGTCGTAGCACACGCCCAGATAGCGGCCGCCGCCCTGGCTGGTCATCAACTGGCCGCGCCGACCGAGCCAGCGCTCCTCGCCGGTGTCGGCACGGCGAATGCGGTATTCGAGATAGTCGAGGGCGTCGTCGTCCGGCGCCGCGGTCAGGGTTCGCAGGCTGGAGACGTCGTCGGGATGCAGCTGCCGGATCAGCTCTTCCAGGGGATAGCTGCGGCGGACCGGCAAGCCCCACAGCTGGCAGAACCCCGAGGACACCAGCAGTCGGGCCTCGCCGGGTAACAGCTCGAAGGTACCGACGCGCCCGACCTCCTGGGCCAGTCGCACCCGCTCCTCGGCTATCAGCTGATCGGTCCTGTCCTGCAGCACATGCACGAAGCCGAGCGGGTGCTCGGCGTCCTTCAGGGCGGTAGTGGCGATCTCCACCCAGCGTGGCGTACCGCCCTGCACCGTGATCCAGCCGGCGCCCTGGCCGTGCTCGTCGACCAGCGCCTGATGCAGGGCGGTGGTCAGGAAGGCGGCGTCCCGACCCGACGTCAGCAGATCAGCGAAGCGCTGGCCCCGGGCTTCGCTGGCCGGCCAGCCACACAGCAGTTCGGCCCCGCGGTTCCAACGCTCGATGCACCCGTCGCGGTCGGTGATGACCAGAGCGTGGGAGGTCAACTGCAAAAGCGCCTGCTGTTCGAGCAGAGAGGTCGACATGCGGGGATTCCATTCAGCGAGCGGGCGTGTGACGGGCGTTACCTAGGCTTCGATACCCTCGCTCAGCTGGACGTTCAAACTGCGCAGGGCATTCCAGTATTCAGGATAGGTCTTGCCGACGCATTCGGGGTCCAGAATGCGGATGCCTGCCACCTTCAGGCCGGCCAGGGCGAAGCACATGGCGATCCGGTGGTCGGCGTGGGTCTCGATCACGGCATCGGTCCGGGTACCGGCCAGGGCAGGGTCGGCCGCCACCAGCAGGTCGTCACCCTCGACGCTGGCGAGACCGGCGCGAATGGCGTTGAGGCCGTCGTGCAGGGCCGCCACCCGGTCGCATTCCTTCACGCGCAGATTGGCCAGGCCCACGAAGCGCACGGGGGTTTCGTTGAAGGCTGCCAGGACCGCCAGGGTAGGAATGGCATCCTGCATCTGCGAGCCGTCGATGACCGCCGGCAGCCGAGGGAAGGCGGCGATGTGGTCGAGGGCCTTGGCATCGGGCTGGGTGAAGGCGTCGTCGGCCACCCCCAGGTCGATGGTCCCGCCAGTGAGGGCCTGGGCCGCCCAGAGATAGGTGGCGGCGGAGGCGTCCGGCTCGATGAAGTAGTCCCGTGCGACGTAGCCGGTCGGGGCGACCCGCCAGGTGGCGGCGTCCAGCTGCTCGACCTGGGCGCCGAAGGCGCGCATCGCCTCGACGGTGAGATCGACATAGCCGCGGGCACCGATGTCGCTGCCGCGCAGGGCGACGTCCACCGGTTCGCTGCCGAGCGCGGCCAGCATCAGCAGGGCGGAGACGTACTGGCTGGACAGGCCGGCATCCACCTCGAAGCGGCGCGCGGTGAGACGGCCCTGGCCGGTAACGGTCACCGGCGGGCAGCCGCTCGGCGCCTCCACCTGGATGCCATTGGCGCTCAGGGTCTCCAGCAGGGGACCGATCGGCCGCTTCTGCATATAGGTGTCACCGGTCAGGGTGACGGCGCCGTCAACGGTGGCCACCGCCGCGGTCAGGAAGCGCACCGCCGTGCCGGCATTGCCGAGAAACAGCGGTGCTTCCGGTTGCTGCAGGCGCCCGGAGCTGGTCACCACGAAGGTGGTGGCGTCGGGTTCGTCGACGGTGACACCCATCTGCCCCAGCGCCTCGGACATGTGCCGGGTGTCATCGCTCTTGAGAGCGCCGGTCAGGCGGCTGGTGCCCTTGGCCAGCGCTGCCAGCAGCAGGGCGCGGTTGGTGATGGACTTGGAACCGGGTGGGGCGACCCGTCCATGCAGCGCGACGTTGGGCGGGGTGACGGTGATGTAGGGTCTGGCGGACATGGGGGCTCCAAGCAACTTCGCGACGGCCACAACGGCGGATCGTAATGGGGGCGCCATGATGCCATTTCAGACCGCCCAGGCCAAAGCGCCCGTTCTTTAATACCACCCCTATAGGGGCAATGCTTTTTACCTGATACCCCTATTGTCACGAACGGGTCATCAAGGCGGGGTAGTGCTAGCCTTTTTCCGCCAGAGGCCGTTGCCATGTCCCTTATCCGTCCCGATCGTCGTCGCGTTCTGCAAGGCCTGGGTGCCACGCTGCTGTTGCCCGCACTGGGCCAGCGAACCTGGGCCGCACCGGCAGGGCGCCCGGGAATACCCGATGGGGTCCAGGCGGGGGATGTCACCGGCGGGCAGGCGCTGATCTGGAGTCGGACGGATCGTCCGGCGCGGATGCTGGTGGAGTGGGATACCCAGGAGAGCTTTCGCTCCCTGCGCAAGGCGACGGGTCCCGTCACCACGGCGGCCCAGGACTACACGGCCCGCATCGACCTGGCCGGGCTGCCGGCCGATCAGCGCATCTTCTACCGCGTGCGCTTCGAGGACGTAGACAGCGGCGCGCTTAGCGAGCCCGTCATCGGCCACCTGCGCTCGGCACCCAGCCAGCGCGGCGATATCCGCTTCGTCTGGGGCGGCGACACCGTGGGGCAGGGCTTTGGCATCAATCCCGACATCGGCGGCATGCGCATCTACAACGCCATGCGCGAGCGGCGGCCGGACTTCTTCCTGCACAGCGGCGACACCATCTATGCCGACGGCCCGGTCCCGGCCCAGCTGACGGTGGAAGAGGGACGCATCTGGCGCAACCTCACCACCGAGGCCAAGAGCAAGGTGGCGGAAACCCTGGACGAATTCCGCGGCAACTATCGTTACAACCTGATGGACGTCCACCTGAAGAGATTCAACGCCGAGGTACCCCAGGTGTGGCAGTGGGACGACCACGAGACTACCAACAACTGGTCGCCGAGCAAGACGCTGGATGATCGCTACCGGGTCAAGGACATCAATGTCCTGAGCGGTCGGGCCCGCCAGGCCTTCCTGGAATACGCGCCCATGCGGGGCGTCTCGGCCGACGGGGCAGGGCGCATCTATCGACGGATCGCCTATGGCCCCCTGCTGGATGTCTTCGTGCTGGACATGCGCAGCTATCGCGCCGGCAACGACAGCAATCTGGGTAGCGAGGAGGGCGGGCAGGGCGCCTTTCTGGGTCAGGAGCAACTCGACTGGCTGAAGAAGGAGCTGCAGGCGTCCAAGGCGACCTGGAAGGTGATCGCGGCCGATATGCCCATCGGGCTGCAGGTCCCGGATGGCAAGGACGCGCAGGGCCAGGCGCGCTGGGAGGCGATCGCCAACGGCGATCCCGTAGCCCCCAAGGGGCGCGAGCTGGAAACGGCCGACCTGCTGCGCTTCATCGCCCGGCAGGGGATCCGCAACACCGTCTGGCTTACCGCGGACGTGCATTACTGCGCCGCGCACCACTATCACCCGGACAGGGCGGCCTTCCAGGATTTCGAACCCTTCTGGGAATTCGTGGCGGGGCCGCTGAACGCCGGCAGCTTCGGTCCCAACCCGCTGGATGCCACCTTCGGGCCCGAGGTGGTGTTCCAGAAGGCGCCGCCCCAGGCCAACACCTCACCGCTGAGCAACTTTCAATTCTTCGGGGAGGTGGAGATCGACGGCAAGACCGCCGAATTGCAGGTCACTCTCAGGGATCAGGACGGCCGTCCGCAATTTACCCAGAAGCTGCAGCCCCTAAATAGCAATACCACCCCTATGGCATAAATACATTTAGTGATGATCCTCTGCACAGCTATCAAGAAGAGGCCCAAGTTCTTGTAAATGCTACAATCTGGTAGTTATCAGGTTGGAGTTGGCCATGCACGAAGACATCAAGAGCGCGTTCGAAGACCTCAAGCGGAGCATCGCCATCTTCAATGAGCGCTGGCCCGGGAAGGTGATAGCTGCCCGGGTCTGGCGGCTGCCGCTGCTGGCCCAGCAGCGGGTGCCTGACCACATCGCGGCGGAGTCCTTCGAGGGCAGCGCCGCGGTGGAACTCACCCGCGATGCCTTGCTGGCCTTCCATCTGCAACCCGGCCAGGCACCGGGTACGGTCAGCCGACTGCCCGGTTATATCGCCCTGGCCGAGCCGCTGATGGAGGAGATCCTGGCCATCAATACCTGCAAGGCCGCCTTCAGCGCGGCGATCGAGCAGACACGCCTGGAGCTGGAGCTGGCGCCGGAGGCGCGGCCCCGCATCATGCGCAAGGCCCTGGGTGGCGCCTTCAATACCAAGCAGCTGATCCGCAAGGTGCATGGCTTTCCCGATCCGGTCCGGCAGCTGACCTTTACCTGGGCCGGGCACACCGCAGGGGGAGAGCGGGTCAAGGTGGCCAAGGTGCGCGAGCAACTCAAGACCCTGGCCATGGCCCGTGCCGACCGGGAGCGGATCGCCCTGGATCGCACCCCGGAATGGCAGGAACACCAGGCGCTCAATCGCATGGCGGACGATGACATCCTGGTCCGCCACAAGAAGATCGCGCCGCATCCGCGGGCGATGCTCTGGTTCGGCGAGGAGAGTCGCTATGACGCCATGATCCACGCAAACCTGCCGGTGTTCGTGGTACCGGCTCAGGACGGCATGCAGGTCGTCGATCTGCGCGATTTCGACCGGACTCAGCGCGGGGCACTGCGACCCGACATCAAGCCGCGTCGCGAGGTGCTGGCCACGCGGTTGCTGTACCTGCCCACCGATAACCCGGAACGGCCCGCCGCCCAGCGCAACAACGAGGCGACGCTCAAGCGCTCGACCTACAGTCGCTGAGCCCCGATGACGTTACCGAGCGGGTGGATGTCGTAACCAGATCCTTCATGGCCGAGTGAAAAGGTAACGAAATCCTCCGCAACAGTTGCCTGCACACCAGCCTCGAATCAGAGAAACCCAGGATTTTCAACGACTTATGAATGTTGGCACGGCGAGTGCTTTATAACTGGCACAAGAACAACAAGATGCGCCGCTAACCGCCCACAACAAGAACAAGACGGCCAAGGCTCGCGAACCGATCATTTTGGAACGCTCCAGAGCAACCAAAGTAATCTGTTCACTTCCCACCTCGTTGGTGGGGCGTACTAAAGATCGATGACGTCGACGTCCGACAACAAAAACAAGAGGACAGCAGACGTACTTGAACAGGGGAGCCTCGGGGCTCCCTTTTTTCATGCCTGCAAAAAAGTCGCTGGAGGGCAGGGAATGGCCCCTGGCACAGCGCTCAGCGCTCAGCGCTCTGCTCGTGGTCCTCGCAGTACGATTTACCGTCTGGCTTTGGCGCATCTGGCATCCGTGATCTATCGTGAGCGCAGCCCAGCCGCCGCGGATACCTGTCATGACCCTTGCGAAGACCCTGCCTGCCCATTGGCTGAACGAGCCGAGGCGCTGGTCCGATACGGACGGCCTGCTGCATATCAGCACCGATCGCGGGACCGACTTCTGGCAGAAGACCCAATACGGCTTCGAACGTGACAGCGGACATTTCCGGGGTTATGCGGCCGGCGCGGATTTCACCGTGCAGGTGCGGATCACCGGGACCTTTACCGAGCTGTACGACCAGGCCGGCCTGATGGTGCGGCAGGGCAGCGAGCGCTGGTGCAAGACCGGGCTCGAGATCAACGATGGCATCGCCCATCTGGGCAGCGTCCTCACCCTGGGGCATTCCGACTGGGCCCTCGGGCCGATGCCGGATGCGGTCAGGGGATTCTGGCTGCGCATGACGCTGCACGCCGAGGTGCTGCGCCTCCAGTATTCCCTGGATGGCCAGACCTGGCCGCTGTTGCGGCTGTGCCGCTTCGCGAGCGAAGAGGGCGCGGCGCTGCAGGTCGGGCCCTATTGCTGTTCGCCGCAGCGCGAGGGCCTGGAGGTCAGCTTTGCCGACCTGCAGATCGGGCCGGCGATCGTCAAGGAACTGCACGACCTGAGCTGACCGCGCGGCGATCAGCTCATCCAGTTGCCGCCGTCGACGTTGTAGGTCTGGGCCACCACGAAGTCGCTGTCACTGGACGCCAGGAACAGCGCCATGCCGACCAGGTCCTCGGCGGTTCCCATCCGGCCGTAGGGCACGGCTTCGCCGACCAGGCGCTTCTTCTCGCCCAGCGGTCGTTGCTCGTAATGGGCGAAGAGGGCGTCCACACCTTCCCAATGCTCGCCATCGACCACGCCCGGGGCGATGGCATTGACGTTGATGCGGTGCTTGATGAGGTCGAGGCCTGCCGACTGGGTCAGGCTGATCACCGCCGCCTTGGTCGCGCAATAGACGGCCACCAGGGCTTCACCGCGGCGACCGGCCTGACTGGCCATGTTGATGATCTTGCCGCCATGCCCCTGGGCGATCATCTGCCGGGCAGCGGCCTGCAGGGTGAACAGGGGGCCGGCCACGTTGATGGCGAACAGCCGGTCATAGCTTTCCCGCGAGATCTCGACGATGGGCGCCAGGTCGAACAGGGCGGCGTTGTTGACCAGGATGTCGAGCTTGCCGGCGGTAGCGACCACCTGGGCGATGGCCGTGTCGATGGAGGCCTGGTCGGTGACGTCCATGGCCAGGGCGTAGGCGCGCGCGCCCAGTTCCTCGGCCGTTTCGTGGGCTCTTTCGATGTTGATGTCGGCGATGGCCACCGTCGCGCCTTCCCTGAGGTAGGCCTGGGCGAAGGCCTTGCCGATCCCGCGCGCGGCACCGGTGATCAGGGCGCTTTTTCCTTCCAGTCTGTTCATGGTCTTGGCTCCAATCGAGAGAAGCCGACCGCGCGGTCGGCTTCTTGGGGTAGAAAGGGATTACTTGAGATAGCCCGCGCGTTTCATCTCGCGGGTCGTCGAGGTCTGGGCCGCGTTGAGGGCCTGTTCGACGCTCATCTGGCCGGTGAGGGCAGCCGAGAACAGCTTGCCGACCGAGGTGCCGATGGCCTGGAATTCGGGAATGGTCACGTACTGGATGCCCACGTAGGGCACCGGCTTGGCCGAGGGATGGGCCGGGTCGGCGTGCTGCATCATCTCCAGGGTGATCCTGGCGAAGGGCGCAGCGCTCAGGTAGGCCTGGCTGTAGGTGGACTGGCGAGTGCCCGGCGGGACGTTGGAGATGCCGTCCTGCTCGGCCACCAGCTGGATGTATTCCTTGGAAGTCGCCCAGGTGATGAAGGTCTTGGCCGCCTCCTTGTGCTTGGCGCTCGCCGGGATCGCCAGCGACCAGGCATACAGCCAGGACGAGCCCTTGTCGGTGACCTCATGGGGCGAGGCGACGAAGCCGACCTCGTCCGCCACCTTGCTCTGGCTCTTGTCGGTGGTGAAGGAACCGGCGACGCTGGCATCCACCCAGAGCGCGCACTTGCCGCTGTTGAACAGGGCCAGGTTCTCGTTGAAACCGTTGCTGGAAGCCCCGGGCGGGCCGTACTTCTTCATGTTGTCGACATAGAAGTTGGCCGCTGCCGTCCACTCGGGACTGGTCAATTCGGGGTGCCACTGCTCGTCGAACCAGCGCGCGCCGAAGGCGTTGCCCATCAGGCTGAGCAGCGCGACGTTTTCCCCCCAGCCGGCCTTGCCTCTCAGGCAGAGGCCGTATTGCTCCTTGTCCGGCTGGTTGAGCTGACTGGCGAATGCGGCGAGTTGCGACCAGGTCGGCTTGTCGGGCATCTGCAGGCCGGCGGCCTTGAACAGGTCCTTGCGGTAGTAGGTGACGGTGCTTTCGCCATAGAACGGCAGGGCATAGAGATGGTTGTTGACCGACAGCCCCTGGCGGACTGCCGGGAAGATGTCTTCGACGTCATAGCTGGCAGGCAGGTTGTCGAGCGGCTCCAGCCAGTTCTTGGCCCCCCAGAGTGGGGTTTCGTAGGTGCCGATGGTCAGGACATCGAATTGGCCACCACCGGTAGTGATGTCGGTGGTCAGCCGCTGCCGCAGCACGTTTTCTTCGAGCACCACCCAGTTGAGCTTGATGTCGGGGTGCCGTTGTTCGAACACCTGGGACAGCCGCTGCATGCGCACCATGTCGCTGTTGTTGACGGTGGCAACGGTGACCGATTCGACGGCCTGGGCAACACCGGTCAACCCGAGACCGGCCAACAGCAGCAAGGCGATAGGGCGCTTCATCTTCTTCTCTCCGTGACTGCCACGATGGGCAGCTTGTTGTTGTTATGAATGACTGGCCGCCGATATAAATCTGATCTCGACAGCGCAGCTGGAGGGGATTACAACAGCAGGGCCAAGCCGCTGGCTAACCTGGCATTGACCAGTTGCCGATACATTTTTGACCTGGATCGCCGAGCGTACCGACGTCAAAAAAGCATCGATTGCCAGGCCGGCCGGTGCGGGCCTACAAGAACGAGCAGAGGTGCATCATGAAGGCGACCGCCTTCCTCGAGGCGCGGCCGGCAGAGCTGGAAGTGATCTTCGCCGCGCCCGACCAGAGCTTTCGCTGGTACGAGCACGACTATCCCTACGCCTTGGCGCGCTGGAATCATCATCCGGAATACGAGATCCACCTGATCCGCCAGGGCAGCGGCCGGCTGCTGGCCGGCGACTATGTCGGGCCCTTTGCCGCAGGTCATGTGGCCATGATCGGGCCGGATCTGCCGCACGACTGGATCGGTGATCTGCCACCCGGCGAGGTGCTCGCGGGCCGTGACGTGGTCATCCAGTTCAACGGCGAACTGTTGCGCTCGCTGAGCGCCGTGGCGCCGGAACTGGGCGATTATCTGCCGTTGCTGGAACAGGCCCGACGCGGCCTGGAGTTCAGCGGCGACACGGCCCGCGAAGCGGCTGCCTTGATCGAGGCGATCGGCCAGGCCCAGGGCGCCGAGCGGCTACTCAGGCTGTTCGCCTTGCTGGGCTTACTGTGCCGGGCGCCGGGAAGCGAGAGGCTCGTCCTGGCCAGTGCCTGTTATGCGCCGGCGCTGGATGCCCGCAGTTCCGCACGGGTGCATCAGGCCTTCGACTATCTGCTGAGCGAACTCACCGAGGATATCCGACTGCCGGTGATCGCCAGGCGCGTCGGCATGAGCGAGGCGGGGTTTTCACGCTTCTTCAAGAAGGTCACTGGCCACGGTTTCATCGAACTGGCGCGCAAGCTGCGCATCCAGCGGGCCTGTCGGCTGCTGCTGCAGGCGGAGCTGTCCATCGCCGCCATCTGTTTCGAGGTGGGCTATTCCAATCTGTCCAATTTCAACCGGCATTTCCGCAACGAGACCGGACGGACGCCCAGTCAGTATCGCCAGGAGCAGATCGGAACCCGGCGTCAGCAGCCGCATGGGTGAGGGCGGGCGAGGGTGTTTGTGTCCTGGGCCGGTAGGCGCTCATAGAGGTAGGCGTACCTGGCCCCGGAGCGCCAGATACGCCGAACACAGCCTTATTCCGCGCTGGACGGCTTGGCCCAGAGGTTGATGTCGCCTTCGACCGCATGGGTGTCGATCTCGGCCAGTTCCTCGGCGGTAAAGCTCAGGTTGTCCAGGGCCGCGACGTTTTCCACGATCTGTTCGGGCCGACTGGCGCCGATCAGGGCGCTGGTGATGCGCGGATCGCGCAGGGTCCAGGCCAGGGCCAGCTGCGCCAGACTCTGGCCGCGGCGCTTGGCGATGGCATCCAGGGCGCGGACCCGGGCCAGGTTCTCGGCAGACAGATGGCCTTGCTGCAGCGACTGGCCACCGGGCTGATTGACCCGGGCTTCGGCCGGAACGCCATTGAGATACTTGTCGGTCAGCAAGCCCTGGGCCAGTGGCGTAAAGGCGATCACGCCGCTGCCGATTTCCTCGGTCGCATCCAGCAGATCCTTTTCGATCCAGCGATTGAGCAGGTTGTAGGCCGGCTGGTGGATCAGCAGCGGGATCTTCCAGTCGGCCAGCAGCTTGGCCATTTCCCGGGTCTTGGTCCCCGAATAGGAGCTGATGCCGATATAGAGCGCCTTGCCTTGCTGGACCGCGGTGGCCAGGGCGCTGGCGGTTTCCTCCAGTGGCGTGTGTTCGTCGAAACGGTGCGAATAGAAGATGTCGACGTAATCCAGGCCCAGGCGCTTGAGGCTCTGGTCCAGGCTGGCCAGCACGTATTTGCGCGAGCCGCCACCTTGGCCATAGGGCCCGGGCCACATGTCCCAGCCGGCCTTGCTGGAGATGATGAGCTCGTCACGATAGGCGGCGAAGTCTTCGCGCAGCAACCGACCGAAATTGATTTCGGCGCTGCCATAGGGCGGCCCGTAATTGTTGGCCAGGTCGAAATGATTGATGCCCAGATCGAAGGCGGTACGCAGCAAGGCACGCTGACGATCCAGCGGCGTGGTGTCGCCGAAGTTGTGCCAGAGGCCCAGCGACAACGCCGGCAGCACGAGACCGCTGCGACCCACGCGGCGGTATGGAATACGGTCATAGCGATCGGAAGCGGCTTGATAAGCCATTCAAAACTCCTCGGGATGGAATACTTGTTGGAAACCCAGGATATTCGCGCGTGGTGACACAGGCGGAGGCGCGACCATCGAAAAAGAGCTCCGGGAACGGATGCCATCCGATTAAAGCTGTCGACGGCATCTTGTACAAACGGCCGCTGCGGATTTTGCGCTGCAGGTGTGCGGTAAGCGGCGATCTGAATTCCTGAAGCAGTCATGTCTGGCAAACTGGCAAGGCGGTAGCGGATTTCAGAAAGCCGCCAGCGTGAAAAGGCAGACACTCGGTGCAGCGCTCCATAACCACAACTTCGCATAATGTATATTATGTTAAATTGGATATGGACCGAGACTGACAACTGCCCTTTGCCATCCCCTCCAGTCTTTGACCTTATCCCTGATCCGGCCACCTGCTCAGACTCTGACTTCCCTACCCTGGCCCTGTCGATCAGCGATCAGCGATCTCTCGACTGATCACCGGCTGCCATCGAGTCCCTAGTTCGCCAACAGCTGCTCCAGTCGCTGCAGGCGCTCCTTGTACACACGCCGTGCGGCCAACGCGTCTTCCAGGGTTACCGCCACGAATCGCGCCTTCTGGTTGGGCTGCAGCTGGCCGATCAGATCCAGGTCGCTGCTGATGACCGTGCCGATCATGGCGTAGCCGCCGCCAGACACGGCGTCTCGGTGCAGGACGATGGGTTCGAGGCCGGCCGGTACCTGGATCGAGCCGATGGGATAACAGCTGTCGACGATATTGGACGGATCCGAGCCGGCGCCAAAGGGTTGTTCGCGCGGCGTGAATTGCAACGGCCGGCCGCCCTTGAATCTGTAACCGATGCGATCGGCTTCGGAGCCCACCGTCCAGGTATCGGCGAAGAACGCCTCGGCGGCGTCCGCAGTCAGGCGGTGATGATAGAGACCCGGCACGACCCGCAGGGTCACCTCGCCACCGCAAGCCGGCACCAGGTCGACTGGCAACCGGACGCCAGGCTTGGCGCCTGTCGCCGGGGTTCCGACAGTCAGTTCGTCACCCGCGGCGAGCCTTCGGCCCTGGAAGCCACCGAGGCCGCCCAGGGTGTACGTCGAGCGACTGCCCAGCACCTCGGGCACGGCGAAACCGCCCGCCACGGCCAGATAGCCACGGGCGCCGGCCTTGAGGTAATCAAACTTGAGCACCTGGCCGGCGCGCACGCTGAAGGCTTCGTCCAGTGGCATTTCGGCGCCGTCCAGGCGTGGCGTCATGCGCGCGCCGCTCAGGGCAACCAGGGCGTCTTCGGTAAAGTGCAGCTCCGGGCCGAGCAAGGTGCATTCCAGGGCGGCGGCGCCGGGTGCGTTGCCCACCAGCAGATTGGCCGCGCGCAAGGCATAGCTGTCCATGGCCCCGGACGGCGGGATGCCCAGGTGGTAGTAGCCTTCGCGACCAAGATCCTGGATCGAGGTGGCCAGGCCGGGTTTGAGTACCTTGATCATGCCGGCTCCTCCATCAGGGTGCGCGGATAGCCACGGGGATCGTCGAGAAAGGCGTCCAGGGAAAAGTCCACCGGACGGATATTCAGGGTGAAGCTACCCTCCTCTACCTCGGCCAGCATCCGGTCGTATTCGGCGCGGTCGATGGCGCGGAAACGGACGATGTCGCCGGGCCGGAAGAACACCATGTGCTCCTGCAGGTAATCGAGGCGCTGGGCCGGATCGTAGATGGGCGCCGGCGTCACGCCGAACATCTGGTAGCCGCCGGCGCCTCGTACCGAGTAGATGCAGCCGAAGCAGCCGCCGTGGCCGAGGGTCTGCTTGGGCGTGTCGGTGCGGGGTCGCAGGTACTTGGGGACCTGCAGCTGCCGCTCGGCCTCGACCATCTGGAACATGAACGGCAATCCGGCGACGAAGCCCACCATGGAGACGAACCAGGGCGCGCCGCTGTGGGCCTCGATGAAGGCCTCGACGTCGGCCAGGCCGTTGATGCGGGCGGCGTATTCCAGATCGGTAGCGGTCGGATCCTGGTGGCGATCGCGAAAGCGCATCAGCGTCTCGTGGGTCCAGGGGTCGTTGTAGAGCACCGGGATCTCGATCAGCCGCGTGGCCAGTTGGCGCTCGGCCACCGCCTGGTCTTCCACGCCCTGGACGGCGGCCAGCAGCCGGTCGGGCGGCAGGACATCGGGATCGAAGCGGATCTGGAAGGAGGCATTGGCCAGGCAGATGTCGTGGATGCCGGGCAGTTGCAGCGCCTGCACCGCGCGGGTCATGGCCAGGCCACGGAAAAACGCCTCCAGGGACATGCTTTCGGACAATTCGACGAACAGGTGCTCGTCGCCGCCGAAGCTATAGCGGATCGCGGTCGTCATGCGGGAATCTCCTCGGCCAACCAGTGTTCCAGGGTACCGGTGTCGAAGCGGGCTTCGATCACCCAGGGTTCGTCCAGCAGGCGGCGATGCAGACTGGCGGTGGTAGCCATGCCGGTCAGACGCAACTGGTCCAGCGCCTGGCGAGCACGGGCCAGGGCCTCGCCGCGATCGGCGCCATGGGCGATGAGCTTGGCCAGCAGCGAGTCGTAATAAGGCGGCACCCGATAGCCCGCATAGAGATGACTGTCGACGCGGATGCCCGGACCCTGCGGCCAGGCGAGCTGCTCGACGGTCCCGGGGCTGGGAAAGAAATTGCGCGCCGGATCTTCGGCGTTGAGTCTCAGCTCGATGGCGGCGCCCTGCAGATGGATGTCTTCCTGGCGCAGCCCCAGGGATTCACCTCCGGCGATGCGCAACATGGCCTGGACCAGATCGATGCCGGTGACCATCTCGGAGACCGGATGCTCCACCTGGATCCGGGTGTTCATCTCGATGAAGAAGAACTCGCCGCGGGCTTCGTCGAACAGGTATTCCAGGGTGCCGGCGCCCCGATAGCCGAGGCTTTCGGCCAGGCGTACCGCGCTGGCGCAGAGAATCTCGCGCTGGGCAGCGGTAAGGACCGGCGATGGCGCCTCTTCCAGGAGCTTCTGCCGGCGCCGCTGCAGCGAGCATTCGCGCTCGAACAGATGCACGGCGCGCTGGCCATCGCCAAGGATCTGCACCTCTATATGCCGAGCGCGCTCGATGAAGCGCTCCAGATAGAGGGCGCCGCTGCCAAAGGCGGTCTGGGCTTCACGCTGGGCGATGGGAAACTCCCGCGCCAGCTCGGCGGCGTCGCGCGCCAGGCGGATGCCCCGGCCGCCTCCCCCGGCCGATGCCTTGATCAGCAGCGGATAGCCCACCGTCGCGGCTGCCGCTATGGCGGCCTCTATATCGGCCGGTTCGCCGGCAGAGCCCGGTACCACCGGGACGCCAGCCGCCAGCGCGGTCCGCCGTGCCTCGGCCTTGTCGCCCATGCGGCGGATGATGTCACCCGAAGGGCCGACGAAGATGGCACCGGCCTCCTCCACCGCATCGGCAAAGGCGGCATTCTCGGCCAGAAAGCCATAGCCGGGATGCACCGCATCGGCGCCGCTGTCTCGCAAGGCCGTGAGCAGAGCCTCTATATCGAGGTAGCTGCGATCCGCCCGCGCCGGGCCGATCACCACCACGGCATCGGCCTGGCGCGCCGCCAGCGAATCCCGGTCAGCCTCGCTGCAGGCCAGTACCGTCTCGATGTCCAGCGCCTTGGCGGCACGCAGGATACGGACGGCGATCTCGCCGCGATTGGCCACCAGCAGACGGCGGATGCCGCCCCCTGTCGTATTCACGAGGCGGCCCCGTTCAGGGTGGCCAGCAACTGACCCGGCTCGACCGGATCCCCGTCCTCGACGGCAAAGGCCGTCAGGGTCCCGGCGACCTCGGCGTGAACCTCGGAGAATTGCTTCATCACCTCGACCAGGCCGATCACGGTGCCGGCGGTGACGGTTTCCCCGACATCCACATAGGGCGCCGCATCGGGCGTGGGTTTGCGATAGAACGTTCCGGGCAGGGGCGAGAGCACCGAATGTTCGGCCATGACGATTCCTCTTCTGGGCAATGTTGTCGGAAAGGCAGGCGTAGCTAAGGGCAGGAGGACCCGGCATCTTGGCGCCGGTGTCCGCATGGAAAACTAGCCGGCGCCCGGGGCGCGGATGGCGATGCCGGCGGCCTCCAGGCGCTGTCGGATGGCCTGGGCCAGGCCCAGCGCCCCGGGGGTGTCGCTGTGCAGGCAGATGGATTCGAAGGCCACCTCGACCTCGCCCCCCTCCACCGTGGCGACCCGTCCCTGCTGGCAGGCTTTGAGCACCCGGTCGGCCACCGCCTGAGGATCCAGCGCGCCCATGCGCCGGACCAGGACGATGGAGCCGCTGGCGTCGTAGTCCCGGTCGGCATAGAACTCGCGTACCAGGGGCTGGCCCAGCTCGCGACCGATTCGCCAGGTGGCCGAATCGGGCAAGCAATAGAGCAGCAGCCCGGGTTCGAGGCGTTGCAGCGTCTCCACCAGCAGCCGGGCCGCCGCCTCGTCCCGGGCCAGGTGCATGAACAGCGCACCATGGGGCTTGAGGTGCTGCAGCCGCAGGCCATGCAGCCGGGCGAATTCACGCAGGGCGCCCAGCTGATAGACGATATCGGCCACCAGTTCGTCGGCAGGCATCTGCAGGGGCCGACGGCCGAACCCCACCAGGTCGCGATAGCCCGGATGGGCGCCGATGGCCACGTTGCGGGCCTTGGCCTGCTGCACGGTGCGCTGCATGAGGCCGGGATCGCCGGCATGGAAGCCGGTGGCGATATTGGCCGAGCTGACCAGGTCGAGCAGCTGGTCGTCCACGCCGTCGCCCAGCGTCCAGGCGCCAAAGCCCTCGCCCATGTCGGAATTGAAATCCACCTCGATCATTGCGGTATTCCCTGGCAGCGGTGCGTTGTCCTCGACCTTAGGACTGCCCTGCCCCCTTGGGAAGATTTATTATCCAAAGCCCAGTGTTCGGAAAAATCGATACCTCAGGACAGTCGCCATGGCCCTCACCCTGCGCCAACTCCGTTATTTCACCGCGACGGCAGAACTGGGGCAGATCTCCCAGGCGGCCATCCACCTGAACATTTCCCAGTCGGCAGTGACCAGCGCCATCCAGGAACTGGAGGGCCTGCTGAGCACCAGTCTGTTCGTCCGTTCGGCGCAAGGGATGGCGCTGACCGATGCCGGTCGGCATTTCCTCAACCATGCCTATGGCATTCTTCGCGGCGTCGACGACGCCCTCAGCAGCGCCCTGCCCGATCACCGCGCCAGCGGCGAGTTGCGCATTGCCGCCAGCTATACGGTGATCGGCTACTTCCTCCCCCACCACCTGCAACGCCTGGCGCAGCTCTATCCCGAGGTGACGGTGGCGGTACACGAGCAGGAGCGCCAGGCCATCGAAGAGGCGCTGCTGGACAGGCGCATCGACATGGCGGTGGTGCTGACCGCCAACCTGACCCACGAGGACATCGTCTCCGAGACGCTCTTCAATTCCGAACGCCGGCTCTGGCTGCCCAGTGGCCATCCCTTGCGCGATCGACCCAACGTCAGTCTGGCCGATGTCGCCCGCGAGCCCTATGTCCTGCTCACCGTCGACGAGGCCGAACAGAGCGCCATGCGCTATTGGCGCCAGGCCGGTCATGAGCCCCAGGTGCGGTTGCGTACCAGCTCGGTGGAGGCCGTGCGCAGCATGGTGGCCAACGGCAGCGGTGTCGCCATTCTTTCCGATCTGGTCTATCGGCCCTGGTCGCTGGAGGGCAAGCGGCTGGAGACCCGCACCCTGGTGGAGCCCATTACGCCCATGAGCGTGGGGCTGGCCTGGCATAGGGAACATTCGCTGACGCCGGCCATGCAGGCCTTTCGCAGCTACTTCCACAGCGCCTTCCTGGCGCCCCAGCAGTTGGGTGCGCGGCGATGATTGCAGGGATAAATCCTCACGAGCGAAAGGATTCGATCCGTATAACCGTCTGAATAGCTAAAATCCTCACGACCTTGAGGATTGTACCGGCTATCCCTTTGGAGTTAGCCTGATCCTCACACTCGTGAGGATAAATCATGCAGGTGCTACTCAAAAATGCCGCCGACCTCGGTGCCCTCGTCCGCCAGGCGCGCAAGGCCCAGGCCCTGCGCCAGGACGACGCCGCCGGTAGCCTCGGCGTCAGTGAAAACTTTCTCGGCAAGGTCGAGCGCGGCGGCGAAACCGTCCAGTGGGGCAAGCTGTTTCAGGTACTGGAAGGCCTGGGCGTGCGCCTGATCGTGGATCTGCCCCCCGAGGTGGAAGCCCAGCCGGATACCCGGACACCATGAGGCGTGAACTCCTGGCCTGGATCGACGACCAGCTGGTGGGTCGGCTGGCTGACGAGAACGGTATCTGGTCATTCCAGTACGAATCCGGTTGGCAGGCCTTCGGACTCTGTCCGCAATTGCCCTTGCAGCCAGAGCCGCTGATCGATGGCAGTTCGCAGCGACCGGTGCAGTGGTACTTCGACAACCTGCTACCCGAGGAAGGCCAGCGGCAACTGCTCGCCCAGGATGCGCGTCTGGAGGCCGCCGATGCCTTCGCCCTGCTCAGCTGGTACGGCGCCGAGTCCGCCGGCTCCCTTACCCTGCTCGCCGAAGGCCAGCGCCTGCCACCGGGGGATCGCCGCCCCCTGAGCGACGCCGACCTCTCCCGACGGATCAAGGCCATGCCGCAGCTGCCACTGACCCACGAGGCGCACAAGCGCATGTCGCTGGCCGGCGCCCAGCACAAGCTGGCGGTGATCCTTGATGAGCAGGGGCTGCAGGAACCCGTGGGCGCCCTGCCCTCGACCCATATCCTCAAGCCGGACCATCCCCACGAGGCCTTCGCCCATTCGGTGATCAATGAGTGGTTCACCATGCGCCTGGCGGGTATGGCCGGGCTGATCGTTCCTGCCGTCGAGCGCCGCTACGTACCCGAACCGGTCTATCTGATCGAGCGCTTCGACCGCGTCCGCACCCCGGGGGGCTGGCAGCGACGCCATGGCATCGACGCCTGCCAGGTGCTGGGGCTGGATCGTCATTTCAAGTACCAGGCAGGCAGCGTTGAACGCCTGGCCGAGCTGGCCCGGCTGTGCGAGGCGCCCGCCGTGACCCGGACGCGGCTGTTCAATTGGCTGGCGTTCAACGTGCTGGTGGGCAATACCGATGCCCATCTGAAGAATCTGGGCTTTCTGGTCTCACCGCGGGGGCTCGCCCTGGCGCCCTGCTATGACCTGCTCTGTACGGCGGTATACGAGAGTCGCGCCTTCGACCAGCAGCGCTGGCCGGACGCAACCACCCTCGCCTGGCCGATCCTGGGTGAAAACCGGCTGGCGGCCATCGACCGCGAGCGATTGCTGGATACCGCCGAGGTGCTGGGTATCAAGCGCTCGCCGGCTGCGGCCCAGTTGCAACGCCTGCGCCAGCGCCTGCCCTCCCAGGCTCAGCAGTTGCTGGAACAGACCGAGCGGGAGAATCAGGTTCTGGCCGCCACGCGACCGGAGTTGCGGGCAGTCTTCGCCGGCGAGTTGCGCTGCCTGCGGGCGATCAGGGCGCTGATTGCCGAACAGGTCGAGCGGCTGGCCTGACGGACCTGCTGCTGACGGCTACGCTCAAAGCGGCAACACCGCCAGCAGCCGCTCGCGTCTGAGCTGCTGCAGGCGAGCGATCAGCTCGCCCGTAGGCGTGCCGCCCGTGAACCTTTGCAGGCGCTGACCGGCGACCGATCCCAGCCATTCCAGCTCGTTAACGCCTTCCGGCTCGACCGCCAACAGCAGGCAGTCACCGCCCAGCCGGGACAACAACCCCACGATCCGGCTGCGTGGACCCTGCGCCAGCCACTCCTCGTGCAACCCGACGGCGTCCTCCAGCTGCAGCACCGGGAGGTCGCTGCAACCGGGCAAGCCGCTGCGCAGTTCAGCCGTCACTGCAGGGTCGAGATCGCCATGCAGGATGACCAGCGCCACGGCCGGTCGGAGGTCGTCTACCGCTGTCCAGGGTTGGCTCGTCATGCTGGACCTCCTCGTAGCCGGTCGTGGCCTGGGCTCAGGCGAAGGCGTTGTGATAGGCGTTGAGCGCCGGTGCGCCCCCGAGGTGAACATAGAGCACCCGGCTGCCCTTGGCGATCTCGCCACTGCGCGCCATGGCGATCAGACCGGCCATGGATTTACCCTCGTAGACCGGGTCGGTGAGCATCCCCTCCATCTGCGCGGTGTAGCGGATGGCCTCGACGGTGGGGCCATCCGGCAAGCCGTAGTCGGGGCCGCAGAAACGCGGCTCGATGATGACGTCCTCGTCGCGAATCTCCTTGTCCAGGCCAATCATCTCCGCGGTGTTGCGCGCGATCTTGGTCACTGCAGCGCGGGTCATCCCGGCGTCCGCCGCCGTGTCGATACCGATGAGGCGACGCTCGCGCTCCTGGGCGCGAAAGCCCACCACCATGCCGCCCTGGGTCGAACCGGTACAGGTGGCCGTGACTACGGTATCGAAGAAGAGGCCCTGGTCGCGCTCCTGCGCCGCCAGCTCGTCGGCGAAATGGGCATAGCCGAGGCCCCCCAGGGGATGGTCCGAGGCGCCGGCGGGAATGGCGTAGGGCTTGCCGCCCTCACGACGCACTTCGTCCAGGGCGCGCTCCCAGGTCGCCTTCACCGCGGTGGAGTAGCCCTCGCCTTCCAGCAGCGTCTGGGCGCCCATCAGGCGGGACAGCAGGATGTTGCCGACCTTGTCATAGACCGGGTCTTCCCACTTGGTCCATTCCTCCTGGACCAGCCGGCACTTCATGCCCAGCACCGCGGCGACGGCGGCTACCTGGCGCGTGTGGTTGGATTGGATGTTGCCGATGGACACCAGGGTATCGCAGCCCTGCGCCAGGGCGTCGGCGGCCAGCCATTCCAGCTTGCGCACCTTGTTGCCGCCATAGGCGAGACCGGAGGAGACGTCGTCACGCTTGGCCCAGAGTTCGATACCGAGGTCCTTCGACATGCGCTCCAGCTTGTGCAGGGGCGACGGGAAATAACCGAGCTTGACGCGGGGAAAACGTTTTTCGAGATCCAGGGACATAGCAGCGACTCCAGTGGTGAGAGAACGCCTTCAATGCTAGGGAAAACGTTGAAAAAGGTGCTTTCGAATAAGCGGTACGAAATCTGCTTTCCTTTTGGCCATTTCGATTTCTTCCCATAGACGTTCTTCCAGAAACCACTTTTCAAGGAGAATCTTTCGATGAGCGAAGCTGCGGAACTTACCTCGGTCGAACGCAAGATCCTGCGCGCTCTGCAACAGGACGGACGGCTCAGCAATGCCGAGCTGGCGCGCCAGGTTTCCCTGAGCCCGAGCGCCTGCTGGAACCACACGCGCAAGCTGTTCGAGAGCGGGATCATCACCGGTGTCAGGGCCCATGTGGATCCCAAGGCGGTGCAACGGGAGACCGCGGTGCTGGTGGGCGTGGTGCTGGACAGGTCGACCCCCGAATCCTTCCAGGCCTTCGAGGCAGCTGCACGCGCCCTGCCCCCGGTGCTGGAGTGCTACCTGGTGGCCGGCGACGTGGATTACTTCATCAAGCTCAGGGTCAAGGACATCGCGGCTTTCAATCGCCTGCACAGCGAGCGGCTGATCGCCCTGCCCGGCGTGCGCCAGGTGCGCACCTTTTTCGTGCTGAACGAGATCAAGACCGATGGATTGTTGCCCATCTGATTAGGCGGGTGACGCCTAGGGAGGGACGGGTACCGAGCGGCGCCCGTTCAGTACACAGTTGCCTGCGTGCTGTTGGTATCAGTGCCGGGCCCTGACAACCCGTTGGCCGTGGTCTCAGCCAAGAGTGCGTACGGGCCGGAACTCAGGTGATCACTCAAGAACTCCAGGCAGACTCTGATCTTCATCGACCCGGAAGCCCGAATCGTGGTGACGGCGGATACGTCAGCCGGCTGGTAATGTTCAGGTAGGACACGGACAAGCGTGCCATTTCTAATGCTCGGCGCCACGTCCCAGGTCGATGCCATGATGATGCCGAATCCTTCATGGGCCCACTCCCGAACGACATCACTGTGATTGGATGCCATTGGCCCTGTCACCTTTACCGACTCAAGGCCATTTGGCCCCTCCAGCCGCCATACACCGAAACTCTGATCCCTGCCACGAAACAATAGACAATCGTGGCGTTGAAGGTCGCTTAGCGCGGTTGGGCAGCCTCGTTCTTCCAGATAGCTCGGAGCGGCACAGAGAATCCGTTGGCTGTCTGCAATCTTGTGAACAATCAGGTTCTGCTCGTTGATTTCACCCACTCGGATATCGATGTCGAATTGCTCTGCAACCAAGTCAGTTCGACGGTCAACCAGCTCAAGCCAAACCTCCAACTTGGGGTAGCGTTTCCTGAGCAAGGCCAGAACAGGTGCGATGTGAAAGCGCCCCATCCGTTGGCTCGTGCTGATACGCAGCGTGCCTCTGGGTTCGACGCGGTCACCCAGCGACGTTTCAAGCATTCCATTGACGTTTTCCATGATCGTCTGTGCCCAGACAAGCATCGTCTCGCCATCCCTGGTGATCGAAACCCGCCTGGTTGTCCGGTTGAAAAGCTTGCAGCTCAGCGTCTCCTCCAGCGCCAGAACACGCTTGCTGACGTGAGCGGGAGAGATCCCAAGCTCTGTGCCTGCGGCGCTAAAACTGCCGCGTTTGGCGATCACGGAGAACAGGAGCAGATCCCTCAGGAAGGGATCATTGTTCACTAGTGGAGAATTCTGATTTTCCATGACGGACAATTATAGCATTTGGAGTTGATAGTAGCCTTGATCCTAGCAGATCGAATCGCGCCCCCAATTGCGTCGCGATTTACAACAATAACGCTCGCGAAGATCAAAGCATGTCCAAGATCAGAATTGCGGTAGCCGGTGCCGGCCTCATCGGTCGCCGCCATATCGAACTCATCAAGGCGAGTCCTTCTTGTGAACTGGCAGCGGTTGTCGATCCGCTTGAAATCGATGCCCAATACCTGGATTCACTAGGCGTCACGCACTATGCAGATCTTTCTGCCTGCCTCGCCGAAGACAAGCCTGACGGCGTGATTCTTGCCACACCTAACGCTCTACACGTCGAACAGACCCTGCAATGCATTGAAGCGGGTGTTGCCGCGCTGATCGAGAAGCCGGTGGCGCATAGCGTTGCGGAAGGTAAGCGGTTACTCGCGGTCGCCGACGCAACGGGTGCCAGGCTGCTAGTAGGTCATCATCGGGCGCATAGCCCCATCCTTGCCAAGGCGCGAGAGGTCATACGCGACGACATCCTGGGAGACATCGTTGCTGTTCAAGGCAGCGCTTTATTCTACAAACCAGATGACTACTTCGACGCTGCCATCTGGCGGCGCCAGGAAGGCGGCGGCCCCATTCTGATCAACATGATCCATGAAATAGGCAACTTGCGTTCGCTGTGCGGCGAGATTGTTGCCGTTCAGGCGATGCAGTCCAGCGCAGCGCGCGGGTTTCCCGTCGAAGATACCGTGTGTATCGGCCTGCGCTTTGAGAGTGGAGCTCTCGGTTCCTTCCTGCTTTCCGACAGCTCAGGATGCGCCCGCAGTTGGGAACAGACATCGCAAGAAAACGCGAGCTATCCATCCTACGAAGATGAGGACTGCTACGTCATCAGTGGGAAAAACGGCTCGTTGTCAGTGCCCACTATGCGTCTCAAATACTACGAAAGGGTCGAAGACCGATCCTGGTGGAAGCCCTTCCAAACAGGCGTTGCTGGTGTTGAGCGCCACGACCCGCTTGAGATCCAGCTTGAGCACTTCTGCAACGTCATACGAGGCACGGAATCGCCACTGGTTTCTGTGCGCGACGGCCTGCGAAATCTCATCATCACCGAGGCTATCTCAGCAGCCGCGAAGAGCGGCTCGATCATGGAAATCGGCCCTATCTGAGTCTTTGGCATAGCGTCTAGTCATGCGCTGCCTTACGGGTACCACGGCTGTTTTCGCCGCCCTGCCCCATCTATAAAAACAATAACTGGAGCATTCAGTTGACCACGGCAACCGAGACAGAACAGCACCCTACCAAGCAGGCCAGGAAGGCCACCGCGAGTGGTTGGATTGGCTCCGCTTTGGAATGCTACGACCTTTTCATTTATGCCCAAGCAGCAGCATTGATCTTTCCCCAGCTCTTTTTCCCTTCGCCTGATCCGAGCAGCCCTAAACATTGCCAAGAACTGAAGCAGCTCGTCATCAGACCTTTACGGCCAGGGCGAGGATGGTGGCGACCAGCGCCTGGGTGCGCGGAACCAGGGTGTCGAGCACCAGGAATTCGGCATCGGTATGCACCTTGCCACCGACCGGGCCCAGGCCACAGAGGGTGGGCACACCCAGGCTTGCGGTAAAGCCGGAATCGGCGCAACCACCGGTGAACTCCCCCTCCACGCTGAAGCCAAGTGCCTGCGCCTCGCGCTGGTAGAGCGCCAGCAAGTCACGGCTCAGGTGCTCTTCCATGGGCAGGAACAGGCCGGTGATGGTGACGCTGGCCCGGGTTCCCGGCAGCTCTTCTTCGGCGACGATGGCCTCGATGCGCGCCTGCAGTTCGGGCCAGTCGGCCAGGGCGACGAAGCGCACGTCCAGGCGCGCGGTGGCACCGGGCGCGACGGTATTGCTGGAGGTGCCGCCCTCGATGAGGCCGACGTTGGTGGTGATGCCGCGCCCGTAGTCGGTCAGGGCATGCAACTTGATCACCTTGAGCGCCAGGGCCTGGATAGCGCTGGCGCCTTCGGCGTGGTTGACCCCGGAATGAGCCGCCCGCCCGCTGACCTTAATGGTGAGGCTGGCGCCCCCCTTGCGCGCCTTGACCACGTTGCCGCTGACCCGTCCGGGCTCGCAGTTCAGTACCGCCCGGGCCGCGCGCGCCGCGGCTTCCAGATGAGGACGCGCCGTGCCGGAGCCGATCTCCTCGTCACCGGTGTAGAGCACCCGTACCGGGAATGGCAGCTCGCCGGCACGCTTGAGCGCGCGCAAGGCGAAGCAACTCGCCACCAGGCCACCCTTCATGTCCGCGACACCGGGGCCGTAGGCCTGGCGGGCATCCTGGGTGAAGCCGCGGCTGGCCACGGTGCCCGGCGGAAAGACGGTGTCGCGATGGCCCAGCAGCAGCACCGCGGCGCCCGTGGCAGGCCCCACCTGTGCGACGAGGACGTCACCGAAGTCGGTCACCGGCGTCCGGACGACCTCGATGCCATCCTCGGCCAGGGCAGCGGTGAGCACGGCGCCGACTGCATCCACGCCAGCCTTGTCGTAGCTGTTGGAATCGGTATCGACCAGGCGTTGCAGCAGGCGGGTCATCGGCTCGCGCGGGGGGGGGAGCCACTCCAGGGCGGTGGTCTTGGCAAGGGACATCAGCTGCGGCTCCAGCGATCGCCCAGGTCCCAGAACAGCCCGGCCATGAGTTGCAGCCCCTGCCGCACGACCGGGGCCAGGAGATGCTCGTTGGGCGCATGCTGGGAGCAGGCGGGATAGGAATGGGGTACCCACAGGGTGGGCAGTTCGAGGATGTCGGCAAAGATGTCATTGGGCAAGCCACCGCCGAAATTGGGCAGCAAGGCGGGCTTTTCGCCCAGGGTGTGGGTCAGGGACGTCAGGGCCCAGTCCACCCAGGGATTCTCCGGGTCCAGCCGCGAGGCGTGGAGGATCTCGTCCTTGGCCCGGGTGACCCGCACGGCGGCGAAACCCCGCTCGGCCAGGTGCGCCTCGATCAGCGGAATGAAGGTCGTACAGTCGCAGCCGGCGACGAAGCGGATCTGGCAGTGGGCACGGGCAGTGCCAGGAATGGCATTGACCGGTGCCTCGGGATTGCCGGTGGTGAAGGCCAGCAGTTCGAAGGTGTTCCAGCCGTAGACGCGTTCGGCCGGGGTCAGCCCGGGCTCGCCCCAGTGGGGATCGATGGCCGGATCGCCCGGCGCGCCGCCCACCTCGATGTCGGCCAGGGCACGGCGCACCGGTGCGGGCAGCTCGGTGGGCTTGAGCCCCGCGACCTGGATCTGGCCCTGGGCATCCACCAGGCTGGCCAGGGCATGGGCGAGGATGATGCCGGGGTTGGCCAGCAGCCCGCCCCAGTTGCCGGAGTGATGGCCGCCTTCGCGCAGGTCCAGGTGCAGGTCGAAGTTGAAGGTGCCCCGGGCACCCAGGAACAGCGTGGGCCGGGATGCCGAGACCCGCGGACCGTCGGAGGCGATGAACAGGTCGGCGGCAAGGGCCTGGCGCTGCTCCTGGCAGAAGGTGCGCAGGCCGACCGAGCCAATCTCCTCGCCCATTTCCAGCAGCAACTTGACGTTGTAGCCCAGGCGTCCGCCGCGCGCGGCGATCACCTGCTCCAGCGCCGCCAGGTTGAGCAGGTGCTGGCCCTTGTTGTCGGCGGTACCGCGGCCGTACCAGCGTTCGCCCTGCTCCACCAGCGTCCAGGGCGCGAGGCCCTCGCGCCAGCGGCTGGCATCGCCGCGCACCACGTCGCCGTGGCCATAGCTGAGCAGGGTCGGCAGCGTCGGGTCCTCGATCCGCTCGGCGATCAGCAAGGGCCCCTTGCCAGCGACCGGGTTGTCCAGCCGGCGACTGGCGAAGCCGAGACTGGCCACGTAGGGGGCGATGAAGTCATCCAGGTAGCGGCCCAGTTCCGCCTGGCGCTCGGGTTCCTGGCTTTCGGTGGGATGGGCCACGGCGGTGGCGAGCCGGGCACGGAAGGCGCCGCTGTCGAAGTGCGCGGCGGCAAGCTCAAGGGTATGGGTACGGCTGGTCATGGCGGACTCCGGGGTCAGGCGGGTTCGGGCAGGTGGCAGCGCTTGCTGCCGCCGGGGATGGTCTCGCATTCCGGATAGCGCTCGGCGCAGGGGCCGAAGCAGCGCGGGCAGCGGGGATGGAAGGCGCAGCCGCTGGGCGGCGAGATAGGATTGGGAAAGCTGCCGCCCAGGCCCAGCGCCGGGAGCCCCAGCGCCGGATCGGGGGTGAGCACGGCGTCCAGCAGCGCTCGGGTATAGGGATGCGCCGGCTGGGCGAACAGCGCCGCCCGCTCCCGCTCTTCGACGATCTTGCCGAGGTACATCACCGCCACCCGGTCGGCCAGGTGTTCCACCACCGCCAGGTTGTGGCTGATGAGCAGATAGGTCAGGCCGAATTCTCGCTTGAGTTCCAGCAGCAGGTTGAGGATCTGCGCCTGCACCGAGACGTCCAGCGCCGAGGTGGGCTCGTCGCAGATCAGCACGTCCGGGCGCATCACCAGGGCGCGGGCGATGGCCACCCGCTGGCGCTGGCCGCCACTGAGCTGACCGGGATGGCTGTCGGCCGCGCGGCGCGGCAAGCCCACCACGTCGAGCATCTCCGCGACCCGCCGTTGCTGCTCGGCGGGCGTGCCCAGGCCATGCACCTGGAGCGGCAGCGCCACGATCTGGCGCACCGTCTTGCGCGGATTGAGCGACGAATAAGGGTCCTGGAAGATCGGCTGGATGTGCCGGGCCATGCGCTTGCGGTCCACCCCGCGCAGGTGCTCGCCGCCGACCAGGATGTCGCCGCTGGTGGGCGCCAGCAGCCCCAGCAGCAGTTTGGCCAGGGTACTCTTGCCGCACCCCGACTCCCCCACCAGCCCCAGGGTCTCGCCGCGATAGAGTCGCAGCGAGATGCCATCCACCGCCTTGAGGGTGGCGGGCGGGCGGAACAGGCCGCGACCCAGGGTGAATTCGCGGCGGATGTCGCACAGCTCCAGGGCGATCTCGCGGCTCATCGCACACCTCCGACCCGGCGCAGGGGTTCGCTGGGCAGGGCGAAATGACAACGCGCCAGGTGCGCGCCCTCCTCCAGCAAGGGCACGCTGTCGGCGCAGGCCGCCACCGCCTGCGGGCATCTGTTGCGAAAGGCGCAGCCGTGCTGCTCGCCGACCAGGCTGGGTACCAGGCCGGGAATGGCGCCCAGCGGCTGCCCGGGACGGGTCCGGCCCGGAACCGGGATGCTCGCCAGCAGGCCACGGGTATAGGGGTGTCGCGGCGCGGCGAAGAGTTCGGCGGCCGGTGCCTGCTCGACGATCTGGCCGGCATACATCACGGCCACCCGGTCGGCGATGCGCGCTACCAGGCCCAGGTCGTGGGTGATGAAGACAATGGCCGTACCGAATTCCCGCTGCAGGTCGCGCAGCAGGTGCAGGATCTGCGCCTGGATGGTGACGTCCAGCGCCGTGGTGGGTTCGTCGGCGATGATGAGGTCCGGCTCGCAGAGCAGCGCCATGGCGATGACCACCCGCTGGCGCAGTCCGCCGCTGAGCTGGTGCGGATACTGGCGCAGGCGTTCGCCGGCGTTGCTGATGCCGACCTTTTCCAGCATGGCCTCGGCGCGGGCCCAGGCGGCCTTGCGGTCCAGCTTGCGGTGGCGGCGCAGCACCTCGGCGAGCTGGTCGCCGATGCTGTAGGCCGGATTGAGGGCGGTCATGGGCTCCTGGAAGATCATCGCCAGGCGATTGCCGCGCAGGTCGCGCATGCCCCTTTCACCCAGCGTCAGCAGGTCGTGCTCGCCCAGCGTCAGCCGCGCCGCCTGGCGCCGGGCCTGGCGCGGCAGCAGATCCATCAGCGCCAGGGAGGTTAGCGACTTGCCGCAGCCGGATTCGCCCACCAGGCAGAGCATCTCGCCCCGCTCCACCTGCAGGTCCAGGCCGCGCACGGCGTGCAGGGTGTCGTCCCCCAGGGGGATGTCGATGCGCAGGTCTTTAACGTCGAGCAGTGCCATGGTCAGTCCTCCGCTTAGTTGCGCCCGCTGGGCGCGGCAAGATCCCGGATGCCGTCGCCGACCAGGTTGATGGCCAGCACCAGCAGCATCAGGGCGATCCCGGGGATGGCGATCACCCAGGGCGAAAAGAACATGTAGGGCTTGCCTTCGGCGATCATCAGGCCCCAGGACGGCAACGGCGGCTGCACGCCCACGCCGAGAAAGGACAGGGTCGCCTCCAGCAGGATGGCGTGGGCCATCTCCAGGGTGATCACCACGATCAGCGCGCCCAGCAGGTTGGGCAGGATCTCGCCGACGATGACCCGCCAGGGCGAACAGCCCAGGGCCTGGGCAGCGGCGACGTATTCGGCGTCGCGGATCTGCTGCACCGCGGCGCGCACCACCACGGCGAAGCGATCCCACAGCAGGCAGCCGAGCAGGATCACCACCACCTTCAGCGAGCCGCCCACCAGGGAGGCGGCGGCCAGGGCCACCATCACCACCGGCAGGGCCAGGCGGGTGGTCACCAGGTAGCTCACCAGGGCATCGACCTTGCCACCGTAATAGCCGGCGAGCACCCCGAGCAGGGTACCGATGGCGCCGGAAATGAGCGCCGCGGCCAGGCCGATGAACAGCGAGATGCGGGCGCCATAGAGCAGGCGGGACAGGTAGTCGCGGCCGAGCTTGTCGGTGCCCAGCGGATGGGCCCAGGTGCCCTTGGCCATCCATACCGGTGGCTTCATCCGCTGCATCACGTCCTGGGCATAGGGGTCGTGGGGCGCCAGCCAGGGTGCGGCCAGGGCGGCGAACACGATGATGACCAGCAGCACGGCGCCGAGGGCGAAGCCGCGGTGGCCGAACCAGCGGCGCAGCTGGCGACCCAGGGTCGGACGCGGGGGCAGATAGTCGTCGAGCACGAAGGGATTGGCGACGGTCATGGGGCCTCCTAGCGCACGCGAATGCGCGGGTCGAGCAAGGCGTTGAGCAGATCGGCCAGCAGCGTCAGCACGATGTAGATCAACGCGATCAAGAGAACGATGGCCTGCACCACCGGGAAGTCGTTGCGGGCGATGGCGTCCCAGGCCAGCTGGCCAATGCCCTGCAGGGAGAACACCGCCTCGATCACCACCGAGCCGCCCAGCATGAAGCCGAACTCCACCGCGGCCAGGGCCACCACCGGGATCAGCGCATTGCGCAGGGCGTGCTTGAACAGCACCCGTGCCGGACTCAGGCCCTTGGCCCGGGCGGTGCGGATGTAGTCGGCGCCCAGCACGTCGAGCATCCCGGCGCGGGTCAGGCGCATCAGCGAGGGGGTGGCGTAGTAGCCCAGGGCGATCGCCGGCAGGATGAAGTGCTGCCAGCTGGTATTGCCGGACACCGGCAGCCACTTGAGGGTCACGGCGAAGACGACGATCAGCACCAGGGCGAACCAGAAGCTGGGCATCGCCTGGCCAAAGGTCGCCAGGGTCAGCGCCAGGCGGTCGATCCAGGTGTCGCGCTTGACCGCGGCCAGCACCCCGAGCGGGATGGCGATGAGCAGCGCCACCAGCAGCGCGATGGCGCCCAGGGTCAGGGTGATGGGCAGGCGGCTGGCGATGAGATCCCGCACCGACTCCTGGAAGAAAAACGACTGCCCCAGGTCCAGCCGCAGCAACTGCCCGACCCACTCGACGTACTGGGTCGCCAGGGGTTTATCGAGTCCGTGTTGATGACGCACCACCTCGATCTGTTCGGCGGTGGCTTCGGGGCCGGCGATGGCGGTGGCCAGATCGCCGGACAGGTGCAGCAGAAAGAAACTGATGAGGGAAACGGTAAAGGCCACGGCCAGGGCGATACCCAGGCGGCGCAGGAGGTATGCTGACATGCTCGGCTCCTCGGCGAGAGACGCCCCCGTGCGGGGCGCCGGGACGGATCAGTTCCAGTGGGCCAGGGCGAATCGCGGCAACTCGTCCGGATAGGGCTGGAAGGCCAGGTCCGAGGTGAAGGCATAGTTGATGGAATAGTTGAACACCGGCGCCCAGTAGGCCTGCTCGGCGATCCGCTGCAGCGCCTTGCGGTAGTTCTCTTTGCGCACGGCCGGGTCCATGGCGGTGTCGGCCACCTTGAGCCAGTCGATCACCTGGGGATCCTTGGCCACGTCGTCGGCATTGCCCTTGAAATAGACGCCGGTGGCCGCCGAGGCATCGGCGATGGAGAAGGAGCCCCAGGCGAGAAAGGCCATGGGCACCTTGCCGGAGCGCTGCTGGTCACGCAGCGCGGCGTATTTCAGATAGCGCAGCTTGGCGTCGATGCCCACCGCGCGCAGGTCGCCGATCAGCGCCTCGACCACGTCGCGGTCGCGGTAGGCGAAGATCTCGGTGCTGAAACCGTTGGGGTAGCCGGCGGCCTTGAGCAGGGCCTTGGCCTTGGCCGGGTCGTAGGGATAGCCCGGCACCGCCTTGGCGTCGCAACCGAATTGCTCCGGATAGCAGGCCACCTGCAGCGGCTGGCTGCCGCCCCCCATGAGCTGACTGGCGATGGCTTTGCGGTTGATCGCGTAGTTGACCGCCTGGCGCACCTCGGCCTTGGCAAAGGGCGAATCCGGGCTGGAGGCGCCCTGGGCATCCATGCTGAGGAAGCCGATCCTCATGCTGGCCCCGCTCTCCACGGTGAGATTGGGCGCGGCCTTGAGTTGCTCGGCCTGGTCCGGCGCCACGCGCCAGGCCCAGTCGATGCCGCCGGTCATGAGTTCGGCGAGTCGGGTCTCGGCGTCGGGAATCACTCGGAACTGGATATGGCCGATGCGTGGCTGCCCCTGGGGACTGTCCTTGAAGTAGTCGGGATTGCGTTCCAGCGTGACGCCCTGGCCGCTGGTGACCGCGACGATGCGATAGGGCCCGGTTCCCACCGGCTTCTGCGCGAAGCCCGCCAGGCCCACCTTCTGGAAATACTTGCCGGGATAGATGGGCAAGGGATTGGCCAGGTATTCCAGCGCGGCTGGAAACGGCTGCTTGAGATGCAGGCGGACTTTGTATTCGCCCAGCTTCTCGGCGCTCTTGATCCAGTTGACGTTCTGCTGGGTGACCACCTTGCCCTCGGGCGAGGCCACATAGTTGAAGGTGAAGACCACGTCATCGGCGGTGAAGGGATCGCCGTTGTGGAAGGTCACGCCCTGGCGCAGATCGAAGTCGAGGGTCAGCGGATCGACCTGCTGCCAGTGGGTGGCCAGCATCGGCTTGTATTCGCCGGTCTGGGGGTCGCGGTAGATCAGGGTGTCCCAGGCCAGGTGGGCGAGGATGACGCCTTCACGGGCATCGTTGTGATAGGGGCTGACGTTTTCGGGTTCGGTGTCGGAGGCGTAGACCAGGGTGTCGTTGGCCTTGCCGGCGAAGGCCTGGCCCTGGGCCAGGAAGAGAGAAAACGCGATGCCACAAGCGAAACCTTTGAGTCCCATGCCGTCTGTCTCCGGGGCGGTGGTTGGTCAAAGGCAGGTCCGCGAAGCGCGGGGAAGGAGTTCTTGCTGAAGCCTGTTATTGGTCTCTTGACCCGACTCTAGGTCTTGCCATCCCATGCCACAAGCAGAATATTTAGATGCAAGCCATGCCTTTTCGGCAAAGGAGGCTCCATGCAGCCCTACGGAATCCAGTCCACCGCCCTGCGCTATTTCCTCGAGGTGGTGCGTTGCGGCTCCATCAGCGAAGCCTCCCAACGGCTCAATGTCGCGGCCAGTGCCGTGAGTCGCCAGATCGCCAAGCTGGAACGCGAACTGGAGACGCCGCTGCTCGAACGCCGTGCTCGCGGGGTGGTGCCCAGCGCCGCCGGCGAACGCCTGGCGGTGCATGCGCGGAAGGCGCAGCTGGCCAGTGAGCAGGTGGCCGCCGAACTGCGCGGCCTGGCCGACCTGCGCCGCGGCCAGGTGCGTCTGGCCACCACCGAAGGCTTTTCGCTGGACTTCCTGCCCGAGGTGATCGCCGCCTTTCGCCAGGGCTACGCCGGCATCCACTTTTCCCTGGAGGTCTGCGCCCCCGCCGTGGTGACCCGCCGCGTCCAGGAAGGTGATGCCGATCTGGGGCTGACCTTCAGCCTGAGGCCCGAGCCGGATATCCGCGTCGAGGCCACCCTGAGTGGCGCCATCAAGGCGATCGTCGTTCCCGACCACCCGCTCGCCAGCCGCACCGGTCTGGCCCTGGTCGATCTGCAGCCCTATCCCCTGGCGCTGCCGACGCCGGACACGACGATCCGCCAGCTGTTCGACATCTGCTGTGGCGTCCAGGGCCTGTCCTTCGAGCCGGTGCTGGTGAGCAACAACATGCAGGCGCTCTATCGCTTCGCCGCGCTGGGCGCCGGGGTCGGCCTGTTCAGCGAGTTGAGCCTGCGCAGCCGGTTGCGCGAAGGTCAACTGGTGGCCCTGCCCTTGCTGGACGAGGGCCTGGCGGCACGGCGGATCGAGTTGCAGAGCATGGCGGGTCGCGAATTGCCACCGGCGGTCAATGCCTTCCGCCACGCGCTGATCGCGGCGCTGGGGCGCTGAGTCAAAGCGGTGCATCAAGCCACTACGATGCACTGCAACGGGGCGGCGCGACCGATAGCGCAGCGCCGTCATGGCAAAGAACCAGCATGGCACGGGGCCTGGAGGCAACTGGCACGCATCTGGCAAAGACCATAGCGTGCAGGAGCACCGGTCAGCCGGTTTGATGCACCACAATCTGCAATGGATGACTAGGGTTCCGACTCGCTCGTGCGGGTGTCTGGTCCGAGAGTCGTCGACCTCTGATGGGGTTACACGGCGGGACAAAAGCCCGGGAGACACAGCGCCAGTCGCGTGCTCCTGTCCCGTCATCCATCCTATTGGAGGTCCCATGCGCCATCCCCTGCTCGCCTCGCTCGTTCTCGGTTGTTCCCTGCTGCTTGGTGCCACCGCTCAGGCGGCGCCGCGCGACGACTTCAAGGTGTGCTGGACGATCTATGCCGGCTGGATGCCCTGGGGCGAAGCCCAGGCCCAGGGCATCATCGACAAGTGGGCCAAGAAATACGGCATCCACGTCGAGGTCGTGCAGCTCAACGACTACGTCGAATCCATCAACCAATACACCACCGGCCAGTTCGATGGTTGCGCCATGACCAACATGGACGCCCTGACCATTCCGGCCGCGGGCGGCGTGGACAGCACGGCGCTGATAGTCAGCGACTACTCCAACGGCAACGACGGCGTGGTGATGAAGGGCAAGGGCAAGACCCTGGCCGACCTCAAGGGCCAGCAGGTCAACCTCGTGCAATTCTCCGTCTCCCACTACCTGCTGGCGCGGGCGCTGCAGAGCGTGGGGCTGAGCGAAAGGGACCTGACCACCGTCAACACCTCGGATGCCGACATGGTGGCCGCCTTCCAGACGCCTGACGTGCGCAACGTGGTGACCTGGAATCCGCTGCTGGCCGAGGTCAAGGCCCAGCCCGACACCACCGAGGTGTTCGATTCCAGCAAGATTCCCGGCGAAATCCTCGACATGCTGGTGGTGAACACCGCCACGCTCAAGGATAACCCCGCCCTGGGCAAGGCGCTGACCGGTGCCTGGTTCGAGATGATGGCACTGATGCAGGCCCACGATGCCAAGGGCAAGGCCGCCCTGGAGGCCATGGCCAAGGCCTCGGGCACCGATCTCGCCGGCTTCCAGGCGCAGCTGGACAAGACCCGGCTGTTCGCCACGCCCGCCGAGGCCCTGGCCTTCGTCAAGGACCCCGCGCTGCCCACCACCATGCAGCGCATCGCACACTTCTCCTTCGAACACGGCCTGCTGGGCCAGGGCGCGCCCAGCGCCGAGGCCATCGGCATCGCCTATCCGGGTGGCAAGACCAGCGGGGACGCGGGCAATCTCAAGCTGCGCTTCGATCCGACCTTCGTACAGCTGGCCGCCGACGGCAAGCTCTGAGCCCCGCCGCGAGGACGACGCCCATGCGCTTCATCAATCGGCATCCCGATCGGGGTGGCCGGCTCCTGCTGGTCCTGCTGCCCTTCGCCCTGCTCGCCCTGCTCTATCTGGTGGGCTCGGCCACCCGGCTGGCGGAAAATCCCAACGACAAGCTGCTGCCCAGCGTGGCGCAGATGGCCGATGCGGTGCAGCGCCTGGCCTTTACCGCCGACGTGCGCACCGGGGGTTATCCGTTCTGGCAGGACACCCTGGCCAGCCTGCAACGCCTGGGGCTGGGCCTGGGGATCGCCGCGCTGATCGCCCTGGTGGTGGGCATCGCCGCGGGCAGCCTGCCCCTAGTCGGCGCGCCGCTGTCGCCACTGGTGACGGTGCTCTCGATGATCCCGCCCCTGGCGATCCTGCCGATTCTCTTCATCGTCTTCGGCCTGGGCGAACTGGCCAAGGTGATGCTGATCGTAGTGGGAGTCACCCCGGTGCTGATCCGTGAGCTCGACCAGCGTGCCCGGGAGTTGCCCCGCGAGCTGCTGATCAAGGCCCAGACCCTGGGCGCCAACAGCTGGACGGTGATCCTGCGCCTGGTGCTGCCGCAACTGCTGCCGCGCCTGCTCATCGCCCTGCGGCTGCAGCTGGGCGCCGCCTGGCTGTTTCTCATCGCGGCCGAGGCCATCGCCGCCACCGACGGCCTGGGCTATCGCATCTTTCTGGTGCGGCGCTACCTGGCCATGGACGTGATCCTGCCCTATGTGGCCTGGATCACCCTGCTGGCCTGGCTGCTGGACGCCGGTCTGCGCCTGCTGACGCGACGCGCCTTTCCCTGGTACGGGGAGGGTCGCTGATGATCGAGGTCCGCAATCTCTGGCAAAGCTACGGCGAGCAGGTGGTGCTCGAAGGCCTCAACCTGCAGGTGCGCGAAGGCGAATTCTGCGCCCTGGTCGGTGCCTCCGGCTGTGGCAAGTCCACCTTCCTGCGCCTGCTGCTCGGTCAGGAGCGCCCCAGCCGGGGCGAGATCCGCATCGATGGTCAGCCGCTGTCGGCGGAACCGGATCCCGAGCGGGGCGTGGTCTTTCAGCGCTATTCGGTCTTTCCCCACCTGAGCGTGCTGGACAACGTCGCCCTGGGCCTGGAATTGCCCAGGTCCCCGCTGCTCGGCCGGCTGCTGGGTACGGCCAAGCGCCAGGCCCGGGAACAGGCCGCCGCCCTGCTCGAGCGCGTCGGCCTGGGCCAGGCGCTGGGCAAGTACCCGGGGCAGCTGTCCGGCGGCATGCAGCAGCGCCTCGCCATCGCCCAGGCGCTGATCGTCCGGCCGCGCATCCTGCTCCTGGACGAGCCCTTCGGCGCCCTCGACCCCGGCATCCGCAAGGACATGCACGCCCTGCTGCTGGAGCTCTGGCACGAGCGCCCGCTCACGGTGTTCATGGTCACCCATGACCTGCACGAGGGCTTCAGCCTGGCCACCCGGGTGCTGGTGTTCGACAAGGTCCGCCAGGACCCGCAAGCCCCCGGTGCCTATGGCGCCCGCATCACCTACGACCTGCCCCTGACCGCCAAGACCCCGCCCGTACATGCGGCCGGGACGCGGCCGGCCCTTATCTGACGAGGTTGCCCATGACTGAAGAACTGCTCTACCAGGAACGCGTCCCCGGCGGCGGTACCGCCTCCTTCATCCTGCGCCGCGGCCAGACCCTGCGCCTGACCGACGTGGAAGGCGGCGCCAATGTCAGCCTGCTGCTGTTCAATGCCGATGACCGCAGCGAGCGGCTGAATCTGCCGGATACCCTCAAGGGCCAGCACACCGCCCGTCTCACCGCCGGACATTGCCTCTATTCCGACATGGGACGGGTGCTGGCGGCCGTGGTGCGCGACACCTGCGGCTGGCACGACAGCTTCGGCGGCGTGGCCAATGCCGCCGAGGTGGCCGAAAAATACGGCGCGGGCCGTTACCAAGAATTGCGCAACCGCTTCCACCGCAACGGCACCGACAACCTGCTGGTGGAGCTGGCCAAGTGGGGCCTGGGGCTGGAAGACCTGTTGATGACCCTGAATCTGTTCAGCCGGGTGGACGTGGATGCCGAGGGCGCCTTTGCCTTTGTGCCCGGCAACTCCCGCGCCGGCGATCTGGTCGAGCTGTATGCGCCCATGAACACCCTGGTGGTGCTGACCGCCCTGCAGCATCCGCTGGACCCGGATCCAGTCTATGCGCCGCGCCCGGTCGATCTCGCCCAGTTGCGCGCCGCGCCCGAGGTGGCCGAGCGCTGCCGCACCTCGCGCCCGGAAAACGAGCGCGCCTTCCAGAACACCGCCCGCTACTTCCTCTGAGGCCCCGCCATGAATCTGATCGCCAGCACCAAACGCCCGGAAGATGCCAGCTACCGCGCCGTCCTGCCGGCCGGAGCGCCCTACCTCAAGGAGGTCAAGGCCGGCCAGACCCTGCGCATCCATGACCTGGAAGGCAACCAGGCGGTGGACACCCTCTTCTACGCCGCTGCCAATCCCCAGGAACGCTACGATCCCCAGCGCACCCTGAGGCGCCAGGGCCGGGTCTATCTGTCGACCGGCAGCGTGCTCTATTCCAACCTGGGCAATCCGCTGCTGACCATCGTCGCCGACACCTGTGGCCGCCACGACACGCTGGGCGGCGCCTGCTCCCAGGAGAGCAACACGGTGCGCTACGCCCTGGACCGCCGGCAGATGCACAGCTGCCGCGACAACTTCCTCTGCGCCGGTGGCCATGACGGGCGCCTGGGCAAGCGCGACATCGGCGCCAACATCAACTTCTTCATGAACGTGCCGGTGACCGCGGATGGCGGCCTGACCTTCGCCGATGGCATCTCCGGCGCCGGCAAGTACGTGGAATTGCGCGCCGAGACCGACGTCATCCTGCTGATCTCCAACTGCCCGCAGTTGAACAACCCCTGCAACGGCTGGAATCCCACCCCGGCGGAGGTGCTGCTATGGGACTGACCCGCGTACGCCAGCTCTGGCAGTGGCTGCGGCCGCACCTCTATCGGCTGTGTGAAGTCCGCGCCGGACGCTACGGCTACCGCGGCAAGCGCTAGACGCCGACTGACCCACCGCCCTCGCGCGGCCTCTTGGGGACGACCCCGAGAGCTTTTATCTGGCGGGACGGCCCGCCGCCTTCGAGGACGCCTCGAATGTTCACCACCCTGCTCATCGCCAACCGTGGCGCCATCAGCTGCCGCATCCAGCGCACCCTGCGCGACCTGGGCGTCGCCGCGGTCGCCGTCTACAGCGAAGCCGATCGCGCCAGCCGCCATGTCAGCGAAGCCGACCAGGCCTTCAGCCTGGGCGAAGGCGCCGCCGCGGTCACCTACCTGGACACCGCCAAGCTGCTCGAGGTCGCGCGCCAAAGCGGCGCCCAGGCCATCCACCCCGGTTATGGCTTCCTCTCCGAGAACGCCGCCTTCGCCGAAGCCTGCGAAGCGGCTGGCATCGCCTTCGTCGGTCCCACCCCCGAGCAACTGCGCACCTTTGGACTCAAGCACACGGCGCGGGCCCTGGCGCGCGCCCAGGGCGTACCGCTGCTGGAGGGCACCGAGCTGCTGGAGACCCTGGAGGCGGCCCTGGCGGCCGCGCGTGCGATCAGCTATCCGGTGATGCTCAAGAGCACTGCCGGCGGTGGCGGCATCGGCATGCGCGTGTGCCGCACGGACACTGAACTCGCCGAGGCCTTCGACGCCGTGCGCCGGCTGGGCCAGAACAACTTCAGCGACGCCGGCGTCTTCCTGGAGAAATACATCGAGCGGGCGCGGCACCTGGAGGTGCAGGTGTTCGGCGATGGTCAGGGCGAGGTCCTGGCGCTGGGCGTGCGCGACTGCTCGGTGCAACGCCGCAACCAGAAGGTGCTGGAGGAAACCCCGGCGCCCAACCTGCCGGCCGGCATGGCCGAGGCGCTCTGCGCCGCCGCGCTGAAGCTGGCGCGCGCGGTGCGCTATCGCAGCGCCGGTACCGTGGAGTTCGTCTACGACAGCGCCGCCGACCGCTTCTACTTCCTCGAGGTGAACACCCGGCTGCAGGTCGAGCACGGCGTCACCGAGCAGGTCTGGGGCGTGGACCTGGTGCGCTGGATGATCGAACTGGCCGCCGGCGACCTGCCGCCGCTGGCAACCCTCGCCGCGGGGCTGCAGCCCCAGGGCCATGCCATCCAGGCGCGACTCTATGCCGAAGACCCGGGTCGCGACTTCCAGCCTAGCCCGGGCCTGCTGACCCAGGTCGACTTTCCACCGGCGGATGGCCGGGCGCTGCGCCTGGACACCTGGGTCGAGGCCGGCTGCGAGATCCCGCCCTATTTCGATCCGCTGGTGGCCAAGGTCATCGCCTGGGCACCTGATCGCGACGCCGCCCGCCAGCGTCTCGACCAGGCCCTGGCCGCGACCCGGCTCTATGGCGTGGAAACCAATGGCGACTACCTGCGGCAGATCCTCGCCGCCCCGCCCTTCGCCAGCGGCCAGCCCTGGACCCGCTGCCTGGAAGGCCTGACCTACCAGGCCACCACCCTGGAGGTGCTCAGCGCCGGCACCCAGACCACGGTGCAGGACGCCCCCGGACGCCTCGGCTACTGGTCGGTGGGCATTCCCCCTTCCGGCCCCATGGACGACCGCGCCCTGCGCCTGGGCAATCGCCTGCTCGGCAACGACGGCCGCGCGGCCGCCCTGGAAATCACCCTGGCCGGCCCGACCCTCAGATTCAACACCGAGGCCATGGTGGCGGTCACCGGCGCGGCGCTGCCGATCCTGCTGGATGACCAGCCCCAGGCCATGGACAGCGTCTTTCGCGTACCCGCGGGTGCCATCCTGCAACTGGGCGCCGTCACCGGTGCCGGCGCCCGCAGCTATCTCTGCCTGAAAGGCGGTCTGGACCTGCCCGAATACCTGGGCAGCCGCAGCACCTTCACTCTCGGTCAATTCGGCGGCCACGGTGGCCGCGCCCTGCGCGCCGGTGACGTGCTGCACCTGCACCCGCTGACCGACGCGCACACGGAGGCCCGGCTACCCGCCGCCCTGACCACCCAGCTCGCCGAGACCCGCACCCTGCGCGTCATCTATGGCCCCCATGGCGCGCCGGACTATTTCAGCCCGGCCTATCTGGATCTCTTTCTCGCCACCGACTGGGAGGTGCACTTCAATTCCAGTCGTACCGGTGTGCGCCTGATCGGGCCCAAGCCGGAATGGACCCGCGAAGACGGTGGCGAAGCCGGTCTGCACCCCTCCAACATCCACGACAATCCCTATGCGGTCGGCGCCGTGGACTTCACCGGCGACATGCCGGTCATCCTCGGCCCGGACGGCCCCAGCCTGGGCGGCTTCGTCTGCCCGGTCACGGTGATCGAAGCCGATCTCTGGCAACTGGGCCAGCTCAAGGCCGGTGACCGAGTGCGCTTCCTGCCGGTGGACCTGGCCACCGCACGGCGTCTGCAGCTGGCACGCCTGGCCGAGGAAAGCGGCTTGCAGCCGCAGGCGGAGATCGCCATCGCTCCCGAGCGCGGCGATCCCGTGGTGCTGGACCTAGGCCAGGGCGCCGAGCGCCTGGTGGCGCGGCTTTCCGGGGATACCCATCTGCTGCTGGAGATCGGCCCACCGGAGCTGGACCTCGCCCTGCGCTTTCGCGGCCACGGCCTGATGCAGGCGCTGGCCGCCCTGGCGCTGCCCGGGCTGTGCGAGCTCACCCCGGGCATCCGCTCGCTGCAGGTGCACTACCAGCCCGAAGCTCTGCCCCTGGCCGAGTTGCTGGCGGCGGTCAGTCGCTGCTGGCAGGCGCTGGGCGATGCCCAGGACCTGCGGGTACCCTCGCGCATCGTCCATCTGCCGCTGTCCTGGGACGATCCGGCCTGCCGCCTGGCCATCGAGAAATACACCACCACGGTACGCAAGGACGCCCCCTGGTGCCCGAGCAACCTGGAGTTCATCCGCCGGGTGAATGACCTGGAGTCGCTGGAGGCGGTCAAGCGCATCGTCTTCGACGCCAGCTACCTGGTGATGGGCCTGGGCGATGTCTATCTGGGTGCACCGGTGGCTACCCCCCTTGATCCGCGCCACCGGCTGGTGACCACCAAGTACAACCCGGCGCGCACCTGGACCGCGGAAAATTCGGTGGGCATTGGCGGCGCCTATCTGTGCGTCTATGGCATGGAAGGCCCCGGCGGCTACCAGTTCGTCGGGCGCACCCTGCAGATGTGGAATCGCTATCGCGAAGTCGAGGCCTTCCACGGCCAACCCTATCTGCTGCGCTTCTTCGATCAGATCCGCTTTTATGAAGTCTCAGCGGAGGAATTGCTGCGCATCCGCGCCGACTTCCCCCTGGGACGGGTACCCCTGCGCATCGAAGAGAGCGAACTGTCCCTGGCCGACTACCAGGCCTTCCTGGCCCGCGAAGCCGAGGGCATCGCCACCTTTCGCGGGCGTCAGCAGAGCGCCTTCGCCGCGGAGCGGCAACGCTGGATCGACTCCGGCCAGGCGCATTTCGACAGCCAGGAAGCCGCCGTCGAAGCCACCGAAGACGCCCCCCTCGCCAGCCACCAGTTGGCCCTGGAAAGTCCGGTGGCCGGCAATCTCTGGCAGGCCCAGGTGCAACCGGGCGATCAGGTGGAAGCCGGCCAGCCGCTGCTGATCCTGGAGTCCATGAAGATGGAAATCCCGCTGCTCGCCCCCTGCAGCGGCCGGATCCACGACCTGCAGGTCCAGCCCGGCTCGCCGATCCGCGCCGGCCAGCGCCTGCTGGTCATCGACAAGACGTGAAGGAAGCCACCATGACATTCGATCTGCGCCTCGACACCCTGAGCGCCGCCTATGCCGCCGGGACCCGGACCCCGCGTGCGCTCATCGCCGAACTGCGGGAACAGGCCGCGGGCCTCAACCCCGAGTACCGGCTGTTCATCCACCTGCTGACCCCGGCCGAACTGGAGCCCTATCTCGCCGCCCTGGACGACCGCGATCCCGGCGAGCTACCGCTCTATGGCATCCCCTTCGCCATCAAGGACAACATCGACCTCGCCGGCATCCCCACCACGGCGGCCTGCCCGGCCTATGCCTATGTGCCCGAGCGCTCGGCGACCCTGGTGGAGCAGCTGGTCGCCCTGGGCGCCGTGCCCCTCGGCAAGTGCAATCTCGACCAGTTCGCCACCGGCCTCAACGGTACCCGTTCGCCCTATGGCGCCTGCCGCAACAGCGTCCACCCGGACTATCCTTCCGGCGGCTCCAGTGCCGGGTCGGCCCTGGCCGTGGCCCTGGGCGTCGCCAGCTTCGCCCTGGGCACCGACACCGCCGGTTCCGGGCGCGTGCCTGCGGGCTTGAACAACCTGGTGGGCCTCAAGGGCAGCAAGGGGTTGCTGTCCACCGCCGGCGTGGTGCCCGCCTGCCAGACCCTGGATTGCGTGACCTTCTTTACCGCCACCGCCGCCGAAGCCAGCACCCTGCTGGCGCTCACCGCCCGCCTCGATCCGCGCGATCCCTACAGCCGCGCCAATCCGCAGTGGAACGACGCCAGTGCCTTCGGCCGCCCGCGGCCCTTTCGCTTCGGCGTCCCGACCCAGCTGGAATTCCTCGGCTGCCCGGAAAGCCCGGCGCTGTTCGCGGCCGCCAAGGCGCAATTGGAAGTCCTGGGTGGCGAAGCCGTGCCGCTGGATCTTGCGCCCTTCCTGGAAGCCGCGCGCCTGCTCTATGAGGGTCCCTGGGTGGCCGAGCGCTACAGCGTGGCCGGCGCCCTGATCGAGGCCGAGCCGGACGCGGTGCTGCCGGTGATTCGCGCCGTGCTGGACAAGGCGCCCGGCACCACGGCAGTGGACGCTTTTCGCGCCGGCTATCGCCTGCAGGCATTGAAAGCCCAGTGCGATGCCCTGCTGGCCGAGCTGGATTGCGTGCTCACCCCCACCTATCCGCGTCCGGTGACCCTGGCCGAACTGGCCGCCGAGCCGGTCGCCCGCAACGCCGATCTGGGCTACTACACCAACTTCATGAACCTGCTGGACTACGCCGCGGTGGCCGTGCCAGCCGGTGTCATGACCAATGGACTGCCCTGGGGCGTGACGCTGTTCGGCCGGGTCTTCACCGACCAGTACCTGCTGAGCCTGGCCGCGGCCCTGCAGGAAGCCCAGGGCCTACCCCTGGTCGGCGGCGCCCACCCAGGCGCCAGCCTGCCGGCGCGCCCCGCCCGCCATGACCGCGCCCGCCTGGTGGTCTGCGGTGCCCACCTGCAGGGACTGCCGCTCAACGGCCAGTTGCTCGCCCGTGGCGGCCGACGCCTCGCCCTGACCCGGAGCGCGCCGCACTATCGCCTCCACGCCCTGGCCGGCGGCCCGCCGCTCCGTCCGGGCATGGTTCGGGTCGCCGAAGACGGCGCCGCCATCGAGGTGGAAGTCTGGGAGCTGCCCAGCAGCGAACTGGGCAGCTTTCTCACCGGCATCCCCGCCCCGCTCGGCCTGGGCAAGGTGGAATTGGCCGATGGCAGCTGGGAAACCGGCTTCATCTGCGAGCCCTACGGCCTGGCCGGCGCCGAGGACATTACCGACCATGGTGGGTGGCGGGCGTGGTTGGCAAGTCGCAGCGCCGTTTAGGTCGGGCGACGGGCCAGGCGGCGAAGCCACCGTATCCCAGGACGCGCAGCGCGCCGCTACTAGCCGCCGCTGTGCAAGCGGTGGACGGACGCACCCGTCTGCCGTTCATGAGCTTCTCTCAAGCCGCCATGAGCCGCGGGCGCTAGCCGTACCCGTGGCCGCCTGCTATCTAGGGTGTTCGAAGCCGCTGACCGCTGCTGGGCAGTGGCGCCTCCTCGCTTGAAGATCGAAACACCCTCATGCCTCTCTCCTGCACCGACCGCTACGACCTTCCCCTGTCCACCCCTTCCACTCACGCCGCCGAGCGCTACCAGGCCGGTGTCGACCTGCTGCTGTCGCTCTGGCCCGGGGCAGCCGAGGCGCTCGACGAGGCGATCGCGGCCGATCCTGATTTCGCCCTGGCGCTGGCAGCACGGGCGCGGCTGCAGCTGATCGACAACCAGGCCGGCGCGGCCCGGGAGACCATCGCGCGGGCGCAGCGGCTGGTCGAGCGGCTTGGCACGGAGCGCGAGCGCAGCCATGTCGAGGTCCTGCGGCGACTGATCGGCGGGGAAGGCGCGCGGGCGCTGCAGGGCGCGCTGGAACATGCCGAGCGCTGGCCACGCGACATCCTGATCCTTGGCCTGCCTCTGGGGGCCTTTGGCTTGCTGGCGTTTTCCGGGCGGGCCGATCATGACCAGGCGCGGGTCGACCTCTGCGAACGCCATGCCCGCCATTTCGCCGCGGACGACTGGTGGTTCCTGACCTACCGCGGCTGGTCCCATGGCGAGAACGGCGATGTGGTCCGCGGTCGAGTGCTCACCGAGCGGGCGCTCGAGCTGCGCCGTCACAACGTCAATGCGGCCCATGCCCTGACCCATGTCCTGCACGAATCCGGCGACAGTCAGGCCGCGCAGGCCCTGATCGCCGGCTGGCTGCCCGAGTATCCGCGCCATGGCACCCTGCATGGACATATCGCCTGGCACGGCGCTCTGGTGGCCCTGGAACAGGGTGACAGCCAGGGCGCGCTGGACCTCTATCAGCGCTTCGTGGCACCGGCGGCGTCCACCGCCGGCCCGCTCAATCGGGTCAGCGACAACGCCTCCTTTCTCTGGCGCCTGGGACTCTATGGCCATGAGGTGCCCGCCGAGCTCTGGCAGGCCACCGCCGCCAGTGCGGAGGGGCTGTTCCAGCAACCGGGGCTGGCCTTCGCCGACGTCCATATGGCGCTGATCGCCGCGGCGACCGGGGATCGTCTGGCGGTGGAAGCTCGGGTCGCCGGACTGGAAAGTCGTCTGCGCGACGACGCTCTGGCCGCCGGGCCGGTGGTCCCCCTGCTCTGCCGCGCCCTGCTGGCTTTTGCCGAGGAGGACTACCCGGGTTGCGCCCGGCTGCTGGAGCCGCTGCGCGGGGACGTCGCCCGCATCGGCGGCAGTGGCGCCCAGCGCGAGGTCATCGAAGACACCCTGCTGGTCGCCCTGCTGCGCGGGGGTGAACACGCCAGGGCCGCGGCGCTGCTGGACGAGCGGCTTCACCGGCGGCCCTCGACCCGGGATCGGCGCTGGCAGGCCAGCCTGGCGTTCTGAAGCGCGGGGTCAGGCGTGGGTCAGATACCAGCGCCAGTCCTGCTCGCCCACCTCAGCCATGAATTGCCGGTATTCCGCGCGCTTGATGGCGAGGTACACCTCGATGAAGCGCTCCCCCAGTGCCTCCCGGATCCAGCTGGAGCGCTCCAGCGCCTGTAGCGCGGTCAGCCAGTCGGTGGGCAGGAAGTCGGTGGCCTGCTCGTAGCCGTTGCCGACAGTGGCCGGCCCCGGGTCACGTTCGTCACGGATGCCTTCATGGATGGCGGCGAGGATGGCCGCGGCCGCCAGATAGGGATTGGCATCGGCGCCACAGATGCGGTGCTCGATGTGACGACTGCTGGCCGGACCGCCGGGTACGCGCAGGGACACGCTGCGGTTGTTGACCCCCCAGCTCTTGGCCAGCGGCGCATAGCTGTTGGCCTGGAAGCGGCGGTAGGAGTTGGCGTTGGGGCAGAAGATCGCCAGGGCATCCAGCATCCGGTGCTGCATGCCACCGATGGAGTGGCGCAGCAGCGGCGTGCCCTGAGGGTCTTCGCTGGCATAGAGGTTGTTGCCCGCGGCGTCGGCGAGGCTGACGTGCAGGTGCAGGCCACTGCCGGCCTGGTCGCCGAACGGCTTGGCCATGAAGCAGGCCTGCAGGCCGTGGCGGTTGGCGACCCCCTTGACCAGGCGCTTGTAGCGAATGCCCTCGTCGATGGCCTGGAGGGCATCGACGCGGTGCAGCAGGGTCAATTCGAACTGGCCGGGGGCGTATTCGGAGATGGCCGTGCGCACCGGCAGGCCCTGTACCTCGCAGGCGGCGTAGAGGTCGTCGAGAAAGGGCTGCAGCTGCTCCAGTTCGTAGACCCCATAGACCTGCGGCGAGCCGGGTCGTACGCCATTCATCTGCAGCGCCGGTTGCGGCCGGCCCTGGGCGTCGCGGGTGCGGTCGAGCAGATAGAACTCCAGCTCCACCGCCATCACCGGCTGGAAGCCGTCGGCCTGCAGCCGCTCGATCACCCGTACCAGGGCATGCCGGGGATCGGCGGGGGTGGCTGGCAGCCCCTGGGTCGGGTGCATGCTCACCTGCACCTGGCCGGTCGGGGTGCTGCGCCAGGGTTGCAGGGTCAGGCTGCCGGGCAGCGGATAGGTCCAGCAGTCGACATCGGCGACCTCCCAGACCAGGCCGGTGGCCTCGACGTCTTCCCCCTGCAGGGTCAGCGCCAGGATGGAGCTGGGCAGCGGCCGGCCCTCCTCGTAGATGGCCAGCAATTCGTCACGGTGCAGCAGCTTGCCGCGCGGCACGCCATTGGCGTCGATCAGCATGAGTTCGATGCTGCGCACCTCGGGGTGGGCGGCGAGGAAGTCACGGGCTTCCTGGGCGTCGGCGAAGTTCATGGCTGACACTCCCGGGCGCTGGGCAACGCCAGGAGCTCGCCAAGAGCCTGGTCGAGGGTGGCCAGCAGGCGGTCGACGTCCGCCGCTTCGAGATCCGGGCAGCACAGGGTCATGTTGTGGAAGGGGGTGATGAGGATGCCCCGGTTGATCAGGTAGAGGTGCAGCGCCTGCTGCAGGCTGTCGTGGAAGGCGGCCTCCGCCTCGGCGCCGGTGGTGGGCGGCGTGGCGCAGAATTGGAATTCGCAGCGGGCGCCCAGCTCCGTCACCGACCAGGCCAGGCCATGGCGGGCGATCACCTCGCGCAGGCCGGCGGCCAGTCGCGCCGCCAGCGGCAGCATCCGTGCATAGGCGGCCGGGGTCATGACCTCTTCCAGGCTGACGCGCAGGCAGCGCATGGCCAGGGCATTGGCCGACAGCGTGGTGCCCATGCCGCTGTGCCCATGGCCGTGGCTGGTCTCGCTGGCATGCTGCTGCGCCAGACGCATGGCCTGGGCCATCTCGTGGCTGCAGCCATAGGCCGAACAGGGCACGCCACCGGCGATGGGCTTGCCGAAGGTGATGAAGTCCGGCTGGAGATTCCAGGCGCGGGTGCAGCCGCCGGGGCCGGTGGACAGGGTATGGGTCTCGTCGATGATCAGCAGGGTGCCGTACTGCCGGGTCAGGGCGCGAACCTGTTCCATGAACCCCGGGGCGGGCAGCACCATGCCGATGTTGGTCATGGCCGGCTCGCAGATCAGCGCGGCGACGTCGCCTTTCGCCAGTGCCGCCTCCAGCGCCGCGAGGTCGTTGAAGGGCACCGCCCGGCTGGTCTCGGCCAGGTTGTGGGCCTGGCCGATCAGGCCGCCGCGGTGCACGGTACGCCCCTCCTGATGGCGCACCATGACGTCGTCGACGGTGCCGTGGTAGCAGCCGTCGAACACCAGCAGCATCTTGCGATTGGTGATGGCGCGCGCCCAGCGGATGACATAGCGGTTGGCGTCGGTGGCGGTGGTCGCCACCTGCCAGAACGGCAGGCCGAAGCGCTCGGCGAGCAATTCCCCGGCGACCACGGCATCCTCGCCGGGCAGCATGGTGGTGAGTCCGCGGGCGCCCTGCTCGGCCAGGGCCCGGGCGATGGGCGCCGGTGAATGGCCGAACATGCTGCCGGTGTCGCCCAGGCAGAAGTCGATGTACTCGTGGCCGTCGACGTCATGGAAGCGCGAACCCTGGGCATGGCTGACGAACAGCGCACTGGGCATCGACCAGTCGTTCATCCAGTGCATGGGCACACCGCCGAACAGCGAGTGCCGGGCGCGCTCGGCCAGGGCGAGGGACTTGGGATTGCGCGCCAGGAAGCGCTCGCGTTCGGCCGCGACAAAGCTCTGCACGGCGGCTTCGCTGATACCACTGGTGGTCATGTCGAATTCCTCTTGGGGTGGAGGGCGGATCGGCCCGGGCTCAGTGCCCGGCCGAGACGCCGCAATCGATGGCCAGGTCCGCGCCGGTGATGGAGCGGGCGGCGGGTTGGCACAGGAAAAAGGCCAGCTCGGCGACCTCCTCGGGCTGGATGAAGCGCGCCGCTTCACCTTGCGGATACTTGGCCAACAGGTCCTGCAGGTAGGCGGCGGGATTGCCGTCGCCATAGCGCTCGGCCTGAAAGCTCAGCATGGGCGTCGCCACATCGCCGGGGGAGATGCTGTTGCAGCGCACCCCGCTGGGCGCCAGATCCAGGGCCAGGGCCTTGGTCATCAGGGTCACCGCCCCCTTGCTGGCGCAGTAGACGGCGGCATTGCGATTGCCCTGGCGACCGGCATCGCTGCTCAGGTTGACGATGGCGCCCCGGGTGTCCCGCAGCGCGGGAATGGCCGCGGCGCAGAGAAAGAAGCTGGCCTTCAGATTGACGTCCAGCACCAGGTCGAAGTCTTCCTCGCTGAAGGTCTCGGCTGGGCCTTCGCGCCAGACACCGGCGCAATTGACCAGGGCGTCGAGCCGACCGAGGCGGTTGAGGGCGCTGGCGACCACCTCCCGGCTGGCGCTGGCCTGGCGCAGGTCGGCGGCGTGCTGGCCGGCAAGGCCACCTTCGGCCTCGAGCGCCGCCAGGGCCGCGCCATCGAGATCGGTACCGAAGACCCGCCAGCCGGCCTGCAGAAAGTGCGCACGCACCGCCTGGCCGATGCCCCCCAAAACCCCGCTGATCAGCACGACTGGCTGCATGTCAGGCCCCCTTGTTTTCGATGCGGCTGTTGCCACCGTCCACCACCAGGTATTCCCCGGTGATGTAGCTGGCCTCGGGCGAAGCCAGGAAGGCCACAGCCGCGGCGACCTCGGCGGGACGACCGGCGCGGCCCACGGGCACCCGGGTCGCGGCCTGCAATTCTTCCGGCAGGCTGGAGGCGGTCTCGATCCAGCCGGGCGCCACGGCGTTGACCGTGATGCCCTGCCCGGCCACCTCCAGCGCGAGACTCATGTTCATGCCGACCATGGCCGCCTTGGCCGCGCTGTAGGCCGCGGCATGCGGAATGCCCGCCCGGGTGCCGGTGGCGGAACTGACATGGACGATGCGGCCATAGCCGCGCGCCTGCATGCCGGGCAACACGGCGCGGGTCAGCAAGAAGGCCGTGGTCAGGTTGCGCGCCAAGGTCAGATTCCAGTCGGCCAGGGTCATCCGCGCCACCTCGACCAGGGGCTCGGGATTGCCCTGCATGGCCATGCCGGCATTGTTGACCAGGATGTCGATACGGCCCCAGCGCGCCTCGGCCCACTGGCAGAACTCGCCAACGGCCGTCTCCTCGGAGAGATCCAGCGCCCGGCCTTCGGCGGTGAAGCCGGCGGCGCGCAACTCCGCCACCCGCTCCGCGATCCGGGCGCTGCTGGCGGTGACGATCAACCGCGCCCCCGCCGCGCCCAGGCGCCGGGCGATCGCCATGCCGATACCGGATTCGCTGCCGGCACCGCTGATCAGGGCCACCTGGCCCGCCATCGACTCGCTCATGTGGCTGTCTCCGTTGTGGTCTGCTGGACTCTAAGCCGGTCTGGCTGATACAAAAAGACGATCGTTATCAACGAAATTGACAACCATGGCCTTTACCAGCGAAGCGCTCCGGGTCTTTCTCGCCGTGATCGACGAGGGCTCCTTTTCCGCCGCGGCTCGCGTCCTGGGGCGGGTGCCCTCCGCAGTGAACATGGCGATCTCCCAACTGGAGGCCGAGCTGGACCTGGTGCTGTTCGATCGCGCCACCCGCAAGGCCTTGCCGACCCCCGCCGCGCGCGCCCTCGAACCCCAGGCGCGGCAGGTGGCCAGCCAGCTCACGCTGCTCGACGCCCATGCCCTGCAATTGCATGCGGGGCTGGAACGGCGCTTCGTGCTGGTGATGGCGCCGGAGTTGCAGACCGGCGCCTGGAGCCGCCCGCTGATGACCCTGGCCGAGGAATTTCCGGCCCTGGAAATCGAGATCCGCTCGGCCGCCCGCGCCGAGGCGATCCGCCTGCTGCACGAGGGCAGCGTGGACATGGCGCTGATCTTCGAGCGCCCGGGCATCAACGCGCTGGAAGGTTTCGCCGAGGCTGGCAGCCAGTTGCTCACGGCGGTGGCCGCGCCCGGCTATCCCGCCTCCCGCCAGGATCGGCCATTGGGCGAAACGCTGATGGCCGATACCCGCCAGATCGTGGTGGCCGGGGGCGACCGTAATGCCTCGGACCCGCAGATCGTGCTGTCGCAACGGGTCTGGCTGACCGACAGCTACCTGGCGACGCTGGACCTGGTGCAGGCCGGGCTGGGCTGGGCCTATCTGCCCCACCCGCTGGTGCGGCCGCTGATCGCCGCCGGCCTGCTCGAGCAGGTGCAATTCGACAACATGGCCAGCCAGATCCGCCGCTGGATCGACGTCATCTGGATCAAGAATCGCCCCCTGGGCCTGGGCGCGCGCCGCTACCTAGAGTTGTTGCGCGAGCAGATCGGCACCAAGCCGGAATAGCGGCTTCAGCGCCCTTCGGTCAGCCGCTGCAGCAGTTGCGCACGCCGCGCCTGGTCCGCGGCCTCCTTGGCCAGCGCACCGGGCAGCAAGGCTGCGGCCCGCGCGGGCGACAGGACGAACAGGCCATCGTCGTCTCCGAGGGCCAGGTCACCGGGGCAGACGCGGGTCTCGCCGAGCTGGATTTCGACGTTCATTTCGCCCAGCGCCTCGCCACCCTGGGTGGTGACGGCGCTGATACCGCGGTGGAAGACCGGCAGGCCGAGTTGACGAAGCGCCTGGACGTCGGTGATGGCGCCATTCACCACCACACCGGCCAGGCCCTTGATCAGGGCGGCCAGGGTACGCAATTCGCCCCAGCAGGCGCAGTTGGGATCGCCCACGGCCTCGATCACCAGGACGTCGCCCGGGCGACTGGCGATCAGAGCCTCGCGCAACAGGGCGCCATGGGGTAAGGGAATGCGCGCCGTCACCACCCGGCCCAGCAGACGCGTATTGGCCACCACCGGCTTGAGTTCGGGCAGATAGCCCGTGCGCCCGAGATGGCCCAGGGTCGAGGCGGCTACCTCGGCGTACCCGGCGATCAGTTCGGCCGGCAGCTCGCTCAGGGGGCCGGGCATGCGGCCTCCCGGGGGCGGATCAGCGGGCAGTTGCTGCAGTATTCGGCGGGCGCCGTGGCCTGGTAGTAGAAGCAGCAGGTGCGCCGGAAGCGAACGGGGCGCCCAAGGGTGTTGACGGTTGCGGGCCGGCGGAACTGCGCCAGCGGATTGGTCTCCAGCCCAAGTTCCGCCGGCGTCGCCGCCAGCAGCCAGGCGAAATCCTCGGCGCAGCGGGCACGAATGGCCGGATCATCGAGTTCGGCGAGGCGCCGGTCGTACAGCGAATAGAGCCGCACCGCGGCGTTCTCCCAGAGGATGCGGGGCGAGACGCGGCCAACCCGCGCCAGGGTCTCCCAGAGCGGCCGCAGCAGCTCGCCGAACAGGGTGCGGGCCAGCAACGCTCGGGCCGTGGCGTGATCCTCCAAGCCGGGCAGCGGCCGGGTATCGCTGAGCGGCAGGGCCGATCGCCAGCGCCCCTGGACATGGCCATCCTCGATCCAGACATTGCCCGGCGTCAGGTCCAGGCGCCGGTCATAGGCCGACAGGGCCTGGAAGGCGACCCCGGTGGTGAGAAAGCCCAGCCGCTTGGTCAGCAGCGACGCCGCGACCCGCCGGGTAGGCGCTGCCATCCGCGCCGCCAGGTCGTCGAGCAACTCGGCGCAGCGTGCGGCGTCCAGCCAGGCGGCCACCGGCTGGCTGTGCTGCCCGTCGCGCTCACTGGCTTCGCGCAGACCGAAGGTAGAACGCAGCTCGTCCCGCTGGGCGCTGTCGAGGGCGGGCCTCAGGCACATGGCGGTACCTCGCGACCAAAGGGAATGCACAGCGGCGTGCCGAAATAGGGATCGGCGATGATCCGGCATTCCAGGGCGAACACCTCGCGTACCAGGGCTTCCGTCAATACCTCTGCGGGTGCGCCCTGGGCGAAGGCACGACGCTGATGGACGGCGACCAGGTGATCGGCGTAGCGGCAGGCGAGATTGAGATCGTGCAGCACCATGACGATGGTCTTGCCCTCCTCCCGGTTCAGCTGGCGCAGCAGGTCCAGCACCTCGATCTGGTGCGCCAGGTCCAGGTAGGTGGTGGGCTCGTCCAGCAGCAGGCAATCGGTGTCCTGGGCCAGGGTCAGGGCGATCCAGGCGCGTTGGCGCTGTCCGCCGGAGAGGTCGTCCACCGGCCGCTCCGCCAACGCCAGCAGGTCGGTGAGGCGCAGCGCCTTGTCCACCGCCGCGGCATCGTCCGCCGACCATTGGCGCATCCAGTTCTGGTACGGATAGCGGCCCAGGCTCACCAGTTGCCGCACGCTGATACCCTCGGGCGCCACCGGGGTCTGTGGCAGGACCGCCAGTTGCCGGGCCAGGGCGGCGGTGGACTGCCGGTGGATGTCCTGGCCGTCGAGCAGCACCTGGCCCTGGCGCGGTTCCAGCAGCCGGGCGCAGGCCTTGAGCAGGGTGCTCTTGCCGGAGCCGTTGCTGCCGATGAGAACCGAGACACGGCCCGGCGGTAATTCGAGGTCGAGGGCCTCGATGATGGTCTGGGTGCCGTAGCCGAGGGTCAGGCAGCGGCTGGCCAGGGTTGCCATGAAGACTCCTTCAGGGACGCTGCCGGATCAGCAGGTAGAGGAAAAAGGGCGCCCCCAGGGCGGCGACGAAGATGCCGGCCGGCAGATCCAGGGGCAGGAACAGGGTACGACCCAGGAGGTCGGCGAGCATCACCAGCAACGCCCCCGCCAGGGCCGCCATCAGCGCCTGAGCGGCGAAACCCGCAGGCAGCAGGCGGCGGGCGATATGGGGCGCGATGAGGCCGACGAAGGCGATGGCGCCCCCCCAGGCGATGGCGACGCCGGCCAGGGCCACGGCCAGCGCCAGCAAAGCCGCGCGCTGCCGCTGCAGGCGCACCCCGAGGCCGCGGGCCAGGTCGTCGTCGAGTTGCGCCAGCACGGCGTGGCGCGCCAGGGCCGCCAGCGGCAGCAACAGGACCAGCCACCACAGCCCCAGGGCGCGCACCTCCGGCCAGCTGGCGCCATAGACGCTGCCGGTCAGCCAGACGTAGGCGGACAGCGTGGTGGTCAGCGGACTGAACACCAGCAGGAAGGTGGTGGCCGCGGCGAGCATGGCCGACACCCCTACCCCCACCAGCACCAGGCGTAGCGGCGAGGCGCCATGATTCCAGGCCAGGCCATAGACCAGCAGCGCCGCCAGGCCTGCGCCGAGCATCGCGGCCAGCGGCAGGCCATGCGGCCCCAGGCTGCCGGCCAGAACCGCCAGATAGAAGACCGCCCCGGCGCTGGCGCCACTGGTGATGCCCAGCAGGTCCGGCGAGGCCAGGGGATTGCGCACCTGGCCCTGCAGCAGCAGGCCGGACACCGCCAGGGCGCTGCCGACCAGGGCGGCCAGCAACGCCCGCGGCAGGCGCAGCTGGGTGACGATGAAACCCAGGCCACCGCCCTGCCGTTCGACCAGCGCGGCGAACACCTGGGTGGGCGTCAACCAGACCTTGCCCAGGCAGAGGCACAGCAGCAAGGCCGCCAGGGCCACCAGCGCGGCGACGGCCAGCCGCCCCAGGGTGGCCGGGGCCAGGCGGCGGGAGAAACGGCCGAGCCGCCAGACGATCTCAGCGGCCATGACGGCCTCCTCGACGCGCCAGATGGATGAAGAAGGGCCCGCCGAACAGCGCGGTCATGATGCCCACGGGCACCTCCTGGGGCAGGATCACCACCCGCGCCAGGCTGTCGGCCAGCACCAGCAGCAGGGCCCCGCCCAGGGCGCAGCCGGGGACCAGCCAGCGATGCTCGTGTCGCGCGCGGGCCAACAGTCCGCGCACCAGGTGCGGCACCATCAGGCCGATGAAGCCGATGTTGCCGGCCAGGGCCACGGCGCTGCCGGCCAGGCAGATCACCAGCACCCCGGCCAGCAACCGGATCAGCCCGATGGGCTGGCCCAGGCCGCGGGCCAGGTCATCACCGGCGACCAGTACATCGAGCTGCCCGGCCAGGACCACGGCGGCGGCCAGGGCCAGCAGGCTGAACACCAGCAGGGGCGCAGCCGTGGTGAGGTTGCGCTCCCCCACCGAACCGGCCAGCCAGAACAGCACGCTGTCCAGGCCCTCCTGGTTGATCACCAGCAGCGCCTGGCTGAAGGCGGTGAACAGGGCCGCCAGGGCGGCGCCGGCCAGCACGATGCGCAGCGGCGTCAGGCGCGCCTGGCCCCGGTTGCCCAGGGTCCATACCAGGCTGCCGGCCACCGCCGCGCCCAGCAGCGCGCAGAGTATCCAGCTTTCGGTGCTGGACAGGCCCAGCAGGGTGATGCCCAGCACCAGGGCAAAGGTGGCGCCGGCGTTGATGCCGAATAGCCCCGGCGAAGCCAGGGGATTGCGCGTCATGGCCTGCATCAGGGCGCCGGCCACCGCCAGATTGGCGCCCACCACCAGGGCGACCAGCAGGCGCGTCAGCCGGGTGGTGTTGACCAGGGTTGCATCCAGCCCTAGCGAGGGGTCCTGCACCAGGGCCGCCACTACGCTAGTGGGCGCGATCCAGCGGGCGCCCACCGAGAGACTCAGCACGGCGATCAACGCCAGGGCCAGGGCGAGCAGCAGCAGTCTGAGGGGTGCGCTCATGCGGCCCCCTGTTCGGCCAGGACGCGCTGGATGTCGTCCAGCAGCCGATTCGCCGCCAGTATGCCGCCGCCCAGGCTCCAGGCCACCCCATCGACCCGCCAGACCTGCCCGCGCCGGGGGGCGCTCAGGCGTTGCCAGAGCGGATGCTCGAGCAGACGCTCGTAGTTGCGCTGCACCGCAGCCTGGTCGGCACGCAGGAAGACGAAGAAGACGTCGGCCTCTACCACCGGCAGGCTTTCCCGGGAGGTCAGCTTGATCGAGGGCGCGGCGCTGCCCTGGCTGGCCGCCGGCCAGGCGAAGCCCAGCTCGCTGAGTACCCGGCCGGCGAAGCTGTCGGGCAGATAGCTGCGCAGGTGATCGGCGCGCACGTCCAGCACCGCCACCGTCGGCGGCCACTGGGCACCGTAGTGGCGTTGCAGCGCCTCGCGCAGACGGACGATGCGCGCCTGCCAGGCCTGCAGCAGGTCCGTGGCGTCCGCTCCACGCCCCGCGGCGGTACCCAGGGCCAGCAGGGTCTGCTTGAATTCGAAGACCTCCTCCAGCATCACTACCGGGCACAGCTGCTGCAGCAACGGCGCGATCCGGCCATGGCGAAAGCGCGAGGCGACGATCAGGTCGGGCGCCAGCAGTGCCAGGTCCTCCAGACTCGGCTGGGTTTCCAGTCCCAGCGAAGGCACCCCCGCAAGCGCCGGGCGTAGATAGCGATAGACGGGCTTCTCGCTCCAGGACTCCACCACCCCGCAGGGCCTGAGCCCCAGGGCCACGGCGCTGTCGGTGGCGCCCTGGAACAGCGTGGCCACACGGGTTGGCTGAGCGCGGGCCACGCCCGGCTGCAGCGCCAGGCCGGTGGCGAGCACGCCGCCGAGCCCGAGGAGCCGGCGGCGGGTTATTACTGAGGAAACACTAGGGGGCATGGCTCACCTGATGAAAGGGATTGACCACCCTGCCCTTGCCGAACGGCATGCTGCCGGGCCCACCGGCCCGCTCGATCATCGGGCGCAGCAGCCACTTCTGCGGCCAGTCCGGTGCCTCGAACAGCGTCTCCCGAAGCAGTGCCCGGGCCACGGCGTCGAAGTCCAGGGCCGCGATGCGTTCTTCCAGCACCTCGCGCAACAGCGTCCAGGCGGCGGTCAGCGGGATAGCGTAGCAGCTCGCGACGGTCTCGAAGATGGCCCTGAGGTTGACCTGGATGCCCAGGGTCTGGAACCAGAACAGCAGGTCGCGCGGATGCTCGTGATAGAGCGTCTGGGCATGACCGGGCTTGATCCGGTACTGCGGATCGGCCAGCCCCTGGCGCCCCAGCCAGGGCACGTACAGGCGCAGGGAGTCGTGGTCGCGTAGCAGCAGACCCTGGATACGTCCGGCGCGCCAGACCAGCACGGCGTTCTGCCCGTGCACCTCGCCGAGCAGGCCGAGGCGGAACAGCCGCAGGTTGAGGTCGATGAAGCTGTGGCACAGCTCACCCAGCAACAGCAGGACATTGGCCGGGGTCGGCGCCAGCGCCCGGGCCGCCAGCCAGTCGTCGAAGAAATGCCGACGACTGCCCGGCAGCGGCGTACCGAGCGCGGCCATGGGCAGCAGGCGGCAGTCCGGATCGGCCAGCAGCGCCGCGGGATAGCCGCGCACCATGGCCGAGAGATGCCGCGGCGCCTCGTCGAACAGGGTCGCCGCCGGCGGCATGAAGGCCCACCAGCGAGACTCGTCGCACAGGTGCAGGCTCTCGGCGAGCACCGGGTCCAGGGCCCGCGCCTGGCGCAGCAGAGCCTCGCTGCGCGAGCCGTTGATCATCTTCACCGCCGGCAGGTAGCGCGAGGCGCCCAGGGAATGCACCGCCATGGGCAACTTCAGCTGGGCCACGCCCGCGCCCTCCTCCATCAGCATGGATCTCAGCGACGAGGTCGCGTGGCAGCGAGCGCCGGCAAAGTCCAGCTGCTGGCAGACGCCACTGGCGAAGGCCTCGTCCAGCCGACCCGGCAATCCCCTGGCGAGTTGCCAGGGGTGTACCGGCAGCGCCACATGACTCGCCGCCAGGCCGCGCCGCTGCAATTCGGCCTGCAACTCGGCCAGCGCCGCCGGGGTCAGCAAGTCGGCCGCCGGTCCCTGGGAATCGGCCGCCACACTCTCTCCGCACAGCAGCTGATCGCGGCGCACCGCGACCCAGGCCAGGCGCACGGGTTGGCCGAATTCGGCCTGGTAGGCCTGGTAGTCGGCGTCGCTCAGCCCCAGCTTGGCCTTGGCCAGGGGGTGATAGGGTCGATCCCGCAGGGCCGCCCAGCGTTCCAGTTGCAGGAAGGCGGCCTTACCGTCGCCCTCCAGCAACGGCCCCGGGACCAGGGGTTGTTCCAGGGACAGCCGGGTCTGCCGCAGACTGGTGGCCAGGGTCTCGCGCAACAGCGCGATGCCCCGCGCCTGCTCTGGATCGGCGGCCACCTCGGCGAACACCAGGGTAACGAAGGCCTCGGGCGTAAGGGTGCTCCAGGCGTCGCCCTGGCGCGCCAGGATCGGCGTACCGGGCACCTTCACCCAGGCCTGGGTGATGCCCGGGCGCACCCGCGCGGCGATGAAACGCTGCTCGCGGGGATCGCAGCAGCACTCCCAGAGGCGCTCCTCCGGGGCGGCCGGCTGCAGCGCGGCGGGATGTTCCGTGGTCGCGGCCGCCAGGGTCACAGGCATGGGGGCGAAGACGTCTTCGGCCAGCAGGCAGTCGAACAGGTCCTGCAGGATCAGGTCGGTGGCGAGGGTCTGAGCGTTCATGGGGATTCTCCGCAGGAATGGGCGGTCAGGCGGGCCTGCAGGGCCCGAAAGGCGATGCCGCGCTCGTCGCCGAGCACGAAGGTGGTGACGCCCCGGGCGCGCCAGAGGTCGAGGTCCTCCGGCTGCCGGGGGATGGCGCAGTAGGGTGTGCCCTGCCGCTGGGCGGCGGCCCAGATCTGGCGCAGGGCCTCCTGCACCTCGGGATCGGCGAGGCGCCAGGGGTGGCCGAGGGACTGCGACAGGTCCGCCGCCCCTTCGAGCAGCAGGTCCACCCCCGGCACCGCGGCGATTTCCGCCGCCCGGGCGACGCCCGCGGCGCTCTCGATCATGGCGACTATAAGGATCTGCGCATTGGCGCGGGTCACGTAGTCGGCCAGGCTCGCCTTGCCGAAGGAGCCCGGGCGCCCGGCGTTGAGGCTGCGCTCGCCCTCCGGGTGGTACTTGCAGGCGCGCACCGCGGCGGCCAGCACCGCCGGGTCCTCCACGCAGGGCAGCACGATCCCCTGGGCCCCGGCATCGAGCAGGCGCAAGAGGCGCTTGGGCTCGGCGTCCGGCACCCGCACCAGCGGCGTGAGGTCGTAGCTCTCGGCGGTGCGGATCATGTTCTCCAGGGTTTCCGGATTGATCAGCACGTGCTCCATGTCGATGATCACGAAGTCGTAGCCGGCTTCGGCGATCAGCTCGATGCTGGCGGGCGTGGGTAGCGAGGCGAACAGGCCGTGGCTGGGCGTGCCGGCCGCCAGGGCGGCCTTGAGTCGATTGCGCCTCAGCATGCGGCGGGCCGATAGGGATGCAGCGGGTTGGCCACCGCCTTGAAGCGCCGCTCGCCATCGCCCAGCAGGCGCCGCTTGGTCAGCTCCTCCACCTCGAAGGTGGGAGCGAAGACGTCGAACAGCGCATAGCGGTCCCGGTGCTGGGGATGGGCGCGCTGGTAGTCGAGGATGACCGTGGCGGTCGCCCGCCAGAAGTCGGACTCGGCCAGGGCGAAGTGCTGGCGCAGGAACACCGCCAGCTCGCCCAGGGCGATGAAGAAGAAGGCATCGCAGGTGAAGTCGCGGACCGCCGCCACGTCCTCGGTGAGGATGAAGGAATTGCGGTTGAGCCGCGCATGGCTCGCCGGCAAGGGCTCCAGGGTCGGACGCAGTTCCGGGCGTGCCAGGTGGCGCTCGGCGTAGCGCACGCCGTCGTGGAAGTCCTTGAGGGCGATGCGCAGCGGCCAGCCGTCGCGGTGGATCAGCACGATGTTCTGGCCATGGGACTCCATGCCGATGCCTTCGGCGTGGAGCATGTGCATGAGTGGCGTCACCGTGACCCTGAGCAGTTGCCGCAGCCAGGCGTCGAGGCCGTGGCGCTCGATCCAGGCGGCGACGAAGGGCCATGGCGCGCCCTGGCCGTAGCGATTCTCCACCTGGGTCAGGCCGTTGAAGGGTACCGCCTGTTCATCCGCGCGCAGATAGGCATGGATGCTCTCGCGCCAGACGGCGCCGAGGGTGCCGTAGACCTGCCCCGCCCGGCTGACCGGCAACGCACGACTGTCGTAGGCGGCGCCGGCGATCTCGCCGAGCACCACGAAGTCCAGGTCGCGGGCCGTGGCATCGGTTGCGATCAGGCGCTGCAGCCAGTCGGTGATGAGTGGGCCGTTGAGCACCGTGTGGCGCGCCAGGATGCGGGTGCTGGAGGTATTGGTCAGGCACATCGCCAGCTTGACGTAGGGCCGCTCGGGCGCGCTGCGATTGGCCAGGGTGCGGATGGACTGCTGGGCCGCGTACTGGTCGCGGGAGGTGCCCAGGTAGAGCAACTCGCCGCTCACCAGCTCGGGCTGGAACAGCGCGGCCAGGTGTTGCTCCCATTGCCAGGGATGCACCGGGATCAACTGATAGTCGTCCAACGACCGACCCTGTTCGCGCCACTCGGCGGCCAGGGCCGTCCAGCGCTCCACCCCGAACTCCGCGGCGATGAAGGCCGGAAAGTCCAGGCGGCGGGAGTGCCCCACCGAGGCCCGCGCGCGCGCCAGGGCCAGCCAGACCAGCTGGATCGGCTCGCCGAATTCCGGTCCGTAGCGGCGATTCTCCGCCAGCGAGAAGCCGATGCGCGACTTGTAGCAGGGGTGGTAGCCATGGGCGTCCATGAAGTGCCGCTCCAGCTCGTCCACGTCCAGCTCGTGGGCCGGGCGGGCGGGACGGTAGTCCTGGCGGCGGGACTGCAGATCCTTGAGCAGCGTCTGCTCCAGCTCCTGGACGAAGCGCGGCCACAGCGGCGAGTCGCTCTGCTCGCCGAGCAATTCGGCCAGGGTCTCGTGCAGCGTCGGCGCGCGGCTCCCCTTATCGTCCTGGCGCACCAGGCGCTGCGGATCCAGGCGGATCAGGCCGAAGCTGGCATCTGCGGGCGCATAGCCCAGGTACTGCACCGGTGTGCCATCGGCGGCGGTACCGGCCAGGCGATACGCTGCCAGCCCCTCCGCCACCGGCTGGACCTCGGCCTTGAGCACCTCTTCGTAGATCAGCGTCTGCAGCAGCTGCGCCACCACGCGCTGCTCGACCTGGCGATAGAGGGCGGCATCGGCGGGCGACGGCCAGGGCTGCGCGGCAAGTGAAAGCTGAGCGGTCATGAGTACCTCCGAACGGAAAGGGGTTGAGCAGCGGGAAAGCGCCAGGCCCAGGGCAGGGCCAGCAGGATGAACAGGCCGGTGGCGATGAAGGCGTCCTGGATGGCGACGCCGGTGGCGGCCTGGCGCGGGCCCCAGCCGGCCGCTCCGCCCAGGCGCAGTTCCAGCCAGAGGGAGGCGGCCACCACGGCCACCGAGGACACCAGGCGCCGGGCGATGTTGTTCATGGCCGCGCCCTGGGTGACCTGGGCATCCGGCAAGGTGTTGAGCCCGGCGGTGGTGGCCGGCATGTAGGACAGCCCCAGGCCGACGCCGCGGAGCACCATGAGCGCGCAGATCCAGGCCAGCCCGGCATGGCTGCCGACCACACCGAGGGCCAGGGTGGCGAGACCGCTGAGCGCCAGCCCGGTGGCGATCACCCCGCGGGGTCCGCGGCGGTCGAGCAGGCGACCGCCGACCTGGCCGAACAGCGCCGCCGCCAGGGCCGTGCAGAGCAGCGCCAGGCCGGTCCAGAGGGCGCTGTGGCCCAGCACCAGCTGGACCAGCAGCGGCAGCAGCACCAGGCATTCGAACATGCCCACCGCCTGGACCACGGCGATGATGACGCTGGCCCGATAGCCGCGCAGGGCGAACAGGCGCAGCGGCAGCAGCGGATGGCTGCGCTGCAGCTGCAGCCGGACGAAGGCCAGCAGGCAGAGGAGTCCGGCGCCCAGGGCGAGCAGATTGAGGGGGTCGGCCAGCGCCGCCAGCTCGCGCAGCCGGCCGAGGGTTACCAGCAGCAGCCCCAGGCCACTGGCGATCAGTAGGTAGCCGGCCAGGTCGAAGGGCTTGCGTTCGCGGGGGCCATCCGCGGGCAGCACCACCTGCCCCATGGCCAGGGCCAGCAGGCCCACCGGGACGTTGAGCAGGAACAGGGCGCGCCAGTCGAACACCTCCAGCAGCAGACTGCCGCACAGCGGCCCCACCGCCGGCGCCAGCATCACCGCCCCACCCCACCAGCCGGTCACCCGGCCACGCTCCTCCTTGGGATAGACGGAAAAGATGATGCCCAGTGCCAGGGGAATCATCAGGCCGCTGGCCACCCCCTGGACCATGCGCGCCAGCAGCACGCCGGCGATGGAATCGGCCAGGGCGCCCAGCGCCGAGCCGGCGATGAAGGCCAGCAGCCCGAGGCGATAGAGTCGCCGCCGCCCGATGCGCCCGGCGAGAAAGCCGGTCAGCGGCATGGTGATGCCCATGGCCACCATGAAGCCGGCGACGATCCAGCTGGCCAGCAGCGGCCCCAGGTCGAAGGCGGCGATGAAGGCCGGCAGCGCCGGATTGAGCGCGGTATTGGCCAGGCTGACGGTGACCGTGCCCAGCAGCACGTTCACCGCCACCCAGACCCGCGGGATCGCAACGCTCACGCCGGGACACTCCCGTTGCCGGCGAGGAACAGCTGCCGCGGGCGCGGATGGCAGAGGAAATCCGCGTGGGAGATGTTGTAGCCATAGGCGCCGGCCAGGGGCAGCACCAGCAGGTCGCCGACCCGGACCTCACCCAGCGGCTGGCCGCGGCTGAGGATGTCCTTGGGGGTACAGAGCTGACCCACCACTGTCCAGGCCTTGCCTCCAGTCGCGGTCGCCCGCCCCTCGCGGGGCAGGTGCAGCACCGGATGATCGTGCCCCTGGGCCACCGGCAGGCGGAACTGATGGGTCCCGCCGCGACAGACCAGGAAGTGCTGGCCGTGGCTGGTCTTGGTATCCAGCACCTCCATGGCGTAGTAGCCGCAGAAGGCCGCGAGGAAACGTCCCGGTTCGAAGCGGATCAGCGGCGGCTGCGCCTGTTCGGCCAAGCGGGCGCGCAGGTGCCCGCACAGCCGCGCCCAGTCGAATCGCCGGCCTTCACGGTAATCCACGCCAATGCCGCCACCGACGTTGAGCCGCACCACGCTTTCCGGGCGCCGGGCCAGGCCGCGCCAGTGCGGCCAGCGCTGCAGGTAGAAGTCCAGCAGTTGCAGATGGCGCTCCACCGAGTGCTGGTGCGACAGGGCATGCACATGGAAGCCCTGCAGCTGCAGGTGGCTGGCCGCCTCTACCGCCGCCACCGCGGCGTGCAGATCGGCTTCGTCGAAGCCGAAGGGCGTCGCCGTGCCGGCCATGGCCAGAGTGCTGGTCAGCCCGGCCGGCAATTGCGGATTGATGCGGATGTACACCGGCTGCGGCCGTCCCAGGGAAAGCGCCAGGCGTTGCAGGCGCTGGATCTCGCCGAGGCTCTCCAGGTGGATGGCTTCGACCCCGGCGCTCAGGGCGGTGCGCAGGTCGGAATCCAGCTTGCCCGGACCGGAGAAGATGAACGGCTTGCGCTGCGGGCAGGCGGCGAGGCGATCGATCTCGCCACCGGAGGAGATCTCGAAGCCGTGCACCAGCGGCGCCAGGGCCGCCAGGATCGGCGCCTCGCTGTTGGCCTTGATGGCGTAGTACAGCTCCACGCCCGGGGGCAATTCGGCCATCAGCGCGGCGACGTGCCGCCGCAGGGCGTCGAGGTCATAGACGAAGGCCGCCAGGGGATCGCCGGACTGCGCCTGGGCCTCCACCAGGGCGGCGCGGACCGCGGCAGGTAGCTCAGCCATGACGCACCTCCGCGCCCCAGGGGCAAGGCAACTGCACGTAGCCGGCGTGGCGATCGGCCTGGGCGGCGAGGCGCACCTTGAGATTGGTCTTGCAGGGAATCGGCTGGCCGGCGATCAGCGCATCCAGCTCGGGCGCGGCGCGTTGCAGGTCCCGGCGGATGGCGATCAGCTCGGCTTCCACCTGCCGCCACAGGCGCGGCGCCAGGTGCGGACGCTCCCAGCTCAGCGCCAGCACCGCCTCGGCGAGGTTGTTGACGAACAGGCAATAGGCGATGCGCCGCCAGCCCTGGTCGCGACTGTAGAGCAACGACTGGCGCACCCGGGGCTGGACGTGGGCGTCCAGGGCCTCGGCGCCGAGGGTATCGGTCAGCTTGATGCCTTCGAAGTCGCGCAGCAGCAGCCGGACGGGCCGGCCGTTGTCATGCACCAGCACGCAATTCTGCAGGTGCGGCTCCAGCACCACGCCGTGCTCGAAGAACAGCCGCAGCACCGGCCCGAGCAGCAGCCGCTGGTAGTCCTGGAACCAGGCCAGCCGGATTTCGTCGCTGACCGGCTGGTCGCCGCAGCGGCTGAGGAAGTCCTGCAGCAGCGGCTGCAGGCGGGTGTCGCGGGCGAACAGGGTGCCGGCCAGCAGGCAGCAGTCGGCGCCATGCTCCAGGCAGAAATTCTCGCGCAGGATGGCGCCGGTCTGCTCGCGGAACCAGCGCTCGTCCTCGGCACTGGCGGCCGGCGGAGCCCAGCTCAGGGCACCCGGCTCGCGCACCATGTCCAGCCCCGCCACCCGCCCTTGCAGGCGCTGCATGAGGCGGTCGACGATCAGGGTGCTTTGCAGTTCGTACCAGGCGTTCTTGCGCACGCAGTTGGTGATGCGCACGTTGAGCGAGCCCTTGATGAAGAAGGCATGGCCTGGGCGGTACCAGGTGCGCATGGAGGCGGTGGGACTGGCCAGGGCGCCGCTGGCGCCGAGGTCGCGGATCACCCCCTGGCTGACCAGCGCCTGGACCCGGGGATCGCCGAGGAACAGCTGCGCCTGGACCGGGTGCAGCACGATGCGCACCCGCTCAGGGGCGGCCTGCGCCTGGTCCACGAAGCCCTGCAGCACCTGGGCGTCGCTCAGGCCGTTGCCGGCCACCTGCAAGCCGGCGCGGGGCACCTCCAGCACGTGCATGGCGGTGCTGGTGTGCAGCTCCGGGGCATAGGCCTCGGCCGGCAGCGGCTCCGGCCAGCGCCGTGCCTTGGGTGCCGGGTGATTGGGATGGCCGAACCACAGCCCCTGCTCGCTGGCCAGGTAGTCGCTGAGCGGCGCGGGATGGCGCGAGACCTGCACGTGGTCGACGATGGCCGCGGTCAGGTGCTGGCTCTGCAGGACCTGCTGCAGCAATTCGCCATTGTGGGCACCGGCGAGTTCTTCGCAGGCCTCCAGCAGAAAATCGATGAAGGCGGCGAAGTCCGGGCAATGCCAGGCCTGGTCCCCGCGCCGGACATAGATATCGGAGAGATAGCGCTGGCTGCCGAGTTCATCCTGCCGATCGACGACGAGGAAGAACTGGCGATCGCCGGGAAAGGCGATCAGCAGGGGCACGCCGCCGTCTTGCAACCAGCCGAGATAGTTGGCCGGGGCGATACCGCGTCGGTCTTCCGGCCAGGTATAGGCCAGGCATCGTTCCGGCAGGGCGAATTCCTTGATGAGGCAATTCATCAGGGCGTGGGAAGACGCCAGCTCGCTGACGATGCGGGAAAGCAGCGTGGATTCTAGAGAAGTCATGGCAGTGTCCAAGAGGTTGCGCGTCCCTGCGGGCGATCCGGTGTCACGGCACTCGGGTGGTGCCTTGTGCTCAGCCACGGGGCTCGGCCAGGGCCGCCACGAGGGCCGCCTCCAGGCGTTCGAGCAGCACCAGGCAATGGCTTTCCTGGAGGATCAGCGGCGGCAGCAGCCGCACCACGTTGCCGTCCCGGCCGCCGCGTTCGAGCAGCAGTCCCTGGGCGAAACAGTGGCGCTGGATGGCCGCGGCCAGCGCGGGATCGGCCGGCAGGCTGCCGAGCGCATCCGCCGCGCCACCCGCCTCGACGATTTCCAGGCCCAGCATCAGCCCCAGCCCGCGGACATTGCCGATCGCGGGGAAACGCTCGCGCAGCCGCTCCAGATGGCGCCTGAGCCAGCCCCCGAGCTGGGCCGCACGGCTGACCAGGCCGTCGCGCTCGATGACCTCCAGGGTGGCGAGCCCGGTGGCCATGGCCAGCTGGTTGCCGCGGAAGGTGCCGGTATGGCCACCGGGCTCCCAGGCGTCGAACTCCCGCCGAATCGCCAGCAGGGCCAGCGGCAGGCCACCGCCCACGGCCTTGGACAGCACCAGGATGTCCGGCTCGATGCCGGCATGCTGGCAGGCGAACAGCGCGCCGGTGCGGCCGAATCCGGTCTGGACCTCGTCGACGATGAGCAGGATGCCGTGCTCCCGGGTGACCTGGCGCAGGGTCCGTAGCCAGGCCACCGGTGCCGGATTGACGCCGCCCTCCCCCTGCACCGCCTCGACGATCACCGCCGCCGGCCGGCAGACGCCGCTCTCCACGTCGCCGAAGAATCTTTCCAGATAGCGCGCCAGGGCCGCGGCGCCCTGCTCGCCGCCCAGCCCCAGCGGGCAGCGGTACTCGTGGGGATAGGGCAAAAATTGCACTCCGGGCATCAGCCCGGCCACCCCCTGCTTGGGCGAGAGATTGCCGGTCACCGCCAGGGCGCCGTGGGTCATGCCGTGGTAGCCCCCGGAAAAGGCGACCACATTGCTGCGTCCGGTGACCTTCTTGGCCAGCTTCAGCGCCGCCTCCACCGCATCGGCACCGGACGGACCGCAGAATTGCAGGCAGTAGTCTTCCGCGCGGCCCGGCAGCAGGCCCAGCAGGCGCTCGCTGAAGGCGTCCTTGAGCGGCGTGGTGAGATCCAGGCTGTGCATGGGCAGGCCGCTGCCGAGAAAGTCGGTGATGGCCTCGGTGACGGCCGGATGGTTGTGCCCCAGGGCCAGGGTGCCGGCTCCGGCCAGGCAATCCAGGTAGGTCTTGCCTTCGACGTCGGTCACCCAGACCCCGGCGGCCTTGGCGATGGCCAGCGGCAGCTTGCGGGGGTAGCTGCGGACCCTGGATTCGAAGCGTGCCTGGCGAGCGAGAAAGAAGGCGTTGTCGGCTGTTGCGGTATCGCGACTGAGGGATGGTTGAAGCATGGCGTCAGACCTCTGGACGTTTATCTTCGTAAACGATAATCAGTTTCATTCTCATCCTTCAACCGCCATTCCCGAAAAAGATCGAGTCTTTGAAGTCGCGCCACTTTCACCAAAATGCGGGCGATAAAGGGCCCGAACGCCCGGCGGGTCCGCCCTTGAAATCACGTGCCAAAACGCCTGATAGGCAGCTGTTCCCGCTCTGTATGCCGCTCACTCCTGCCTATGAATGACGCCTGAGGGGCCACCGTTCTGCCCCCGTTGGCGATGCGCGGAAGTCGCCCCTGAGCCGGGCGGCGACACGCCTTGCGCAAGGACGGATAACGCCTGCTCAGAACGCCAGGGTGGTGGAAAAGACCAGGGTCCGCGGCGTGGAGATGGTCAGGCCCGGTTCGCTGTCGTCCGAGGCGCCGGCGGAGGCCCAGTAGCGCTCGTTCATCACGTTTTCCACCGAGGCACGCAAGGTCACGCGGGTGGCGTCGACCTTGAAGGCGTAGCGCGCCCCCACGTCGAAGCGATGCCAGGCGTCGATTTCCTTGCTGTTGGCCTGGTCCAGGTACTGGGAGCTGGTGTAGATCCCCCGTCCGGTCAGGGTCAGGCCCGGCACCGCCGGGATGTCCAGTTCGGCGCCGAGGTTGGCATTGAGCCTGGGCGTGGCCGGGGCGCGGTTGCCATCGAAGGAGCCGCCGACGGTGTCCTTGAGTTCGCTGTCGATGTACATCAGGCCGCCGAGCACGCGGAAGCCGGCCAGCGGCTCGCCGAACACGCTCAGCTCCACCCCGTCGTTGACGCGCTTGCCGTTGGGACCGAAGACGCGGCTGGTGGCATTGGTCTCGTAGGCCGGCTGCTTGATGCGGAAGGCGCTGGCGGTCAGGGCCACCGCGCCGAAGTCGTACTTGGCCCCCACTTCCGCCTGGCGGCTGATGAAGGGCGGGAAGATCTCGTCCTCGTTCAGCGCGGTGGACGGCGCGATCTTGCCCTGGCTGAGGCCTTCCATGTAGTTGGCATAGAGCGACAGCCGCTCGGTGGCCTTGAACAGCACGCCCGCCGAGGGCGAGACCTTTTCCTCGTCGTAGGCGGTGGGTTGCTTCACGCCGTCGGACCAGTCGTCCACCTTGACCCGCTGCCAGCGGGCGCCGAGGGTGACCAGCAGGCGATCGTCGAAGAAGCCCAGGGTGTCGGCCAGGGCCACGCCACTGAAGCGGTTCTCGGTGTAGTCCTTGCCGTCGGAGCGGGTCTGGACACCTGGCGCGGGCAGGTTACTGGGGTTGTACAGGTTGCTCGGCCCACTGGCGTAGCGACCGCCGCCGTTCTCGAAGTCCATGTAGAAGTAGTCGGCGCTGACGTTGAGTTCGTGGCTGATTGGTCCGGTCTGCAGCCATTTGCGCGCGCCCAGGTTGGCGGTGCGCACGTTCTCGTCGCGGGTGAAGTCGCGCGGCTGGACGCTGAAATCGCCGGCGTTGTTGGTAATGGAAACGTTGTGGCGGAGGAAGTCGTGATCGCTGCGGCGCGCGCCCACGGCGCCATAGACCATCAGCGAGTCGTCGACGTCGAATTCGCCGCGCAGGGCGCCGAAGGTGTCCTTGGTCTGGGCGCGGGTCCAGCGCTGGGCATAGTTGTGGCGCACGTCGTCGGCATCGGGGACCCGGGCGTTGGCCCCCACCAGCACCCGCTCCTGGGGCGCATCGGTGTCGCGTTCGGTGTGGCCGAGATCGAGGCCCAGTCGCAGACGTTCCACGCGATAGTCCAGGCCGAGCACGCCCATCTGGCGATCGACGTGCTGGTGATCCCAGGTGGTGTCGCCCGCTTGCTTGACACCGTTGAAGCGCATACCGAAGCGATTGTCCTCGCCGAAGCGACGACCGATGTCCACGGCCCCGCCCACCTGGCTGTCGGACGCATAGCTGCCGGTGATCTCGGTGATGGGCTGGTCGGTGGCGCGCTTGGGCACCACGTTGATGCCCCCGCCGACGCTGCCGCGGGGCGAGATGCCGTTGAGCAGCTGGCTCGGCCCCTTGAGGATGTCGACCCGCTCGGCCATCTCCATGTCGATGGAATAGGTCGGCAGCACGCCATAGAGACCGTTGTAGGCCACATCGCTGTTGAACAGGCTGAAACCGCGGATGGTGAATTGCTCGAAGCGCCCACCCGACGGATTGGTGGAGCGCACCGAGGGATCGCTGGCGATCAGGTCGGTCAGGGTGCGGGCCTGGAGATTCTGCACGGTCTGGGCGGTGTAGGACGTCTGGCTGAAGGGCGTGTCCATGAAGTCGCGATGGCCCAGCAACCCCTGGGAGCCTTGCCGCGCGACCTGGCCACCGGCGTAGGGGGCGTCGTCCGCCTGCAGGCTGGAGGCGACGATGGAGGTGCTGGCCAGCTCCTGGACGCCGCTGTCCTGGGGGGCCGGCGCCAGGGTGAAGTCGCGCTCACCCAGCGGCTGCAGCCGCAGCCCCGAGCCGGCCAGCAGCCGGCCGAAGCCCTCCTCCACGCCAAAGTCGCCGTTGAGGCCAGCGCTATTACGCTTGCCCACCAGTCCCGGATCCACCGCCAGGTTGACGCCGGACTCGGCGGCGAAGCGCGTCAGCGCCTGGGCGAGACTGCCCGCGGGAATCTCGTAATGCCGGCGGGCCGCCTCCTGGGCCAGGGCCGAAGCGGCCCACCAGGGAGTACCGCTCAACGCCACCAGCAAGCCCGTGCGCAGCAACGGACGCAATACCAACGTCACCATCGAATCCCCCTCCTTTTGGTTGTCCTATGCCGTTAATGACCGACAGGTACGAAAAAGGGGACAGACTTTTTTCAGACGGTGACCGAACGGGGTATCAGGGTCACCCAGAAGCGGGTACGCCACTGCAGTTCCACCGGTAGCGTCGCGGCCAGCAGCGTCAGTACCCGGTCGGTATCGGCAAGCTGAAAGCTGCCGGTGACCCTGAGATTGGCCACCGCGGGATCCCAGCGCAGCAGGCCAGGACGATAGCGACTGAATTGCTGCAGGAATTCGCCCAGGGGCTGGTCCTGGGCGATCAGCACGCCCTGGCGCCAGCTCAGCAGGGTTGGCGAAAACGGCTCGATGGCGCCGATGCCCAGGGTACTCAGGCGCAACTGCTGGCCCTTGCCCAACGCCAGCCCGAGGCCCATCAGCGGCCGCACCTCGACGCTGCCGCTGACCACGCGCACGTCGCAGCCTTCATCGTCCTGCTGCACGCAGACCTCGGCCTGTTCCACCGTCAGGGTGCCGAAGCGGGTATCCAGCGTCAGCGCCTGGGTACCGGGTACGCGCAGCGAGAGCTCGCCGCGCACCAGGGTCAGGCGCCGCCGGGTCTGATCCAGGTCCACGGCGGTCGCGGTATTGAGTTGCAGCAGGCTGCCATCCGCCAGGGTCAGGCTGCGGCGTTCGCCCGTGGCGGTACTGAGATCGGCGGTCCAGGCGTCCAGCGGCAATTCCCGGCTCAGCCACCAGCCGGTCGGTACCACCACCGCCAGGCCCAGCAACTGGCGCAGGGCGGTACGCCGAGTGCGCTCGGCCGGCTGCAGACTGGCCATGGCCAGCCGCGACGGCACCGCGGCGAAGCGCTGTTGCAGCTGCAGGGCCGCCTGCCAGGCGCGCTCGTGCTCGGGATGGGCCTGGCGCCACGCCTGCAGCTGCTGCCGCTCGCGCTCGCCGGCTGCGCCGGACTCCAGCAGCGCCAGCCATTCCGCGGCCTCGCGGATCGCCCGCCGCCGCCGGTCCTGGCCGCTCAGCACAACTCCGCCAGCAGGCAATGCTCGTAGGCCTGCGCCATGTATCTCTTGATGGTGCGCTCGGAGACGTGCAGGCGTTCGGCGATCTCGCGGTAGGTGAGGTCCTCGAGCTGGCTGAGCAGGAAGGCCCGCCGCACCGCGGCGGGCAGGCCATCGAGCAGCTCGTCCAGCGCCTGCAGGGTTTCCAGCAGCAGCCAACGCTGCTCGGGCGACGGCACGCAGGCTTCGGGCAATGCCATCAGGGCATCGAGGTAGGCCTGCTCGAGGCTCTTGCGCCGCTGGAAATTGATCAGCAGGCGTTTGCCGATGGTCACCAGATAGGCCCGCGGCTCCTGCAGTTCACCGAGCACTTCGGGATTGCGCAACAGCCGCAGAAAGGCTTCCTGGCTGAGATCGGCCGCATCCCATTCGCTGCCCAGCCGCCGGCGCAACCAGGCCTGCAGCCACCCGCTGTGGTCGAGATAGAGCCGATGAAGGTGACGCGTGGACGCGAGAGCCATATCACTCATGACGGGTGCTACCTGCTCGTCGATGCTTAGATGATATTGATTCTACTTTACATGGATCATCCAGGACCAGTCCGGAGCCGTCTATTCCCTGCGCTTTCGCCCGAAAGCTGGGCAATGGCCAGCATGGGCCTCAGCCCACCAGGCTTTCCACGGGCGCAGGCGAGAGATCGACGCTCCGGCAATAGTCCATGAACAGCCGCGTCGCCTTGGTCGGTTCGTTGTTGCGCAGGTAGGCCATGATGAAGGTGGAGGCCGGCATGTCGTCGTGGATGTTGACCTGGGCCAGGCGCTTGCCGTCGTAGGTCAGGTCGGTGGTGGGCCGGGTCACCAGCACGGAAAAGCCCAGGCCCTGCCCCACCATGCAGCGCACCATCTCGATGGAGGGCGAGCTGTAGGCCACGGTGGGGTGGTAGCCCTTCTCCCTGAAGATGTCGATGAAGTAGTTACGGCTGGGCACCACGTCCAGCAGGATCATGGGCTCGCGACTCAGCTCCTTGAGGGTCACCGCCTTCTTGCCGGCCAGGGGATGGGCGATGGGCAACAGCGCATAGGGCTTGTGCGGTGCATTGAGCTTTTCCTTGGTGATGGAATCACCCAGCTCCAGGTCGTAGAGAAACACCAGGTCGAAGCGTCCGCGGTGCACCCCGTGCATCAATTCGTGCTGCTCGCCATCGTGCAGCTGGATGGTGATCTCGGGATAGAGCCGCTTGAAACCTGCGACCAGCTTGGGCAGATAGAGCGGCGCCGCAGATTCGAAGCAGCCGATGGCCACGGTGCCCGAAACCAGCTCGTTTTCCGCCTTGGCGTTCTGTTCCAGTTCCTGGGACAGCCGCAACAGTTCCTTGGCCTTTTCATACAGCCGACGGCCACTGGCGGTGAGCGAAACGCCCTGGGCGTGATGGCGAATAAACAACTTCTGCTCGAAACTTTCTTCGAGGTTCTTGATGGCGACGGAGATCGACGGCTGGGATATATGCAGTTGTCGCGCGGCCTCGACGATGCTGTCTTCCTCGACCACCGCGACGAAATAGCGAAGTTGCCTCAGGGTAAAACGCGTCATGGCTCATCCATAGGATAAAACTTTGCAGAACGCATATCTGCATAGCGCAATCTACTGAAGCGAAAGCCATGCCATCCGCCTGAATGTCACCGCGCGGCCTGTGCTTAGCGGTACTGCACGCGCGGTGGCGTGCCGACGAAAGTCCCTGCCGCACGGGTTAAAACGCACCAAAAGACTGCACTTCGAGTGCTTATGATTGCATCTTGCCCTGCCTTGGGGCGTATAGCGCGCAGAACAAGATGCCGCCTTACACTACTTAGGAAAAGGCTATGCAACGACCTGTAATTTGTTAATTGACGATGAGTCTGGCGGCCGCCAATTCTGTTTCTGGCAACAGTGCGAACGCTTCAGGAAAGTTCGCACTTTCTTTGAAATGGCGACGGGTTGGCTCACCATGACTTTCGACTGGAACTACATGTTCAGCCTCATTGGCGACACTCAATTCTGGCTGGCAACCTGGACGGTCATCAAACTCAGCACCCTCACCTGGATCATCAGCATCGCCCTGGGCTTCTTCATCGCCCTGGCGAAACAGTCACGGTATCCGGCGCTCAGCCTGCCTGCTCGCGGTTACATCTGGTTCTTTCGCAGCGTGCCGCTGCTGGTGCTGCTGATCTTCATCTACAACCTGCCCCAGGCGCTGCCGGCGACCTCGGTGGTGCTCGCGGATCCCTTCTGGGCCGGCCTGATCGGCCTGGTCATCAGCGAAACGGCCTATGTCGCCGAGATCCACCGCGGCGGCCTGCTGTCGATTCCCAAGGGCCAGGGCGAGGCGGCCCGGGCGCTGGGCCTGCGCTTTCTCGGCACCCAGTGGCGCATCGTCATCCCCCAGGCCCTGCGCGTGGCCCTGCCGTCGCTGGCCAACGAATACATCTCCATCGTCAAGCTCAGCTCGCTGGTCTCGGTGATCTCCCTCACCGAGATCCTGATGGTCGGCCAGCGGCTCTATTCGCAGAACTTCCTGGTCATGGAGACCATGGTGGCGGTGGCCTTCTACTACGTGCTGATCGTCACCCTGTTCGACTTCCTGCTCAAACGCCTGGAGCGCTTTCTCGACGTCACCCAGCGCAAGGTGGTGCGGACCCCCGATGCCCAGGTGCTGGCCCTGGCCAACCAGGCCTCGACCGCCAGCGCCAGGCCGCAGTGGGATGCCGGCACCCCGGCGCTGCAGGCGGCGCGGCTGCACAAGGCCTACAACGACGTCGAGGTGCTGGGTTCGGTCAACCTGCGCATCCAGCCCGGCGAGGTGGTCTCGGTGATCGGCCCATCGGGCTCGGGCAAGACCACCCTGATCCGCCTGCTCAACGGCCTGGAGCAACTGGACAACGGCGAGATCCGCATCAACGGCCAGCCCTTCATCCACCTGCGCAAGGACGGCGCCCAGAAGCCCCGCTTCGTCGAGCACAGCGAGCATCGCCTGGACATCGGCATGGTGTTCCAGAGCTTCAACCTCTTCCCCCACCTGACGGTGCTGGACAACCTGCTGCTCGCGCCGCGCTATCACCGCCTGGATGCTCCCGCGGCGCTCAAGCAGCAGGCCTATGCCCTGCTGCACAAGGTCGGGATGCTCGACCACGCCTGGAAGTATCCGCACCAGCTGTCCGGCGGCCAGCAGCAGCGCGTGGCCATCGCCCGGGCGCTGATGATGCGACCGCAGATCATGCTGTTCGACGAGCCCACCTCGGCGCTGGATCCGGAAAAGGTCAACGAGGTGCTGCAGGTGATCGAGGCCCTGGCCCAGGAGGGCATCACCATGGTGATCGTCACCCACGAGATGAACTTCGCCTTCAAGGTCTCGGACCGCATCGTGTTCATGGAAAAGGGCCGCGTGGTCTGCGACGACGCGCCCGCGGTACTGCGTAACGGCCAGCATCCGCGCGTTGAGGCCTTCCTCAAGGACGTGTCCCTGGCTTGACCCCCACCCTTGGCTTCTGGAGAACAGAGATGATCGAGCAAGCGCAAATAGACAGCTTCCACCGAGACGGCTACCTGGTGGTCGAGAACCTGCTGACCGCCGACGAGATCGCCACCCTGCAGGCCGATTTCGACGGCTGGGTGGCAGAGAGCCGCAGCCACGCCGAAGCCTGGGGCGAGACCCAGGATGGCCGCGCCCGCTTCGACGTGGAGCTGGACCACCGTCCCGACCACCCCTCCCTGCGTCGGGTCAGCTCGCCGACCGAGATCTCCGCGGCCTATCGCCAGGTCGCCTTCACCTCGCGGATGGCCCAGGTCGCGGCTCAGCTGATCGGTGGCAGCGGCACGAGATTCCACCACAGCAAGATCAATTCGAAGCTGCCGCACACCGCCACCCAGGTGAAGTGGCACCAGGATTTCCTGTTCACGCCCCATAGCAATGACGACGTGGTCACCGCGCTGCTGATGGTGAGCGAGGTGACCCCGGAGAACGGTCCCCTCACCGTCATCCCCGGCAGCCACCGGGGCCAGCTCTGGTCGCACTGGCAGGACGGTCGTTTCACCGGCGCGGTCGACGACAACGTGGTGGCCGAGCAATGCGGCGAGCCCGTGGCCTGCTTTGGCCCGGCCGGCTCGGTGTGCTTCATGCACACCCGCCTGCTGCACGCCTCCAGCCCCAACCAGACCGAATTGCCGCGCACCCTGTTCATCAGCGTCTACGCCGCCGAGGACGCCCTGCCCTTTGGCGAGAATCCGCTGCCCAGCGAGCACGCCGGGGTGCTGGTGGCCGGCGAGGAAAGCGGGCTGGTGCGCAGCGTGGCCAACAGCGTGCGACTGCCGCAGAAACCCCGCGGCGCGTCCTTCTTCGTCCAGCAGGCCGGGCTCGACCAGGCTGCCGTTTGATCTTTCCTACCGCTCAAGGAGTTTCGCCATGCAAAGATTCAGCAGCGCCTCGCTTCGCATCCTCTCCACCGCCGTACTGGGCGCCGGCCTGGCGCTGGTCTCCAGCCTGGCCTCGGCCGACTTCCTGCAGCCGGGCAAGCTGGTCGCCGGTTCCGACCTGACCTTCTTCCCCTACGAATACGTGCAGGACAACAAGCCGGCCGGCTTCGACATCGAATTCGTCGACGGCCTGGCGAAGTTCATGGGCCGCTCCGTGGAGACGATCGACACCCGCTTCCCCAACCTCATCACCGGGCTGCAGGGTGGCCGCTTCGACATCACCAACTCCTCGATGTACATCACCGCGGACCGCCTCAAGGTGATCGACATGATCCCCTACCTGAAGAGCGGCGAGTCGATCATCGCGCTAAAGGGCAGCAGCTATCAGCCCAAGAAGCCGGAAGACTTCTGCGGCCACAAGATCGGTTCCATGGGCGCCACCTCCTGGCTGCAGCAGCTGCACAAGCTGTCCGACGAGTACTGCGTGAAGAACGGCCTCAAGCCCATCGCCGTGAGCGAATACGGCACCGATCCCCAGACCACCCAGGCACTCCTGTCCAAGGCCGTGGAGGCGCAGATCACCGACGCCGCCGTGGCCCGTGGCCTGGTGGAAAAGCTCGGTAATCGCGTGGTGATCTCTTCGGACACCCTGATCTATCCGGTGCTCAACGGCTTTGGCGTGAAGAAGGGCAACGACGCGGTCAAGACCGCCCTGGTGGATGCGCTCAAGCAATACAGCGCCACCCCGGAGTACGCCGCGCTGCTGAAGAAATACAACTTCCAGGCGCCCACCGAGGCGGACATCGCCGCCCTGATGCCCAAGCCCTGAGCCCTGAGCCCTGAGCCCTGAGCCTTACGGAGTCACGACCATGGCACTTTCTCACGAGGAACGGCTGCGCATCGATCTGGCGGCGACCTTTCGCGTCATCGCCCACCTCGGCATGCACGAAGCCGTCGCCAACCACTTCAGCGCCGCCGTTTCCGCCGACGGCAAGCGCTTCCTGATCAATCCGAAGTGGAAGCACTTCTCGCGCATCCGCGCCAGCGACCTGCTGCTGCTCGATGCGGAGGATCCGCAGGGCGCCGAGCGGCCGGACGTGGATCGGACGGCCTGGTCGATCCACGGGCAGATCCATCGCCTGCTGCCGGAGGCCCGGGTGGTGCTGCACCTGCACCCGGTCTACACCACGGCGGTGGCCTGCCTGGCCAGGCCCGAGGTGCCGCCCATCGACCAGAACACCGCGCGTTATTTCAACCGCCTGGCGGTGGACGAACTCTATGGCGGCATGGCCGACACCGAGGCCGAGGGCGCGCGCCTGGCCGGGTTGCTGGATGGCAAGCAGCGGCTGCTGATGGGCAACCACGGCGTCATGGTGATCGCCCCCACCATCGGCCAGGCCTTCGACGACATCTGGACCCTGGAGCGGGCCTGCCAGATCCTGGTCACCGCCTGGTCCACCGGCCAGCCGCTCAAGGTGCTGTCCGCCGAGGTCGCCGAAAAGACCGCCCGCGCCTGGGAAGGCATCACCGACTTCTCCGAGCAGCACTTCGCCGAGATGAAAGAACTGATGATCCAGCAGGACCCCTCCGTGCTGGATTGATCGCCGCGGAGCCTCTGCGCTCCGCCTTCCTACTGCTTAGATGACGGCCGCGCCCTGCGGAGCGGCCGAAGGGTACCCGCATGTCCACATTACCGACCACGATCGACACCCTGGTGATAGGCGCTGGCCAAGCCGGCGTCGCCATGAGCGAGCACCTGGGGCGCCTCGGCATCGAGCACCTGGTGCTGGAAAAGAACCGCATCGCCGAAGCCTGGCGCACCGGTCGCTGGGATTCCCTGGTGGCCAACGGTCCGGCCTGGCATGACCGCTTCCCCGGGCTGGAATTCCAGACGCCGCCGGATGGCTTTCCCGGCAAGGACGAGATCGCCGCCTACTTCGAGACCTATGCCCGGCAGATCGGCGCGCCCATCCGCACCGGCGTCGCCGTCACCCGGGTGACCCGCCAGGCCGGCCAGGCGGGCTTTCTGGTGGAAACCTCGGCGGGCAGCTTGAATGCCCAGCGGGTGGTGGTGGCCACCGGCCCCTTCCAGAAGCCGGTGATCCCGGCCATCGCACCTGCGGACGAGCGGCTCTACCAGATCCACTCCGCCCATTACTTCAATCCCCAGCAACTGCCCGACGGCGCGGTGCTGGTGGTGGGCGCCGGCTCCTCGGGAGTGCAGATCGCCGAGGAACTCTTGCTCGCCGGCAAGCGCGTCTATCTCTCGGTAGGCCCGCACGACCGGCCGCCACGGGCCTATCGCGGGCGCGACTTCTGCTGGTGGCTGGGCGTACTCGGCCTGTGGGACACCGAGACCATGCAGCCGGGGCGCGAGCACGTGACCATCGCCGTCAGCGGCGCCCGCGGCGGCCACACCGTGGACTTCCGCCGCCTGGCCCAGGCCGGCATGACCCTCGTCGGCCTCACCGACACCTTCGCCGACGGTGTGGTGCGCTTCCGCCCGGATCTCAAGCAGAACCTCGACGCCGGCGATGCCAACTACCTGGCCCTGCTCGACGCCGCCGACGCCTATGCCGCCCGCCACGGTCTGGACCTACCCGAAGAACCCGCGGCCCGCGAGCGGGTGGCGGACGCCGCCTGCATCCGCGATCCCCTGCAGGAGCTGGATCTGAAGGCCGCGGGCGTGACCTCGGTGATCTGGGCGACTGGCTACGCCACCGACTTCAGCTGGCTGCAGGTGGATACCTTCGGCGACAACGGCAAGCCCAAACATCAACGCGGGGTCGGCGCCGAGCCGGGCATCTACTTCGTCGGTCTGCCCTGGCTCAGCCGCCGCGGCTCGGCCTTCATCTGGGGCTGCTGGCACGACGCCCGCCATGTGGCCGACCAGATCGCCATCCAGCGCCGCTACCAGGACTACCGCCCGAGCGTCGAGACGACCGTCCACACCCAGCAGTCGCGTAGCGCCTGACGCCCTTATCGAGATCCGGAGACACCCCGCATGGCCACCCCGACCCATACCCGCATCCGCATGTTCAACACCAAGGACACCTACCCCAACCAGAGCCTGGACAACGACCTCTGCCAGGCCGTGCGTGCCGGCAACACCGTCTATGTGCGCGGTCAGGTGGGTACCGACTTCGACGGCAAGCTGGTCGGCCTGGGCGATCCCCGCGCCCAGGCCGAGCAGGCGATGAAGAACGTCAAGCAACTGCTGGAAGAAGCCGGCAGCGACCTCAGCCATATCGTCAAGACCACCACCTACCTGACCGATCCGCGCTATCGCGAGCCGGTGTACCAGGAGGTCGGCAAGTGGCTCAAGGGCGTCTTCCCCATCTCCACCGGTCTGGTGGTATCCGCCCTGGGACAGCCCCAGTGGCTGATGGAGATCGACGTCATCGCCGTGATCCCCGACTGAGGCGCCGCCATGACCTTTTCCCTTACCGCCCGCTGCGCCGCGACCGGCCAGTTCGGCATCGCCATCAGTTCGTCGAGCATCGCCGTGGGCGCCCGCTGCCCCTGGCTGCAGCCCGGTGTCGGCGCGGTCAGCTCGCAGAACATCACCCTGCCCGCCCTGGGGCCGCGCACCCTGGAGCGCCTGGCGCAAGGTCTGACACCCGCCGTGGCCCTGGCCGAGAGCCTGGCCGGCGATGGCTACGCCGAATATCGCCAGGTGACGGTCATCGACGCCCAGGGCCGCAGTGCCCATCATAGCGGGACCCATACCCTGGGCGTGCACCAGGCCTTGAGCGGCCTGAACTGCGTGGGCGCCGGCAACATGCTGGCCAGCCCCGCGGTGGTGGAGGCGCTGGTGGCAAGCTTCGAAACCAGCCAGGGCGCCCTCGCCGAGCGCCTGCTGCTGGCCATGCAGGCGGCGATGGCCGCCGGTGGCGAGGCCGGTCCGGTGCACTCGGCGGCGCTGCTGGTGGTGGGCGAGCCCAGCTGGCCCATCGTCAATCTGCGCGTCGACTGGGCCGAGACCGACCCCATTGGCGAGCTGGCGGCCCTGTGGCGCGCCTATGAACCCCAGTTGCAGGACTATCTCGACCGCGCGGTGCGTCCGGATCTCGCCCCCGGCTACGGCGTGCCGGGAGACGACCGATGAGCGCCAGCCAGGAGTTGCTGGCGCAGCTGGTGGCCTTCGACACCACCAGTCGCGAATCCAACCTGGCACTGATCGACTTCGTCGCCGGCTACCTGGATGGTTTCGGCGTACCCTATGAGCTGATCCATAACGCCGAGGGCACCAAGGCCAATCTCTTCGCCACCCTGGGACCGGCCGACGTGCCGGGCATCGTGCTCTCGGGGCATACCGACGTGGTACCGGTGGACGGCCAGGCCTGGACCCGCCCCGCCTTCGAACTCAGTGAAGAAGAAGGCAGGCTCTATGGCCGCGGCACTGCCGACATGAAGGGCTTTCTGGCCTGCCTGCTGGCGCTGGTGCCCGCGGCCAGCCGCGCGGCCCTGCGCCGCCCGCTGCACCTGGCGCTGTCCTATGACGAGGAAGTCGGCTGCCTCGGCGTGCGTAGCCTGCTGGACCAGTTGGCCCAGCGCCCGGTCAAGCCGCTGCTGTGCCTGATCGGCGAACCCACCGAGCTCAAGCCCGTGCTCGGCCACAAGGGCAAGGTGGCCATGCGCTGCCAGGTGCACGGCGCGGCCTGTCATTCGGCCTATGCGCCCCAGGGCGTCAACGCTGTCGAATACGCCGCGCGTCTGGTCGTCGAACTCGGCCGGCTCGGCGAGGCGCTCAAGGCCTCGGAAGACCAGGATCCACGCTTCGATCCGCCCTTCTCCACGGTGCAGACCGGGCTGATCGCGGGCGGCCAGGCGCTGAATATCGTGCCCCAGGATTGCACCTTCGATTTCGAGATCCGCGCCCTGCCCGCCCAGGATCCCTATCAGGTGATCAACCAGCTCCAGGCCCATGCCGAAGCGATCCTGCTACCGGCCATGCGCGCCATCAGCGGTCAGAGCGCCATCCGCTTTACCGAGCTGTCGAGCTATCCCGGCCTGGACACCGCCGTCGAAAGCGAGGCGGCCGAATGGGTCGCGCAATTCTGTGGCTCCCACGACTTCGGCACGGTGGCCTTCGGCACTGAAGGCGGCCTGTTCGCCGCGGCCGGTATCCCCACCGTGGTCTGCGGCCCCGGCAGCATGGCCCAGGGGCACAAGCCCGACGAATTCGTCACCCAGGCACAACTGGAAGGCTGCGATACCATGTTGGAGCGGGTGTTGGCCTTCACCTGTCGTTAGCGATCATTCCATTTTGCGGAATGCTGAACTGACGAGAAGGCCGATTCCCACGAAAGCCATCTGATCCCAAGCTGGTAGCACGAATCGGGACCACCCTCGGCCCGATGCCTGCCAGGAGTTGGATCATGAAGCTCTACCACCTGCCGTTATCCGGTCATGCCCATCGCGCCGTGCTGTTCGCCTCGTTGCTGGGCCTCGCGCCCGAACTGGTCGAGGTCGATCTCGCGGCCGGCGAGCACCGCACCCCGGCGTTCCTCGCCCTCAACCCCTTCGGCCAGGTGCCGGTGCTGGAGGACGATGGCGTGATCGTCGCCGACTCCAACGCCATCCTCGTCTACCTGGCGAAGAAACTGGGCCGCACCGACTGGCTGCCGGAAGACCCGGCCGGGACCGCCGCCGTCCAGCGCTGGCTGTCGGTGGCCGCGGGCGAACTGGCCTATGGCCCGGCAGCGGCGCGGTTGATCACGGTGTTCGGTGCCCGTCTGAATCCCGAGGAAGTCATCGCCCGCGCCCACGTCCTTCTGGAGCGGCTGGAGGCTCAGCTGGCGAACCGCGACTGGCTGGCCGCCGATCACCCGACCATCGCCGACGTCGCCCTCTACAGCTACCTGGCCGGAGCGCCGGAAGGCAACGTGGACCTGGCGCCCTATACCGCTGTGCGGGCCTTCCTGCAGCGGGTGGAAGCCCTGCCGGGCTTCGTGCCCTTTCCGCAGACGGCTGCCGGTCTGCGCGCCTGAAGCAGCGGGATCACCTGCCTTCCCCCATCGCGAGGAGCCACCTCGATGAGCACGCCCCTGAACGCCCTGCCCACCTGGCACCCCGGCGAAACCGCCCTGCAGGAGCGCGTCGGCGTCCGCCAGCGGATGGCCGAGGTCGGCCCGCGGGTGATCCGCAGCTTCATGCCCGACCAGCATCGCGCCTTCTACCAGCAACTGCCCTTCCTGGTGCTGGGTAGCGTGGATGCGACCGGCGCGGCCTGGGCGACGATCCTGGAAGGCGCGCCGGGCTTCGTCAGCGCTCCGACGCCAACGCGGCTGGACATCACGGCCAGCCTAGCGGCAGGGGATCCGGCCGGCACCGGCCTGGCGGATGGCGCCGCCGTGGGATTGCTGGGCATCGAGCTGCACACTCGGCGGCGCAACCGCGTCAATGGCGAGGTCGAGCTGACGCCCCGGGGCCTGCGGCTGACCGTGGACCAGAGCTTCGGCAACTGCCCGCGCTACATCCAGCTGCGCGACCTGCAACCCAACCAACCACCGGATCAGACGCCCGCTCCGGCCGTCGAACCCCTCGAGACGCTGGATGAGGCGGCACGCCAGCTGATCGAAGGGACCGATACCTTCTTCGTCGCCTCCTATGCCGAGCAGGACGGACGGCGCCGGGTGGACGTTTCCCACCGTGGCGGCAAGCCGGGCTTCGTCCGGGTGGATGCCGAGGGCGTGCTGACCATTCCCGACTTCAACGGCAACCTGTTCTTCAACACCCTGGGCAACATCGCCGTCAACGGCCAGGCCGGACTGCTGTTCGTCGACGACGAGCGCGGCGATCTGCTGCAGCTGAGCGGCACCGCCGAGGTGCTGTTCGACTCGCCGGAGATCGCCGCCTTCGAGGGCGCCGAACGCCTCTGGACCTTTCGCCCGCAGCGTATCGTCCGTCGCCGAGGCGCCCTGACCCTGCGCTGGCGGGCGCGGGCCGGGGGCGAGTCGGACAGCAGCCAGCTGACCGGCAGCTGGGCGCAGGCGCGCGAGCGTCTGCTGAGCCGGGAACTCGGCAACCGCTGGCGACCCTTGCGCGTCATCCGCATCGTCGAGGAGAGCGCCACCATCCGCTCCTTCCATCTCGCCGCGGCGGACGGTACCGCCTTGCCGCCCGCCCAGGCCGGCCAGTTCCTGCCGGTACGCCTCACTCCGGTCGCCGGCCAGGCCCCGGCGCTGCGTAGCTATAGCCTCTCCAGCGCGCCGGCCGACGGGCACTACCGCATCAGCGTCAAGCGCGAGGGGCTGGTGTCCACCTGGCTGCACGACCGGCTGCGCGAGGGCGATCTGCTCGACACGCGTCCGCCGGCGGGAGAGTTCACCCTGACCGCCGCCGACCAGTCCCTGGTTCTGCTGGCGGCCGGCATCGGCATCACCCCGCTGCTGGCGATGCTCAGGCACCTGGTCCACGAAGGACGCCGGACCCAGCGCCAGCGCCCGATCACCCTCTTCTACGGCGCCCGGTCGAAGGCCGAGCGCGCCTTCGATGCGGAACTGGCCGAATTGGTGGCCACCGCCGGAGGCTCGCTGCGCCTGGTGCGGGCGCTGAGCGATACCCGCGGGGCCGTGGCGGATACCGACTACGAGGTGGCCGGACGGATCGACCTGGGCGTGCTGGGCCGCTTCCTGCCCTTCGGCGATCACACCTTCTACCTCTGCGGCCCGGCGGCCTTCACCCAGGCACTGTACGACGGCCTGCGTGGTTACGGCATCGAGGACGCCCGCATCCATGCCGAAGCCTTCGGTCCGGCGGCGCTGCGCCGCAGTCAGCCCCTGGAAGCGGCGGCTCCCGTGCGTCCAGCCGCGGCCACGGACAGCGTGCCGGTGGTCTTCACCGCCTCGCTCAAGGAAGCGCGCTGGACACCCGCGGCAGGCTCGCTACTGGAGCTGGCCGAAGCCCGAGGCCTCGACCCCGCCTTCAGCTGCCGCGAAGGTCATTGCGGCAGCTGCCGGACACGGCTGCTCGGCGGCGCCGTCACCTATGCGCGGGAGCCGGTGGCGCGGGTCGCCGACGGCGAGGCGTTGCTGTGCTGCGCGGTGCCGGCGGCTGGCACCGACCGCCTGGAGCTCGATCTGTGATCCGCGCCGCCTGAAGTTGACTACCATGGAGCCTGGTCGACAAGACAGGACGGCGAGGCAGATGGATCGTTGGCAGGCGATGCGCGTGTTCGTGAAGGTGGCGGAAACCGAGAGTTTCGCCCGTACCGCCCGGGAGCTGCACCTGAGCGCACCGGCGGTGACCCGCCTGGTGGCCGCGCTGGAGGAACTGGTCGGTGCGCGCCTGCTGGTGCGCACCACCCGTTCGGTCAGGCCCACCGAAGCCGGCGCCCGCTACCTGCAGGATTGCCGACGCATCCTCGCCGACATCGCCGAGGCGGAGCTGGCCGCGGCGGGACACTACGCCAAGCCGGTCGGCACCCTGACCATCACCGCCCCGCTGCTGTTCGGGCAGCTGCACGTGCTGCCGCTGCTGCTGGACTATCTCGAGCGCTATCCGCAGATGCGCGCCCGCACCTTTTTCGTCGACCGGCCGGTGAACATCGTCGAGGAAGGCATGGACGTCGCCCTGCGCATCGGTCACCTGCCCGATTCGGGCTTCACCGCCATCCAGGTCGGGCGCGTGCGCCGGGTGGTCTGCGCCGCCCCCGACTATCTGCAGGCCCAGGGCGTGCCCGCTACCCCTGCCGCGCTGCGTGAGCACCGCATCCTGGTGTCCCACAGCGCCTGGTCATCACCGGAATGGCGCTTCGCCGGTGGGCAACGGGTGAGCGTCGATCCGCTGCTGCACTGCAACACCAACGAGGCCGCCATCAGCGCGGCCAAGGCCGGTCGCGGCCTCACCCGGGTCCTGCACTACCAGATCGCGCCGGCCCTGGCCGAAGGCGCGCTGCAGATCGTCCTCGCCGAGCACGAGGAAGCGCCGCTGCCGATCCACCTCATCTACCCCGAAGGTCGCCAGGCACCGGCCAAGGTAAGGGCCTTCATCGACCTGGCGGTGGCGGCGCTCAGGGACAATCCGCTTTTCGCCTGACACCCTCAGTGGCCGAGGATCGCCTTGGTTTCCAGGTACTCCTCCAGGCCGTGGACGCCATATTCGCGCCCGTTGCCGGAACGCTTGTAGCCGCCGAAGGGTGCCCAGGGGTTCCAGGCCGGATAGTTGAGATGGACCTGCCCGGCGCGCAGACGGGCCGCTACCGCGGCGACCTGGTCAGGGTCCCGACCCTGGACGTGGGCGCTGAGGCCATAGCGGCTGTCGTTGGCGATGGCGATGGCCTGGTCGAGCGAGCTGTAGGGCAGCAGGCAGAGCACCGGCCCGAAGATTTCCTCCTGGGCGATGCGCATCCCCGAGGTGACCGCCGAAAACACCGTGGGGCGCGCATAGAAGCCGGTGGTGCAGCCATCCGGGCGCCCCGGTCCGCCGCAGACCAGCCTGGCGCCCTCTGCCAGACCGCTCTCGATCAGCGCCTGCACCCGGGCGAACTGGGCGCCATTGGCCAGCGGGCCGAGGGTCGTCGCGGGCGCCTGGGGGTCACCGACCACGAGGCCCGCCACGGTGGCTGCCGCCAGGCGCTCCACCTCGGTCAACTGGGCCTGAGGCACCAGCATCCGCGTCGGCGCGCTGCAGGATTGGCCGCTGTTGCGGAAGGCCGCCAGCACGCCCTTGGCCACCGCCTCCGGCAGATCGGCATCGGGCAGCAGCAGGTTGGGCGACTTGCCGCCCAGTTCCTGGGTCACGCGCTTGACCGTAAGGGCGGCGGCCTGGGCCACCTGGACCCCGGCGCGATTGGAGCCGGTGATGGAAATCATGTCGACATCGGGATGCTCGGCCAGCGCCGCGCCGACGGTGGGGCCGTCGCCGTTGACCAGGTTGAACACCCCTGCCGGGATCCCTGCGTCATGAACCGCCTGAGCGAACAGCAGGGCGCTCAGCGGCGCCAGCTCGCTGGGCTTGAGCACCACCGTACAGCCGGCGGCCAGCGCCGGCGCGACCTTGGCGGTGATCTGGTAGAGCGGCCAGTTCCAGGGCGTGATGAGCGCGCAGACGCCGATGGGCTCACGCCTGAGACGCAAGGCACCGTCGGCGCGCTCGAAGGCGTAGTCGCTCACCACCTCGCGTGCCACGCGCAGGTGTTCCAGGGCCAGGGGCACCTGCAGGGCCCGGGCCGCGGCGAGGGGCGCACCCATCTCCCGTGAAATCACCTGGGCGAAGGTGTCGGCACGCTGTGCCAGCAGGGTCTGCAGGCGCTCCAGCCGTTGGGCGCGAGCGGCCGGCGTCTGCCCGGACCAGGCGTCGAAGGCGCCGCGGGCGGCCTGCACCGCCTGGTCGACTTCCGCGGCGCCGCCAAGGGCCACCTCGGCGAGCGCGCGTTCGGTCGCGGGATCCGTCACCGTGGCCCGGGCGGCGCCAGGCACCGGCACCCAGCGGCCGGCGAGATAACAGCAGCGGGTCACTTGGGGATCGATCAACGTTTGCAACGAAGGGTCCAGCAGCATGAGGGGAGCTCCCAGATGGCGACGGGCGATCAGTCGGCGCGCGCCAGCGCCTCGATCTCGACGAGATAACCATGGTGCAACTGCGGCACCGGCACCACCGCCCGCGCCGGCCGGTGTTCGCCCAGGAATCCGGCATAGAGGCGGTCGAAGGTAGGCCAGTGCTCGATGCCGACAACATAGACGGTCACCTTGAGCAGATCCTGCGGCCCCCGCCCTGCCGCGGCCAGGATGGCGCAGAGGTTGTCCAGGGCGATCTGGGCCTGCTCAGCGAAACTCGCCGCGACCACATGGCTGCCGTCGGGTCGTACCGGCAGTTGCCCGGATACATGGAGCAGCCCCTGGTAGGCCACCGCCTGGGAATAGTGGCCGCCCGGTAGCGCCGCGGCCGCGGTCTGGATGAAACGCGTATCAGCGGCCATGCAGGCGACTCCAGGGGGTGACAGCGCCGCTGGCGTCCACGGCGTGATAGCGCTCGAACTGGCCGCCGGTGGCGCAGGCATGGTTGGGCAGGATGCGCAGGCGGCTGCCCACCGGGAAGCGCTGCTCCAGATCATCTGGGCAGCCCCCGGCGAAGCTGACGATGCCATGCTCCTGGTTGGCACCGGTCAGCAGGGCCCCTTCGAGCCAGCGGCCGTCCAGGGTGCAGACCTGGCCATAGCCGAAGTCACGCCGCTGCCGCTGGGTGCCCCGGTCGCGACTCAGGGCCATCCAGCCGGCGTCCACCAGCACCCAGCCTTTCTCCACCTGATGGCCGATCACCGTGGTCAGGACGCTCAGCGCCAGATCCTCGGCCTGGCAGATGCCGACGTTGAGCATCACCAGGTCCTGGAAGACGTAGACCCCGGCGCGGACCTCGGTAACCCCGGTCAGATCCAGGGCCGACAGCGCCGTGGGTGTCGAGCCGATACTGACCTGCGGACAGGCCAGGCCCTGGGCACGCAGCCGCTCGGCCGCTGCCACGCAACAGGCGCGCTCCTGCTCGGCCAGGGCCTGCAGCGCCTGGGGGTCGTCCAGCGCGTAGCTGGAGCCGGCATGGGTGAGCACCCCCGCCAGGCGCATGCCGCCCGCGCTCAGCAGCTCGGCGATCTGCACCAGCCGGGGATCGTCCGGTTGCAGGCCCGCGCGATGCCCATCGCAGTCGATCTCCAGCCAGACCTCGAAGACTTCGTCGTAGCGCTGGCCGGCCGCGACGATGGCCTGGGCCCCGGCCAGGCTGTCGGTCAGGATGCCTAGCCGACAACCCTGCCGCCGCAGCGTGCTGACCTGTTCCAGCCGCGCCGGGGCGATGGTCACGGCGTAGAGCACGTCGGTGATGCCCAGGGCGAAACAGGCCTCGGCCTCCTGGAGAGTGGAGACGGTCACGCCCTGGGCGCCCGCCGCCAGTTGCCGGCGGATGACCGCCTCGCTCTTGCTGGTCTTCACATGGGGCCGCAGGCGGACGCCGAGGGCGTCCATGCGCGCCTGCATGAGGTGGATGTTGTGCATCATCCGGGCTTCGTCGATGAGCGCGGCAGGGGTATCGAGGGTGAGCAGGGAAAGGGTCATGGCAAGGACTCGACCGGTGGGCAATGGGCGAACTGTAGCCGCCCTTCGTTAACCTGTGATTCAATCCTGCTGATGCATTCCTTTAGTCCAGATTAATGATCGCCATTGAAGACCTGCGCCTGGTGGTACTCCTGGCCCGCTGTGATTCCCTCAGCGCGGCGGCGCGCGCCCTCAACGTCTCGCCGCCCGCGCTCTCCACCCGCCTGCGCAAGCTGGAGGCACGGCTGGGGGTGGCCCTGGCCAATCGCGATGCCCGGCGGCTGAGTCTGACCCCCGACGGCGAGCGCTTCGCCCAGCAATGCAGCGAACTGCTCGAACGCCTGGAGGCCTTGCCCGACACCTTCGCCCGCCAGGATCGGCAGCTGGTGGGCACCCTGCGCCTCGCCGCGCCCTTCGGCTACGGCCGCCAGCGCATCGCCCCGCTGCTGGCGCGCTTCGCCGTGTTGCATCCGCAGCTACGCCTGCAACTGGACCTGCGCGAGACCCCCTGGCCCGACCGGCACGACAGCGATGCGGTCATTCATATCGGCGCCATCGACGACAGCTCCTGGATCGCCAAGACCCTGGCCCACAACGAACGCTGGCTGTGCGCCAGTCCGACCTACCTGGAGCAGCACGGCCTGCCGCAGGGGCCCAGGGCGCTGCTGCAGCACCGCTGCATCTGCATCCGCGAGAACGACGAGGACGTGACCCTCTGGCAACTGCGCAACGACCAGGAGCGCCAGACGCTGCGCATCGAACCGGCGCTGCTCACCAACGATGGCAGCGTGGCCCGACGCTGGGCCGAACAGGGTCTGGGCATCGTGCTGCGTTCCCAGTGGGACGTCGCCGATGCCATCGCACGCGGCGCCCTGGTCCGGCTGCTGCCGGAGTGGCGCTTCGACAGCGCGCCCATCACCCTCTTGGTCCCCGCCCGCAAACAGCGCAGTGCCCGCCTCCAGGCGCTGGCCAACTTCCTCGACCTGGCGGTGAAGGGGCTGGACGCGGGCGCTGACCCTCAGTAGCGGCAGGCCAGGAAGCCACCGCAGAAAGTGCGGCAACGTCGCCGCGAACGCGTTCGGCGCCGGGTCACAGCGGTCGATTTCGGCATTCGCCACCGCCACCCCTCCCTAGACTCAGGGCCTGACCTGCCACTGGGAGCGCCACCATGCCGCTGCACCTCGATCTGCGGGATCCCCGCCTGTTCAAAGCTTCCGCCTATGTCGACGGCCACTGGATCGCCGCCGACAACGGCGCCACCTTTGCCGTGGACAACCCCGCCACCGGCGAGACCCTCGCCCAGGTCGCCGCCCTGGAGGCTGGGGAAACCGCCCGTGCCATCGCCGCGGCGGAAGCGGCCTGGCCGGCCTGGCGCGAGCGTCCGGCCGCCGAACGCGCCGCGCTGCTGGAGCGCTGGCATGCGCTGATGCTGGAGCACCAGGACGACCTGGCCCTGCTGATGACCCTGGAACAGGGCAAGCCGCTGGCCGAGGCCCGTGGCGAGATCGCCTATGGCGCCAGCTTCGTCAAATGGTTCGCCGAGGAAGCCCGACGCAGCTTTGGCGACATCCTGCCCGCACCGGCCCGGGATCGCCGGGTGCTGGTGCTGCGGCAACCGGTGGGGGTCGCCGCCGCCATCACCCCCTGGAATTTCCCCAACGCCATGATCACCCGCAAGGCCGCCCCGGCACTCGCCGCCGGCTGCCCGGTGGTGATCAAGCCCTCGGACCTCACCCCGCTGTCGGCCCTGGCGCTGGCCGAACTGGCCGATCGCGCCGGCTTTCCGCCCGGCGTATTCAACGTGGTCACCGGGATGCCCGCCGGCATCGGCGGTGAACTGACCGGAAATCCGGCGGTGCGCAAGCTGTCCTTTACCGGCTCCACGCGCATCGGCCAGCTGCTGCTGGCGCAGTGCGCGGCCACGGTGAAGCGCACCAGCATGGAACTGGGCGGCAATGCGCCCTTCATCGTCTTCGATGACGCCGACCTGGACCTGGCCATCGCCGGGGTGCTGCAGAGCAAATTCCGCAACGCCGGCCAGACCTGCGTCTGCGCCAACCGCATCCTGGTGCAGGACGGCATCCACGACCGTTTCGCCGGGCGGCTCGCTGCCGAAGTGGCCAAGTTCAAGGTGGGCAACGGCCTGGAGGCCGGCGTGACCCTCGGTCCGCTGATCAATCGCCTGGCGGTGGACAAGGTCGCGCGTCATGTCGACGACGCCCTGACCCAGGGCGCCAAGGCCCTGTTCGGCGGCTTGCCCAGCGGTCGCGACCAGTTCGTCGCCCCTACTGTGCTCACCGGCGCCACGGCGGACATGCTGCTGGCCCGCGAGGAGACCTTCGGCCCGGTGGCGCCGCTGTTCCGCTTCCGCGACGAAGCCGAGGCGCTGGCGCTGGCCAATGCCACGCCCTATGGCCTGGGCGCCTACTACTACACCCAGGACCTGCGCCGCGCCTGGCGCGTCGGTGAACAGCTGGAATTCGGCATGGTGGCGCTCAACACCGGCACCCTGTCGATGGAGGTCGCGCCCTTCGGGGGAGTGAAGCAATCCGGCCTGGGCCGCGAAGGCTCGCACCTGGGGCTGGACGAGTACCTGGAAGTGAAGGCCTGGCACCTTGGCGGCCTCGACTGAAAGCCACCGGCGGCAGGCAACCGAAAATGCCGCCGCTCCCAAGCAAAACAGCCGATCACGATGCCGGGGCCGGCAACTTCAGCGTTACCGACCCTGCGGCCTGCGTAGGCTGGAACTCTCGCCCCTGCCTGGAGTATCGCTGCATGAATTCCGCTGCCAAAGCCACCGACCGCCTGCTGGGTCTTCGCGAACAAGGCGTTCCCCGCGGCATCATCACCGCCCATCCCGTCGTGGTGGCCCGCGCCCAGGGCAGCGAAGTCTGGGACGTGGACGGTCGCCGCTATCTCGATTTCGTCGGCGGCATCGGCGTGCTCAATGTCGGTCACAACCACCCACGGGTGGTGGAGGCCGTGCGCCGTCAGGTCGGGGAGATCTCCCACGCCAGCTTCCAGGTAATGGCCTACGAGCCCTACCTGGAGCTGGCCAATCGTCTCAACACCCTCATCGGCAACGGCGAAGCCTACAAGACGCTGCTGCTGACCTCCGGCGCCGAAGCCGTGGAAAATGCCATCAAGATCGCCCGCGCCCACACCAAAAGGCCCGGGGTGATCGCCTTTCGCGGCGGCTTCCACGGTCGCACCCTGCTCGGCGTGACCCTCACCGGCTTCGCCCAGCCCTACAAGCAGAACTTCGGCCCCTTCCCCGGTGACATCTACCACGCGCCCTACCCCGATGCCTTCCGCGGAGTGGATAGCCAGCAGGCCCTGGCCGGCTTGCGCGAGGTCTTCGCCACCCAGGTCGCGCCCGACCAGGTGGCCGCGATTCTGATCGAACCGGTGCAGGGCGATGGCGGCTTCCGCCCGGCGCCGGTGGAATTCCTCCAGGCGCTGCGCGCCCTCTGCGACCAGCACGGCATCGTGCTCATCGCCGACGAGATCCAGACCGGCTTCGGCCGCACCGGCAGCCTGTTTGCCTTCCAGCAGACCGGCGTCCAGCCCGATCTGGTGACGGTGGCCAAGAGCCTGGCCGGGGGCCTGCCGCTCTCCGGAGTGGTCGGGCGCGCCGCCATCATGGACGCGCCCCTGCCCGGCGGTCTCGGCGGCACCTATGGCGGCAACGCCCTGGCCTGCGCCGCGGCCCTGGCGGTGCTGGACGTATTCGAGGAAGAGGACCTGGTCGCCCGTGGCGTCGCCCTCGGCGAGCAGCTGCGCAGCGGTCTGCTCGCGCTGCAGCGACGGCATCCACGCATCGGCGAGGTGCGCGGCCGCGGCTTCATGCTGGCGGTGGAGATGGTCGGCGCCGATGGCCACAGCCCGGACGCTGCCCTCGCCCAGCAGGTCATCGACGGCGCCCGCCAGGCGGGCCTGCTGGTGATCAAGTGCGGTGTCGAACGCAACGTCATCCGCTTCCTGGCACCGCTGGTGACCACCGAGGCACAACTGGCCGAAGCCTTGCACATGTTCGGCCAAGCCCTCGCCCAGGCCGGTGCCTGAGGTCGAACGTAACGCCGCCCGGCCTGATGGGCGCGGCGCCAAGGGGAAACCGACCATGAGAATCACGCGTTACCAGGCCATAGGCTTTTCCTGCTACGGCACCCTCGTCGACCGCGAAGGGGGCATCCTCGAAGCCCTGCGCCCCCTTGTGGCGCAGGCGGGCCTCAGCACCCATCCCGACTGGCTGCTCGGCAGCTATCACCGCCTCGCCCGCGAGTTGCGCCAGGCCACACCCAACGCCAGCCAGACCAGCCTGCACCTGCGTATCCACCAGCGTCTGGCGCAAGAGTTGCAGCAGGAAGCCGACCTGGATGCCAGCGTGGCCTTTGGAAACGCCACGTCGTGCTGGCCGGTGTTCGAGGATGCGCCGGGCGCGCTGCAGTACCTGAGCAAGTTCTATCGATTGGTGTTGCTGGCCTCGCCCGATGACGGCGACGCCGCAGCGGTCACGGCGCGGCTGCCCGAGGTGTTCGCCGCCGTGATCCCCAACCGCGGCGGTGATCTGCGCCTGGCGCTGGACAACACCCTGGAGGAGCTTGGCCTGGCGCGCGGGGATCTGCTGCCGGTAAGAGGCAGCGAACCGGACGACCCCTGGAACCCCCTGGTGGATTTTCCGCTGTGTACCTTGCGCCGTGATCGCTCGCGGCCCTGGAACCTTTCACGGCAGGCCCTGGATGGCACGCGGTGCGAGTACGCGAGTCTCGCCGATCTGGTGCATGCGCATCAGACCGCCCTGCGTGCCTAGCCTGACGTTCACGACTGCGAGGAACGACGATGGACGCCGCAACAAAACTGGACCGCATCGACATCAACATCCTGGTGCAACTGCAGAAGGATGGCCGGATGACCAATGTCAGTCTCGCCGAAGCCGTGGGCCTCTCCCCCAGCCCTTGCCTGCAGCGCGTCAAGCGCCTGGAGGCAGCCGGCTACATCAGCGGCTACGAAGCCCACGTCAACCTCGCCAAGATCGCCAACTCGGTGACGGTCTTCACCGAGGTCACCCTTTCCGACCACAAGCGCGCCGACTTCGTGAAGTTCGAGTCCTTCATCCGCGGGGTCGACGAGATCCTCGAATGCCACCTCATCAGCGGCGGTTACGACTACCTGCTGCGCTTCATGTGCAGCAGCATCGGCCACTACCAGGAGCTGATGGAATCCATCCTCGACCGCAACGTCGGTATCGAGAAGTACTTCAGCTACATCGTCATCAAGTCGCCGGTGGTCAAGAACGCCCTGCCGCTGCGCAGCCTGATCAAGGCCGGCTGACCTCCCTCGCCGCGGCGCTCCGCCAGCATCCCGCTGCCGGAGCGCCCTCTTCTCAGCGCAGGATGCAATACAGCTTGCGCACCCGCTCCCGGCTGTCCCAGGCCATGGCCGTTTCCGCCGGTACCAGCACCGCCTCGCCCGCGTTGACCGTGCAGGTCGCTTCGCCCTCGACCGCGAGGGTCACGGCGCCGGCATAGAGCAGCATCAGCTCGCAGTGGGCATTGCTCACCGCCTTGCGCGTATAGGCCGTGCACTCCCACATCCCGACCCGCAGGGCCCCGCCACCGCTTTCGAACAGGTCGCAGCCGGTGGCCGTGGGCTCGGGACTCAGCAGCACGCTGGCCGCTGGCGGCGGCGAGGGTTCGCGCGGCGCCGAGGGATCCAGCAGCACGGGTGCCTGAGGCATGGGGCCTTCGCTGGCCCGGCCGGGAAAGGCCATGAACAGACGCCGCAATTCGCCGCCGTGACGCCAGCGGCAGCTCAGGCCACGCGGCAGGATGAAGGCATCGCCGGCCTTGAGGTGCAGGGCATTCCCCTCCCATTCCAGCTGCAACTCCCCGGCCTCGATGAGGCTGACTTCCACCCAGGGGTAGTCGTCCAGCCGGCAATCGGCGGAATGGGCGACGGCGCTGCCCATCACATAGCCCAGGTGGCCATCGTGCAGGTGCAATTCGCGGCCGGCGGCCAGGGGATCATCGTGCAGCGGCTGGAGCGCCCGGGGCAGCTGGCGGTCACCGGGCGGCTGGCAATAGTGCAGCAAAGGCATGGCGGATCCTCACGTCGAGAGGCGCGGCAGGGGCGCCGCGGACCCGGCCAGTATCGACTCGCAGGGCACCGGGGTTATGGCGTTTGCGCCCTGGGCCGGCACAGAAGCTGCCGTTTTTCCCAGATGCGGCGCAGTTTCCACCGCACCACCGATCATGGCGGCGGCAGCGGAGAATTCGGGACAAACTACCGCACGCTTGCGCCATCCTTGAGCTTTGCCGGAGACCTCCCCATGACGCTGCTCTACAAGGCCGATCCCGAACGTGGCCAGGCCTGGCGACGCCTGTTCCAGGAACGCGCGCCCGATATCGCCTTCCGCCAGTGGCCGGACGTGGGCAATCCCGAAGAAGTCCGCTACCTGGCCTGCTGGCAACCGCCGGAAGACCTGGCCAACCGCTTTCCCAACCTGGAGGTGCTGTTCGCCACCTCGGCCGGCGTCGACCAGTTCGACCTGAACCTGTTCCCGCCAGCGCTGCCCGTGGTGCGGATGCTGGATCCTGGCATCGTCGCCGGCATGGTGGAGTACGCCACCCTCATGGTGCTGGCGCTGCATCGCCAGTTGCCCCTCTATCTCGACCAGCAGGCCGCGGGACGCTGGCAGGAACATGCCCTGGTAACGGCGAACAACAGACGCGTCGGCGTGCTGGGTCTGGGCCAGATCGGCCAGGCGGTGCTGGAGCGGCTCGCCACCTTCGGCTTCCAGCTCTCGGGCTGGTCGCGCTCGCCCCATGAGCTGCCGGGGGTGCGCTGCCATGCCGGCGCCGAGCAGCTGCCGGCGTTCCTGGCCGATTGCGAGATCCTCATCTGCCTGCTGCCGCTGACCGGGGAGACCCGCGGCATCCTCGACGCCCGCCTGTTCGCCGCCCTGCCCCGCGGCGCCAGCCTGATCAACCTCGGCCGTGGCGCCCAGCTGGTGGAAGCCGACCTGCTGGCGGCGCTGGACAGCGGTCAGCTGAGCCAGGCGGTGCTGGACGTGGTGGAGCCGGAACCGCCGGCAGTCGACCATCCCTTCTGGCAGCATCCGCGGATCTGGCTGACGCCCCACGTGGGCGCCATGACGGTGCCGGAAACGGCGTTCACCGTGCTGCTGGACAATATCCGCCGCCATCAGCGCGGTGAGCCCATGCAGGGTCTGGTGGATCGCCAGCGGGGCTACTGAAGAGACCGGGTGGCCTCAACCCAGGGCCACCCGCAACCGCCCAAGCAAGGCGTCACAGGCGGCGAGCTGGCTCAGTTCGACATACTCGTCCGGCTTGTGCGCCTGCTCGATGCTGCCGGGGCCGCAGACCACCACCGGGGTGTCCAGCCGGCTGGCGAAAAGGCCACCCTCGGTGCCGAAAGCCACCTTGAGCTGGGTGGTGCCCGGCTCGACCAGGGTCTGCAGGAAGCGCACGGCTTCGACGCTGGGATGGGTATCCAGGCCCGGATAGGCGTTGACCGTCTCGATCTCGATGGCGGCCTTGGCCGAGGTTTGCCGTGCCTCCCGGACCAGGCTGTCCGCCGTTTCCTGCAGCGCGGCGACCAGGATGGCGGGATCGTCCGCCGGCAGGTGACGGATCTCGAAGTCCAGGGTGCAGAGGTTGGGCACGATGTTCAGCGCCTTGCCGCCCTCGATCCGCCCGACATGCAGGGTGGTGTAGGGGATGTCGTAGGCCGCGTCGTGGGCGCCCTCTTCCGCCAGGCGCCGCTGGCTGGCGCGCAGGGCGCCGACCAAGTCGCTGGCCAGGTGGATGGCGTTGACGTGCAGCGGCGCCAGGGAGGAATGGCCCTCCTGGCCATGGCAGTGGGCGCGCAGCGCGGCCTTGCCCTTGTGGCCGAGGGCGACCTGCAGGTCCGTGGGTTCGCCGACGATGCAGAGGAAGGGGCGCACCGGCGCCAGTTCCAGCACATCCAGCAGGCGGCGCACCCCGACGCAGCCGATCTCTTCGTCGTGGGAAAGGGCCAGTTGCAGCGGTCGCTTCAGGGGCTCACCCCGGGCGGCGGCCAGCAGGGCCACCACGGCGCAGGCGACGAAGCCCTTCATGTCGCAGGCACCGCGCCCATAGATCCGGCCGTCCTTCAGGGTCCCCTCGAACGGTGGCAGGGTCCAGGCCTGGCCGGCCACGGGCACCACGTCGGTATGCCCGGAGAGCAGCACGCCGGGCACGTCGCTCGGGCCGACGCTGGCGAAGAGATTGGCCTTGCGCCCGCTCTCGTCGAGCACCAGGCGGCAGGCGATGCCGGCGGCCTCCAGCAGACCCTGCACATGTCGGATCAGCGCCAGGTTGGAGTCGGCGGAAACGGTGGGAAAGCCGATCAGGGTGCGCAGCAGGTCCTGGCTGTTCATCCGGCGAGGCTCTCGCTGCGGGGTTGCGCGAAGCGGCCGATGTCGAAGGCCGCCAGCGGCGTTTCGGTACGACCGGTGGCGATCAGCTCGGCCATGGTGTCGCCCACCCCCGGGCCGAGCTGGAAGCCGGCGCCGCAGAAGCCGAAGGCGTAATAGAGACCGTCCACCTGGCTGCTCGGGCCCATGATCGGCAGGTCGTCGGCGATATAGCCTTCCACCCCGCTCCAGGTGCGGATCACGTTGACCCTGGCCAGGGCCGGCGCCAGGCGGCGCAGCTGGGTGAGCTGATTGAGCAGGCCATGGGGCTCGGCGCGGGCCAGACGGGTGTCCAGATCCGGGCGGGAGCGGAAGCAGCCGCCGAAGATCACGTTGCCGCGCGGGATCTGGCGGAAGTAGATGGTCTCGCTCACCAGCGGCGAAGAGACGCCCACCGCTTCCTTGAAGGCATAGGGCAAGGGCTCGGTGACGCCCATCTGGGGGCCATGGGTCTCGATGGGCACCGGCTCGCCGAACTGGCTCGACAGCCGACTGCCCCAGGCTCCGGCGGTGATCAGCAGCCGCGGCGCCTGGTAGCGGCGGCCGTCGGCGGCCTGCACCAGGAAATCGCCATCCGGCTTGGTGACCTGGGTGATCTCCACCCCTTCCTGCAGATTGACGCCCTCGCGCACCGCGGCGCGGGCAAAGGCCGGCGCGGCCAGGCGCGGATTGGCATGGCCATCGTGGGGCGCATAGGAGCCGGCCACCACCTCGGGGCCCAGGTAGGGAAACTTCTCGTGCAGGGCCGCGCCTTCGAGCACCTGCAGATTGAGGGCGGCGGTCTCCGGCGCCCGGGCATACTCGTGCAGCATGGCGATGCGACCGGGATCGTAGACCACCCGCAGATGGCCGCCGGGGATAAATTCCAGGTCATCGCCGATCAGCTCGGGCAGGCGACCCCAGATACCGCGAGAACGGTTGGACAGCGCCACCTGGGTCAGGTAGCGGCCCTGCCGGCGGACGTTGCCGAAATTGGTGCCGCTGGCGAAGCGCCCGACCTGATCGCGCTCCAGCAGGAGCACCGACAGGCCCCGGCGGCGCAGAAAGAAGGCGCTGGCGCTGCCCATGATGCCGGCGCCGACGACGATGACGTCCGCGCGGTTGGCGGTCTGGTTCATGACGAAAGCTCCTCTTCGCTGGTGACGATGCCCAGCGGCAATGGCCGGACCGGTGCCTGGCCGCGCAGGCGGCCAACGGTTTCCACCGGCACCCCGGATTCGGCGGCGATGATCTCGGCGCCGGCCTGGGCGCAATAGCGACCCTGGCAGCGACCCATGCCGACGCGACTGAAGGCCTTGGCCCGATTGGCTTCCTGGGCACCCTTCTCGCGCACTACGGCGCGCAACTCTCCGGCGGTGATGCCCTCGCAGCGGCAGACCACCGCGGTATCCGGCAGGCTGGCCATCTGTTTCGCGGGCCAGGGAAAGGCCTCGGCCAGGCCCAGGCGAAAGCGCTCCTGCACCGTCAGCGCCTCGCGGCAGCGCTCGGCGAGGCCAGCGGGCGGGGTGCGACCGAGATCGGTCAGGACCGCGCAGGCGGCCAGTTGCCCGGCCAGCTCCGCCCCGTCGGCGCCCCGTACCCGGGCGCCATCGCCGGCGGCATAGACCCCCGGCGTGGAGGTGCGGCCGTCGGCATCCAGTTGCAGCACCCATTGGCCAGTGGCGCGCTCGAATTCGAAGGCGCAGCGGGCGAGATCGCCCAGCTGGGTCTCGGGGCGCAGGTGATAACCCAGGCCCACGGCGTCGCCCGCCACCTCCTGGCGCAGGCCACGTGCATCGGCGAAGGCCACGCCGCGCACGCCCTGTTCGGCATCGCCAAGGATCTCCAGCGGGGTGACGCCAAAGTGCAGCGGCACCCCGGCGCGCTTGAGCGAGGCCATGAGTTGCACGCCCTTCCAGGCCACGCCCGGGCGGGCCAGCAGTTTGGGCGTGGCCTGGGCGCGCAGGCGCAGCGGCGCGGTGTCGAGGACCGCGGCCACCGTGGCGCCGGCCTGCTGGTATTGGGCGGCGACGAGGTAGAGCAAGGGGCCGCTGCCCAGAAAGATCACCCGCCGGCCAATGGATACCGCCTGGGCCTTGAGGGCAATCTGGGCGCCACCGAGGGTATAGGTACCGGCCAGGTTCCAGCCCGGCACCGGCAGCAGGCGGTCACCGGCCCCGGTGCAGAGCACCAGGGCATCGAAGTCCAGGGTGCGCTGGCGATTGCCCTGCACCGTGTAGAGGGTGCGCTCGTGCAGATGCCAGGCCAGGGTATCGGGGCGGTAGTCGAGGCGTCCGCGCACGCCGTCGAAGGTGCGGTGGAGGCTTTCGGCCTTGCCCGCCTCGCTGCCGTAGAGAGTGGCATAGGGACGCTGGAAGCCCTCGGGCTGGCGCCGATAGATCTGGCCGCCGTCGCGGCGATTCTCGTCGATCACCACCGGGGTAATGCCGGCAGCCAGCAGGGTTTCCGCGCAGCGCACGCCGGCCGGACCGGCCCCGACGATGACCACCCGCGGCGGGTTGCCGCCCCCTTTCGTTAGGCCCGATTCCATACCGCCTCCGGTTGCGTGGTGAGGATCTGCAGGCCCTCGCGGACCTCGGTGCCGCAGGCGCGCAGGCGCTCGCCGTCGGCGGTCCAGACCCAGCAATCCTGGCAGGCGCCCATCAGGCAGAAACCGGCGCGGCGCTCGTCGCCGAATTCCGACCGGCGCAGTGCCGGGCCGTTGGCCAGCAAGGCGACCATCAGGGTGTCGCCGGCCAGCGCCGTGACCGGCAGGCCATCGACGCTGAGGCTGACCTGGGGCCGGCCGGTCTCGCCGAGTCGCTGAAAGCGGGAAGTCATGCGCGAACTCCTTGGGTGTGCAGCAGGGCGCCACCCTGCAGGCGCTGCAGGGTCTCGCCATCATGATGACAGAGGATGCGGTTGCCCCCGGCGAGGGTCTGGGGCCGGGGCGGCACCCGGTCGCAACGGCCTTCGAGCCGTACCGGGCAACGCTGCAGGAAGCTGCAGAGCCGGCCACTGACGGGCGGCGACGAAACCAGGGGGACCGCCGTGCGGATGGGTTGCTCTTCCAGCCAGCCCTGGCGCAGCGCCGGTACCGAGGCGGTGAGCAACTCGGTGTAGGGATGCAGCGGCGGATGTTGCAGCGTGGTCGGGGTACCCAGCTCCACCGGCTGGCCGGCATAGAGCACCAGCACCTCGTCGCAGAGACTGCGCACCGTGGAGATGTCGTGGCTGATGAACAGATAGGCCAGCCCCAGCTCACGGCGCAATTCGGCGAGCAGATCGAGGATGGCGGCGCCGACCACGGTATCCAGCGCCGAGGTGACCTCGTCGCAGAGGATCAGTTCGGGTTCGGCGGCCAGTGCCCGAGCCAGGTTGACCCGCTGCTTCTGGCCACCGGACAACTCGCCCGGACGCCGGCTGGCGAGGCTGGCCGGGAGTTGCACCCGGTCGAGCAAGTCGCGGACCTTGCGCTGGCGGGTAGCCTTGTCGAAGGCGTGATAGGTCTCCAGCGGACGCATGAGGATGCGCTCCACGCTGTGGGCCGGATTGAGCGCTGTGTCGGCATTCTGGTAGACCAGCTGCACCCGGCGGAACTGCTCGCGGGTGCGGCCGTCCAGACCCGGCGGCAGCCATTCGCCACCCAGGCGCACGCTGCCCTGGGCCGGCGGCAGCAGGCCGGCGATCACCCGCGCCAGGGTCGACTTGCCCGAACCGGATTCGCCGATCACGCCCAGAGCCTGGCCAGCGCCGATGCGCAGGTCGATGCCCTCCAGCACCCGATAGCGCGGCAGGCCATCGGCGCCGATGGGGCCGTAGCCGGCCACCAGGTCCTTGACCTCCAGCACCGGGGCGGCGGTCTCCACGGTGGGCAGGCCACGTTCCGCCAGGGGTTCCGGCCGGGCCGCGGCCAGCAGGCTGCGGGTGTAGGGATGGCGCGCATTGGCCAGCAGGCGTTCGGTACGGCGATTCTCATAGACCTCGCCGCCGTTGAGCACCAGGATGCGATCGGCCATCTGGGCCACCACGGCCAGGTCGTGGGAGACGTAGATGGCGGTTACGCCCCGCTCGCGCACCACCTGCTTGAAGACGCGCAGTACCTCGATCTGGGTGGTGACGTCCAGCGCCGTGGTGGGTTCGTCGAGGATCACCAGGGTCGGATCGGTGATCAGCGCCATGGCCGCCATCAGCCGCTGCAACTGGCCGCCCGAGACCTGGTGCGGATAGCGCTGGCCGATGTGCTCGGGATCCGGCAGCGCCAGCTCCTTGAACAGCTGCAGCGCCCGCGCCTCGGCTTCCCGACGCGTCAGGACGCCATGGATCAGCGCGCTTTCGATGATCTGCTCCATCAGCCGCCGCGACGGATTGAAGGCCGCCGCCGCGCTCTGGGCGATGTAGGCCACGGTGCGGCCACGCAGCCGGCGCAGGCCCGCGGCGTCCAGCTCCAGCACCTGGGTGTCGCCGACGCGGATAGAGCCGCCGGCCAATCGGCAGCCGGCGCGGGCATAGCCGAGCAGCGACAGGGCGATGGTGGTCTTGCCCGAGCCGGATTCTCCGATCAGCGCCAGCACCTCGCCCTTGGCCAGGTTGAAGCCGACATCCTTGACGATGGTGGTTTCGCTGCCGTCTTCGCCCTGGGCGACCACGCGCAGGTCTTTGACCTCTACCAGCAATTCCATCTCAGCGCCCTCCCCGGCGCCGCGCGCCGAACCGGTCGATGAGCAGGTTGACGCCCACGGTCAGGGTGCCGATGGCCAGCGCCGGCATCAGCACCGCCGGAGCGCCGTCGGCCAGACCGCCGATGTTTTCCCGCACCAGGGAGCCGAGGTCGGCGTTCGGCGGTTGCACGCCGAGGCCGAGAAAGCTCATGCCGCTGAGCAGCAGCACGATGTAGACGAATCTCAGGCCCAGGTCGGTCAGCAGCGGCAGGCGCATGTTGGGCAGCATCTCGCGCAGGGCGATGTACAGCCGGCCTTCGCCACGGGTGCGGGCGACCTGGACGTACTCCAGCTCGGTGAGGTTCATCGCCAGGCTGCGGGCGATGCGATAGCAGCCGGGGGCATAGCCCACCACCGCCATGACGATCAGCAGTGGCACCGAGGAGCCGAAGGCCGAGACCATCACCAGCGCCAGCATCTTGCTCGGCAGCGAGATCAGCGCATCGATCAGCCGCGACAGCGGCTCGTCCACCCAGCGTCCGGACAGCGCCGCCAGCAGACCGAGGCCGGTACCCAGGACGCAGGCCAACACCGCCGCCACCAGCGCCAGCCCCACGGTGAAGCGGGCGCCGTCGAGGATGCGACTGAGCACGTCGCGGCCCAGGTAGTCGGTGCCCAGCAGGTGCGCAGGGCTATAGCTGGCCAGCACCGCGCTGTCGCCCAGGGCGCCCGGGTCATAGGGCGCCAGCCAGACGCCGAACAGGGCGATGAACAGCCAGAAGGCCACCAGGACGCCGCCGATGATGCCGGTCAGGGACCAGCGGGTGCGCCGACGGGTCCGCGGCGGTGACAGCTGGGCGTCGAGCGTCTTGCCATCCACCGGCACGACGGACGCGGCACGTACGGGAATCACGGGTCGGGTCATAGCGTTCTCAGCCTCGGATTGGACAGGATGGCGCAGAGATCCGCCAGGGTCATGAGCACCAGGTAGGCGCAGCAGAACAGCATGGCGCAGGCCTGGATCAGCGGCAGGTCGCGACTGGCGACGCCGTCCACCATCAGCTGGGCGATGCCCGGGTAGTTGAAGATGGTCTCGACGATCACCACCCCGCCCATCAGGTAGGAAAGACTCAGGGCGATGGAATTGGCGATGGGCCCCACGGCATTGGGCAAGGCATGGCGCAGGACGGCGCGCACCGGACCGACGCCCTTGAGTCGGGCCATCTCCACATAGGGACTCTGCAGTTGCTCCACCAGGGCGGCGCGGGTCATCCGCGCCATCTGCGCGACGATCACGCAGCACAGGGTGCCCACCGGCAGCGCATAGGCGCGCAGGAAGTCCAGGGGGCCGTCGATGTCATGGGCGAAGGTCAGCGCCGAGGTCCACTGCAGGTGCACGGCGAAGACCAGCACCGCCAGGGTCGCCACCAGGAATTCCGGCACCGCGACGATGCCCAGGGTAAAGACGTTGAGGGCGCGGTCCAGGCGACCGCCGGCGTTCATCGCCGAGACGATGCCCAGACCCAGCGCCAGGGGTACCGACACCAGGGCGGTGACCCCGGCCAGCATCAGGGAGCCGCCCAGTCGATCGCCGATCATGGTGGAGATGGGCATCTGGCTGGCCAGCGACTGGCCGAGATCACCGTGCAGGAGGCCGCTCAGCCAGCGGACGTAGCGCAGCAGCGCCGGCTGGTCGAGGCCCATCTGGGCCCGCAGCGCGGCGACCTGCTCGGGCAGCGCGAACTGGCCCAGCGCCTGCTGCGCGGCATCGCCCGGCAACAGCGCGGAGACGAAGAACACCAGCAACGAGACGATGAGCAGGGTCAGCAACCCGCCCCCGAGGCGTCTGGCGATGAGGGAAAAGACGGAAAGGTCCAAAGCCACCTCCTGCTTGAGCGTGGAGCGGCGAGCCGGTCGCTGCGGAGCGACTCGCCGTGAGGCAACGAGCGTCAGGCCTCCAGCCAGACGTGCTCGGCGAACATGTAACCCATGAAGCCGCCGATGGGGATGATTCCGTAGCCACCGAGCTTGGGCGAATGGGCATCGATGGAGCTGGTGAAGATCGGCAGGCCGATGCCGCTGTGCTGGTGGATCAGCAGCTGCATGTCGGCGTACATCTGCTTGCGCTTGGCGACATCCGTCTCGCCGCGGGAGGCCACCAGCAACTGGTCGAACTGTTCGTTCTTCCAGCCGGATTCGTTCCAGGGCGCATCGGACTTGAAGAATTGCGACAGCAGGATGTTGGCGGTGGGCCGGGCGTTGATGTTGCCGAAGCCCAGCGGATCCTTCATCCAGTGGTTGTCCCAGTAGCCGTCGGCGCTGACCCGATTGACCATCAGGTTGAGGCCGGCCTGGCGCGCCGACTGCTGCAGCACCAGGGCCATCTCGTTGGCGTTGTCGGCGGCGGTGGAGGTCACCAGCGGCATCCGTGCGCCGGCGATGCCGGCCTTCTGGAAGAGGAACTTGGCCTTGTCCGGATCGTAGGGCCGCTGGGGCAGATCCGCCGCGTAATAGGGTGTGCCCGGCATGATCGGCTGGTCGTTGCCGATGGTGCCGTAGCCGAGGAACACCGACTTGAGGATCTGCTCGCGGTCGAACAGCAGCTTCATGCCCTCGACCACGTTGGGATCGTTGAACGGCCGGTTGGGAATGCGCATGATCAGGTCGGTGTAGCCACCCGAGGTGTTGGCCACCACCTTGAGCTTGCCGCTCTGCTTGAGGCGCTCGGCGGAGCGCGGATCCACCGACACGGTGAGCTGGACGTCGCCGGCCAGCAGGGCATTGACCCGCGAGGGCTCGTCGCCGATGCCGATCAGCTCGATCTCGTCCAGATAGGGCTTGCCGGACTTCCAGTAGTTTTCGTTGCGCACGCCCACGGTGCGCACTCCCGGCTTGAATTCCTTGACCTTGAAGGGCCCGGTGCCGTTGGCGGTGGAGAAATCCTTGGTGCCGTCGGCGATGATCAGGAACGGCGAGATGGCCAGCACCGCGGGCAGCTCGGAGTTCGGCGACACCAGGCGGATGCGCACCTCGTCGGGGGCCACCGCGGTGACCTCGGCGAACTGGTCGGCCAGGGCCTTGACCTTGGAACCCACCGCCGGGTCCTTGTGGCGCAACAGCGAGTAGACGACGTCGGCGCTGTCGAAGGTCTTGCCGTTGTGGAATTGCACACCCTGGCGCAGCTTGATCGTCCAGGTCAGGGCGTCCTGGGTATCGAAACTGGTGGCAAGCGCCATCTGGGGTTCGAGGTGGCTGTCGAAGACGGTCAGGCCGTTGTAGAAGAAGTATTGCCGGGCATAGTCGCCGGAGAAAGCGCCGCGGGCCGGATCGAGCGTATCGGCGGTGGACGACCCGGCCGCTGCGGCGCGCACCCGACCGCCACGGCGCGGGGTGCCGCTGACCGCATCTTCTGCGGCGAACGCCTGGCCGTCACGGCCGAGCAGACCACCCACCCCGGTCGCCAGCAACCCGGCGGCGCCCAGCAGGCGCAGCGCATCGCGCCGCGACAGCCCCCGATGCAGGGCCTCGAAGGCCCGAACGCTTTCAGCAGCTCCTATCAGGGGACTTCCAGTCTTTTTCTCGGTCATGTCGGCTCGCTCGTTGGGGGCTCGGTCACCAGTCCGTACACCCCTCCCCGGGCGCACGGCGCTGTCCTCTTGGCCGCCTTGTCATGCGGCCTGGTTCATTACAGCACCGGCCCCTCGCCGATTACCGTCGAATTGCCCCTGCGGCGAGACAGAAAAGACCGTTTTGACCAAGCCGCTCAGCATTGTTTGCGGTGTGCGTCGCGACGGCGCATCAGGGCCCGCCATGCCCGTCTTTGGCGCGCTGGCGCGGCGTTTCGCTTGGGGTGGCGGAGCGCGGTGCGGACCGCGACGGGAGACTGGATGGCTGCGAAAAACCTGCGGTGGCAGCAGGTTCTGCGCAGCGCCGCCGGTTTGCGCCCGCCGGGCTGCGGAAACGCAAAACCGCCCGCGCGGGCACTGCGCGTGGCAGGACCCGGGCGGGCGGTTGCGGGAGCGACGGCTAGTGCAGGCGATCCTGGACCCGGTAATACAGCCCTACCAGCGGCAGGAACCACGGCTTGCCGAAATGCCCGGGAATGGCCGGCCAGTCCAGTACCCGCCAGGGATTGGCCTGGCTGCGGCCCTCCAGCACCTCGGCCATCACCCGGCCCATGTGCACCGACATCTGCACCCCGTGGCCGCTGTAGCCCATGGCGTAGAACAGGCCATCCTGCTCGCCGGCGCGGGGCAGGCGGTCGGCGGTCATGTCCACCAGGCCGCCCCAGCAATAGTCGATGGGCGTCTGGGCCAGGCTGGGAAACAGCTGGCCCAGGGCGTTGCGCAGCACGGCGCCGCTCTTGGCGTCCTGGCGCGGATCGGACAGGGCGAAACGCGCCCGCCCGCCAAAGATCAGCCGGTGATCCGGCGTGGTGCGGAAATAGTTGCCGATGATGCGGCTGGTGACATAGGTGCGCCGATTGGGCAGCAGTTCGTCCAGCTGCGCCTTGGGCAGCGGCGCCGTGGCGATGATGAAGCTGCCCACCGAGGCGATGCGGCGGCGAAACCACTGGAAGGGGCCGACGCTGGCGTTGCCCGTGGCCACCAGCACCTGGCGGGCGCGCAACTCGCCCTTGGCGCTGATCACCCGAAAGCTGCCATCGGGCAGGCGCTGCAGATCGCTCACCGCCGCGCCCTCGTAGACCTGGGCGCCCCGTCGCACCGCCGCATCGGCCAGCCCTACGCCGAAGCGCCCCATGTGCATCTGGGCACCGTTGTGCTGCAGCAGCCCCCCATGGAAATCAGCTGACGCCACCTCGACCCGCACCTGGGCGGCGCTGAGCAATTCGACCTGCGGATCCACCTCCTGGCGGATCAGTTCGCAGGTACGCGCGAGGTTGTCGTAGTGCTGCGGCTTGGCCGCCAGCTTGAGCTTGCCGGCCTTGTGGAAGTCGCAGGCGATGCCCTCTTCGGCGATCACCGCCTCGACGCTGGCCACCGCATCGGCATAGGCCTGGTAGAAGGCCCGGGCCTTTTCGGCGCCCAGGCTGGCGTGCAGGGCCGCGTAGTCCTGGGCGACGCCGGTGTTGCAGTGGCCGCCGTTGCGCCCGGAGGCTTCGCCGATCACCCGACCGGCCTCCAGCACCGCCACGCTGGCACCGCGCCGGCGCAGGGCGACGGCCGCGGAGAGCCCGGTGAAGCCGCCGCCAATGATGGCGACATCCACCTCGCCCGCCACCGGCCCCGGGGTGGCCCCGGTAAAGCCCGGCGCGGTCGCGAGCCAGTAGGAATCGGACGATGCTGGGCCAAGACTCATGGGCGGGCGCTCCGGCAGCTCAGGGGGTTATTCGAGACCGACGACCGCGGCCAGGCCGCCGATGTCCTTGATCTCGGTGTTGCGGTAGAATGGCGTGCTCGGCTCATGGCCGCGATTCACGAACACCTTGTTCTTGATGTTCATGTAGTCGGCCGGAATGAGGTCGTAGCGAAAGCTCGACGACACGTGCAGCACGTCTTCCGGGCCGCAGCCGAGGTTGTCCAGCATGTATTCGAAGGCCTGCAGGCGCGGCTTGTAGGCCTGGCCCTGCTCGGCGGTGAAGACCCGGTGGAAGGGCACGCCCAGCTTGTCGACGTTGGACATGATCTGCTCGTCGGCGGCGTTGGAATAGATCACCAGCGGGATCTTGTCGGCGATCTTGGCCAGGCCCGCGGTCACGTCCGGATGCGGCCCCCAGCTCGGCACCGCCTCGTAGTAGGCATTGGCCTCGGCGTCGGTGAAGGAGATGCCCCAGCGCTTGCAGGTACGCTCCACCGCCGAGTACAGCACTTCCGAGTAGGGTTTCCAGGCGCCCAGCACCTCGTCGAAGCGATAGCCGTTGAAATCCTTGCAGAACTGGTCCATCGCCTCGGCCGGAATGCGGTCGGCGAACATCTCGCGGGCCATGTCGGACATGCGGAAACGGGTCAGGGTGCCGTAGCAGTCGAAGGTGATGTACTTGGGCCGAAAGGCGGTCATGGCAAGAGTCCTTTGACAGGGGTCGTGAGTGAGAGACCGGGGCGCCAGTGGCGTCCCTGGCAAGCATTACAGCACCGGCGGGCCTGACAGTTGTCCGCTTTCAGGCGCCGCGGGAGACAGAAAAAACCGTTTTAGCGGTAGGGCCCAGCATTGTTTGCGGCGACCTCAGGCTTTGGCCGAAAAGTGCCTGCGCTCGGCCATGCTGCGTTAAAAATCATCTCGGAATGCTCATTTACCATTCGTAAACTCCGCTTCCTCGCTGATTTTTGCCTTGCCTGACCATCGCTCAGCGACTTTTCGGCCAAGCCTCAGGAGTGCTCCAGATCGATCAGTACGCTCTTGCTGCGCAGGGTCGCCTCATAGGCGGCGCGGCCCAGGTCCTTGCCGATGCCGGAGCGCTTGTAGCCGCCGGTGGGAATGATCCAGTCGTGGCTGCGGCCATAGCGATTGACCCAGACGGTACCGGCTTCCAGCGCTCGCGTCAGGCGCAACGCCCGGCCGAGATCAGCGGTGTGCACCCCGGCGGCCAGGCCGTAGGTGGGGTGGTCGGCCAGCGCCAGGGCCTCGGCTTCGTCGTCGAATACCTGCACGGTCAGCACCGGGCCAAAGATCTCTTCGCGCACCGCGGGATTGTCCGCCTCGACCCCGGTGATCAGCGTCGGCTGATAGTAGGCGCCGCCCATGCCCTCCTCCAGGGCACCACCAACCAGGATCTCCGCGCCGGCCGCCCGACTGCGCGAGACGATGTCCTGGATGCGCTGGCCCTGGCGGTGGGAAATGATCGGCGCCAGGGTGGCCTCCGCCGACCAGGTCGGCCCCGGGCGCAAGGCGGCGAAGGCCGCCTGGATGCCCTCCAGCATCGGCTCCAGGGCGGCCCGTTGCACCAGCAGCCGTGAGCCCGAGACGCACACCTGGCCGGCGTTGCCGGTGATGGCGGCGGCCACGCTGCGGGCGGTACGGGCCAGATCCGGGGCATCGGCGAACACCAGTTGCGGACTCTTGCCGCCCAGCTCCAGGGTCACCGGCTTGGGCCCGCTCTCGGCGCAGGCGGTCATGATGGCGGTACCGGTTCCGGTGGAGCCGGTAAAGGTGACCTTGCCGATGCGCGGATGGCGGCACAGGGCGTCGCCGGTGGTCCGGCCATCGCCCTGGACCACGCTGAGGATGCCGGCCGGCAGACCTGCCAGGACGGCCAATTCGGCCAGACGCAGAATGGAGAACGGCGTCAGCTCCGACGGCTTGATCACCACGGCATTGCCGGCGGCGAGCGCCGGCGCCATCTTCCAGCCGGCCATGCTCAGGGGGAAATTCCAGGGCGCGACGGCGCCCACCACGCCATAGGGTTCGGTGACCTGCAGCCCCAGGTGACTGGTGGCGGTGGCCGCCACCTCGCCGCCGTGCTTGTCGGCGAATTCGGCGAAGAAGCGGATGCCCTCGGCCACATAGGGGATGTCCCAGGCCAGCACCTCGCGCAGCGGACGGGTCGAACCCACCGCTTCCAGCGGGCCGAGGATCTCGCCGTCGGCTTCGACCAGATCGGCCCAGCGGCGCATCACCCGCGCCCGCTCGCGCGGCGGCCGGCTGGCCCAGTCGCTGGCCTTCCAGGCACGCCAGGTGCCCTCCACCACCTCGTCCACCAGGTCGGCCGAGGCGCACGGCAGACCGCTCTGGAAACCGCCATCGGAAGGCCGGAACACCTCCAGTTCGGCGCGGGCGTCGCGGATGCGCCCCTCGCTGAAATGGGCACAACGAACCGCTATTGCTCTGGGGTCGAACGAGGCCATGGCGCGCTCCGCTAGGGCTGTGGGCTTGGCCCCATGCTAGGCGCGCGGGTCGCCATCTTTTGCCGAACTGGCAGGGGCCTTCGGCGCCGCGCAGTGGCGCGTCCACCCCTCGGCAACCGAATCTGCCGTCGCGGCTTGCTAGGCTGACGCCTGAATCAGCCAGACCCGAATCGGAGCCCTGCCGTGTCCCACGCCACCCTAAGACCCCTGCGCGAAACCGACCTCGCCACCGCTCACCAGCTGTCCCAGGCGCTGCACTGGCCCCATCGCCCGGAAGACTGGCAGTGCCTGTTCCACACCGGCGAAGGCCTGGTGCTGGAAGACGACCAGGGCGTGTTCGGCACCGGGTTCTGCGTGCCCCAGGGCGACTTCGCCACCATTGGCCTGGTGATCGTCGCCGACAGCCACCAGGGCCAGGGCCACGGCCGCCGCCTCATGGACGGCCTGCTGCAACTGGCCGGCAACCGCACGCCCCTGCTGGTCGCCACCCTGCGCGGCGCCCCGCTCTACCGCAGCCAGGGCTTCGATTCCTATGAGCGCATCTATCAGCACCAGGTGGCGAGTCTGCCGGCCATGGCTGAACGTCAGCCACTGGAAGACCAGGTCCGCGAGCTGAGTCCGGCAGCGGCGCCGCAGCTGGAGACCCTGGCCCAGGCGGCTACCGGCCTGGACCGCAGCGCCCTGCTGCAGGAATTGCTGCCCCAGGCCGAGCGCATTGTCGGCTTTGAGCAGGAGGGCCAGTTGCGCGGCTTCGCCCTGCTGCGCCCCTACGGCCGCGGCCTGTCGGTCGGCCCGGTGATCGCCGAATCCACCGAACAGGCCAAGGCGCTGATCCTCGCCCTGCTGCGCCACACCGAAGGGCGCTACGTGAGATTCGACGTGACGGCCCGCAGCGGTCTCAATCCCTGGCTGAGCGAAATCGGCGTTCCCCAGGTCGATGAGGTCGAGCAGATGGCCCGGGGCAAGGCGCCGCTGTCCCGCGACGGCCTGGATCAGTTCGCGCTGCTGACTCAGGCGCTGGGCTGAGCGACCGTGGCCTCGCGCGAGCGGTATCCCCGCGGCAGGCGGCGCGGCCGCCTGACCGCTCTGCCGGGCGCAATCGGCGACCATCCCCTCACCCGTCCAGTCCCGCAGGCGCCCTCAGGGCACAGCCGTCCGCACCGTCAGGCCAGGGTTCCAGACGCTGGCTAGCGTCCTTCCTCCGCCCAGCTGGGCCGCTCATTGACGAGCGTTTCCAATGGATAGCCGCCTTGGCGAAGGGGCTGGCGCAGGACGATGCGGCTGGCAAATTTCTCGATACCGATATTGTCCTCCAGCAGTCGATCCATCAGGGCCTGCAACCAGTTGATGCTCGGCACCACGATCTTGAGCAGATAGTCGTAGCCGCCACTCACGTTGTGGCACTCGACGATCTCCTGATACCGGGTGATTCCGTCTTCAAAGGTGCGAAAGTCGGCAGGTCGATGGCTGCTGAGGGTGACCTCGGAAAAGACGATGACATGACTGCCCACCTTCTCCAGGGCGATATCGGCGTGATAGCCGCGGATCACCCCGGTATCCTGCAGTCGCTTGGTGCGAAGCAGGCAGGGACTTTCGCTCAGCGATATCGCGGAAGAAAGCTCGACATTCGAACAGCGTCCCTCGCGTTGCAGATACACGAGAATCTTGATATCGAACGCATCGAGGGACGCCGGAGGTTGCATGGGGCTGCCTTGAACGGTGAGCGCTAGACGCGGGGAACTGCAGAGTGCGCTTCGGTCAGCGCCGCGTCGAGCGTCTCTATCACCAGGCCGGCCTGTTCCGCGGTGAGCACCAGGGGGGGGCGAATCTTCAGTACGTTGTGGCCCATGGCGCAGCCGCTGAGCAGGACACCCTTGTCGCGCATCAGATTGACCACCCGGGTCGTCAAGGCTCGATCCGGCTCTCGGGTCAGCCGATCGGACACGAGCTCCACGCCGACGAACATGCCTACCCCCCGCACATCGCCGATGGCCGCGTGCCGGTGGGCGAGCGCCGCGATACCCTCTCGCAGGAGCGTGCCCACCTCGGCGGCATGCTGCACCAGGCGTTCCTTCTCGATCGTGTCGAGCACCGCCAAGGCGGCGGCGCAGGACACGTTATTGCCCCCGAAGGTATTGAAATACCGGGAGTTCCTACCAAACTCGGCGAGGACGTCAGCGGTGGCCAGCAGCCCGGCGACCGGTTGTCCGTTGCCCATCGGCTTGCCCAGGGTGACGATATCCGGGATCACACCGTGACGCTGAAAGCCCCACAGGTGCTCGCCGGTCCTGCCAAAGCCCGGCTGGACTTCGTCGGCGATGAAGATACCACCGGCCCGCTTGATCGCCTCGACCGCGCCCTTCAGCAGACCCGCCGGCTCGGGCAGGATGCCATCGCTGGTAAAGATCGAGTCCACAATCAGCGCCGCTGGCTTGATGCCGTGCCGTTGCAGGTCGCGGATCGCCGCCTCGACGTCGCGGGTAAAGCGCTCAGCGACATCCAGCGCGCCGGCGTGGTAGGCGCGCGGCGCCGGTACCAGTCGCACGTGGGCGCCGAGGTCCACCGTGACGCCCAGCGACGGCGAGAACTTCGCGACCGCATCGGTGAAGCCGTGATAGGCGGTCTCGGTGACGATCACGCCCGTGCCCCCCGTGCGCACCTGGGCGATCCGATAGGCGACGTCGTTTGCCTCGCTCCCGGTGCAAGTCAGCATGAGGTGCGCCAGCTCGGTCTCGGGCACGGTGGCGAGCAGGCGCTCGGCCAGTTCGAGAATGGTGTCGTGCAGATAACGGGTATTGGTGGCGAGGGTCTGCACCTGCCGACAGATCGCCTCGGTCACCGCGGGGTGGCAATGGCCGAGGGAGGCGACATTGTTGTAGGCGTCCAGATAGCGGCGGCCCGCGGGATCGATCAGCCAGGCGCCCTCGCCCCGCACGATATGCAGGGGATGCTCGTACATCAGCCGATAGGCCGGCCCGAGCAGGGCGTCGCGGCGTTCGATCAGGGCCGCCGTCGCGGCGTTCAGTTTGACGCGGCCCGGTATGTAGGCGTTGACCATGTTGAGGTCAGGGGTGCTGTTCATGGCTTGGTCCTGTGCATACGTCGGTAAGTAACAGCTCGCGTGCCTGATCTCGAGACAGATCGGCCAGCAAGGTCAGTGCCTCCCACGAGGCCGCGTTGTGGCGCATGATGTAGTCGTAGTTTTCCGGATAGCGCCTGGCCCGCCACTCCGAGATCAGCACGGTGATCAGGTGACGCGTCGCCATGAGGTCGGCAACGATCTCCTGCTCGCTTTCGTCGAGCGGCAGCGTGGCGTGATAGGCGCCGAGGAATTGCGCGGGGCCCAGGAGTGGATCGGCAGGGCCACTCATGTGGAAGGCCGCGGCGGTGGCGACCTCGCCCACCAGGGGCGCATGCAGCATGTCGCCGAAGTCTATGACTCCGACGATGCGCTCGTGGTCCTGGGGCGCGGCCAGCACGTTGTAGAGGTGGTAGTCGTTGTGGATGACCTGGGCCCTCAGGTGCGGCAACAGCGGCAGCACGTGCCGGTTGAAACGCGCCATGAACGTCCTGACCAGGGCGCGGCGCGGGCCTTCTTCGATGCTATCGACCTTAGCCGCCAGGCGATGGGCCGTGGCAACGTTCCACAGCAGATCGTGGGTCGCGGACGGGTGCTCGAAGTCGCGCAAGGCGAGGTTCAATTCGGCCAGGAAGGTGCCCATCGCTTGGCGCTGGGTAGCGGTACGGCGGGTATCGCGGACCTGCACACCGTCGAGATAGGTCAGCATCCGCACAGAGGTCGCCGATCCGTCCGGGAGCACCAGGGTAGCGTGCGTCTGCCCTCCCAGCGTCCGCACCACCCGAGGTACCGGAAGGCTGGGCGCCACGCAGCAAATATGGTCGAGCGCGGCGATCTGAAAATCCACTACCGCCAGGGATTCGGACGGATTGCTGATCTTGACCACGTAGCGCTCGCCCGCCGCCGTCTCCACACGGCAATTCTGATCCCGCTCACCCAACAGCAGGTCGACCCGGCCATCGATACCGTAGAGACGCCGAACGAGCTGCTGCACCTCGTCCGGCGCGAGGGTCGGTGGTGGCGTCTCCATGGTCGCCGAGACGCCTGGCTGTGCGGTGGCGACCATCATCCCTGCCTCGGCGAGGCGGTCTCGGCGAGGCCTGGCAGACCGAGCAGCCCCGGAAGTTGGCGGATATCGGTCAGGCGCTCGACGCCATAGCCGTCGCAGGCCGGCTCATGCCCGCGGTCGATGAAGGCCCTGGCCATGAAGCCCAGATCCGCAGCCGTCATCAGGTCGTAACGGAAGCTCGAAGAGACATGCATCATGTCCTGCGGCCCGCAGCCCAGTTGCTCGAACATGTACTCGAATACCTGCGCCCTCGGCTTGTAGGCGCGCGCCTCTTCCGCCGTGTAGACCGCGTGAAAATCCGCCTGCAGGTGGGCGACGCTGGCGGGAATCAGATCGACCATGGAGTTCGACAGGATCACCAGCGGTACCTGCGGGGCGATGGCCTTGAGCGTCTCGACGACATGCGGATGCGGCTGCCAGGTGGGCACGGCCTGGTACAGAGCCAGCGCATCGGCCGCGCGATAGTCCACGCCGTGCTTGGCGCAGGCGCGCTGAATGGCGTTTTCCACTACCTCGAAAAAGGGCTTCCAATCGCCCAGGACTTCATCGAGGCGATAGAAACGAAAACTGTCGAGGAAGGCTGGCATCCGCTCGCTCGGCACACGATCCGCGAACAGCCGCTTCGCGGTGGGTCCCATTTCGAAGTTGATGAGCGTGCCATAGCAGTCGAAGCTGATGAATTTCGGCTTGTACGTCATGTGTCGCGAACTCCAGCGCCTGGGTGAGGGGTGATGCCTCAAGCTTAGGGAGTTCGCGCCCGCTGGGATGCTCTACAACAGGGACGCTCAGGCAGATTCCTGCGCAAATCGGCGCCTGCTGGCAGGATCTGCGGGGGGCTTTCCGACGACTCGCCGGTCAACGCCACTCGCACCCCGCCACACGGTTGCAACTGGTGCGGGCACGGTCGCCCTGGGACGTGGAAAAGCGACTGATGACGTTCCAGCCCAGCTGCCGGGTGCGGCCCAGCCAGAGATTGCCGTCGCTGGTCAGGCCGCTGAAGAACTGCAGTCGTCCCAGGCGGGTGCTGGTCTGCGCCCATGACAGACCCGAAACCGGATCGTAGCCCCGCATCAGGGTGTCGTTGCCCTGGACCGCCACCCCGTACCAACCCCCCTGCCCGTCCTGGCAACGCAACACGAAGGCGCTGCGCACGCAGGTGTTGGCCGGTTTGAGACTGGGAATGGCCGCCTGGACGGCAGGTACCAGCAGCAGAGCCGCGGCCAGCAGGCCGGTACGCAGGAGCGCAGACGAGGTCATGGCGGTAATCGGTCGGGAGCGGGACGCCCAGCATGAGGTAAATCCCGCAGCCCGACCAGCACTGGCGTGCTAGAGCGCCTTGCGACCCAGACTGGACAGGGCCGGCTCGGCCATCGCCACGCCTTCCTGAGCCTCCGGCTCCGAAGCGGGAATTGCCTGGCCATCCAGCGCGGCGTTGAGCCGTCCCATGTCCAACGCTCCCACCCAGCGCGCGATAACCAGCGTGGCTACGCCATTGCCAATGGTATTGGTGATCGCTCGAGCCTCGGACATGAAGCGGTCTACACCCAGTAGCAGCACCATGCCGGCCACCGGGATGGTGCCAAGACTGGCGAGGGTCGCCGCCAGGGTGATGAAACCGGAACCGGTGACGCCGGCCGAACCCTTGGACGTGAGCATCAACACAGCCATGATGATGAGCTGGTCGGTCAGGCTCAGCGGCGTGTTGGTGGCCTGGGCGATGAAGGTCGCGGCGGCGGTGTAGTAGATGGCCTGGCCGTCCGGGTTGAAGGTCAGGCCGGAGGGGATGACCATGCCGGCCACTGGCTTCGAACAGCCGGCGTTTTCCATCTTGCGGATCATCTGCGGCAGTACCGATTCCGACGAACTGGTGCCCAGCACGGTGAACAGCTCTTCCTTGAGGTACCTGAGCAGCTTCCACAGGCTGAAGCCGGCGACGCGGCAGATCGGGCCCAGCACCAGGGCGACGAACAGGATGCAAGTAATGTAGAAGCAGGCCATCAGCTTGCCCAGGGAGAACAGCGAGCCGAAGCCGTACTTGCCGATGGTGAAGGCGATGGCGCCAAAGGCCCCCAGCGGCGCCAGGCGCATCACGATGTTGACGATGCCGAACATGCCGTGCATCAGGCTATCGAGGGTGCGGATGATCGGCTTGCCCTTGTCGCCACAGCGCGCCAGGGCCACGCCGAGCAGGATGGAGAACAACAGGATCTGCAGGATGTTGCCCTTGGCGAAGGCATCCCCGAGGGTGTTGGGGATGATCTGCATCATGAAGGCGATGAAGGATTCATGCTTGGCGGCCTCGGTGTAGCTGGCGATGGCGGAACTGTCGAGGGTGGCTGGATCGATGTTCATGCCAGCGCCGGGCTTGAAGGTATCGACCACTACCAGCCCGACGATCAGCGCCAGGGTCGAGACCACCTCGAAGTAGATGAAGGCGCGGATGCCCACCCGGCCCAGCTCCTTCATGTCGTTCATCTTGGCGATACCGGTGACCACGGTAAGGAAGATCACCGGCGCGAGCAGCATCTTAATCAGCTTGATGAAGGCATCGCCGATGGGTTTGAGCGAGGTGGCGAAGTCCGGATAAAAGACGCCGAGCAAGGCGCCGGCAATGACCGCGATGACGACCTGGACGTAGAGTTTTCCGAGTAGGCGCTTCATGGGATATCCATTGTTGTTCTTGTAATGGAAGCGACCGCGCCGGCGGGCGGTCGCCCGTGAAAGTGCTGAGGCCTTCCCACCCGCTGGCTCGCCGCGGGTGGGAACGCCGAGCTAGCGGGCGATCAGCTCCAGCACGGCGTCGGTGACCTGGCGCGTGGTGGCCGTACCGCCCAGGTCTGGGGTGTGCAGGCCGCTGGCGGTGACCTCCTCGATGGCCCGCATCAGATGGGCACTGGCCTCGCGCTCGCCTAGGTGGTCGAGCATCAGCGCCGCGGTCCAGAAGGTAGCGATAGGGTTGGCGACGCCCTTGCCGGTGATGTCGAAGGCTGAGCCGTGGATGGGCTCGAACATCGAGGGAAAGCTCCGGTCGGGGTTGAGATTGGCGGTAGGCGCGATACCCAGGCTGCCGGAGAGCGCTGCAGCCAGATCCGAGAGGATGTCGGCGTGGAGGTTGGTGGCGACAATCACGTCCAGGTTGCCGGGCTTGAGCACCATGGTGGTGGTCACCGCATCCACCAGCTCACGGGTAGTGCGCACGTCCGGATAATCCTTGGCCACCTCGGCGAACACCTCGTCCCACAACACCATGCCGTGGCGTTGGGCGTTGGACTTGGTGACCAGCGTCAGGTGCTTGGCCGGGCGGCTGCGGGCCAATTCGAAGGCGAATCTATGGATACGCTCGACGCCAACGCGGGTGAAGGTGGAGACCTCGGTGGCTACCTCAATGGGCAACCCCTGGTGGACCCGACCACCGCTGCCGGAGTATTCGCCCTCGGAATTCTCCCGCACGATCACCCAGTCAATGGTCTGCCCGTTGGTCAGCGGACTTTTAACCCCGGGTAACACCCGCGCCGGCCGCACGTTGGCGTATTGGTCGAAGCCCTGGCAGATCGGCAGCCGCAGGCCCCAGAGGGAAATGTGATCCGGCACCTTCTGGCTTCCTACCGCGCCGAAAAAGATGGCATCGGCCTGCTTGATCTCGTCCAGCCCCCCTTCCGGGATGTAGTGACCATGCTGGAGGTAGTACTCCGAATCCCAGGGGTAGTGGCTGACATCAAAGGCGAAACTGCCCAGGCGCCTGGCCAGGCCTTCGAGGACCTCGAGGCCGGCGGCAATGACTTCGACCCCGATACCGTCTCCGGGAATGGCTGCGATCTTGTAGTTCTTCATGGCTGGGCCCTGTGCTCTGGTTCGTTGGGTAAGACGCCGACTGGCAGCGCTGGGCCGAGTATAGGTAGTGAAACCTGAGCTAAGATTCACCTGAACTCATCACTTACGTGAACTGAGGTTGATAATGAGTCGCCCCCAGGATTTGACCTTTTTTCACCAACTGGCCCAGCAGGGCAACCTGGCCGCCACGGCTCGCGAGCTGGGCATCACGCCCTCTGCAATCAGTAAACGACTGACCGCACTGGAAAAACGGCTAGGCGTTCGGCTCGTCAACCGGACCACTCGCTCCCTGGGTCTCACGCCCGAGGGTGAACTTTATTTCCGCCATGCCGGACGCATTCTCGGTGACATCGAAGCAGTGGAAGACATGGTCGCCAGTCGCCGGAGCCAGCCCAAAGGCCTGCTGAGGATCAACGCTTCCCTGGGCTTTGGCAGACGCTACATAGGCCCGGCGCTGGCAGCCTTCATCGACCGCTACCCGGAGGTGGAGACCCAACTGCTGCTCAGCGACCATCCCATGGAACTGGCTGCCCATGGTCTGGATCTGGGCATCCGCTTCGGCGTGGCCCCGGATGCGGGCTATCACGCCCGACGCATCGCCAGCAATCGCCGATTGCTCTGCGCCTCACCGCTTTATCTGGAGCGCTACGGTGCACCGCAACGGTTGCAGGATCTGGCAACGCACAACTGCATCTTCCTGCGACAGAACGACAGCATCCACGGCGTCTGGGAGTTTCTCGAAGGGTCGCGCACCCGCAGCATCAAGGTCCGCAGCAACCTGAGCTGCAACGATGGTGAGGTGGCGCTGAACTGGGCACTCGAGGGCCGCGGCATCCTGCTTCGGGCGGAATGGGACATCGCCCGCTACGTGCGTAGCGGGCGGCTACGTCGGGTTCTGGAGGACGCCAGACCGCCTTCGGCAGATGTTTATGCGGTCTATTCCGAACACCATCACCTATCGGCCAAGGTGCGCCACTTCATCGACTTCCTGGTGGAACGCTTTCAGCGTATCGACCACCTCGAAGACCCGGCCAGCGAAGTCGACTGATCGCTCTCAGCTCTGCGCCGCCTGCCACAGCCGACCGATATCGCGAGCGGTGCGTTCCAGCAGCCCTTCGGCCTGGGCCAGGGCCTCTTCCAGGCTGAGCGGGCCCGGTACCAGACTAAAGGCAGCGGCGAGGCCCTGTTGATAGAGGGCGTCGTAGCCTTCGCCCAGCGAGCCGGCCACGGCCACCACCGGCACGCCGTGGCGCTGGGCCAGGCGCAGGACGCCCGCCGGGGTCTTGCCCCTCAGGGTCTGGCCGTCCAGCCGCCCTTCCCCGGTCACTGCCAGATCGGCGCCCTCCAGGGCTTTTTCCAGACCTACCAGCTCCGCGACCACCTCGATGCCGGGCCGAAAGGTGGCCTGGAGAAAGGCCAGGGCGGCAAAGCCGACCCCACCGGCGGCGCCGGCACCCGGCTGCTCGCTGACATCACGGCCCAGGGTCGCGGCGGTGACCGTGGCGAAATGCGCCAGGGCCGCGTCCAGCTCCCGCACCTGCTCGGGGGAGGCGCCCTTCTGCGGCCCGAAGATCTGGCTGGCTCCCTGGGGACCACAGAGCGGATTGTCGACGTCGGCGGCGATGACCACCTCCACCGCCGCCAGGCGCGGATGCAGGTCCGTCAGGTCCAGGCTGGCCAGGGAGGCCAGCGCCGCACCGCCCGGTGCCAGCGCCTGGCCCTGCCCGTCCAGCAGCCGGACGCCCAGGGCCTGGAGTACGCCCGCGCCGCCGTCGTTGGTGGCGCTGCCACCGATGGCCAGCACCAGGCGCTCGGCGCCGGCATCCAGGGCGGCGCGCAGGAGCTCGCCGGTCCCGTGGGAGGTGGCGACCCGCACGTCGCGGCGGGCCCTGGGCACCAGTTCCAGACCGCTGGCACTGGCCATCTCGACGAAGGCGGTGCGCTGCTCGGCCAGCCAGCCCCAGCGGGCAGTCACCGGCTCGCCCAGGGGACCGGTCACCCGCACCTCGCGCACCTCGCCGCCGGTCGCGGCGAGTACGGCATCCAAGGTGCCTTCGCCGCCGTCGCCCAGGGGACATTCGCGGATTTCCGCCGTTGGCAGCGCCTGGCGCAGGCCACGGGCCAGGGCGCTGGCGACCCCGGCGGCGGACAGGCTTTCCTTGAAGGAATCGGGAGCGATGACGATTTTCATGGGGCGATTCTCCGTTGTTATGCGCCGAGTGTTTCCTGGATCGGGCACGGCAGCAACAGGACAGACGCCCAGTCTCGACAGGTCAGGACTGTGAATTCGCCCAGCCCTGATCCCATAGCAGCAAGGCGCAATACAGTTCGGCGGCGTCGGCGAAACGGCGTGGATCCCGTCCGGTCAGCGCCTGGATCCGCTCCAGTCGATGCCGCAGCCCATTGCGATGCAGCCCCAGCGCCTCGGCGCAGGCCTGGGGGCTGGCGTCCTCGGCGAACCAGCTGCGCAGCGTCGCCAGCAGCTGGCCGTCGCGATCGGCGCGGCGCAGTCTTGCCAGCGGTTCCAGCAGCCAGGCGCCGCGAGCGCACTCGGCCTGGCCCTGCAGCCAGGTCGGCAGGGCCAGGTCGTCCAGCGTCACCCGGATGAGGTCGGGCAGCAGGCGCCTGGCGACTGCCAGCAGGTCCAGCGCCCGCCGGGTCGTCTCGGCCAGCCCCGTCCAGGGTCGCGGCTCGGGGATCCAGACGCTGCGCTGCAACGACCAGCCCTGCCCCGGCAGTTCCTCCAGCAGCGCCTCGGGCGCCTGCGCGCCGGGTCGATACCACAGCCATTGCCGCTCTTCATGGGGCAGGCACCAGCTATGGACACTGCGCTGCTGTGCCCAGTCGCCAAAACCCGGCGCCGGCACGGCGAACTCCAGCAGCAGCACGTCCCGCGGCAGGACCGGCTTCAGGCCGAGCAGCGTGGCATGGCGCCCCAGTTCGGGTGCGGCGCCGGGCGCGAGCAGCTGCCGCAGCAGCGGCGTGGTCATGCGCGCGGTCGCGGGCGGCTGCCCTGCCGCCTGCTCAATCAGCATTTCCGCGGTCAGGCGCAGGAGTTCGGCAGGTAGGCGCAACTGCTCGGCGTCCTCCCCGGACACGCCAAGCACGCCGACCAGTTCGCCCTGGTGATACAGCGGCAGATTGATACCGGCCTGGGCCCCCGCCAATTCCGCGGCAGCGCTGGCATCCAATGCCACCGCGCGGCCTTCGGCGATGACCTGCCGCGCCCCCGCATGGTGGCTGAACAGCCGCGCCGGATCGCCCGAGCCGATGATCAACCCGGACGCATCCATGACATTGACGTTGCCGGGCAGGATGCGCATGGCGCGTTCGACGATTTCCTGCGCCAGGGTCTGGCTCAGCTCCATGGCCACCTCGGAGGTTGAAGGACGCCGGCATGGCGCGCCGTCACCTTAGAGGCGCCTCCACCGCTGGGCAAGCCGGTGGAGCTACGGGAGGGGCTACTCCGAGGTGCTCAGCACGCCACGGCGCACCTGGTCGCGCTCGATGGATTCGAACAGGGCCTTGAAGTTGCCCTCGCCAAAGCCGGTATCGCCCTTGCGCTGGATGAATTCGAAGAATACCGGCCCCAGCAGGGTCTGGGAGAATATCTGCAGCAGCAGGCGACGCTCCCCACCTTCGGAGGTACCGTCGAGCAGGATGCCGCGGGCTTTCAGCTCTTCCACCGGTTCGCCATGGTTGGGCACCCGGCCTTCGAGCATCTCGTAGTAGGTCTCCGGCGGCGCGGTCATGAAGCGGGTACCAGAGGCCTTGAGCCGATCCCAGGTGGCCACCAGGTCATCGGTGAGAAAGGCCACGTGCTGGATGCCCTCGCCGTTGAACTGCATGAGGAATTCCTCGATCTGCCCGGCCCCCTTGGAGGATTCCTCATTGAGCGGGATACGCACCAGGCCGTCCGGCGCGGTCATGGCCTTGGAGGTCAGCCCGGTGTACTCGCCCTTGATGTCGAAGTAGCGCAACTCGCGGAAATTGAACAGTCGCTCGTAGAAGTCTGCCCAGTAGGCCATGCGCCCGCGATAGACGTTGTGGGTCAGGTGATCGATCACCTTGAGACCAGCCCCCACCGGCTTGCGCTCGACTCCCTCCAGGAACACGAAGTCGATGTCGTAGATCGAGCTGCCCTCCTCGTAGCGATCGATGAGGTACAGCGGCGCGCCGCCGATACCCTTGATCGCCGGCAGGCGCAATTCCATCGGCCCGGTGGGCATGTCCACCGCCTGGGCGCCCAGCTCCAGCGCCTTGGCATAGGCGTGGTGGGAGTCGCGGCAGCGAAAGGCCATGCCGCAGACCGAGGCGCCGTGTTCGGCGGCGAAATAGGCGGCATGGCCGGTCTTTTCGCGATTGACGATGGCGTTGATGTCGCCCTGGCGAAACAGCACCACGTCCTTGGAACGGTGGTTGGCGACGTGAGTGAAGCCGAGGCTTTCCAGCACGGGTTCGATGACATTGGGCGTGGGCGAGGCGAATTCGATGAACTCGAAACCCATGAGGCCCATGGGATTTTCAAACAGATCGGCCATGATTGGCTCCTTGACGGGTGACGTGACGGACGTTGCCGATAACGCGGGCTAGCAACCCGTCAAGGGCGGCGCGCAGGAAATGCCACGCACGCTACGCGCCAGGAAATCACCCAGGATGAGCTGACAGCCGAGCAGCTTCATGAGGCCACCCGCACCGGGGCATCGGACTGCGCCTCGGGGTGTGCCTGCTGCAAGGCCGGATGCGCGCCGGCCAGGGCCTCCACCCGCTGGACGCGTGGATAGGACGCCAGGTCCACCTGGAAACGCCGCGCCGCATAGAGTTGGGGCAGCAGATAGACATCCGCCAGCCCCACCTCACCGAAACAGAAGCCACTGGAGCCGATCTGCGCCTCCACTGCCGCCAGGCCCTCGCCGATCCAGTGCGAGATCCAGTCGAGCACGGCCGGCTCTTCCAGGCCCAAGCCGCGCAGGCGGTTGAGCACCGAGACGTTGTGCAGCGGATGGACATCGCAGGCGATCAGGGCGGCAACACCCCGATGGCGGGCGCGCAGCAGCGGATCGGTCGGCAGCAAGGGCACGGCCGGATAGCGCTCTTCCAGGTATTCGAGGATGGCGGGCGACTGGATCAGCACCTCGCCGCTGTCGAGGCGCAGGCTGGGCAGCCGCCCCTGGGCATTGAGCGCCCGGTAGGCCGGCTGGTGCTGCTCGCCGGACAGCAGATTGACCGGTACGGCTCGGTAGTCCAACCCCTTCAGCGCCAGGGCCAGGCGGACCCGATAGGACGAGGTGGAACGGTAATAGGTAAAGAGGTCCATCGAAACTGCCCCACGCTTGCCTGTCGGCTTCTTATTATGCGTAAGCTGATTACGTTACGTGGAATCTGCGCCGGCCCGGATGGCTTGTCAATGCCGCCTGGGTCGGCCAATACCCGCTCGCCTAGTCTGCAGCCACTACCCGACCGCGACATTCGCCGAAGCCGATCGTGGGCAGCCCGGGCCGCTGGCAGCGCGCCCGGAGGATGACCTCATCACCGTCTTCCAGAAAGGTACGGGTCTCGCCGCCTGGCAGCTGCAGCGGCTGCTTGCCGCCCTGGGTGAGCTCCAGCAGGCTGCCGCAGCTGTCGGCGTCCGGCCCGGACAGGGTGCCCGAACCAAAGAAGTCGCCGGGCTGCAGGGCGCAGCCATTGACGGTGTGATGGGCCACCATCTGCGCCACCGTCCAGTACATGTTCAGGGTGTTGCTCAGGGCGATCCGCTGGGCGGGGTGCCCCTGCTCCGCCATGCGCGGCGTGCGCAGCAGCACTTCCAGCTCGATGTCCAGGGCCCCCTGGGCCTGGTCATGCTCGTCGTACAGATAGGGCAAGGGCTGGGGATCCCCGGCGGGTCGTGCCGGCTGCGCCTGGCGATAAGGGGCCAGGGCTTCCGCGGTGACGACCCACGGCGACAGGGTGCTGGCGAAACTCTTCGACAGGAAAGGCCCCAGGGGCTGGTATTCCCAGGCCTGGATATCCCGCGCCGACCAGTCGTTGAGCAGGCAGAAGCCGGCGATATGCTCGGCGGCGTCACCGATGGCGATGGACTCGCCCTGGGCGTTGCCCGGGCCGATCCAGATGCCCAGCTCCAGTTCGTAGTCCAGCCGCCGACAGGGGCCGAAGACCGGGGCGTCCTGTCCGGGCGGCAGCGTCTGGCCCTTGGGTCGCCGGAACGCCTCGCCAGAGACCCCAAGCGTCGAGGCGCGGCCGTGGTAGGCGATGGGCACGTGCTTGTAGTTGGGCAGCAGCGGATTGTCCGGACGGAACAGCCGGCCGATCTGGGTGGCGTGGTGGATGCCGACATAGAAGTCGGTGTAGTCGCCGACCCGCGCGGGCAGGTGCATCCGGCAGGCGCTCTGGGGCACCAGCAGGTGTTCGCCCAGCTCTTCGAGGTGCTCGCGTTGCGGATGGTCGGCGCGCAGCAGCGCCTGCACGGCCTGGCGCAAGGCGACCCGCGCCGGCCGGCCGGCGGCGAAGAAGGCATTGAGCGTCTCCCGGGCGGCCAGTTCGGCGGCCCGCTGGGCCTCGCCACGGAACAGCCCGGCTTCGAGGGCGAAGCCCAGGTCGAGGATGAAGTCACCCACCGCCACGCCGCCGCGGGGCGTCTCCTCGCCGCGACTGAACACACCCAGCGGCAGGTTGTGCAGGGAGAAATCCGCATGGCCGTTGGCTGAGGCCACCCAGCTGGGCAATTCGTGGGTCATGCCGATTCTCCCGCGCCGGGCGCGACAAAGGTCTTGGTGAGGCCTGCCCAGCAGACGTCGTAGTCGGGCTGCAGCAGCGGCGAGGCCAGGGCGTGACGGGTCGGCCGCAGGACGCGGCCGGTTTCGAACATGAAGGCCATGGTGTTCTCGATCCTGTGCGGCCGCAGATCGGCGGCGATGGCGTTCCGGGTGGACACCTCGTCCGGGCCATGGGCGCTCATGCAGCTGTGCAGGGAGGCGCCGCCCGGCGCGAAGCCATCGGCCTTGGCGTCGTAGGCGCCCTGGATCAGGCCCATGAATTCGTTCATCAGGTTGCGATGGAACCAGGGCGGCCTGAAGGTGTTTTCCGCGACCATCCAGCGTGGCGGAAAGATCACGAAGTCGATATTGGCCACCCCTTCGCTGGCGCCCGGCGCCGTCAGCACGGTGAAGATCGAAGGATCGGGATGATCGAAACTCACCGTACCCAGGGTATTGAAGTGGCGCAGGTCGTATTTGTAGGGCACGTTGTTGCCATGCCAGGCGACCACGTCCAGCGGCGAGTGATCCAGCTCGGTCTCCCAGAGTTCGCCGAGGAATTTCTGCACCAGCCGGGTGGGTCCCTCCAGATCCTCGAAGCGGGCCACGGGTGCCTGGAAATCCCGCGGATTGGCCAGACCGTTGCTGCCGATCGGGCCCAGCTCGGGCAGCCGCAGGGATCGCCCGTGGTTTTCGCAGACATAACCCCGTATCGGTTCGCCCGCCGCTACCTCGACGCGGAATTTCAGGCCGCGTGGAATCACCGCGATCTCCAGCGGTTCGAGGCGCAGCAGGCCCAACTCGGTCACCAGCTCCAGACGTCCCTGCTCAGGCACGATCAGCAATTCCCCGTCGGCGTCGTAGAAGACGCCGGTCATGCTGGCATTGGCGGCATAGCGATAGAGGCTGACGCCTTCGGCCTGATCGGCTGCGGCGGTGGCGACGATCCGCTCCAGGCCGGCGAGAAAATCGGTGGCGACTGCCGGCATCGGCAAGGGATTCCAGCGCAGGCGATTGGGCGTGGGGGCGCCCAGTTCCGCGCCGGTCAGCTGGACGGTGCAGCGCTGAAAGCGGCCATGGGCGGCCGACGGCCGGAGCCGATACAGCCAGGAGCGTCGGGCCTCGTGGCGCGGCACGGTAAAGGCCGTGCCGGAAAGTTGCTCGGCATAGAGACCGAAGGGCGCGCGTTGCGGCGAGTTCTGCCCGATGGGCAGGGCACCCGGCAGCGCCTCGGAGCTGAAGTGATTGCCAAAGCCGGACTGGTAGCTCACTGGCGGTGCTACTTGTTCTTGTTGGCTCAACGGGGCCACCCATTATGCGTAACAGGTTTACGCAAAAAGTAAATTGAACCTGGCGGAGCGTCAAGCTATAACGCTGCCTTTCCACGGCGATCGAATCGATGACAGACATTCCTAAAGCAGCACCCCCACGGCGGCAGAAGGTGCAGGCGGCCGAGGTCGGCACCGATATCCTCAAGGCCCTCGCCGAGCTGGCACCCTCCACGTCCCTGTCGCGCCTGGCCAGCCACCTGGACATGCCCGCCAGCAAGGTGCATCGCTACCTGCAGGCGCTGATCGCCAGCGGTTTCGCCGAGCAGGATCCACGAACCAATCACTACGGACTCGGCCAGGCGGCCCTCTTCGTCGGCCTGGCCGCCCTAGGTCGACTGGATGTGGTGAAGCTGGCGGCGCCGGTGCTGGCCGACCTGCGCGACGAGGTCGGCGAGACCTGCTTTCTGGCGGTCTGGGGCAACAAGGGCCCGACGGTGGTGCTGGTGGAACAGGCGGTGCGCGCCGTCACCCTGGTGACCCAGGTCGGTTCGGTGCTGCCGCTGCTGGGCTCGTCCACGGGCCTGGTGTTCAACACCTTCCTGCCGGATGCCGAGACCGCGGCGTTGCGTGCGGAAGAGTTGCGCCAACCGGCTGCGCCCAGCGCCGCGACCCTGGCGGAGGCCGCGCGCCAGCTAAGGGAAACCCATATCCAGCCGGTGCACGGCCTGCTGATGGCGGGGGTCAATGCCCTCTCCGCGCCGCTGCTAGGAGCCGGCGGCCGGCTGGCCGGCGTCCTGACCGTGGTCGGTGCCGCGCCAGGCTTCCAGGCCGAGGTCAAAAGCGCCGCCGCGCTGCATCTGCGGGCAGCCGCCCAGGCCATCAGCGGGCGGCTGGGTGGAAAGCTCTGACGATTGGCGTCGCAGTGCAGCTTTCAGGAGCGCCGATGGTCCCGGCGGCGCTCCGCTTGATCCTTTCTACCCTCCATTCGGCTAAAGGATCCCCCAGACTGGCCGTTTGCCATTAAGCTTACTGTTAGCGCGTTTATCATTGGCGCACTGCTTTATGGTGATCCCTTCATGACTGCTCTTTCCTATCGTGATCGCAACCAGGCTCTCAACGACTCCCTGGGCAAATTCTGGCAGGTCGCCAAACCCGTGGTTCAGGCGGCCATGGCCATTCATGTGGCGTTGCTGGTCGTTTTCATCCTGCTCGACCAGATCCTGATGGCCTGGGCCAACGTGCTCAGCATCGCCGCCTACGTGGGCTGCCTGACCGCCCTGCGCCAGCGGCGCTATCGCATCGCCAGCCTGACCATGAGTTGCGAGATCGTCGCCCACGCCTGGATCGCCACCTGGCAACTCGGCTGGGACAGCAACTTCCACTACTACGTGCTGTGCATCCTGCCGATCGTCATCTACAACTACCGCACCGCGCCGATCCGCCATCTGCTGCTGGTCTCCGGCATCCTGGTGACCCTGGCGGGCGGCTATCTGTTGCACCCACCCGCCACCCTCGCGCCCCTGGCGATGAAGCTGTTCGGCACCATCAACATCATCAGCGCCCTGGGGCTGCTGCTCTACGGCACCGGCGCCTCCTTCCACCACAGCACCAAGATGCAGCTGGACCTGCTGCACTCCGCCAGCCACGACAGCCTCACCAACCTCTACAACCGGCGGCGGATTCTCGACCAGGCGGAAAAGCACAGTGGCGTGAGTGGCAGCCTCATCCTCTTCGACGTCGATCACTTCAAGCACATCAACGACCGCTTCGGCCACGACTGCGGCGATCTGGTGCTGCAGGGGATCGCCGACGTCATCCGCCGCGAGGTACGTCATTCCGATCTGGCGGCGCGCTGGGGTGGCGAGGAATTCCTGGTGCTGCTGCCCCAGGCGCGAACCGAGGTGGCCTGGGGCGTGGCGGAACGCATCCGCCAGCGCCTGACCGAGGTCACCGAATCACTCGAACGCGGTCCGGCGCGGGTCACGGCCACCCTGGCGGTCTGCGAGATTCGCGACTGCGAAGCCTTCGCCAGCGCCCTGGAGCGTGCCGATCAGGCGCTCTACCGGGGCAAGCAGGAAGGCCGCGACCGGGTGATGCTGGCGGCCTGAGCCCCGTCCGCCCTAGACCACGAAGCGCTGCAGGGCACCGTGCAGATCGGCGGCCAGGGCAGACAGCTGCTGGCTGCTGGCACTGGTCTGCTGGGCGCCGGCGGCGGTCTGGTTCGCCGCGTCGCGGATCAGCGTCAGATTGCGATCGACCGCCGCCGTGGTAGCCGTCTGCTCTTCGGTGGCCGCGGCGATGGCGTCATTGCGCTGGCCGATGGCGGTGATGGCCTGAGTGATGCCTTCCAGCACCTGCCAGGTGGCCTGGGCCTGGTCGCGGGTATGGCTGGCCTGGAGGCGACTCTGATCCAGGGCGATCACGGTCTTCTCGCTGACCTGCTGCATGCCGCCGATCAGGCCTTCGATCTCGCGGGTGGAGTCGCCCGTACGGCTGGCCAGCCCACGCACCTCGTCGGCCACCACGGCAAAGCCACGCCCGGCTTCCCCGGCACGGGCCGCCTCGATGGCGGCGTTGAGCGCCAGCAGGTTGGTCTGCTCGGCGACGTTGCGGATCACGTCGAGCATCTTGCTGATGCCCTTGGACTGCGCGGCCAGCTGGTCCGCCTGGTTGGCCGCATCGTCCACATTGCCCACCAGCTGGGTGATGGCGGCCAGCGTCTGCTTGACCTGCGCCTGCCCCTGCTTGGCCTGATCGACGCAGCGCTGCGATTCGGCGGAGGTGGAGGTCGCGTGCTCGCACACCGCCTGGACCGCCTGATTGAGCTGGGTGACGGCATTGGCCGCATGCTGGATATCGGTCGTCTGCTGCTCCAGGTTGCGGCAGCTGTCATCCATCACGGCGCTCACCTGGGTCGAGGCCGAGGCCAACTGCTCGGAGGCATTGCCGGTGTGGGCCAGCACCTCGCGCAGATTGCCCTGCATGCGCTCCAGCGCCAGCAGCAGCATGGCCGCCTCATCGCGTCCCTCGGGCTGGATGTTCTGCCGCAGGTCACCCGCGGCGATGCCGCCGGAGATGTCCAGGGCCTGGCGCAGCGGCTGCACCACGCTGCGGGTCAGGCGCCAGGCCAGCAGCAGTAGAAGCAGAATGGCACCACCTATGACCGACCAGACGATGGCGCGGGCCTGGACGAACTGGGCGTTGGCCACCTCCTTGGCCTGGGCGGCGCCCTGCTTGTTCAATTCGCGCAGGAGTTGCACCTGCATGTCCATCAGATCGCCCTTGAGGCCGACCACGGTATCCAACTGTACCCGCGCGGCCGGGATCTGCTGCTGCTCGATTAGCCGCACCTCCTCGCGCAGCCCTTCCACAAAGGGCTGGTAGGCGTCGTGCAGCGCCTTGATCGAGTCACCCTCGGTCGCGTCGGTGACGACCGGCGCATAATCCCGGAACAGCTGGTCGGTCTCGTTGACCAGTTGCTCCAGGGTGACGCGGCTCATGGCCACGGCGCCCGGATCCTCGGCATTGAGCAGCACCACCGAGGCCTGGTTGCGCAACTTGCCGAGGTTGATCGCCAGGGAATCGGCAATGGCGATACTGGGCAGCCAGTCCTGCTCCATGCTCAGGGCCTGTCGGCGCAGCTGCTGCATTTCCCACAGCGAAAAGCTGCCCAGCCCGGCGAGCAGCACGGCGGCAAAGGTAAAGGAACACAGCATCCGCGGGCCGGTCTTGAGCGTTCGCAACCAGGAGCGGCGGGACAGAAGGCGAAAGGGGGCAAGGATACGAAGCATGGGGGCGTCACTGCATGAAGACGGTCAAGCACAGGAGCCTAGGCAAGCAAGATGTCGGACTGATTACAAAATGCCTTCATCCAGATAAATCTGACGATTGCGACAAAAGATAACTGGGGCTAAGGTCCGCCCCTCTGTCCGCCAACCTGCCCGCCGCTGTCATGACTACCCCTACCGCCAAGGCTTCGTCCTTCCAGATCCTGTTGCTCGGCATCGCCCAGATCCTCGTCTGGGGTGGCTCCTTTTTCATTCTGGCGGTGCTCGCCGATCCGGTGGTCCGGGAAACCGGCTGGTCCCGGCAGTGGGTCTATGGCGGACTTTCCCTCGGGGTGCTGGTGTCCGGCCTGCTGGCACCGGCGTGCGGCCGCCTGATCGCCCGCCAGGGGGGCCGCACCTTGCTGTCGCTGAGCGGCCTGGGGGTGGCGGCCGGGCTGGTGCTGATGGCCAGCGCCCAGCAGTTGCCGGTGTTTCTGCTCGCCTGGGTGGTGATGGGCATCGGCATGGCCGCGGGTCTGTACGATGCGCTGTTCGCCACCCTGGGCACCTGCTACGGCACCCAGGCCCGTTCGGCCATCAGCGGTATCACCCTCGTATCGGGCTTCTGCACCGCCATCACCTGGCCCGTAGCCGCCTTCCTGGTCAGTCACCTCGGCTGGCGCGGTGCCTGCCTGGCCTATGCGGCCGTCCTGCTGCTGACGATCTGGCCGCTCTATCGCCGCGCCCTGCCCGCACCGGTCCTCGCCACCCAGGCACCCCGGACCGGCCAGGCGGCATCGGCCGTGCCGGTCAACCGGGCGCTCTACAGCGTGCTCACGGCACTCTTCACCCTGGGCGCGATGCTGATGACGGCAATTTCCGTCCAGCTGATCACCCTCCTGCAGGGGCTCGGCTACAGCCTGGCGAGTGCGGTGGCGCTGAGCACCTGCCTGGGGCCGAGCCAGGTGGCCTCGCGGATCATCGACCTGCTCAACCGCAATGGTCACCCGCTGTGGACGGCCCTGGCCTCGGTGGTCTGCACGGCCGCCGGCCTGCTGCTGGTGACCCTGGGGCCTGGCCTGGTCTGGGTGACGGTCGTGGGTCTGGTGATCTTCGGTGCGGGCAATGGCCTGCGGGCGATCATTCGGGGCGCCCTGCCGCTGGCGCTCTGGAATCCGGCGGAATACGCCACCGTCCTGGGCCGCATGGCGCGCCCGGCGCTACTCGGCCAGGCGGCCACGCCCCTGCTCTGCGGCTATGTGCTGGAACATCACGGCCCCCAGGCGGTGCTGGCCCTGCTCTGCCTGCTGGCGCTGATCAACGTGGCCCTGGTCGCCTGGCTCAGAGCGCTATTCAGCCGTGCCCCGGCCTAGTCGCAGGCGATTTCCAGAGGGACCAGGCGCAGCTTGATACCGGTGCGGCGCAGGGTAAGGATATCGCCCTCGCGCTGTCCGACCTCGTCGCCCAGGGTACTGCGGAGCGTCTCGCCGAGCAGCCGCGCATAGGTCCGCGGGTCCTCGCCTTGACAGCTCTCGGCGATATGCAGCTCGCCCTGGAGCAACTTGCCGGCCGTGCGCCCGCTGGTGAGATCCACAAGCAGGTAATCCTGGTCGGGCTGATAGTTGAAGGTCATACGAATTCCCCGGCGACTGTAGCCATGGGAACCGATCAGGGCGGGTTGGTTCAGGACGTCGGGTTGCCTTCCTCGTCCAGGCGGTTGCGCAACATGACCAGGGTCTCGCGCAGATCGTCCAGCCCGGCATCGCCCAGCGCGCAGACCTGCCGCACCCGGCTGTTGACGCCGTTGGCCTGGTCACGCAGCGAGCGACCCGCTGGCGTCAGTTCGATCGACAGGTTGCGCTCGTCCTCGGCGCTGCGCCGACGCGTGACCAGCCCGGCCGCTTCCAGGCGCTTGACCACGGGGGTCAGGGCACCGGAATCCTGCCGCAGTCGATTGGACAGTTCCTTGAGCGTGAGGCCGTCATGCTCCCAGAGCACCAGCATGATCAGGTACTGCGGGAAGGTCAGGCCCATGCTCTCCAGCAGGGGTTTGTAGAGTTGCGTCATCGCCAGCGAAGCCGAATACAGGGAAAAGCACAGTTGCTGGTCAAGGAGCAGTGGATCTTTGGCTGTCATGGGATCTGCCATTACAAAACGTGAAAAGAGTGGAAGGTGCAAGCGCCCCAACGCGAGCCGAAAGGCCGCCTGGCGTGAGTTCGGTTGCCGGAAACATCCGGTAACTGGCACTGGATTCCGATACCACAGGATGCCACAGTGAGCGGCTGGACATAAATAATAAGGGTAATACCTGCATGGCCGTTTCCTCTGCCACGCCAGCCGTTCCTGGCGAAACCCCCACCGCCGCCCTGCCCGGCGCCTCGCCGATGGTGGCGGGCATTCTGGCCTCCTGTGCTCTGGCCCACCTGATCAACGACCTGATCCAGTCCGTCCTGCCCTCGATCTATCCCATGCTCAAGGATAGTTATGGTCTGACGTTTACCCAGATCGGTCTGATCACCCTGGCCTTCCAGATCACCGCCTCCCTGTTGCAACCCTGGATCGGCTTCCATACCGACCGCCATCCTAAACCCTATCTGCTGCCCGCCGGCATGGTCTGTACCCTGATTGGTGTACTGCTGCTCGCCTTTGTCGGCAGCTTTCCCGCGATCCTGGCCGCCTCGGCGCTGATCGGCGTCGGCTCCTCGACCTTCCACCCGGAAACCTCGCGGGTAGCGCGCCTGGCGTCGGGCGGTCGCTTCGGCCTGGCGCAATCCACCTTCCAGGTCGGCGGCAACGCCGGCACCGCCATCGGCCCCCTGCTGGCCGCCGCCATCGTCATTCCCTATGGCCAGACGCATGTCGCCTGGTTCGCGCTCTTCGCGCTATTCGCCATCGGCGTGCAGTACGGGCTGTCGCGTTGGTATCGCAATCACCTGCGCAGCGCCAAGGGGCGCAAGGCCGCCGCGGTCAGCCATGGCCTGTCGCGCGGTCGGGTGACCTCCGCGCTGATCGTGCTGGCGCTGCTGGTGTTCTCCAAGTACATCTACATGGCCAGCATCACCAGCTATTTCACCTTCTATCTCATCGAGCGCTTCGGCCTCTCGGTCGCCAGCTCCCAACTGCACCTCTTCCTCTTCCTGGGTGCGGTCGCGGCCGGTACCTTCTTCGGCGGCCCCATCGGCGATCGCATCGGCCGCAAGGCGGTTATCTGGTTCTCGATTCTGGGCGCGGCGCCCTTCACCCTCGCCCTGCCCTACGTCGATCTGTTCTGGACCAGCGTGCTCAGCGTCATCATCGGCTTCATCCTGGCTTCGGCCTTTTCGGCGATCGTGGTGTACGCCCAGGAACTGGTCCCGGGCAACGTGGGCATGATCGCCGGCATCTTCTTCGGCCTGATGTTCGGCGTCAGTGCCATCGCCGCCGCGGGCCTGGGCAACCTCGCGGACCACCACGGCATCGAATACGTCTACCAGCTGTGCTCCTACATGCCGCTGCTCGGGATCCTCACCCTCCTGCTGCCCTCCACCCGCCGCAAGGCGGCCTGAGGTGCAGGCCACGGGAGCGCGAGGCTCCCGTGGCGAAGCGCTGCGCCACCCGCTACGCTGGCCGCCCCTGAGCCTTTCGCCGAGTCGCGATGAAGAGTCCCCTGCACTACCTGGTCCGTTATCCTTCCGCCAACCTGCTGTTCATCCAGCTGCTCGGTCTGCTGCTCTACCCGCTGGTGGAACAGGAAGAGCATGGCCGCGCCATCATCGGCGCCTTCGGCATCATCGTCCTGGCCACCGCTCTGCGCATGGTGCGGCGCAGTCCGACCATCCAGTGGCTGGGGTTCATCCTCGCCGGCTGCATCCTGGTGCTCACGGTGCTGGTGGAATGGCACGGCAATCCCCACCTGGTGGTATCCCTGGCCATTCTTGACTCGATCTTCTACTTCTATGCGGCAGGCAGTCTTATCGCCTACATGATGGAAGACCAGCGCGCGACCACCGATGAACTCTTTGCCGTGGGTGCGACCTTCACCCTGCTGGCCTGGGCCTTCGCCCACGCCTACTCGGCCTGTCAGATCCTGCAGCCCAACAGCTTCACCGCGGCCAACGACCCCCTGGCTGCGCGGACCTGGACCGAGCTGCTCTATGTCAGCTTCGCCATCCTCTCCGGCGTCGGCCTGAGCGATATCTATCCGGTCAAGCCGATGGCGCGCTCGCTGGTGATGCTCGGCCAATTCTCCGGCGTCATGTACATCGCCCTGGTAGTGACGCGGCTGGTCACCCTGACTGTGCGCAGCCGCTAGCCGAATCGCGCCAGGCTGAAGCTGTCGAGATCGATGTCGCTGCGGCCGGTGGTCACCCGCTGGGCGAGCGCCTCGCCCAGCGCCGCCGAATGCTTGAAACCATGCCCCGAGCAGGCGCTGACCACGGTCACGCCCGGCAGCGCCGGATGTTCGTCGACGATGAATCCGAAGTCGGGTGTCACGGTGTAGGCGCAGACCGCGCTGCGCACCGCCCGGTCTGCAAGACCGCCAACCCACCTCCCGACTTGATTACCGAACAGCTTGCTCGATTCTTCCGGGTGAATCGATCGATCCATGCCTACAGGGGTGGTATTATCCTGGTACTGCTCCGTGGCGACCTTGACGGCGTTTTCGCCTGGCAAGGGAGGAAAGCCGTAGAAGAGATCGCTGTCGCCACTGCCATGGGCAAGGATGAAGCTGGGTGAATCCGCCGGAAAGAGCCCGGGCCTGGCGATTTCGAACCAGTGCAGCGTCTGCCGACAGACGCGCAGCAGCCGGTCGAAAGGTGCGCCCAGCAATTCAGCGCTCCACATGCCGGCAGCGACGATGACCCGCTTCGCCCGCCAGCGCCCTTGCGCCGAATGCAGCAATACGCCCTGCTCGTCCGCTTCCAGGCGCTCGATGACGGTATCGGTATGGACCTGGGCGCCCCGCTCGCGCGCCCCGTCCAGTTGCGCCTGGATACAGGCTTCCGGATAGAGATAACCGCCGCCTGGTTCGAAATAGCCCAGGGCATCGTCTGCCACGCGAAATTGCGGAAAGCGCTGGCGAATGGCGACGCCGTCCCAGGCTTCATGAGGGATCCCGTACTGGCGCGCCAGCTCCAGGGTGGCCCGGGTGAAATCCGGGCGGCCATGATGGGAGGTCGCCGTCGCGGTGGCGGTCATGATCAGCACCCCGCATTGCTCGAACAGCCGGGCGCCCCGCTCCGCCTCCAGCTCGCGCCAGAGGTGCTGCGAACGGATCGCCAGCGGTACATAGGCCGCGCCCTCGCCCACGGCCTGGCGGGTGATGCGGGTGACGCCGTGGCTGGAGCCCAGGTCATGGGGTGGCGCATAGCGATCGATGCCCGCGACCCGGACCCCACGCTTCGCCAGCTGGTAGAGCGTGGCCGCCCCCATGGCGCCCAGGCCCAGGACAATGACGTCATGAATCGCGCTGGTCATCTTACCCCCTGCTCTTTTTCGCTTATCGAGCGGCGAACGCTAGCAGGGCGAGCTGTCCGGGACCAAGGGCGGAATCAGCAATGGGCGGTCATCGTCCCCATCAGGTGTTCGCGCGAAGGAGTCGAACGGTAGAAGTTCACCCCCCTATAGGGGTGGTATTAAGTGATGAACGATGCAGGGCCGTGTAGCGACGAGGACGGTTCCGGCCCATCGTGCTATGCGTGGTGCCGCCTCAACCACCAGGTGAGGAGTCCGGTTGCCGGACTCTTCACCTGGTCACCCTCCCCGACCTCAGGTCATGCCCAACCAGTTCGGCAAGGCCAGGGACAGATAAGGTACATAGGTCACCAGGATGAGGAAGGCCAGCATCACCAGCAGCCAGGGGGAAACGGCCCGGATGGTCGTGGTGAGCGGCATGCCGGTCACCGCTGAGGTGACGAACAGATTGAGGCCCGTCGGCGGCGTGATCAGCCCGATCTCCATGTTGACCACCATGATGATCCCCAGATGGATCGGATCGATCCCGAGCTGCACGGCGATCGGGAACAGGATGGGGGCCAGGATCAGGATGATCGCCGACGGCTCCATGAAGGTGCCCGCGATCAGCAGCACGATGTTCACCACGATCAGGAATTCCATCGGCGAGAAGCCCTGGTCCACCACCCAGCGGGTGATCGACTGGGGAATCTGCTCGGTGGTCAGGACATGGGCGAAGAGCATGGCGTTGGCGATGATGAACATCAGCACCACGGACAGCTTGGCCGCGTCGATCAGCACCCGATGGCACTGCCGCAGCTGCATGTCCTTGTGCACGAAGACCGCGACGATGGCGGCGTAGATCGCCGAGACCGCCGCCGCTTCCGTGGGCGTGAACATGCCGGAATAGATGCCGCCAAGGATGATCACGATCAGCATCAAGCCCCAGATGGCGCGCCGTCCGGTCCGCAGCACCTCCTTGAAGGAAGCTCGCGGTAGCGCCGGAATGTTCTTGATGCGGGCGATGATGTAGATGGTCACCATCAGCACCAGGCCCAGCAGCAACCCCGGCACCACCCCCGCCATGAACAGCTTGCCCACCGAGGATTCGGTGGCCGTCGCATAGACCACCATGACGATGGAGGGCGGGATGAGGATCCCCAGGGTGCCGGCATTGCAGACGATGCCGGCGGCGAATTCGCGCTTGTAGCCCGAACGGACCATGCCGGCGATGACGATGGAGCCCACCGCGGCCACGGTGGCTGGCGACGATCCGCAGAGGGCGGCGAACAGCATGCAGGCCAGGATCGCGGCGATGGCCAAGCCGCCCCGGATATGGCCGACGCAGGCGTTGGCGAACTCGATCAGCCGATGAGCCACCCCGCCCGTGGTCATGAAGGCTCCGGCCAGGAGAAAGAACGGGATCGCCATCAGGGTGTAGTGCTCGCTGGTCTCGAACAACTTGATGGCCAGCGAGCGCACCGAGTCGTTGCTGAACAGCAGGATGGTGAGGGCACCGGAAAGCCCCAGGGAAACGGCCACCGGAATGCCGATGAACATGAGGGCGAACAGCGCCAGGAACAGGAAGGTAATGGTCATGGCTGGCGCTCCGTGCCGTGCTGGCCGTCGACGAGTCGGAGGGCATCCTCGGCTTCGCTATGGCCCCCGAAGCCGCTCTGCTCGTTGCGCAGAATGCGCAGGAACACCTCGACGAAGCGGATGAGCATCAGGGCGAAGCCGATCGGCACGATCATGACGATATGCCACTGACGCAGACCGAAGCGGTCGAGGTCCTCGGCGCCGATGTTGGCGTTCATCAGCGCCGCCACCCATTGTTGGCTGGAATAGGTCATCAGTCCGCAATAGAAGATACAGATGCCGACCGCCAGCAAGGCCACCGCCTTGCGCAAGGCGGGTGGAAAGGTCTTGACCAGCAGATCGACCCCCAGGTGAGCGCCGATGCGCACGCCCCAGGCCAGACCGATAAAGATCAGCCAGCCGAACACCGCCTTGGTCAGGGCGATGCTCCAGGTCATTTCCTGGGAGACGAAGAGCAGGCCGTCCCCCATGGCCAACAGGGGTTCTTCCAGAAAGGCGCTGCGATCGGCCAGATAATAAAAAACGGCGTATACGTTGTTGACCACCACGTAGACGAAGGTGATCAGGGTCATGACCGCCAGCAGGAAGGCGACGAGCGCTTCCTCCAGCCGGCACCAGAGACGGGTCACGGCAGACATACGAACCTCCAACAGGCACTGACAGGGGGCGAAAGAAGGACGCGCTCGCGGATCTTCAGCTGGCCTTGTTGGCGTTGACGGCTGCCTCGATCACCTCGCTGCCGATCTCTCCTTCGAACTTCTTCCAGACCGGCTGCATGGCCTTGCGCCACTCCTCGCGTTGCGCGGGAGTCAGTTCGATGATCTCGCTGGTGCCGGCTTTGGCGATGGCGCCGCGAGCCTCGTCATTGAGTGCCTTGGCCTGACGGTTCACCTCCAGGGTGACCTCGTCCATCACCTTGTTGAGCTCGGTGCGCACGTCCTCGGGCAAGCCCTGCCAGAACGTGGTGTTGGTGATCACCATGTAGTCGATCAGGCCGTGGTTGGACTCGGTGAAATAGGGCTGGACCTCATGGATCTTCTGGCTGAAGTAGTTGGACCAGGTGTTTTCCGTGCCATTGACGACCCCGGTCTGCAGGCCCTGGTACACCTCGGCGAAACTCATCTTGCGCGGCGCGGCGCGCAAGGCCTTGAACTGCTCGTCGAGGACGGCGGAGGCCTGGACCCGGAACTTCAGACCGCGGGCATCCCTGGGTTCACGCAGCGGCTTGTTGGCCGAGAGGACCTTGAGGCCGTTGTGCCAATAGGCCAGACCGGTGATGCCCTTGCCCTCCATGCTGGTCAGCAGCGCCTTGCCCTGGGGCCCGGCCTGGAAGCGGTCGACCGCCGCCATGTCATCGAACAGGAAGGGCAGATCGAAGACCTGCACCGCCTTGGCGTAATGCTCGAATTTGGCCAGCGAGGGGGCGAGCATCTGGACGTCGCCCAGCAGCAGGGCCTCCATCTCCTTGCCGTCGCCGAACAGCGAGGAGTTGGGGTAGACCTCCACCTTCACCCGGCCGGGCAGGCGCTCTTCCGCCAGCTTCTTGAACAGCACGGCCCCCTGCCCCTTGGGCGTGTGCTCGGCGACCACATGGGCGAACTTGATGGTGATGGGCGCTTCATCCGCCGCGTACAGCGAACCGGCGAAGGAAAACACGGCGGCACAGAACAGCGTCTTGAACGGAAACGTGGGCATGGCGACACCTCATCTTGTTTTTGTAATCAGGTCGGGTTATTAAACGCGCCCCCTCCACGGGGCGGAATTCAGCATTGCCCAACAGGGCCTTCAGCTCCGCCTAACACGGGAGCCGCCTTTTCCAGGCGTCCGAGCAGACGGCGCGCGCGCCCTATCACGGGCGCATCGATCATCTTTCCGTCGACGACGAAGACCCCCTGCTCATCCTGACTCGCTGCGATCACCCGCTGCGCCCAGTCGATTTCCGTGGCCGTCGGCGCCAGGGTGCCATGCACCACGGCGACCTGACGGGGATGAATGCACAACAGCCCGGCGAAACCCTGGTCGCGGGCGCTGGCGGTGGCCGCCGCCAGCCCGGTCAGGTCATCGATGGCCGGAAAGACGCTGTCCAGGGGTGCGGGCAACCCGGCCAGTCGGCCTTCCAGCAGGAGTCGAAAGCGTGCCTGGTCCAGCAGCCGTTCCGCTGCCGGGGTACCGCTTTCCCAGCCGAGATCCAGGCCCAGATCCAGGCCACCGAGCACCAGGCGCTCCACCCCGGCAGCCCTGGCGATCTCCTTGAGTCGATCCAGACCCCGGGCGCTCTCGATGATCGGCCAGACGGGCTTGCCCGTCTCGCCATGGACGCGCTCGACCTGGGCGGCGCTTTCCGCCTTGGGCAGGACGATTCCGCGCACCTGCCGGAGGCGTTGGCACAGCGCCAGGTCGTCGCCATGCGCCGGGTGGGCGGCGGCATTGATGCGGATCCAGACCCGGAAGTCCGGCGCGGCGAGCAGTGCCTGTTCGAGGGCGTCACGTGCGGCCGTCTTGGCGGCTTCGGCGACTGCATCCTCCAGGTCCACGATCACCGCATCGGCGCCACTCGCCAGGGCCTTGGCGATTCGCTCCGGGCGCGTCGCCGGGAGGAACAGGGCGGAACGAGGATCGGCGGGAAGCGTGTCGGCGCCGGGGGTCATGGCGCACCTCGCTGTTGCGCCGCGTCCAGGGCAGCGGGGTCATAGCCCAGCTCCTGCAACACCGCTTCGGTGTGCTCGCCCAGCGCGGGAATCGGATCCATCCGCGGCTCGAAGGCACTGTTGCTCGCCGGCGGCAACAGGGCGGGCAAGGGACCGGCCGGGCTGCCCACCTCACGCCAGCGATCGCGCTCGCGCAGCTGGGGATGCGCCCACACCGCCGCCATGTCATTCACCTGGGCATTGGCGATCTGCGCCCGCTCCAGACGGGCGATGACCTCTGCGGTCTCGAGCTGGGCGAACGCCTCGACGATCAGGTCGCGCAGCGCGCCGCGATTCGCCGAGCGTTTGAAGTTGGCGGAAAATCGCGGATCCGTGGCCAGTTCCGGTTGCAACAGCACCTGCTCGCAGAAGAGCTGCCACTCCCGCTCGTTCTGCAGGCCCAGCATCACCGTGCCGCCATCGCCCGCGGGAAAGGGCCCGTAGGGGTAGATGGTGGAATGGGCGGCGCCGGCGCGCGCGGGCGGCGGCATGCCGGCATAGGCGTAATACAGCGGATAGCCCATCCACTCCACCAGGCTCTCCAGCATGCTGACCTCGACGCGACTGCCCTCCCCCGTCCGCTCCCGCAACAGCAGCGCCGACAGGATGCCACTGTAGGCATACATGCCGGCCGCGATGTCGGCGATGGAGCAGCCAGCCTTGGCCAGCTGGTCATCGCCAGGTCCCCCCGTCACCGAGAGAAAACCTGCCTCGCTCTGAATCAGCAGGTCGTAGGCTTTCTTGCGTTCATAGCTGCCACCGCCGCCATAGCCGGACACGTCGCAGACGATCAGCCGAGGAAAGCGCGCGTGCAGGACGTCGAAATCCAGCCCCAGCCGACTGGCCGCGCCCGGCGCCAGGTTCTGCAAGAGGACGTCCGCCTTGGCGAGCAGCCCATCCAGCACGGCGAGGGCGGCGTCCTGTTTGAGATCCAGGGCCACGCTCTCCTTGGAGCGATTGGTCCAGACGAAGTGGGAGGCGAGCCCGGCGACACGCTCGTCGTAGCCGCGGGCGAAATCGCCACTGCCCGGCCGCTCGATCTTGATGACGCGGGCGCCCAGGTCGGCCAGTTGCCGGGAGCAGAACGGGGCCGCGATCGCATGTTCGAGACTCACGACCGTGATGCCATCCAGAGGACGAGGTTTTTCGACAGCCATCTTGGTTCACTCCAGGTCAGGTGAAGCAGTAGAGATCCACGCACTCGTGCAGCCGCCAGGCCCGGGCGATCAGGGCCTCGGCATCGGCGGGCGTGCGCTTGCCGGCGAAGGCGACCAGCCGGCGGAATTTGTCTTCCAGTTCAGCCCTGTCGAGGGTATTGCCGGGATCGCCCTTGGGCTCGTCGATCCGTCCCTGCAGAACAGCGCCCTGGCGGGTCGTCACCTCGACCCTGCCCAGCCAACGCTGGGGATAGGCGGCGTCGACCTCGGGGTCCAGCCGCATGCCGACGCGTGCGCGGAAGGCCGCGACCGCGGGATCGTTCAGCGCGGCAGTCGCGAAATCACCCAGTTGCGCCTGGCCGTGGACGGCGATCAACCCCAGTACCGTGCCCATGGAAAACTTCGCCTGGTGCACGGTACGCGGCACCTCGACGCGACCGAGCACGTCCAGGGCGCCCTGGTGGACCCGCGCGGTCACCTGGGCGATGTCTTCGGGCGCCAGGCGTTCGCGCTGCATCAGGTCCAACAGGGCATCGGCCGCAGGGTGGGTATGGCGGCAGGACGCATGGAACTTGAAGGAGGTTTCCAGCAAGGCCCAGCGCTGCCCCAGGCGATCGCTCAGCCGGCGGGCGTCGGCGTCAGTGGAGAGACCGGCGGCCAGGCCCTGCTCGCCCTCCAGGATGTTGCGCGCACCGGTCAACCCCTGCGCCGTGAGATAGGCCGCCAGCAGCCCATCCGCCGCCGCCTTGGCGGTATGCAGCTGCTTGGAATCCGCCGCGTCGCGCAGGAACTCCCAGAGCCCTGCCGCCTGGGTGCCCGCGTTGCCGAGCACCTGGATGAACTGCTCCCGGTCGAAGTCCAGCAGCTTGCCCACCGCCACCGCCGCGGCCAGGGTGCCCACGGTGGCCGTGGTATGGAAGATCCGATAGTGCGAGCGCCCGAGGAATTCACCGATGCGGATACCCGCCTCATAGCCGGCAACCGCGGCGAGGATCAGCTCCTGTCCGCTCTTTCCCAGGTCCTGGGCTGCGGCCAGTGCGGCGGAAAAGACTACCGTGGCCGGATGCAGCACCGAGCTGTTGTGCAGATCATCCTGCTCCACCAGGTGAGAGGCGGCGCCATTGACCAGCGCGGCGAAGTAGGCCGAGGTGCCGTAGGGCGCGACCAGTACCCGGGCACGCCCCTCGGGGGGGCCCATGCTCTGCGCATAGGCATGGAACAGCGGTATGGGATGGCTGCCATCGCTGGCCAGCGCCGAGCCCAGCCAGTCGAGAAACAGTTCTTCGGTCCGCGTCACGACGCTGGCCGGCAGATCCGCATAGGCCAGCTCGCCGAGAAAGGCCGCCAGACGTTCGGTATGGGTCATGGCGGTCACCCTAGAAGGAGCGCGGCAGTTCGAGCAGGTGCTCGGCCACGTAGGAAAGAATGAGGTTGGTGGAGATCGGAGCGACCTGGTACAGGCGCGTCTCGCGAAACTTGCGCTCGACGTCGTACTCGGTGGCGAAGCCGAAGCCTCCGTGCGTCTGCAGACAGGCGTTGGCCGCCTCCCAGCTGGCCTTGGCCGCCAGGTACTTGGCCATGTTGGCCGCCGCGCCGGCGTTTTCGCCGCGGTCGTACAGGTCGCAGGCGTGCCAGCGCATCAGATCCGCGGCTTCGATTTCGATATGGGCCTCGGCGATGGGAAACTGCACGCCCTGGTTCTGCCCGATGGGGCGACCGAACACCACCCGGTCGCGGGCATAGTGACGGGCCTTGTCGACGAACCAACGGCCATCACCGATGCATTCCGCGGCGATCAGGGTGCGTTCGGCATTGAGACCGTCGAGGATGTAGCGAAACCCCCTGCCCTCCTCCCCGACGAGGTTGCTGGCAGGAATTTCCAGCTCGTCGAAGAACAGCTCGTTGGTCTCGTGATTGACCATGTTGGGGATGGGCCGAACGGTCAGCCCCTTGCCGATGGCCTCGCGCAGATCCACCAGAAAGATCGACATCCCCTCGGACTTGCGCTGGACGGCTTCCAGCGGCGTGGTCCGCGCCAGCAGGATCATCAGATCGGAATGCTGCACCCGGGAGATCCACACCTTCTGCCCATTGATCACATAGCGATCGCCCCTGCGCACCGCCGTGGTCTTGATCTTGGTGGTATCGGTGCCGGTGGTGGGCTCGGTGACGCCCATGGACTGGAGGCGCAGCTCGCCGCTGGCCAGCCGTGGCAGATAGGCACTCTTCTGCTCGTCGCTGCCGTTTCGCAGCAGGGTGAACATGTTGTACATCTGCCCATGGATGGTGCCGGAATTGCCGCCGCAGCGATTCACCTCCTCCAGGATGATGGACGCCTCGGCCAGGCCCAGCCCCGAGCCGCCATAGGCTTCCGGAATCATGGCGGACAGCCAGCCCGCCTCGGTCATCGCCCGGACGAAGTCCTGGGGAAAGCCCTTCTGCTCATCGATCCTGCGCCAGTACTCGGCCGGGAAGCCGGCGCAGAGGCCACGGACGCCGTCGCGAATGGCGGAGAATTCTTCTTGTCGTTCGTCCAGCATGGGAGTTTCTCTCTTGTCGTTATAGGGGCACCGCTGTCACTCGAATCGCAGCCGAGCCACCTGGGCTGCACCGTCGCCATTTCCGGCCCACAGCTCCGCCTCGCCGGGCGCGATGACCTGACCACTGAGCGTGAAGGGAGCGGGCGCGATCAGCGGACGAACGCCGCGATAGCTGAACTGCCGTATCCGCGCGGTGGGATGAGCGCGACGGAAGCTGCGCAGCGACAGGGTCGCGATGAGCGGGCCATGGACGACCAGACCGGCATAGCCCTCCTGCTGGGTCGCGTAGGGCCAGTCGTAGTGGATGCGATGACCGTTGAAGGTCACCGCCGAATAGCGGAAGAGCAACGTCGGCTCGGGTACCACAGACTCCGCCCAGCTGCCGAGCGCGATGGCTTCGCCGCTGCCGGCCTTGGGCGCACCCGGCTCGCGATAGACCAGGTCCTGCTCTTCGCGCAACACCAGTTCGTCCTGTTGGAAATAACGGTGCTCCACGGTCACGAACAGCAGGCTGCCGCTACGGCCCGTCTTCTCCTCGACGCGCAGCAGCGTCGAGACGCAGCGCGCCCGCTCGCCAACGTGCAGCTCGCCGAGAAAGTCCAGGCGCCCGCCTGCCCACATGCGATTACGCCCTTCCGCCGGCGGCAGGAAGGTACCGCGCGCCGCATGCCCATCGGGCCCGAGCTGGGCCCCTGCCACCGGGTTGTCGAAGAAGGCCCAGTGCCAGAGCGGCGGCAGCGCCTCGCCCGCCGCCAATGGCGGTTCATCGAAGGTGTGGGCGATGCGCGCGACCTGGCGTTGCCCCAGAAAATCCTCTGTTTCGAGGGTTCGTCCCACCCAGGCAGTGGCTGGCGTCGCGTTCATGCTTGACTCCCATCGATAGGCTCATCGCCAGCTTGCGGGGAGTTGTTTCGTTCTGTGAATTTACATTTGCGTAAGCCGGCATTCGGCTAGGCTGAACGCCAAAAAACGCACGGAGCACGCGAGCATGCATTTCGACCTTGCTGACCTGCGGCTTTTCATCCATATCGCCGAGTCGCCCAGCCTGACCCAGGGCGCACGCCGCGCGGCCCTGTCGCCGGCCGCCGCCAGCGCGCGAGTGAAGGCCCTCGAAAGCCAGTTCGGCATTCGCCTGCTCTACCGTGACAGTCGCGGCGTCGAGCTCACGCCAGCGGGCCAGCGCCTGCTGCAGCATGCCCGTCTCATCATGCGCCAGGTCGACTTTCTCAAAGGCGAATTCACCGAGTACCGCAGTGACGCCACCGGCCATATCCGCATCTTCGCCAACACGACCGCGGTCACCGAGTTCCTCCCCGGATTGCTGGCCGTCTATCTCGCGGATCGCCCGGGCGTGACGGTGGATCTGCAGGAGCGCCTCAATCGTGACATCGTCAGGGGGGTGATCGACGGGGCAGCGGATCTGGGCATCACCGCCGGACTGATCGAAGCGAGCAATCTGCAGATCCTGCCCTACAGCATGGATCGCCTGACGCTGGTCGTGCCCACCGGGCATCCCCTGGCCAGCCAGCCCCAGGTCACCTTGCGGGAGACCCTGGACTATCAGCACATCTGTCTGCGCGAGGGCACCAGCCTGCTGAATTTCCTGCGGGATCAGGTGGAACGTCTCGGTGCCACCCTGAATCTGCGTATCCAGCTCTCCAGTTTCGAGGCCGTGTGCCGCATGGTCGAAGCCAAGGTGGGCATCGGCATCCTGCCCGAATCCGCCGCCCGGCATCATGGCCGAAGCATGGCGATCCGGACGGTGAGGATCGAGGAACCCTGGGCGGTTCGCGAGCGAAACATTCTGGTCAGGGATCTGGAGGCACTACCGGAAAGCGTCCGCGCCCTGGTCAGGCTCCTGCAGGATTCCGCGGGGAGTTCCGACGCCCCACGACCTCTGTAAGCGCGCTCCTTCCCCAGGCGCCAACAGGTTTCCCAGGCAGCGGCTGGCGCCCGAACTGGCGGCGCTGCTCCATCGGCCCTTCTGAACGGCCCGGCATCGCAACGATCTGGCTTGGTCTCGCCTTGATTACCCGGGCAGGGAGAACCAGTCCCAAAGCGATCCAAAACACAGGGGTGGTATTATCTAGCGGCAGGCAGATACGATGAAGGCTGACCGGCCGGGAGATGGCTGGGAGGCCTTGCGTCAGCGCCGGGATGCCTGGGTGCGTCCACGGCTCGCCAGGCGAAACGTCGACCCAGCTCGCGATAGCCGGAAAACACGAAACCTCCGCTGCGCGCCTGATAGGCACTGCGCCTGGCGCGGTAGACCCGCGGAATCAGATACCAGGGCAAGCCCGGCAGATCGTGGTGGACCAGGTGCAGGGTATTGTTGAGAAACAGCCAGCGCAGCGCCCCGCCGCTCTCGTTGAGCACGCACCTTTGCGCCGGATCCAGCGCCGGGCGGTGTTCGTAGAAGGATCTGATCAGCGCCAGGGCCAGCGCTGGCCAGGCCACCCCCAGCACATAGACCAACAGGGGCATGCCAGACACATCGTGGATCATCAGGAGCAGCCCTGCGCAGAGGGTCAGGTGGATCAGCCAGACACCCAGCACGACCCGCTCGCCACGCCGGCAGCGGCGGACTTCGAGTTCCAGCATGCCGTGCAGCGACAGCACCGGTCCCACCAGGACACGCCCGAGCAAGGTCTTGTCCAGCCAGAGCAACGCCCGTCCGGCCTGCCCTCTTCGCTCCCAGACCTCGCCATCCACATAGCGGCTCTCGGGATCGAGGTCCGGGTCGGTGAGGTTCTCGCGCCGATGGTGCGCCAGATGGCTGTCCCGATAGAGCGGAAAGGGAAACCAGAGGCCGAGGGGTGGATAGGCCAGCAGGGCATTTACCCGGGGCCAGCGCGTGGGATGACCGTGAATCAACTCGTGCTGCAGCGACTGGTGCAGCACGACGACCAGAATCAGCGGTGGCAGGGTCCAGTAGCCAAGCAGCGGCCAGGCCAGGACGAGCAGGAGCCAGCTTGCGTAGACCCCTGCGACCAGCCCCCAGGTAGGCCATTCGCTGCGGGCGGTGAACGTATGCAGGAGCAATTTGACCAGGCGGCGATGCCGCGTATCGAGATAGACAGTCACCACAGGGCCCTGATAGCCAGAAATCAAAGCCGACCTTAGAAAAAGAGCATCCCGAAGTGAAATATCGTTAAGGCATTACTTCATGAACAAGTGGTTGTCCGCTGACTTCAGCCATGCAATGGCTCGATATTCAACGTCTTGCCGCGATAATTCCGCAGCCCATCTAACGATCATTCAAGCGACCAATAAAATCATAAGCTTATAAAAATTATCCACACCAAGACCCAACTGTTGCGGGAACAACACTTCTGGCAAGGAATAATTCGAGACATATCCTTAGCACTTTTGACAACTGGCCAATGGCTCGAAGTGCCTTCTAGACTTGAGCCAACTCTGCACTTGTCAAAGTCCGCCATGCTTGTATCCAACAAGATGCTCCGTACGGGTGAACCTGCACCCACTTCCCCGATAAGGACTCATGCAAGGCCGGCGGGCAGGCAGCAAGACGAATGGGCTCCGTCCACCCGATACCGTCCCGCAGCGCCGGTAGCGGTCCTGAAAACCTTGGGCCGCCGTCTGCTGGCGGCGATCGCCCTGATCAGCCACACCCGCGCCGCCCAGGCCGAGATGGCCCGTCTCGGTCTCGCCCGTACCGAATCTCTCCCGACAGCATTAGAAGGATCTCCATTCCCATGAGCATCATTTCCGCAGGCTGGGGCGCCGGCCCTTCCGCGCGCCATGCCGACCTCTCCGCGCGCTTTCAGCCGCTGTTCCAGCGCGTCCGCGCGGGCGCCATCCAACGCGAGGTGCAGCGGCGGCTGCCGGTCGAAGAGCTGGACTGGCTGAAGGCGGCGGGCTTCACCGCCCTGCGGCTGCCGGTCGAGCACGGCGGCGCAGGCGTCACCCTGCCGGAACTGTTCGCCCTGCTCATCGAACTGGGCGAGGCGGATTCCAATCTGGTCCAAGCCCTGCGCGGCCACATGGGCTTTGTCGAGGGCCTGCTCAACAGCGACGACCCGGCGCGCCGCAGCCGCTGGTTCGCGCGCATCGCTGCCGGCGAGACAATAGGTCCGGCGTCCAGCGAAGTCGGCGATGCCCGGCGCGCCGAGTTCAGCACCCGCGTACGCCGCGAGGGCGACACCCTGCTGCTCTCCGGTACCAAGTTCTATACCACCGGTTCGCTGTATGCCGACTGGATCGACGTAGGCGCCACCGACGAGGCCGGCACCCGCGTCATGGTCACCGTCCGCCGCGATGCCCCCGGCGTCGAGGTGGTGGATGACTGGAATGGCTTCGGCCAGACCCTGACCGCCAGCGGCACGGCGACCTTCACCAATGTGCGCGTAGAGCCTGCGGACGTGGTGGCGGTGGGCGAGCGCTTCCGCTATTCACCCGGCTTCTTCCAGGTCTTTCACCTCGCCAATCTGGCGGGCCTGGGACGGGCCATGAGCAGCGAGGTAGCGGCCGCGGTCGCCGCTCGCACCCGCACCTTCACCATCGGCAACGCCGACCGTGTCAGCCAGGATCCCCAGGTGCTAGCCGTGGTCGGCCAGGTGCGCAGCGCGGCCTACTGCGCCGGGGTGATCGCCCTGAAGAACGCCGAGGCCTTGCAACGGGTGCATGACCTCAGGCAGACGGACGACCAGGCCGCCGAGGATCGCGCGGTGGCGCTGGCCGAACTGGAAGTCTGCCAATCGCTCAATGTGGTGACGGACCTGATCATCGAGGCCTCCGGACGCCTGTTCGACGCCCTGGGCGCCTCGGCCACGCTGAGACCCCAGGGGCTGGATCGCTTCTGGCGCAATGCCCGCACCCTCGCCTCCCACAATCCGCGCATCTACAAGGATCGAATCGTCGGCGACTTCGCGGTCAACGGCACCCCGCCACCGCCGCAGTGGAAGATCGGCGTCGCCTAGGCCGCCGAACCGGCCGGAAACCCCGACGAGAGCCGCCCTGCCCCGCTGGCCGCCGCCCCCGGCGATGCTTTAAGCTCGCCGGCCTTACCCCCTGGAGCGGTGTCATGGAAAGGTCTCGCAGCAATCGTCAGGCCATGTGGAAGGCCATCAAGGATCCGCGCTTCATCCCGGTGGCGGTGGCGGCCGTGTGCATCGTGCTGTTCTTCGTATTCGGGCTGATCGACGTCCTGGGCAACTGATCTTCCGCCGGGACGCCGGCCTATCCCTGCTGCGGACAGGCCATCATCCCTGCTCGCCCGGCCCGCGGGGACGGTCGCCCAGGATGGTCGCCCGGTGCATCACGCGCCGCTGCGGACGATAGTCGTCACAGGCGTAGTGCTGGGTGATGCGGTTGTCCCAGAAGGCCAGATCGCCCGCCTGCCACTGCCAGCGCACCTGGAATTCCGGTCGGGCGGCATGGGCGAACAGCAATTGCAGCAGCGCCTCGCTCTCGGCTTCTGCCAGCTCGACGATCCGGTTGGTGAAGCCGGCGCTGACGAACAGCCCCTTGACCCCGGTCTCCGGGTGCACCCTCACCACCGGATGACGCACCGGCGGGTTGGCCGCGCGTGCCGCATTGAAACGCTGCAAGCCTTCCGGCGTCTGGCCGAAGCGCTCCAGCGGAAAGGATTTGCTCAGGTCGTGCCAGGCACTGAGACCGTCGAGCAACTCGCGAAGGGGTGCGGACAGCGCCGCATAGGCCGCGGAATTGCTCGCCCAGAGGGTATCGCCGCCATAGGCAGGCACCTGGCGCGCGCTGAGCAGCGACCCCAGCGGCGGCGTCTGGATGAAGGTCACATCCGTATGCCAGAGCGCGTTGTCCCTCAGGTCGTTCAAGTCGGTATCCAGCACCAGGATTTCCGGCTGCTCGGGATGCTTGGGATAGATCGGGTGGATGTGCAGATCGCCGAAATGGGCCGCCACGTCCCGTTGCTGGCGTGGCGTCAGCAACTGGTCACGCAGAAACAGCACCTGATGCTCCAGCAGCCCCTGGTGGAGTGCCGCGTGGCTGGCGGCGTCCAGGGGCTCGCGCAGATCCAGGCCATGGACGCGCGCCCCGAGGGCGGGGCTCAGGCGTTCGAAGGTAAGGGTCATGGGCGTTTCCCTACTGCCAGCCGGCATAGCGCCGCTGCAGGGCGCGCAGCCCCAGTTCGATGGACAGGGCGATGCTGGCGATCAGCAGGATGCCCACCACCACCACGTCGGTGGCCATGAACTGGGCGGCCGATTGCACCATGAAGCCCAGGCCCCGATTGGCCGCGATCAACTCCGCGGCCACCAGGGTCGACCAGCCCACCCCCAGGGCGATCCGCAGGCCGGTGAGGATGTCGGGCAAGGCACTGGGAAGGATGACGTGCCGCACCACCTGCGCTCGCGAGGCGCCCAGGCAGCGCACTGCCTGGCGTCGCGCCGGATCGACCCGGCGCACCCCACCCACGGTGGCGATCAGCAAGGGCGCGAACAACGCCAGATAGATCAGCAGCACCTTGGACAGCTCGCCGATGCCGAACCAGATCACCATCAGCGGCAGGTAGGCCAGCGGTGGAATCGGCCGATAGAACTCCACCAGGGGGTCCAGCGCGGCGTTCAGGGTCGGGTTGAGGCCCATGGCGATGCCCAGGGGTACCGCGGTCAGCACGGCCGCCAGTAGCGCCGCCAGCACCCGCAGCAGGCTGGTGCCCAGGTGCTGCCAGAGGCTGGCATCCAGATAGCCGTCGGCGAGCAGTCCCTGCAGGGCGACCAGCAGTTGTTCGGGCGACGGCAGGAACAGGGTATCCACCCAACCCAGATGGGTCGCGCTCCACCAAAGCGTCGCCACGCCTGCCAGGGTGCCCAGCGCTGCCACGCGGCGGCGGTCCAGGTGCAGTCGACGGCGTTCCCGGGTATCGCGCAGGGAGGTTGTCAGGGTGTCAGAGGACATGATCGGGAGACTCCTGCAGAAAGAGGTCGAGCAACTCCTGGCGCAGCTCGGCGAAAAGGGGATCGGCCTTGATCGCGCGAACGGGCTCCCCCGCCAGATGGCGGCGGGCGAAAGGCACCTCCAGGCGGCGGACGATGCGCGCGGGCGGTCCGTCCAGCACCAGCAGCTCGGTCGCCAGAAACAGCGCCTCGTCGACGCTGTGGGTGATGAGGAACAGGCCCTTGCCGGTGCGTTTCCATACGTCCAGCAACAGCACCTGCATGCGTTCCCGGGTCAGGGCGTCGAGGGCGCCGAAGGGTTCGTCGAGCAGCAGGAAATCCGGGTCCACCGCCAGGGCGCGGGCCAGACCCAGGCGTTGGCGCTGGCCACCCGAGAGTTCGCCGATGGCGTGCTCGGCGTGCTGTGGCAGCCCCACCAGCTCGAGCATCTCGCGGGCCCTGGCCTCGCGCTCGGCACGACCCAGCCCGCGCAGGCGCAGGCCCAGGGCGACGTTGTCGAGCGCATTGAGCCAGGGCATCAGGGCGTCGTCCTGGAACACCACGCCGCGTTCGCCGCCCGGCCCTGCCAGGGTCCGGCCATCGAGCTGCACGCGCCCTTCATCCAGCGATTGAAAACCGGCGAGCACGTTGAGCAGGCTGGACTTGCCGCAGCCGGACGGACCCAGGACGACCAGGGAGGCGCCCTTCTCCACCGCGAGGTCGAGACGCTGCAGGATCGGTTGACGACGGCCACGGCGGACGAATCCGAGGCTGGCCTGTTCCAGGGTGAGTCGACTCATGACCGGCTCCTGTCGGCTGGGAAAAAAAGCCCCTCCGGAGAGGGGCGAATCGTGGCGTGAAGGGGATCGCTATTGGGCCTTGCGGACGTATTCGGCGCTGACATAGGGCGAGTAGTCGTCGAGCACCGTGGGAATGCGCTTCTGTTCCTTGAGGAATTCGGCGGTGCGGGCGATGGCCTTGGCCGTGCCGCCACCGAGCAGATCGGGCCCGAGTTGCGCCTGGGCATCCGGATAACGTGAGCCGGCCAGTAATTCGGGGATGTCCGCGGCATCGGCGCCGGTCAGGCGAGCGATCTTCCTGGCCTGCTCGGACTGCGCATCCCATGCCTTGCCATGGGCCTGGTAGTCGGCGAAGGCCTGCAAGGTGACCTTGGCGTACTGGGCGATGACCTCGGGATGCTTTTCGGCGAAGTCCTTGCGCGCCACCCAGACCTCGAAGGTTGGCGCACCCCAGCTGCCCACCTGGGCGGCATCGGCGAGCACCTTCCCGTTCTTCTTGATCTCGCCCAGCGCGGGTGACCAGACGAAGGCGCCATCGATATCACCGCGGCGCCAGGCAGCGGCGATCTCGGTGGGATTGAGGTTGACGATCTTGACCTTGGTGGGATCCACGCCCCAGTGCTTGAGGGCTCCCAGCAGGCTGTAGTGGGAGGTGGAGACGAAGGGCGTGGCGATGGTCTTGCCGACCAGTTGCTCGGGTCTGTCGATCCCGCTGCCATCGCGTACGACCAGGGCTTCGGCGGAATCGATTTGCGCGGAGACGAGGAAGGTCACCAGCGGCAGCTTGCGCGAGGTGGCCGCCGCCAGTGGGCTGGAGCCGAGATTGCCAATCTGGACATCACCCGATGCCAGCGCGGCGACGACCTCGGGACCGCTGTTGAAACGGCGCCAGTCGATCTTCTGGCCAATCGCCTGGTCGTAGCGGCCATCGGCCTGGGCAACCTTGGAGGGATCGACACCGGTCTGGTAGCCGACCACCAGATCGGCAGCGGTCGCCTGCACCGCGAGCGTTGCCAGGCCTGCAGCCAGCGCCAGGGACTTGAGCAGTGAATTCATGAAGGCCTCCTTGTCGGCAGGCACGCCGGAGCGCGCCCTCGGCATCGACTCGATGCCCGTTGGAGGCCAAGCTAAACGATCTAAGTATCGTCAGATAAATAACGAAAAGGAATCAGCTTAGGCACGGTGCTGGACGGTTGCGGACACCACCTGCTTCCACCAGAAAGGAGAACACGGCCTGGAACCAGGCCGCGAGAGGCAGCAATCAGCCCTTGCGCTGATTGAGGAAGCGGAAGCAGCCAGCCAGCAGGTCGTCGAAGCGCCAGGGCTTGGGCAGGTAGTAGATGTCCGGGGCGCGCTCGGGCTGCAGCTCTTCGAAATAGCCCGAAGAGACGATGATGGGCAGACCCGGCAGCTGCTGCTTGACGCGGCGCGCCAGCTCCAGGCCGTCGATGGCGCCTGGCATGCGGACGTCGGTGATCAGCAGATCAGGCGTCGGACGCGCACTCGACAGGTATTCCCAGGCTTGATCCGCAGTGCCGAAGGTGTGCACTTGAAAGCCTTCGCCTTCGAGCACCTCTTCCATCAGCCCGAGCAACATGTTCTCGTCTTCGACGACCACTACCACTGGTTTCATAAATCCGTCTCGATCTCCGCAGGTCCGCCATCTGACTGGACGTATCTCGTTGGGGCGCGAATTCTACTCCTATCCGGCGTCGGCTGCGCACTCTCCTCTGAGCTTAGACGCGAGGTGCGACATCCTGCCCCACTGATCAACAGAAAAAAGCCAGCACCGCGCAACAGGCATCCCACCTATCGGGGTGGTATTACCACCCTGGGACCGTTTGCCGGACATTCGGGGAACCGTGGCTAAGCCCCTCAGTCGGAAAACAGGTGTCTCGAAAGGCTCCCCGCGGTTCCGGCGCGTCAGCTTTTCTGGATCACGGGGAGCCGTCTGCCTGAGGAAATTGCGCATGACGGCCATCGACTGGACGGGTTGGCTCAACGCCCCCTGGATCACCACGCTGATCGCGGCGGGGGTCGCCCTGCTGATCAGCAGCGTCGCCCTGACCCTGGCGTTCGCGGCCATCCGCCGCCTGGCCAATCCCTTCCTGCTGGCGCGCAACCTGGTCAAGTACGCCGAGAAACCCGCGCGCCTGGCCGTGCCCCTGGTGGTGTTGCAAGGTGTCTGGAATTCCGCACCCGATGCCCTGCCGCTGTTGCGTGCCGTACAGCACCTCACCGGTCTGCTGAGCATCGCCGCCTTTACCTGGCTGGGGCTCCGGGCGGTCAAGGCCGTCGGCGCGACCATCGCCCTGCGCAATCCCGTGGATGTGGCGGACAACCTGCGGGCCAGGCGGATCCAGACGCAGAATCGGGTGCTGGTGCGCAGCCTCAGCTTCATCGTCCTGCTGGTGGGCATCGCCCTGATGCTGATGACCTTCCCGGCGGTTCGCCAGGTGGGTGCGAGCCTGCTCGCCTCGGCCGGGGTCGCAGGCCTGGTCGCGGGTATCGCTGCGCGACCGGTCCTGGGCAATCTCATCGCCGGCCTGCAGATCGCCGTGACCCAGCCGATCCGGCTGGACGATGTGGTCATCGTCGAAGGCGAATGGGGCCGGGTGGAAGAGATCACCGGCACCTACGTGGTGGTCCGCATCTGGGACGACCGCCGGCTGGTGGTCCCGCTGCAATACTTCATCGAGACGCCCTTCCAGAACTGGACGCGCTCGTCTTCCAGCCTGATCGGGTCAGTCTTCATATGGGTTGACTATTCCCTGCCCCTGGCACCCATCCGCACCGAATTGGAACGCGCCTGTGCCGAGGTGCCCCATTTGTGGGATGGCCGTGTCTGCGTGCTGCAGGTGACCGATGCGTCCCACGATTCCATCCAGCTGCGCGTACTGGTGAGTTCGGGCGATTCCTCCAAGAACTGGGACCTGCGCTGCTTCGTGCGCGAGCGGCTGATCACCTACATCAATCGCGAATTCCCCCTCTGCCTGCCCAAGCTGCGGACCGAACTGGGACGCCGTGACGTGCACCCCGCGCCACTATCCGACGAAAGGCAAGAGCCGGTCGTTCGTCAGCCAGAAGTCTGATTTTTCGGCCAATTGTCGCGATCAGGTGACCATCAAGCGGTTCACCTGGCGGTTATTCAGAGGTGCCGGCCCGAACCGCGACGGCTTTCGGGCATGCATCTGGCAATACGAAGCAAGACCGCAACATTCGAGCGGGAAACTTGTGACGTTGTCCGTGAGTCAGTGCGAGAGCAATCTGGAAATCCGCGAAGCAGTTCTCGCCCAGATCCAGACATCTCAAGAAGAGGTGACCGGCAAAAAGGCTGTAGCAGCTCGGCTGTAGGCGTTTTTGAACCAGGAGCATCGAGCTTCAGGAAAGAAGCAATCAGGTAAACCTCAGTCTCGAACTTGCTGCATTGGGAGCGCACCATGGCAAATGCCGTCGTGGGGAAATTTGGGGCTCTGGAGCCCGTTGAAACTGCCACTCGCACCACCAGATCCAGCTCTCTCCGCAAGCGCACGGACGAGCCTCAGCTGACGCTGAGCTCCGTCGTCGAAAGTCGCAAACGCATTCTCTTCGTGACCCCGGAAATTTCCGACTTCGTCAAGGCCGGTGGCCTGGGCGAGGTATCGGGTGCCCTGCCGCGCGCCCTCGCCGCCTCCCACGACGTCCGGGTGTTGATCCCCGGCTATCGTCAGGTGATGGCCGCGATCAAGGATCGCGTGCAGATGGTCGGCCGCATCGCCGCCCGCGCCGCCATGCCGGCCTGCGAGATCGGTCGCGTCAATCTGGAAGACGGCCTGGTCGTCTATGTACTGATCTGCCCCGAACTCTATGAGCGCCCGGGCAACCCCTATGGCGACCTGAACGGTGCCGACTGGGCCGACAACCATATCCGCTTCGGTCGGCTGGCCAGCGCTGCCGCCGATTTCGCCCTGGGCGACGCCTCCATCCGCTGGGTGCCGGACCTGCTCCACCTCAACGACTGGCAGACCGGCCTCGCCGCCGGCTACCTGCGCTGGAAGGGTGCCAGCACCCCGTGCCTGACCACCATCCACAACCTGGCGTACCAGGGCCTGTTCCCGGCGTCGGTCATGGCCGACCTGGACATCCCCGCCCACGCCTTCCAGATGGAGGGCCTGGAGTTCTGGGGCAAGGTGTCCTTTCTCAAGGCCGGTCTGGTCTATGCCGACCACATCACCACCGTCAGCCACACCTACGCCCAGGAAATCACCACCGCGGAATTCGGTTGCGGCCTCGAAGGCCTGCTGCAGGTCAAGGCCCGTGACGGCAAGCTGACCGGTCTGCTCAACGGTATCGACGATGGCTGGAGCGCCTGCAGCGACCCGCACCTGTGCCAGCAATTCACCGAATCGGACTGGGACGGCAAGGCGGTCAACGCCGCGCGCATTCGCGAGGAATTCGGCCTGGAGCCCTCCAACGGCCCGTTGTTCGCCGTGGTCTCCCGACTGGTCCAGCAGAAAGGCATCGACCTGACCATCGAGGCGGCCGATCACATCGTCGCCCGCGGTGGCCAGCTGATGATCATCGGTTGCGGCGAGCCGCACATCGAGCGCCAGGTACGGGCCCTGGCCCTGCGCCATCCCGGTCGGGTCAGTGCCCACATCGGCTTCTGCGAGACCGAGGCACGGCGCATGTACGCCGGGAGCGACTTTTTGCTGATGCCCTCGCGCTTCGAGCCGTGCGGCCTGAGCCAGATGTACGCCCAGCGCTTCGCCTCCCTACCGATCGCCACCCGCACCGGTGGCCTGGCCGACAGCATCGAGGACGGCACCACCGGCTTCCTGTTCGCCCCGCTGTCGCTGGAAAACTACATCAGCGCCATCGACCGCGCCCTGGGTGTGTTCGAACGTCAGGACCTCTTGCTGGCCATGCGTCATCGCGCCATGCAGGGCCCGTTCTTCTGGTCCGAATGCGCCAAGCCCTATGCCTCGCTGTACCTCGATCTGCTCCAGACCACCGCTCACCAGGAGCGTCAGCTCGGCGCCTGAGGCGCAACCTGACTACCAAGCGCTTTTCCCTCGGCAAAAGGCCGACGAAAAGCGCTTTCCCCGCCTAACTTTGCGCAACTCTCACCGGTCATAACAGCAACTGCGGCCAACTGGGCCGCAGCGTCTTTTCTGCCGTCCGGTTTCGGGAGTTCTCTATCCATGACTGATATTTCGCGCGACGCAGCCGCGGTGACCGGGGGCTATGCCTGGCAGACCCGTGCCGGTGCCACTCTGGTGAACAAGGAACGCACCCTCTTCCACTTCTGGGCGCCCAGCGCCGACGCCGTGTCGGTGGTCCTGGAAGGTGGCATGACCCTTCCCATGGAAGCCGAGCAAGACGGCTGGTTCGCGGTGGAGGCCCAATGCGGTGCCGGCACCCGTTATCGCTACCAGATCAAGGACCTGCTGGTCCCCGACCCGGCCTCCCGCGCCCAGGCCGGCGATGTGCACGAGCCGAGCATTGTCATCGACCCGACCACCTACCACTGGCAGACCGTCGAGTGGCAGGGCCGTCCCTGGCACGAGAGCGTCATCTATGAATTGCACGTCGGCACCCTGGGTGGCTTCGCCGGCGTCGAGAAGCTGGTGCCGCGCCTGGCGGCACTGGGCGTCACCGCCATCGAGCTGATGCCGCTGTCGGAATTTCCCGGCGATCGCAACTGGGGCTATGACGGCGTGCTGCCCTATGCGGTGGAAGCCTCCTATGGCACCCCGGACGACCTCAAGTCGCTGATCGACACCGCCCACGGCCATGGCGTCATGGTCTACCTGGACGTGGTCTACAACCACTTCGGACCGGACGGCAACTACCTGCACGCCTATGCCGAGCGCTTCTTCCGCGAAGACATCCATACGCCCTGGGGCGCGGCCATCGATTTCCGCCAGGACGCGGTACGCCGCTACTTCATCGACAACGCCCTGATGTGGCTGATGGAATATCGCTTCGACGGCCTCAGATTCGATGCCGTCCACGCCATCAACGACAAGGGCTTCCTCGAAGAGATGGCCGAGGAGATCCGCAGCACCGTCGAGCCGGGTCGCCACATCCACCTGATGCTGGAGAACGAGGACAACACGGCCACGCTGCTGGGTGGCAAGCACTACAACGCGCAGTGGGCGGACGATTGGCACAACGTCATCCACCCCATGCTGACCGACGAGAACGAAGGCTACTACCAGGACTTCACCGAGGACGCCACGGCCAAGCTGGTACGCTGCCTGGGCGAGGGCTTCATCTACCAGGGCGAGCAGACCCGCCATGGCAAGGCCCGCGGTGAACCCAGCAAGGACCTGCCGGCCTCGGCGTTCGTCATCTTCCTGCAGAACCACGATCAGGTCGGCAACCGCGCCTTCGGTGAACGCCTGACCCGTCTGGCGCCCGAGCCGGCGCTAAAGGCCGCCACTGCCCTGCTGCTGCTCAGCCCGATGATTCCGCTGCTGTTCATCGGTGAGGAATGGGGCAGCCGCCAACCCTTCCTGTTCTTCACCAGCCACAACGATGAGCTGGCCGAGCTGGTCCGCGACGGCCGTCGCAACGAATTCAAGGACTTCGATTTCTTCACCAGCGAAGAGCATCGCCAGCAGATCCCCGACCCGAACGCCGCCAAGACCTTCGAAGATTCCAAGCCCAATTTCGGCGAGGCCGATCAGCCCGATCACGCCGCCTGGCTGGGGCTGTATCGCGAGCTGCTGGAAATCCGCCGCCGCGAACTCTTCCCGCGTCTGGAAGGCGCTCGCCCCCTGGGCGCCGAAGCCCTGGCCGAGCGCGCCGTACGGGCACGCTGGAGTCTCGCCGACGGTAGCCGCCTGACCATCGAACTCAACCTGAGCGACAAGGCCGTGCCGGTGGACGAGGCTCCCCAGGGCGAGCTGCTGCACAGCAGTGACGCCAGCGCAACGCCGACCCGCCAGGACGGCACCCTGGCCGCTCACTCGGCACTGGTCTGGCTGGAGAAAAAGGCATGAGTGGAGATCTTCTGGAACAACTGGCGGAGGCCGCGGGCATCGCCATCGAATGGACCGCCTACGACGGCAAGCGCCAACGGGTGAGCCCCGAGGCCCTGCGCAATCTGCTCAAGGCCATCGAGTTGCCGGCGGACAGTGACGACGAGATCGACACCAGCCTGCGCAAGCTGGCCGAGGTGGGCGACAAGCACCATCTGCCGCCGCTCATCACGGCGGTGGTCGGCAAGCCGGTCGGGGCGCCGGACCAGTTCAAGCGTGGCGTCCGCTACCAGGTGCAGCTGGAAGACGGCGAGCGTCTGGACGGTCAGGTCGACGAGCGCGGACAGCTGACGCCGATCAGCGCCGCCGGTTATCACCAGGCCGAGGTCGATGGCGAAGCCCTGACCCTGGCCGTCGCGCCGGAACGCTGCTTCACCATCGCCGATGCCACCGGCAACGAGCAGGCTCGTCTCTGGGGGCTGGCCGTGCAGCTCTATAGCCTCAGGCGCGAAGGGGGCAGCGGCGCCGGCGATCTGCAGGGCCTGGTGCACTTCGCCAAGGCCGCAGGCAGCAAGGGCGCCGACGCCCTGGCCATCAGCCCGCTGCACGCCATGTTCAGCGCCGACGGCAGTCGCTACAGCCCCTACTCCCCGTCGAGTCGGGTGTTCTTCAACGTGCTCTATGCCGCGCCGGAGCTGGTCCTGGGTGCCGAGCCGGTGCGCCAGGCCATGCAGCGCGCCGGCCTGCAGGCCGAAGCCGAGCGCCTGGAGCAACTGGAACTGATCGACTGGCCGGCCCTGGCCAGGCTGCGGCTGCGCTTGCTGCGCACCCTGCACCTGGATTTCCGTACCGCTGGCGGTGAGCTGCGCGAGCGCTTCGAAGCCTTCCGCCGCGACGGTGGCGACGCCCTGGAAAACCATTGCCGCTTCGAAGCCCTGCATGCCTCCTTCACCCAGGGCGATGCCTCGCCCAGCTGGCAGCATTGGCCCCAGCAGTATCGCGATCCCAAGAATCCGGCCGTGGCCGAATTCGCCGAACGCCATGCCCAGGACGTGGAGTTCTATGCCTTCACCCAGTGGCTGGCCAGCGAAGGACTGTCGGCGGCCCAGGCGCAGTGCCGCGAAGCAGGCATGAAGATCGGCCTGATCGCCGACATCGCCGTAGGCGCCGACGGTGGCGGCAGCCAGGCCTGGAGTCGCCAGGAAGAGCTGCTGGCCTCGGTCACCGTGGGTTGTCCGCCGGATCTGCTCAACCAGAAGGGCCAGGGCTGGGGCATTTCCGCCTTCTCCCCCACCGGCATGGTCAAGCATGGCTTTCGCGCCTTCATCGAGATGCTCAGGGCCAACTTCGCCCATGCCGGCGGCGTGCGCATCGACCATGTGATGGGGCTGCAACGTCTCTGGCTGGTGCCCGAGGGTGCCTCCCCGGCCGACGGTGCCTATCTCTCCTATCCGATCGACGACCTGCTGCGGCTGGTGGCGCTGGAATCCTGGCGCTATCGCTGCGTGGTCATGGGTGAAGACCTCGGCACCGTACCCGAGGGCTTTCGCGAGCGACTGGCCGAGCGCGCCATCATGGGCATGCAGGTGCTGTTGTTCGAGCGCGATGGCGACGCCTTCAAGCCGGCCGCGCAGTGGTCGGACACGGCCATGGGCATGCCCACCACCCACGACCTGCCGACCCTCACCGGCTGGTGGCAGGGTCGCGACGCCGATTGGCAGGAAGAACTCGGACTGCTGCCCGACGGCACCTCGCGCCAGGACCGTCTCGACGAGCGTGCCAAGGATCGCCAGCAGCTGGCCAAGGTGCTGGAACTGGACGACACCAGGGAAAGCAATGTCGAGTCCGCCGTCGATGCCGCCATCGACTTCATCGGCCGCACCCCGGCGCCGCTGATCATCCTGCCGGTAGAAGATGCCCTGGGTCAGCTGGAACAGGCCAACCTGCCCGGCACCACCAACGAACACCCCAACTGGCTCCGCCGCTGGGACGACCCCGCCGAGCGCCTGCTGGATGCCGCTACCCCTGAACGACGCCTACGCGTGCTGAGCACTGCTCGTAACAATCCGGAGAACACTCGATGAGTCGCTTGCGCGCTACCGTACGCCTGCAGTTCCACAAGGACTTCACCTTCGACGACGCCCTGCCCTTGGTGGAGTACTACGCCAAGCTGGGCATCAGTCATTTCTATGCCTCGCCCATCACCACCGCACGCGCCGGTTCCGTGCACGGCTATGATGTGGTCGATCCGACCCGGGTCAACCCGGAACTGGGCGGCGAAGAGGCGCTGCGGCGCCTGGTCGCCCGCCTGCGCGAACACGGCATGGGCCTGATCGCCGACTTCGTGCCCAACCACACCAACGTGGGCGGCTCGGAGAACGCCTGGTGGCTGGACATCCTCGAATGGGGTCGCCAGAGCCGCTACGCGGGCTTCTACGACATCAACTGGTACGGGCCCGACCCGGATCTGCAGGGCCAGGTGCTGCTGCCCTTCCTCGGTGACGCCTATGGCAACGTGCTGCAGGCCGGCGAACTCAAGCTGGTGTTCGACGCCGAGCAAGGCGCCTTCCGCGTCGAGTACTACGCCCACCACTTTCCGATCAATCCGGGTACCTACGGCCAGATCCTGCGCGAGAGCGACCTGCCCCAGCTGAGTCTGTTCGCCGATGCCTTCTCGGCACGGGCCAAGGACCTGGAAGAAGCCCGTGGCGCCCAGCGCCAACTGGCCGATGCCGCCAAGGACCCCGCCGTCGCCGCCGCCATCGACAAGGCGGTCGCCGCCTTCGACGGTAGCCAGGCCGCCAACCAGGAGCGGCTGCACGCCCTGCTGGAGAGTCAGCACTATCGCCTGGCCAGCTGGCGCACCGCCTCGGACGACATCAACTGGCGGCGCTTCTTCGACATCACCGAACTGGGCGGCCTGCGCATGGAGCGCCACGAGGTGTTCGAAGAAACCCATTCGCTGATCTTCCGCCTGATCAGCGAAGGTCTGCTCGACGGCCTGCGCCTGGATCACATCGACGGCCTGGCCAATCCGCGCGCCTATTGCCGCAAGCTGCGCCGCCGCGTCGACGACCTCTGCGCCAGCCGCAGCGGCGGCGCGCCGGAGGACGGCTTCCCCATCTACATCGAGAAGATCCTCGCCGAAGGCGAGCAGCTGCGGGAAGGCTGGGGCATCGACGGCACCACCGGCTACGAATTCATGAACGAGGTGTCGGCGGTGCAACATGCCGCCAGTGGCGAAGCCCCGCTGCGCCAGTTCTGGGCCGAGCGGACCGGTCGCACCGAGGACTTCCTCGAAGAGGTGCGGGAAGCGCGGCGCCTGGTGCTCACCACCGCGCTGAACAGCGAATTCGAATCGGCCGTGCATACCCTGCACCTGCTGGCGCAGCAGGACTGGCGCACCCGCGACACCAGCCAGGGCGCCATCCGCCGGGTGCTGCTGGAGCTGATCGTGCAGTTCAAGGTCTATCGCACCTACGCCGGCGCGGCGGGCTTCGTCGGCAACGACGCCCAGTGGTTCGATACCGCACTGGAAGCTGCCCGCCCCCACGTCAGCGAGGCGGAGCAACCGCTGCTGGAACAGCTGCGCGCCTGGCTGGGTGGCGACGCCCCGCGTCACAAGCCCGTGGGCAGCGTGGCCCGCCGCGAGCAGCGTCGTGCCATCACCAAGTTCCAGCAACTCACCTCGCCGATCGCCGCCAAGGCGGTGGAAGACACGGCCTGCTATCGCTCCGCGCCGCTGCTGTCGCGCAATGACGTGGGCTTCGATCCGCAGCATTTCGCCCAGCCGGTCAGTGCCTTCCACCAGGCCAGCGGTTGGCGCGCCGAGCACTTCCCGCGCAACATGCTGACCACCGCGACCCACGACCACAAGCGCGGCGAAGACACCCGCGCGCGCCTGGCCGTCGTGTCGGAACGCCCGGACGCCTATATCGCCCAGGTCAGTCGCTGGATGGAACAGGCCGCACCGTTGCGCGGCCAGTGGAACGACGCCCCGGCGCCGACCCCGGGCGATGAACTGATGCTCTACCAGACCCTGCTCGCCAGCTGGCCGCTGCAGCTCCAGGCCGATGACCAGCAGGGGCTGGAGGCCTATCTGGAGCGCCTGCTGCAATGGCAGGAAAAGGCCCTGCGCGAAGAGAAGCTGGAGTCCGATTGGTGGGCGCCGAATGGCGACTACGAGGCGGCCTGCAAGGCCTTCCTGGAAGGTCTGCTCACCGACGACAACTACCGCGCCCTGCGCAGCGAGATCGTCACCGCGGTCCGCGAACTGGCTCCGGCCGGTGCGCTTAACGGCCTGGTGCAGATGCTGCTGCGCAATACCGCGCCCGGCGTGCCCGACCTCTACCAAGGCGGTGAATTCTGGGACTTCAGCCTGGTGGAGCCCGACAACCGCCGTGCCGTGGACTACGCCCCACGGCAGCAGGCGCTGGCCAAGCACGCTTCCGTCGAGGCTGCCCTGGATGCCTGGCAGACTGGCGAGATCAAGCAACAGGTACTGGCTGCCGTCCTGCAGCTGCGCAAGCAGCAGCCGCAGCTGTTCACCGAAGGTCGCTACCTGCCCCTGACCGTAGTGGGTGCCCATGCCGATCAGGTGCTGGCGTTCGCCCGTACCTGGGAGCAACAGGCGGTGATCGTCATCGTGCCGGTGCATGCCTCCGACCTCATGCAGAACGATGGAAATCTCCGCTTTTCCGCAGAGGCCTGGCAGGACACCCGGATAAAACTTCCGGAAACCTTGTCCATGTACCGTTTTGGGGAAACTTTTGCCCCGGCATCTGTCCATGACCAGAAGAAAGAGCTTTCTGTCGGCGAGGTTCTGGCACGTTTTCCGCTTGGATTGCTCAGCACACAAGACATCACTCAAGGAGCCGCACCGCAATGACCCAAAAAGACGAACGCATCCAGCAGCTCGCCTATCAGATCTGGGAGTCCGAAGGACGGCCGGCCCACGAACACGATCGCCACTGGGAGATGGCGACTCGACTGTACGAAGCCGAACAGGAAGGCGTGGCCAAGAAGACCGCGGCCAAGAAGCCTCGCGCGACCAAGGCTGCGGCAGCGAGCGCGGACAAGCCCGTCGCCAGCAAGCCCCGCACCACCGGCAAGACCAAGAGTGGCAGCGAGAAGGCCGCTACCGAAGCCGCAGCGGCCGGTGAGTCGGTAACCGAGAAGGTGGAATCGGCGGCCAAGAAGGTTGCCTCCAAGGTCAAGCAGGCGGTCAAGCCCAGTGCAGGCAAGACCGGCGCGAGCAAGACCACCGCCAGCAAGGCCAAGGCCGATGCCAACGTCGAGGCAACCGGCGTAGGCGTGGCGCCGGCCACGCCGAAGAAGCCGCGCGCGTCCCGCGCCAAGGCGGCCACGACCAAGCCCGCCGCCACCGAGTGATGTGATGTTTCGGCCTGGCCGTCCGGCCAGGCCTTCCCCCCGCCGCCTCGCTGCGGTGTCTGCGTTATCACTGTTTTCCTGGTTTTTTCCTGAAAAAACAACGCTTTGTCGGTTCGCCATCAGGGCTCGGAACTGCGCTGCGTCGGGCCTTTCATATGCAGGTAGCCGGATCTGTATCGATTCAGCCACCGGCAGGTATTGAGAGCCGAGTCAGAGCTACTTCCTTCCTAGCTATCCCGAGAGCGTCGAAATGACTTCAACCGAGTCCAACAAGCCGTTAACCGAAGCGACCACTTTCATCAGCAAGTCCAAGTCTCGTGTTCGTGAAGGGCTGCCCTACCCCCTGGGCGCCACCTGGGACGGCTCCGGCGTGAACTTCGCCATCTTTTCCGCCAACGCCACCAAGGTGGAACTCTGTCTCTTCGACGACGAAGGCAAGGAAGAAATCGAGCGTATCGAACTGCCGGAATTCACCAACGAGATCTGGCACGGCTATCTGCCCGACGCCCGTCCCGGCACCCTCTACGGCTATCGCGTGCATGGCCCGTACGAGCCGCAGAATGGCCATCGTTTCAACCACAACAAGCTGCTGATCGATCCCTATGCCAAGCAGATCGTCGGTGAGCTGGAGTGGAACGACGCCCTGTTCGGCTACACCATCGGCCACCCCGATGGCGACCTGTCCTTCGACGAGCGTGACAGCGCGCCCTTCATGCCGCGCTGCCGCGTCATCGACCCCGCCTTCACCTGGGGCAACACCACCCACCCGCGGGTCCCGCGGGATCGCACCGTGTTCTACGAGACCCACGTCCGTGGCTACACCATGCAGCACCCGGCTGTCCCGGAAAGCGCCCGGGGCACCTTCTCCGGTCTGCAGGAGAGCGAGGTCATCGACTACATCAAGTCGCTCGGCATCACCTCCGTCGAACTGATGCCGATCCACTACTTCCTCGATGACAACCACCTGCTGGAAAAGGGCCTGAGAAACTTCTGGGGCTACAACACCTTGGCCTTCTTCGCCCCGCACTCGCGCTACATGGCCAGCCAGTCCATCGGCGAATTCAAGGTGATGGTCGCGCGCATGCACAACGCCGGCCTCGAGGTCATCCTCGACGTGGTCTACAACCACACCGCCGAAGGCAACGAGATGGGCCCGACCCTCTCGCTCAAGGGCATCGACAACGCCAACTACTACCGCCTGATGCCCGATGATGCCCGCTACTACATCAACGACACCGGCACCGGCAACACCCTGAACATGAGCCACCCCTGCGTGCTGCAGATGGTGACCGACTCGCTGCGCTACTGGGCCACCGAGATGGGCGTGGACGGCTTCCGCTTCGACCTGGCAACCATCCTGGGTCGCGAGCCGGACGGCTTCGACGAGGGCGGCGGTTTCCTGCACGCCTGCCGTCAGGACCCGATCCTGGCCGAGATCAAGCTCATCGCCGAACCCTGGGACTGCGGCCCTGGCGGCTATCAGGTAGGCAACTTCCCGCCCGGCTGGATGGAGTGGAACGACACCTTCCGCGACACCGCCCGTGCCTTCTGGAAGGGTGACGAAGACAAGATCGGCGACTTCGCGAAGATCTTCTTGGGCTCCGGCGACAAGTTCAATCGTCGCGGTCGCAAGCCCTATTCGTCCGTGAACTTCGTGACCGCCCACGATGGCTTCACCCTGGCCGATACCGTGTCGTACAACGACAAGCACAACGAGGCCAACGGCGAAGACAACAACGACGGTCACTCCCACAACCTGTCGTGGAACTGTGGCGCCGAAGGCGAGACGGACGATCCGGAAATCATCGAGCTGCGCTATCGCCAGATGCGCAACCTGCTGGCCACCCTCTTCCTCTCCCAGGGCACGCCGATGCTGCTGGCCGGCGACGAATTCGCGCGGACCCAGGGCGGCAACAACAACGCCTACTGCCAGGACAGCGAGATCGGCTGGGTCAACTGGGAGATCAGCGAGAAGAGCGCCGAACTGCAGGAATACGTGCGCAACCTGATCGACCTGCGTCGTCGCTATCCGCTGCTGCGTCGTAGCCGCTTCTTCACCGGCGCCTACAACGAGGAACTGGGCGTCAAGGACGTCACCTGGCTGCAACCCGGTGGCACCGAGATGGGCGACGAGCAATGGCAGGACGGCAGCAACAAGTGCATGGGCATCCTGCTCGATGGCCGGGCCCAGCCGACCGGCATTCGTCGCAAGGGCGCGGATACCTCGCTGCTGATTCTGGTCAATGCTCATTATGACGTGGTGGATTTCACCCTGCCGGAAGTGCCCATGGGCGAGCATTGGTCCCTGCAGCTGGACACCAATCAGCCTGATCTGGATGCCGGCGACGTATTCAATTTCGGAGATACCTATCAGGTCACCGGACGCTCGGTATTGCTGTTCGAGCTGACCCAGACCAAGCGGAGGAAGCGCCAGGCATGACGGACGCGCAACAGGGTTTTTCGTTCAAGGTCCTGACCATCAACACGCACAAGGGCTTCACGTCCTTCAACCGCAAGTTCATCTTGCCGGAATTGCGCGAGGCGGTGCGGACGGTGTCAGCGGACATTGTCTTCTTGCAGGAGGTGTTGGGTACCCACGAAAAGCACCCGTTGCGCTTCGAGAACTGGCCGGCGGCGCCGCAGTACGAGTTCCTGGCCGATTCCATGTGGACCGATTTCGCCTACGGGCGAAATGCGGTCTACCCGGATGGCCATCACGGTAATGCGGTGCTGTCGAAGTTTCCCATCGTCAGTTACGACAACTTCGACATTTCCATCGCCGGACCGGAAAAGCGCGGGATGCTGCATTGCGTCCTGCGTGTTCCGGATCAGGGCGTGGATCTGCACGTGATCTGCGTGCACCTGGGGTTGCGGGAAAAGCATCGCCAGATGCAGATGAAGCTGATCTGCGAACACATCAATTCCCTACCCAGCGACGCTCCCGTCGTGGTGGCGGGGGATTTCAACGACTGGCGCCAGAAGGCCAACGACATCCTTGGCCAGGGCGCGGGCCTCGAAGAGGTGTTCATGAAGACCGCGGGGCGCCTGCCCAAGACCTTCCCGGCGAAGCGTCCCCTGCTCTGCCTGGATCGCATCTATACCCGTAACGTCAGTGTCGGGCGCCCACAGGTGCTGGGCAATCAGCCGTGGTCGCACCTCTCCGACCACGCTCCCTTGGCTGCGGACTTCCACCTATGAACTTCGAATGGCGGGACGGAAACCGCATCGCCTTGCTGGAAAACGGCGAGGACTTCTTTCCACGGGTCTTCGAGGCGATTCGCGAAGCCGAGCGCGAGGTGATCATCGAGACCTTCATCCTCTTTTACGACAAGGTCGGCAAGGCCTTGCAGGAGGAATTGGTCGCGGCGGCCAAGCGCGGCGTCCAGGTGGACATTACCGTGGATGCCTATGGTTCACCGGACCTGCCGCAGGCCTTCATCGACGAGATGGTCCATGCCGGGGTGCGCTTTCGCTACTACGATCCGCGCCCCCTGGTTATGGGCATGAGGACCAACCTCTTTCGCCGCCTGCATCGCAAGATCGTGGTGGTGGACGCCCGCCTGGGTTTCATCGGCGGCATCAACTATTCCGCCGAGCACCTGGGCGACTTCGGGCCCGAGGCCAAGCAGGATTATGCCGTCGAGGTCGAAGGCCCCATCGTCAATGACATCCATCGCTTCGCCCGCGACGCCATCAACTCCCCGGAAGAGACCCACCGCTGGTGGGGCAAGCGCTCGCAGAAACCGGCCGACAATCGCAATCCCGGCAATGCCCAGGCGCTGCTGGTGTTCCGCGACAACGACGAGCACCGCGCCGATATCGAAAAGCACTACCTGGAGATGCTGCGCAACGCCAAGCGCGAGGTGGTGATCGCCAATGCCTATTTCTTCCCCGGCTATCGACTGCTCAGGGAGATGCGCAATGCGGCGCAACGCGGCGTCCGCGTGGTGCTGATCGTCCAGGGCGAGCCGGACATGGCCATCGTCAAGGTCGGCGCCCAGATGCTCTACAACTATCTGGTCAAGGCCGGAGTGGAGATCTACGAATATTGCCTGAGACCCCTGCACGGCAAGGTGGCGACCATGGACGAGCACTGGTCCACCGTGGGTTCGAGCAATCTCGACCCCCTGAGTCTTTCGCTCAATCTCGAATGCAACCTGATCTTCCACGACCATGCCTTCAACCGTGAATTGCGCGGTCGCCTGGAAACCCTGATCCAGAACCACTGCGAGCACGTCGACAGCAGCAAGGTGCCCAAGCGCACCTACTGGCACCTGGCCAAGACGATGCTGGTCTTTCACTTCCTGCGCCACTTTCCCGCCTGGGTCGGCTGGCTGCCCGGTCATACCCCCAAGATCGAACTGGTGAGTCCGCCGGTGCAGCCCGAGCTCGAAACCCAGGACCGGGTCGATTCCTCGATCTCAAGGTATCCGCAACGATGAGCAGCCACAGCGACACCCTGGACCACGCCGACGACGAGGCGGACCAGCAGGCCGCCGACAAGCCACAGAACAAGCACTGGGTGCTGGCCAAGAAGATCCTGACCTGGGTGTTCCTGATCGCGGTGGTGGTGCTGCTGGTGATCTATGCCCGCAAGGTCGACTGGGGCGAAGTCTGGAAGGTCTTCACCGGCTACAAGTGGACCACCCTGGCCATGGCCGGCGGCCTGGTGGTGCTGTCCTACATCATGTATGGCTGCTACGACCTGATCGGGCGCGCCTATTGCGGCCACAAGCTGGTCAAGCGCCAGGTGTTTCTGGTGTCCTTCATTTGCTACGCCTTTACCCTGACCCTGAGCACCTGGGTCGGCGGCATCGGCATGAGGTATCGCCTCTATTCGCGGCTGGGCCTCTCCAGCGGCACCATCACCCGGATCTTTTCCCTGAGCATCGCCACCAACTGGCTGGGATATGTCCTGCTCGCCGGCGGCATCTTCGTCAGCGGCGTGGTGGACATGCCGCCCAACTGGTTCGTCGGCGACACCACCCTGCGCCTGATCGGCTTTGGCCTGCTGGCCTTCATCGTCTTCTACCTGGGCGTCTGCGCCTTCGCCAAGCAGCGCGAATGGACGGTGCGCAAGCAGCGCCTCGCCCTGCCCTCGTTGCGCATGGCCTGCCTGCAGCTGCTGGTGTCCTCGATCAACTGGATGGCCATGGCCGCCATCGTCTACCTGTTCCTGGGCCGCCAGGTGGACTATCTGCATGTGCTCGGCGTCCTGCTGCTGTCCAGCATCGCCATGGTCATCGTGCATATCCCGGCCGGGGTCGGGGTGCTGGAGACGGTGTTCATCGCCCTGCTGGCCAACGACGGCCTCTCCCAGGGCAAGATCATCGCCGCCCTGCTCGGCTACCGGACGCTGTACTTCATCGTCCCGTTGCTGATCGCCGCCGTGCTCTACTTCGCCCTGGAGAGCCGCGCCAAGAAGCTCAAGGTCAGCAACGACCGCCGCGAAGAGCGCAAGCAGCAGGAAAAGCACGCCACCTAGGGCGTGCTCTATCTGTTATTGGGCTGGTGCATGGAAATCAGCCGGTAGAACAGCACACGCCCGCCCTCGGTGGCGGGCCCTTCCCCATCGCGCAAGCGGGCGCCCGCCTTGAAATACAGGTGATGGCTGCTCCAGGCGCTGTCCAGTTGCAGACCCAGGTCTCCATTGCGCGAACCGGCGCCATGGGCACGTACCGTGAGCACCCCGGTACGCGCCAGCTTGATGTCATAGCTGAAGCGACTGTTGAGCGGTAGATGCTCCAGCAGGATGACGTCCTTGGGACTGTCGGTGGGGCTTTCCCGCAACCGGGCGATGAGTTGGCCCTGCTCGACCTGTCCCTTGGCAGTGGCCGCGCTTTCCACACGGTAGACCAGTTGCAACAGTGCCTGGGACGCTTCAGGCGCGGCGGTCTGGTCCTCAATCTGGCTGATGATGACCTCGGGGCGTGAGGGCACCTGCTGCACCGCCGCTTCGGCCTGCAGCAGGGCATCGGCCTCGCGATACTTCCAGGCATAGGCGCTGCCATCCGGACGCGTTTCGCGCAACTCGGTGGCGGGATAGCTGTTGAAGGGTTGCGGGGTACCGGTCACGGGGACCCAGAACAGCAGCGACCCTCCCTCACCACGCATGAGATAGGGGCTGCGAAAGGCGCTGCTGTTGAGTTCGGCGGTCTGTACCTGGGCCACGGGCATGGGTACGGGAACCGTCAGATTCCATTCGGCGAGATCGATCATGGTGCTCTCGGTTGCCAGATGCCTGACAAGCATCGCCCAGAACGGGGATGCCTGTCAGCGCAGCGCGTCCCTTGCGGGACGCTCCCGGATCAGCCCTGCGGCTTGAACACCAGCACACCGAGGGGTGGCAACTGCAGATTCAGCGAGGCCGGCTGACCATGGGCGCCGATCTCCTCGGCGTTCACCCCACCGCCGTTGCCCAGGTTGGAACCACCGTAGCGCTCGGCGTCGCTGTTGAAGATCTCCTGCCAATGGCCCAGCGAGGGCACGCCCACCCGGTAGTCATGCCGCGGTACCGGCGTGAAGTTGGCGATCACCAGCAAGGGCCGCTGCTGGGCATCCTTGCGCAACCAGGCGAAGACGCTGTTGCCATTGTCGTCGCCGACCACCCAGTCGAAACCCTCGGGCAGGTGGTCGCGCTCGTGCAGTGCCGGCTCATGGCGATAGAGCTGGTTGAGATCGGCCAGCAATTGCTGCACACCGCGGTGGGTGCCGTGCTCCAGGAGGAACCAGTCCAGCTCGCGGTCATGACTCCACTCGCGCCACTGGCCGAACTCGCAGCCCATGAACAGCAGCTTCTTGCCCGGGTGGGTCCACATGAAGCTCAGGTAGGTACGCAGGTTGGCGAACTTCTGCCAGACGTCCCCTGGCATCTTCTCGATCATCGAGCCCTTGCCGTGCACCACCTCGTCGTGGGAGATGGGCAGCATGAAGCGCTCGGACCAGGCGTACACCAGGCCAAAGGTCATCTGGTGGTGATGGTACTGGCGATAGACCGGATCCTCTTCCACATAGTGGAGGGTGTCGTTCATCCAGCCCATGTTCCACTTGAAGTCGAAGCCCAGGCCGCCTTCACTGACCGGTGCGCTCACACCCGGCCAGGACGTGGATTCCTCGGCGATCACCAGCGCACCCGGCGCCTCCTCGTGGACCACCTCGTTGAGGTGACGCAGGAAGGCGATGGTTTCCAGGTTCTCGCGACCGCCGTGGATGTTGGGGATCCACTCGCCGTGCTTGCGCGAATAGTCGCGGTAGAGCATGGAGGCCACGGCATCCACCCGCAGGCCGTCGATGTGGAAGTGCTTGAGCCAGTGCATGGCCGAGGCCAGCATGAAGCCGTGCACCTCATGGCGCCCCAGGTTGTAGATGTAGGTGTTCCAGTCCTGGTGGAAGCCTTCGAACGGATGCTCGTATTCATACAGCGCGGTGCCGTCGAAGCGAGCCAGGCCGTGTTCGTCGGTGGGGAAATGCGCCGGCACCCAGTCGAGGATGACACCGATGTCGGCCTGGTGGCAGGCGTCGACGAAGGCGGCGAAATCCGCCGGGGTACCGAAGCGCGAGGTGGGCGCGAACTGGCCGAGCGGCTGGTAGCCCCAGGAACCGCTGAAGGGGTGTTCCATGATCGGCAACAGCTCGATATGGGTAAAGCCCATCTCGCGGACATAGGGAATCAGGCGCTCGGCCAGTTCCCGCCAGTTGTACTGGCGCCCCTCGTCACCGCCTTCGCGGCGCCAGGACCCGGCGTGCAGTTCATAGACCGAGATCGGCGCTTCTACACCCTGCAGTTCGCGGCGGCGGGCCATCCAGTCCTGGTCGTGCCAGGTGAAGGGCTTGTTGTCGGCCACCACCGAGGCAGTGCGCGGCGGCAATTCCGCGGCCAGGGCGATGGGATCGGCCTTGAGCGGCAGTACGCCGTGCTGGCCGAGGATCTCGTACTTGTAGGAAGTACCGACCGGCAGGCGCGGCACGAACAGCTCCCAGACGCCGCTGTTGGCGCGCAGGCGCATGGGCAGCCGGCGGCCGTCCCAGCTGTTGAAGTCGCCGACCACCGAGACGCGGCGGGCATTGGGGGCCCAGACCGCGAAGCGCACGCCCTCGACGCCGTCGACCTGGCAGCGCTGGGCGCCAAAGGCCTCGCCGAGGTTGCGGTGGCGGCCTTCGTTGAACAGATAGAGGTCGGTCTCCCCCAGCAGCAGACCGAAGGAATAGGGATCCTCGGTTTCCTGCACGCCACTGGGCCAGCGAATGACCAGCTTGTAGGGCGCGGCGTATTCCAGCCGCGCGACGAACAGCCCGGGCACCCGCCCCGGCTGCATCTGGGCCAGGGGCCGACCGCTGACGCGATCGACCAGCTCCACGCCCAGGGCGTTGGGCAGGAAGGCGCGGACGATCACGCCCTCGCCATCGGGATGGGGACCGAGCACGGCGAAGGGATTGCCGTGCTCGCCGCGGGCCAGCGACTCGGCTTCGGCAGCCGAGAGCCGGGCGTCGTCCAGGGGAGCGACGGGAGCGGTGTTGTGATCGGTCATGCGCGGGCTCCGGACAAGAGGGTCTCGACGATGGCAGCGACGCCACGTAGCGGGATGTTGATCCAGGTGGGTCGGTTGGCAGCCTCGTAGCCTATCTCATACACCGCCTTCTCCAGGCTGTAGAGATCCAGCGCCGCCTGCTCGCCGCGCTCGCCCCACTGGTGGCCGATACCGGCCGCCGCAGCGCGATAGCCTTCCAGAAAGGCCGCGTAGGAGGCATTGCGATAGGTCTCCGCCGCCTTGGCACGCAGCTGTAGATGCTCTTCCGAGGTATCGGCGCCGGCGTTGCTCGACTGGGTGACCATGGCCGCCGCGTAGTCGAAGGAGCGCAGCACCCCGGCGACATCCTTGTGCGGACCGTACTTGCCGCGCCGCTCTTCCAGCGACCGCGCCGGCTCGCCTTCGAAGTCGATGAGGATGGCGTCGTCCTGGGCCACCAGCACCTGACCCAGGTGCAGATCGCCATGGACGCGGATGCGCAGACCGCCTTCGACATCCGCGGCCAATGCCTCGATGCGCTTGGCCAGGGCTTCGCGCTTGCCGACCAGACCCTGCAGCAGCCCCTTGCCGGTGGCATCGAGCTTGTCGCTCATGCCCTGCAGGGTGTCCAGAGCACCGTCCACCTGGAGGCGAACGCGGTGCGCCAGCTCCTTGGCCGCCTGGGCGTCCACGGTTTCGGGCGCGAAGGCCGCGTCTTCGGTGGGCTGTGCCAGCACCAGGTGCATCTCGCCCAGGCGCTTGCCCAGCACGCCAGCGAAGGCCGCCAGATCGCCCATGGCGGTGAACTCGTTCTCCACATCGGAGATGCCGCCGCTGAGCAGATCGCGGGTGACGCGATCCAGACCGTCCAGGCTCCAGGTCCAGGCATCGCCCTGGTTGTGGATGTGCTGCTGCACCAGCATCAGCACGTGCGGCGTGCCATCCGGCGCGATGCGCTGGGCCACGGCATGAGTCGCGGCGATATTGGCGAAGCCAGCCTGGGCCAGGTAGCGCCCCATCTCCACTTCCGGATGGATGCCCGGCGCCACCTTGCGGATCAGCTTGAGCATCAGGTGGTCGCCGACGATCAGCGAGCTGTTGGACTGCTCGACGCCCAGGTGCTTGATCTCGATGTCCGGATCCAGCGCGAAGTCCTCGGGCTGGTCATAGACCTCGAAGCTCAGCTCGCCGGACGGCGAAGCGATCCTGGCGCCCTTGCGGAAGGCGTCAAACACGCCATGGACGAAGCTGGTTAGGGCGAAGGCATCGGTCACCAGGCCCACGCGCCGCACGTGGCGGATGCGCGACAGGGCCAGCTGGGTGGCCAGCGGACTGCAGTGCTGGTCCTCTTCGGCGAGGAAGCCCAGGGGCAGTGCATAGCGCTCTTCGCCCTTGGCATTGGTCACCACCACCTCGCTGAACATCACCGGCAGCTTGGGCGTGTTGATCTGGGCCGCATAGTCCAGGCGCACGCTGGTGATGGCTTCGTCCTTGGAACCGAACCAGCGACGCTTGGGCAGATAGACCGGCAGCACCTCTTCGAAGATGCGGCGCGGCTCGCCCTCCAGCAATTCCTGCAGGTGCCGCTTGATGACCACCGTCTGGTAGTCGGGCATTGGCGCTGGCGGCTCGGTGTGCCAGGCGGGCATCTGCTCGTTGCCGGCCAGGTAGAACCAGTAGAAGCCATAGGGCGGCAGGGTCAGCATGTAGGGCAGCTGGCCGATGGGCGGGAAGGCGCTGCCCCCGATCATCTCCACCGGGACTTGGCCGGCGAAGCTGGACAGGTCCAGTTCCACCGCCTGGGCGGCGCGGGAGACGTTGGCCACGCAGAGGATGGTCTCGTGTTCGCCTTGGGCGTTGGTGAAGTCGCGCAGGTAGGCCAGGATGCGTCTGTTGGTGGGCGACAGCATCTTCAGGGTGCCGCGACCGAAGGCCTTCTGCTGCTTGCGCACGGCAAGCATGCGCCGCGTCCAGTTGAGCAGCGAATGGGGATCGCGGGACTGGGCCTCGACGTTGATCGCCTGGTAGCCATAGAGCGGATCCATGATCGATGGCAGCACCAGGCTGGCTGGGTCGGCGCGGGAGAAGCCGCCGTTGCGGTCGACCGACCACTGCATCGGGGTACGCACGCCGTCGCGGTCGCCCAGGTGGATGTTGTCACCCATGCCGATTTCGTCGCCGTAGTACATCGTTGGGGTGCCGGGCATCGACAGCAGCAGGCTGTTGAGCAGCTCGATACGCCGACGGTCGCGCTCCAGCAGGGGCGCCAGACGGCGCCGGATGCCGAGGTTGATGCGCGCGCGGCGATCCGAGGCGTAGTAGTTCCACAGATAGTCCCGCTCGCGGTCGGTCACCATCTCCAGGGTCAGTTCGTCGTGGTTGCGCAGAAAGATCGACCACTGGCAGTTGGCCGGGATCTCCGGGGTCTGGCGCAGGATGTCGGTGATGGGGAAGCGGTCTTCCTGGGCGATGGCCATGTACATCCGCGGCATCAGCGGGAAGTGGAAGGCCATGTGGCATTCGTCGCCATCGCCGAAGTACAGCTGGGTGTCTTCCGGCCACTGATTGGCCTCGGCCAGCAGCATGCGGTCGGGATAGTTGGCGTCGATCTCGGCCCGGATTTCCTTGAGCACCGCGTGGGTCTCGGGCAGGTTCTCGTTATTGGTGCCGTCGCGTTCCACCAGGTAGGGGATGGCGTCCAGACGCAGGCCGTCGACCCCCATGTCCAGCCAGTACCTCATGATGGAGATCACCGCCTTCATCACCTGGGGATTGTCGAAGTTCAAGTCCGGCTGGTGCGAATAGAAGCGGTGCCAGAAGTACTGGCCGGCGACCGGGTCCCAGGTCCAGTTGGACTTCTCGGTGTCGAGGAAGATGATGCGGGTGCCGTCGTACTTCTGGTCGTCATCGGACCAGACGTAGAAGTTGCGTGCCGCCGAACCTTTCTTGGCGCGGCGGGCGCGCTGGAACCAGGGGTGCTGGTCGGAGGTGTGGTTGATGACCAGTTCTGTGATCACCCGCAGGCCACGGGCATGGGCCTCGGCGATGAACCTCTTGGCATCGGCCATGGTGCCGTAGTCGGGGTGGATGCCGCGGTATTCGGCGATGTCGTAGCCGTCGTCGCGCCGCGGCGAGGGATAGAACGGCAGCAGCCAGATGGTGTTGACGCCCAGACTGGCGATGTAGTCGAGCTTCTCGATCAGGCCGGGAAAGTCGCCGATGCCATCGTTGTTGGAGTCGAAGAACGACTTGACGTGCACCTGATAGATGACCGCGTCCTTGTACCAGAGCGGATCGTCGATGAAGGCAGCGGGTTTGCGGGAACGAGCTTTATTGGGTTTTGCCATGTCGTCAGGTCCTTAACAGGGCGTCTGAATCGAATGCGTGTACCGGTCGTCCTTGCCGCCCGGCAGTGATGACGGCCGGGCCAGGCGGTGCGGATCTGTCCGCACCGCCTGGCCCGTGCCGCCCGAGGTAGCGCTAGTGGCCCGCCTGGATGCGCCAGATGCCGAAGGGCATCGACGGCTCCAGGCGCGTCCACTGGGTCTTGCCGTGCCAGGCCCAGCGGTGCCCGGTCATGAGGTCCTCGCCGTAGGTGGTGGCGTGGTCGTCGAGACCCAGCTCCCACAGCGGCAGTTCGAAGTGGCCTTCCTGGGCGTTGAAGGGATCCAGGTTGACGGCGATCAGGATGAAGTTGCCCAGGTCGTCGGTGCGCTTGCCGAAATAGAGGATCTGGTCGTTCCAGCAGTTGTAGATCTTCAGCCCCAGGTGGGTCTGCAACGCCGGGTTCTGCCGGCGGATGCGGTTGAGCTGGGCGATCTCGCCCATGATGTTGCCGGGGGCATAGAAGTCGCGCGGGCGCAGCTCGTATTTCTCCGAATCCAGATACTCCTCCTTGCCCGGCGTGAGCGGCGCGCCCTCGCAGAGTTCGAAGCCGGCGTACATGCCCCACAGGCCCGAGCCCATGGTGGCCAGGGCGGCGCGGATCAGGAAGCCGGGCCGGCCGCTGGTCTGCAGGAAGCCCGGGTTGATGTCCGGCGTGTTGACGAAGAAGTTCGGCCGGTAGCAGTCACGCAGCGGGGCTTCGTTGAGCTGGGTGAAGTATTCAGTCAGCTCGGCCTTGGTGTTGCGCCAGGTGAAGTAGGTGTAGCTCTGGCTGTAACCGACCTTGCCCAGGCGCGCCATCATGGCCGGCTTGGTAAAGGCCTCGGCGAGAAACATGACATCGGCGTCACGACCGCGGATATCGGCGATCAGCCATTCCCAGAAGGGCAGCGGCTTGGTGTGGGGGTTGTCGACGCGGAAGATCTTCACGCCCTGCTCCACCCAGTGCCAGACCACGTCGCGCAGCGCCAGCCAGAGATCCGGCACGGCATCCTTGGCATAGAAATCGACGTTGACGATGTCCTGGTACTTCTTCGGCGGATTCTCCGCATAGCGCATGGAGCCGTCCGGCCGCCAGGAGAACCAGCCCGGATGCTCCTTGAGCCAGGGGTGATCTGGCGAACACTGGATGGCGAAGTCCAGGGCGACCTCCAGGCCATGGTCGGCAGCCGCCGCCACCAGGGCGCGGAAGTCGTCCAGGGTACCCAGCTCGGGATGCACGGCGTCATGGCCGCCATCCGGGCTGCCGATGGCATAGGGACTGCCCGGCTGGTCCGCGCCCGCCCCCAGGGTGTTGTTCTTGCCCTTGCGGTGGGCCAGGCCGATCGGATGGATCGGCGGGAAATACAGCACATCGAAGCCCATGTCGCGTACGCGCGGCAATTCGCCGATCACGTTGCGGAAGGTGCCATGACGCTGGGGGTCGTCGGTGATGGAACGCGGAAAGAGTTCGTACCAGCTGGCGAATTCGGCGCGCAGGCGCTCGATGTCCAGCGGGTATTCGATGCTGTGGGTCAGGTGAACATAGGCATCCACTGGCGCCATGGCCTGGCTGGCCTCGCCGGCCAGGAGCACGGCGACCTTGTCGCCCTCGCTGCCGGCCTGGTCCAGCCGCTGCAGCAGCGCCTCCAGGGGACCGCGCTGCTCGCCTTCGGCGCGGGACAGGGCCTGCTCGACATGGATGCGGCCTTCCTGCAATTCCAGGTTCAGCCCCACACCCGCGGCGTACTTCTTCTCGATTTCGTAGCGATAGGTGCCCCAGACATCCCACCAGGCCTGGACCAAGAATTCGTAGCGACCCACCGCGGGCGGAGTGAAGCGGCCGCGCCAGAGATCGTTGGTTTCCAGGGTCAAGGGAGCCTGTTGCCAGTTCTCCTCGCCCTCCTGACGCCAGAGCACGCTGGCCGCCAGCTTGTCGTGGCCATCGGCGAAGATCTTGGCGGTCACCTCGACGACGCGCCCGGCGATGCCTTTGGCGGCGAACTGGCCATTGTCCACGGCCGGCGTGACCGACTCTATGGCGATGCGCGGGGTCTGGGCAGCGGTAGCGGGATCGAGGGAAAGCGTGGAAAAAGAACCGGGGAGATCGGTGTTCGACATCGAGCCTGACTCCATCTTGGGACGCGTGAAAGGTCGCAACGCGCAAGCGCTGCGACCTTGGTCATGGACCCGCTACTGCTTGGCTTGCCGCCAAAGAGGCCCGGCTGGCCGAACCCCTCAAGGGAATCGGTAACCCGTAGTGACACCCCTAGGGATGCCACTCCAGACAGCCGCGGCTCTACTGCAACCGGAAGCACTCACGCGGGTGTGTCTGAAAGAGTCTGAGCGCCGACGACGCGCAAAAGTTCAGCCAAACCGCAATGAACGACAGGCACGTAAAACCGGCCAAAGCCCATAAATATCAGTTACTTAAAGTCAATAAATGAAGCTATCTCTAACTTATTGACCAGCGCTACGGTGCTTGTTGAAGAGCACCGTAGCGCAAGCCGGAGTAAGGATCGCCCTCAAGCCAATATTCGATAAACCACTTGAGCTACGATCTATAACCCCATGATTTCACTGATAAGGCGTATAGGGGAGATCGCGCTTGTGGGCACTACGCCGGTAGGTATTGAGAATGATCTCCAGCGTGGCCGGGCTCACCGCCTTGCCTTCCAGAAAATCGTCGATCTCGGCGTAGGTGATGCCAAAGGCATCTTCATCGGCCTTGCCGGGCGACAGGGATTCCAGATCGGCGGTCGGCACCTTGTGCACCAGTTCGTTCGGGGCGCCCAGCCATTCGGCCACCGCCCGCACCCGCCGCTTGTTGAGACCATGCAGGGGCGTGAGATCGCAGGCGCCATCGCCGAATTTGGTATAGAAGCCCATCAGGGCTTCCGCCGCGTGGTCGGTGCCTATCACCAGACCCCGGCGCGCGCCGGCCACCGCGTACTGGGCGATCATGCGCTGGCGCGCCTTGATGTTGCCCAGCGTGAAATCCTCGTGCAGTTCGTCATCGAAGGCCACGCGGGCTTCGCGCACCGAGGCGAGCATGGCGTCGCTGGCCGGCTTGATGTTGACGGTGTGGGTCTCGTCGGGCTGGATGAATTGCAAGGCGCGCTGGGCATCCGCCTCGTCACGCTGTACGCCATAGGGCAGGCGCATGGCGATGAATCTCAGGCGCGCATTGCCGCTCTCCTCGCGCGCCCGCTCCACCGCCAGCTGGGCCAGGCGACCGGCCGTGGAGGAATCCACGCCGCCACTGATGCCCAGCACATAGCTTTCCTGGCGGCTGTTCAGCAGATAGTCCTTGAGAAACTGGATGCGACGCTCCGCTTCCTCGGCCGGATCGAAATGCTCGGGTACCTGCAGGGCCTGGATGATGTCGCGCTGAAGGGCTTCGGTCATCGGGCGTTCTCCTCTGATTCGCGTTCGAGACGTTGATGATAGGGCACCACGGCGCCGAGGCTGTGCCGGGCCGCCGCCAACTGCACGGCCTCACGGTCGCCAGAAAAATGCTGGGTTTCAGAATAGAGCACGATGTCGTCACCGACGCGGTAGCCCCAGGCAAAACAGACGGTCCCCTGGGGAATGCCGTCCGCCCCGCCCGGTCCGGCCAGCCCGGTATTGGCGATGGCCACCTGGGCCGGACTGTCGCGCAGGGCGCCAGCAGCCATCTCCCGCGCCACTTCCTCGCTGGTGAGGTTGTGCCGCTCGATGGTTTCCGGCCTGACGCCCAGCAGGCGCTGCTTGGCCTCGGGCGAATAGACGACGTAACCGGATTCGATGCAGCTGCCGCTGCCGGGTATCTCGGACAACAATCCCACCACCTTGCCGGCCGTGCAGGATTCGGCCGTGGTGAGTTGCAGTTCGCGTGTCTTGAGATAGTCCAGCATGGACTCGATTTTGTTCATGAGTGCGTGTCCCCAAAAGCAGTTCTCCTCCGTTGGAAGAACGGCGAAATGGGGAAGTTCTCGGGTCAGTTGCCGGGTATTTTCCAGGTCGGCGGGCGTGTCGATGTCGCGATGGATACCGGCGTCCGCGATCTCCCGCTCTAGTACCGAACCCTCGCGCAGGAGCCGTTTCGCTCCCTCGTCGCCCGTGAGTTCGCCCAGCGCAGCGGCAAAATTCCGACCAAAGAGCACGGGATGGCCGCGCCGGCCCTGGTAAGCAGGGACGACGATGCGCTCGGGATGATGCAGCTCCAGCAGCTGGCGGGCCGTGGCGGGCTGCACGAAGGGCATGTCGCCCAGGGCGACCAGCCAGCCGGACGCCTCGGGCGTCCTTCGCACGGCCGCGGCCAGGCTGTCGCCCATGCCGGTGGTGGGCAGGCTGAGTACCGCCAGGCCTTCCTGCCGCGCCAGCGCGGCGCGCCAGGGGGCGCTGTCCGATACCACGGCCAGGCACGGCAGACCCAGGCCTCGCCACAATCGAAAGGTCGCCTGCAACACCGTCAGCTCGGACGGACCGGGCAAGATGGCCTGCAGCTTGTCGCCTCCGCCGACGGCGCGGAACCGGCTTCCGGCACCCGCCGCGAGGATCAGCACCTGAATGCCGGGCATCCCTAGGCGACCTGCTCCACCGCCACCAGGGCGCGCTTCTTCTGGGTCAGGGCGATGCCGTTCTTGACCGCCACCACCTCCGCCAGCAGCGACAGGGCGATCTCTGGTGGCGTATGGCTGCCGATGTGCAGGCCGATGGGCCCGTGCAGGCGATTGATCGCCGCCACCGGCACCTCCAGCTGCAGCAGCCGCTCCCGCCGCCGGTCGTTGTTGCGCAGCGAACCCAGGGCGCCAACGTAGAAGGCGTCGGATTGCAGCGCTGTCAGCAGCGCCAGGTCATCCAGGCGCGGATCGTGGGTCAGGGCCACCACCGCGGTGCGCTCGTCCGGGCGGATCGCCAGCACGGCATCGTCCGGCATGCCCGGGATGAAACGCGCCTGGCGCGTCTCCCAGCCCTGGCGGAATTCCTCGCGGGGATCACAGACCAGCACCTCGAAATCGAGCATGGCGGCCATGTCGGCGACATAGAGCGACAGTTGACCGGCGCCGATCAGCAGCAGCCGCCAACGCGGTCCGTGTACCAGGCGCAGGCAGTGCTCGTCCAGGACGACCGGCTCGTCGCGGGTGGTGCCGGAGATCCGCACCTCGCCGGTGGCCAGGTCCAGCTCGCGCAGGGCCAGTTCGTGGTCGTCACAGCGTTGCAGCAGTTGCTCGACCCAGCGCCAGTCACCGACCTGCTCCTGGACCAGGCGCAGGGTGCCCCCGCAGGGCAGTCCGAAGCGGGCGGCTTCGTCACCCGAGACGCCATAGGTGATGACCTCCGGACGCTCGCCAGCGAACTGGCCGGCGTGCAGCCGGGCGATCAGGTCGTCCTCGATACAGCCACCCGACACGGAGCCGCATACCTGGCCGTCGTCACGCAGGGCCAGCATGGCGCCCGGCGGCCGCGGCGAGCTGCCCCAGGTCTGGACCACGGTGAACAGGCTGACGCCATGCCCTGCCCGTCGCCAGGCCAGGGTCATGCGCAAAACTTCTTGATCGACACTGTCCACGCCCTGCTCCTCTCTACCTTGCACCTGCGACGGCAAAATCGTCGTTCCGGGGGTAGAACCCAACAGCGGAGCGGGGTTCCCCAGGGCGGAACCCGGTGGATCGCCGGCCTATCCATAGGGGACACCCCAAGAGGAGAACGTCCATGCCCCGCTCGATCTGGAAAGGCGCCGTCAGCTTCGGCCTGGTGCACATCCCCGTGTCGGTCGTCTCGGCGACCCGGCAATCGGGCATCGACTTCGACTGGCTGGATGAACGCAGCCTCGACCCGGTGGGTTACAAGCGCATCAACAAGACCACCGGCAAGGAGGTGCCCAGCGAACACATCGTCAAGGGCATCGAGCACGGCAAGGGCAAGTACGTGGTGCTCAGCGAAGACGAGATCCACAACGCCCTGCCCGAGGCCACCCGCACCATCGACATCCTCACCTTCGTCGAGGCGCGAGAGATCTCCATCCTGCACTTCGAGAAGCCCTACTACCTGGCGCCGGACAAGAACGGCGAAAAGGTCTATGCCCTGCTTCGCGACACCCTGAGCGCCGCCGGCAAGGTGGGCGTGGCCAACCTGGTAATGCACTCCAAGCAGCACCTGGCGGTGATCATGCCGCTGGGCGATGCCCTGGTGCTCAACACCCTGCGCTGGGCCGACGAGGTGCGGTCCGCAGAAGACGTCGGGCTCGAGGGGCTGGACGCCAAGGTCAGCAAGAAGGAAGTGGACATGGCCCAGCGCCTGGTGGACGACATGACCGAGCAATGGGACCCGGAGCAGTACCACGACACCTTCAAGGACAACGTCATGGCGCTGGTGGAGCGCAAGCTCAAGGACGGCAAGCTCGAAGCCGTCGCCGAGGAGCCCGAAGCCGAGGACAGCGGCGCCGACGTCATCGACCTCACCGAATTGCTGCGCCGCAGCCTGGGTGGCAAGAAGGACATGGCCAAGGAGACGCCCAAGTCCAAGAGCTCCGGCCGTTCGACCACCCGGCGTAGCCCTGCCGCCAGCCGCACCCGCAAGGCCAAGTGAGGAGCGCCGCCATGGCCAGCTCGACCAGCGAATACAACCGCAAGCGCAACTTCGACATCACCGCCGAGCCGCGTGACGACGGCAGCTCCCGCCGGCGCAAGGCCAAGGGGGCCCTGACTTTCGTCATCCAGAAGCACGACGCGCGCCGCCTGCACTACGACTTCCGCCTGGAGCTGGATGGCACCCTCAAGAGCTGGGCGGTGCCCAAGGGTCCCAGCCTCGATCCCGGCGAAAAGCGCCTGGCGGTGCAGGTGGAGGATCACCCCCTCGCCTACGGCAGTTTCGAAGGCAGCATTCCCGAAGGCCAGTACGGCGCCGGCGATGTCATCGTCTGGGATCGTGGCGAGTGGGAGGCGGATGGCGATGCCGCCGAAGGCTATGCCGCGGGCAAGCTCAAGTTCGAACTCAGGGGTGAAAAGCTGCGCGGTCACTGGACCCTGGTGCGCACCCGGCTGCAGGGCCACAGCGACAAGCCGCAGTGGCTCTTGATCAAGGAGCGCGACGACCAGGCCCGCGACACCGCCGACTACGAGGTGACCGCTGCCGAACCCGACAGCGTGCTGAGCGACAAGACCCTGCCTCGGCTGGCGCAGTCCAAGGCCAAGGGCAAAACCTCCGCCAAAGCCAAGGCGACCAAAACGCCGACCCGCCAGCCCACCGCCAAGGCGCGCAAGGCCAAGCTGCCCGAGATCCTGGAAGCCCAGCTGGCCACCCTGGTCGACAGTCCGCCGGCCGGCGACTGGCTGTACGAGGTGAAATACGACGGCTATCGGCTGCTCGCCCATATCGAGGGCGGCGAGGTGCGCCTCTTCACCCGCAGCGGCAACGACTGGACCGAGCGCCTGCCAGAGCAGGCCAGGGCCCTGGCCGCGCTGGGCCTGGAAAACGCCTGGCTGGACGGCGAGATCGTGGTCAACGACGCCCAAGGCGTCTCCAGCTTCCAGGCGCTGCAGAATGCCTTCGAGACCGGCAAGGCGACCCGCATCACCTATTACCTGTTCGACCTGCCCTATCTCAATGGCGCGGACCTGCGCGAGGTGCCGGTCGAGCAACGCCGCGAGTTGCTCGGCAAGCTGCTGGAAGAGAGCAACGACAGCGAGCTGCTGCGCTTCTCCGCCGCCTTCGAGGTGCCGGCCGATCGCATCCTGGCCAGTGCCTGCGAACTCGGGCTCGAAGGGGTCATCGGCAAGCGCCTGGGTAGCCCCTACCGTTCGCGGCGCAACAAGGACTGGATCAAGCTCAAGTGCGCCCACCGCCAGGAATTCATCATCGTCGGCTACACCCCGCCCAAGGGCGGCCGCCAGCACCTGGGCGCGCTGCTGGTGGCGCTGCACGATGACCAGGGCCAGCTGCACTATGCCGGCAAGGTCGGTACCGGCTTCACCGCGGCCGTGCTCAAGCAGCTGCACGCCCGCTTCCAGCCGTTGATCGTCGATGAGCCGCCGGTGGTGGATCCGCCCAAGGGCGCCGCCTATCGCGAAGTGACCTGGCTGCGGCCCGAGCAGCTGTGCGAGATCGCCTATGCCGAGCTGACCCAGGACCGCATCGTCCGCCAGGGTGTCTTCCACGGCCTGCGCGATGACAAGCCGGCCGAGGGCATCGGCCTGGAAGAGGCGACACCAGCCCGCGAGGCCGAGGCGCCGCGCCCGTCCGCAGCACGCCGCCCGTCTGCGGGCAAGCAGCAGGACGCCACCGTCGCCGGGGTGCGCATCAGTCATCCCGAACGGGTCATCGACGAAGCCAGCGGCGCTCGCAAGCTCGACATCGCGGGCTATTACGCCGCCGTCGCCGACTGGATCCTGCCGCACCTGGCCGACCGACCCGTGGCCCTGGTCCGGACGCCCGAGGGTATCGCCGGCGAGCAGATCTTCCAGAAGCACAAGCAGACCCTGGCGATCCCCCATATCCGCGAACTCGATCCGGCACTGGACCCGGGGCATGCGCCGCTGATGGTCATCGACAGTCGCGAGGCCCTCATCGGCGCGGCCCAGATGGGCACGGTGGAACTCCATACCTGGAACGCCACCGCCGACCGCATCGACCGGCCCGACCGCTTCATTCTCGATCTCGACCCTGATCCCGCCCTGCCCTGGTCGCGCATGCTGGAGGCGACGGGGCTGGTGCTGACCCTGCTCGACGAGCTGGAGCTGCAGGCCTTCGTCAAGACCAGCGGCGGTCGCGGCCTGCACCTGGTGGTGCCGCTGGATCGGCGCCAGGACTGGGACACCGTCAAGGCCTTCGCCCAGGCCGCGGCCCAGCACCTGGCCAACACCCTGCCCAAACTCTTCGCCGCCAAGATGGGCGCCCAGAATCGCCAGGGGAAGATCTTCGTCGACTACCTGCGCAATCGCCATGGCGCCACCACGGTCAGCGCCTTTTCCCTGCGCGCCCGTCCCCACCTCGGCGTTTCGGTACCCATCGCCCGGGATGAGCTGGCGACCCTGGAGGCCAGCGACCAATGGCGCTTCGACTCCCTACTGGAACGCCTCGAAGGGCTCAAGGACGACCCCTGGGCCGGGTATGCCGAGATACGCCAGAGCCTTACCGCAGCGCGGCGCAAGCGGCTCGGCGTAGCGTAGCGATGCGCCTGCCGTCGGCAAGCGTACCGCCTAAGCGAAACCCCTTATCGCTGCCCGTGGTCTGCACTAACGAGCGCTGTCGTGGACAGCGCCGTCGCCAGCCACGGGATGGAGCCGATGTCGATCGATCTGGATAGCCTCCAGGACACCCTGGACGAGTGGGCCTATGACGAGGTCACTCCCGCACTGCTGCAACACCGACTCCAGATTCTCAACCAGCGCGACCTCGACCGCCTGCCGTTGCCCGGCCAGGGTCAGACCCTGGACCGTTGGCGCGCCCTGGCCCAGGTCGCCCATCATGACCTGGGCCTGGTCAAGCTGTACGAAGGCCACACCGATGCCCTGGCCATCCTGAGCGAACTGGAGGGCTACGCGCCGCCCGAAAGCCTCTGGGGCGTCTGGGCCGCCGAGCCGCCCGATGCCCGCCTGCTGGTGCGCTACAGCGCCGACGGCGTGGTCACCCTGCACGGCCGGAAGTCCTGGTGCTCCGGCGCCTCCCTGGTCAGTCACGCCCTGGTCACCGCCTGGATGGACGATCATCCGATGCTGGTAGCGGTGGAAATGAAGCAACCCGGCGTCGAAGTCACCCAGGACGGCTGGCGGGCCATCGGCATGCAGCACACGGGTAGCGTCGACGTGCTGTTCGACGGGGCCGCCGGCGTGCTGGTCGGGGCGCCCGGTCGCTACCTGCAGCGTCCCGGCTTCTGGCATGGCGGCGGCGGTATCGCGGCCTGCTGGTATGGCTCCGCCACCGCCCTGGCCGATACCCTGCGCGCTCACTGCAAGCGTCATCGCGAACCCCATGCCCTCGCTCACCTGGGCCATGTGGACGCCGCCCTGCTCGGCGCCGCCACTGCACTGCGCCAGGCCGCCGAGTGGCTGGACCTCAACCCCGAGGCGGACGCCCGTTATCCCGTCTGCCAGCTGCGGGCCCTGGTCGAGCAGTGCGCCGAAATCGTCATCCGCCATACCGGCCGCGCCTTTGGCGCCGCGCCGCTGTGCCGCGACGCCTATTGCGCCCGCCACATGGCGGACCTCCCCGTCTACCTGCGCCAGAGTCACGCCGAACGCGACCTGGCGGTGCTGGGTGACCTCAATCTGCTGGAGGGTGCCCCTTGGCAACTGTAGGCGATCGTCAGATTCAAGGAGCTGGCACCGCGCCCGAGGCGTGGCTGCAGTGGTCCGGCTTCGCCGAGATGCCGCCAATCGAAGCCTCGCAACTGGTCCCGCCCGGCCATCGCGCCGTAGTCGTCGCCCCGCACCCGGACGACGAGATCCTCGGCTGCGGCGGCCTGCTCTGCCAGTTGGGTGAGCTGGGGCGTCGTCTGGCACTGGTGGCGGTCACCGACGGCGATGGCAGCCATCCGCAATCCACCCTCTGGCCGGCCACCCGCCTGCGCAATACCCGTCCACTGGAGACCCGCGAAGCCCTGCGCCGCCTGCATCTGGAGCGCGCCACCGTGACCCGCCTGGCGATACCGGATGGCCAGGTGAGCGAGCAGGAAGCCGCCCTGCAGCGGCGGCTGGTGGAAATCCTTACGCCGGAAGACGTGGTCTTCGCCACCTGGCGATTGGATGGCCATCCCGATCACGAGGCGACCGGCCGCGCCGCCGTGGAAGCCTGCCGCCTGCGCGGTGCCCGCTGCATCGAGGTGCCGGTCTGGACCTGGCACTGGGCCGCCCCGGGCGATCCACGCGTGCCCTGGGAACGGGCGCGGCGCCTGGATTTGGAGGAAGACGTCCTGGCGCTGAAGAAGCGCGCGGTGAATGCCTTCGGCAGTCAGCTGACCGAGGACACGAGCACGGGACAGGGACCCATCCTGCCGCCTGCGGTAGTGGCCCGTCTCACCCGTGCCTGGGAGGTCTATCTGACGTGACCGTCTCCATGAGCTATTTCGATTCGCTGTACGCCAGCAGCGACGATCCCTGGGACTACCGCCATCGCTGGTACGAAGCGCGCAAGCGCGATCTGACCCTGGCCATGTTGCCGCACCGTCGTTACAGCCACGGCTACGAGCCTGGCTGCTCCACCGGTGAGTTGTCCCGGCGGCTGGCCGAGCGCTGCGAGCGGCTGCTGGTCAGCGACGGCAATGCCTCCGCGGTCGCCACCGCTCGCGAGCGCCTGGCCGATCAGGCTCATGTCGAGGTGCATCACCTGCTGCTGCCGGACGCCTGGCCGGCCGGCGCCTTCGATCTTATCGTCATCAGCGAGATCGGCTACTACCTCGGCGAGCCCGGCCTGGCTGCCCTCTTGGATCGCGCCCACAGCGCGCTGCTGCCCGGAGGGGTACTGCTCGGCTGTCACTGGCGCCATCCCATCGAAGGCTGCGCCCTGACCGGCGACCAGGTTCATGAGCGCATGGCCGCCCTGCCCGGCCTGCATCGCCTGAGCCACCTCGAAGAATCCGATTTCCTCCTCACCCTCTGGTCTTCCGACCCCACCTCCGTCGCCCGCCGGGAGCAGCTTCTATGATAGGTGCCGTGATACCCGCCCATAACGAAGAGCAACACGTCGAACGCTGCCTGCAATCGGTCCTGCGCGCCGCGCGGCATCCGGCCTTGCTAGGTGAACCCGTCGAGGTCGTCATCGTGCTGGACAGCTGCACCGACGGCACCGCCGACATCGTTCGCCGGCTGCCGGTCACTGCCCTGGAAGTCTGGGCCTGCAACGTCGGCCTGACCCGGGCGACCGGCGCTGCCCACCTGATCCAGCTGGGCGCCCGCTGGCTGGCCTGCACCGATGCCGACTCCGAGGTGGCGCCGGACTGGTTCGCCGCCCAGCTCGCCTATGGCGCCGATGCCGTCTGTGGCGTGGTGGAGGTGGACGACTGGACCCCGCATTCCCCCGGCCTCAGGGCTCGCTACGAGGCGGCCTATCACGACCGCGAAGGCCATCAGCACATTCACGGCGCCAACTTCGGCATCTCCACGGCAGCCTATCTCCAGGCCGGCGGCTTTCCGTCCATGACGGTGGACGAGGACGTGACCCTGGTTACCGCGCTCCAGACCCAGGGTGCGCGTATCGCCTGGAGCAACAGCGTGCGGGTGCGCACCAGCTCGCGCCTGGACTGCCGGGCCCGCGGCGGTTTCGGCGACTACCTGAGCCTGCTCGGCGCCACTGCCTGACTAAACGCCCAGGGCGAAGGCCCCGGGCGTCGCGCCGAATTGCCGGCGAAAGGCGGCGATGAAGGCCGATGGGGAGTTGTAGCCGCAATCCAGCGCCACCTCCGTCACCGCAGCGCCCTGTTCCAGGCGTTCCAGGGCGCTGATCAGGCGCAACCGCTGGCGCCAGGTTCTGAAGGTCAACTCGGTATCGCGCAGGAACGCCCGGCTCAGGGTCTTTTCCGAGGCGCCCAGCACCCCCGACCACTGCGCCAGGGTGCGATCGTCCGACGGATTGGCCGCCAGGGCCTCGCACAGCAGACGCAGCCGGCCATCCTGGGGCGCCGGCAGCGACAGTCCGACCTCGGGTGCCGCCTGCAACTGATCCAGCATCACCGACACCAGCCTTCCCTCGGGCCCCGCCTCGTCATATTCCCGGGCGAAGCCGCTGAAGGTCTTGATCAATTCGCGAATCAGCGGACTCACCGCCACCACCCGACACCGCTCGCCCACATAGGGCGCCGCCTCGGCCCCGACATAGAGGCTGCGCATCTCCGCCCTAGGCGAGGAGCGCACCTGATGCTCGACATCGGCGGCGATCCACACCGCCCGCTGCGGCGGTGCCACATAGCTGCCCTCGGCGGTGGTCACCGTGAGCACCCCCTTGATGGCATAGGAAAGCTGGCCCCAGGGATGCCGGTGCCAGGGTGTCCAGGCCGGTTGGGCCAGGGATTCCACGCGGGCATAGAGGCGCCGCGGCAGGTGCGCGAGTTCGGGCACGGGGCGTTCGACCGCAGACTGTCCGTTTGACGACATCATTGGGGCTTTTCGCGTTAGTCGGCTAGGTCAGGAGACGATAGCCTTGGGGCTATCCGCAGACAACCCGAGAGAGACCATGGCTCGTCCCCGCCTGATGCCCGACAATTTCACGCTGCTGCTGGTCGCCACGGTGATCCTGGCCAGCGTGCTGCCCTGCCAGGGCCTCGCCGCCCAGATTGCCAACGTGGTCACCAACATCGCCATCGGCCTGCTGTTCTTCCTGCACGGCGCCAAGCTGTCGCGCCAGGCACTGGTGGCCGGCATCACCCATTGGCGCCTGCACCTCCTGGTGTTCGCCTTCACCTTCGTCAGCTTTCCGCTGCTGGGCTGGGCGCTGCAGCCGCTGCTGGCTCCGCTGGTGACGCCGGAGCTCTATCTCGGCGTGCTGTTCATGTGCGCCCTGCCGGCCACGGTGCAGTCGTCCATCGCCTTCGTCTCCATGGCCCGCGGCAATGTCTCGGCCGCGGTCTGCAGTGCGTCCCTGTCAAGCCTGCTCGGGATCTTCCTCACCCCACTGCTGGTCCGGCTGCTGCTGGACGCCCACGGCGGCTCGGACGGCCAGAGCACCCTGGATGCCATCGTCAAGATCTGCGTCCAGCTGCTGCTGCCCTTCGTCGCCGGCCAGCTGCTGCGTCCGGTGATCGGCCACTGGGTGGATCGCCACAAGGGCAAGCTCAAGTTCGTCGACCAGGGCTCCATCCTGCTGGTGGTCTACACCGCCTTCAGCGCCGCGGTCATCGAAGGCCTGTGGCGCGAGACGCCAATCCTGTCGCTGGTGGGCCTGGTGTTCATCTGCGCCACCCTGCTGACCCTGGTCCTGCTCGCCACGCGCTACAGCGCCCGGCTGCTGGGCATGAGCAAGGAAGACGAGATCACCGTGGTCTTCTGCGGCTCCAAGAAGAGCCTGGCCACGGGGGTGCCCATGGCCAAGGTGCTGTTCGCCGGCAGTACCATGGGACCGGTGCTGCTGCCGATCATGCTGTTCCACCAGATCCAGCTGATGGTCTGCGCGGTATTGGCGCAGCGCTACGCCAGGCGCGAGACGGTGGAGGCCGCGCCCGTGGCGGCGGCCCCCGTGGCGAAGTGATCCCCGCGGTGGCGAGGCGCCCGTCTAGCGCGCCTCGTCCTCGCGAACCGGCTTGCGCATGGTGACCCACTCTTCCGCGGCGGTGGGATGGATGCCCAGGGTGTCGTCGAAGCAGGCCTTGGTCGCGCCCGCCTTGAGGGCGATGGCCAGGCACTGGATCTGCTCGCCGGCATCCGGCCCCACCATGTGGCAGCCCAGCACCTGGTCGCTGTCGGCATCCACCACCAGCTTCATCAGGGTGCGCTCCTGGACATCGGTCAGGCTGAGCTTGGTCGGCCGGAAGCTGCTCTGGAAGATCTTCAGCCGATGGCCACGCTCACGCGCCTCTTCTTCGCTCAGGCCGATGCTCGCCAGATTGGGCAGGCTGAAGACCGCGCTGGCGATCAGGTCGTAGTTCAGCGGGCGATAGCTGTCGGGATCGAACAGATGGCGCGCCAGGGTCATGCCCTCGGCCAGGGCCACCGGGGTCAGCTGCACCCGGCCGATGACGTCGCCGATGGCGTAGATCGAAGGCTCCGCGGTCTGGAAGGTCTCGCCGACCTTGATGAAGCCCCGGTCGTCCAGGGCGACACCGGTGTTTTCCAGGCCCAAATCGTCCAGCATCGGTCGGCGGCCGGTGGCATAGAAGACGCAATCGGCGTCCAGCATCCGACCGTCCTTGAGTGTCACCTGCAGGCTGCCATCGGCGGCCTTGTCGATCCGCGCCACATCGGCGTTGAATTGCAGGTCATGGCCGCGCCTCTGCATCTCGTCGCGCAGGTGCTCGCGCACGCCCCGGTCGAAGCCGCGCAGGAACAGCTCCCGGCGATACAGCAGGGTCGTCCTGGCGCCCAGTCCCTGGAAGATGGAGGCGAATTCCACGGCGATGTAGCCGCCCCCCACCACCACCACCCGCTTGGGCAGCTCCGGCAGGTAGAAGGCCTCGTTGGAGGTGATGGCATGCTCGCGGCCGGGGAAGTCCGGCACGTCCGGCCAGCCCCCGGTGGCGATGAGGATGCGCTCGCAGCGATAGCGCTGGCCTTCCACCTCGACGGTGTGGGGATCGAGGATGCGGGCATGGGCTTCCAGCAAGGTCACCCCGCTGTTGACCAGCAAGGCCCGATAGATGCCGTTCAGCCGGCGGATCTCGTGGTCCTTGCTGGCGACCAGGGTGTTCCAGTCGAAGGCCGGAACCTCGGCATCCCAGCCATAGCCACGGGCCTGGCGGAATTCATCGCGAAAGGAGGCGCCGTAGATGAAGTATTTCTTGGGCATGCAGCCCACGTTCACACAGGTCCCGCCGAGGTAACGGCTTTCCGCCACCGCCACCCGGGCACCGAAGTCGGCCGCGAAGCGCGCGGCCCGTACCCCGCCCGAACCAGCGCCGATCACGAAGAGGTCGAAATCATAGGTCGTCATGGAGCTCTCTCTTTTTGCTGCTGGCGACCAGCATAGCGCAAGGCCACCCTGGGCAGCGGCCCGGCTGGCCAATCGCCAGAAACGACAAGGCCACCCGCAGGTGGCCTGGTCGACTGCACGTCAGGCTTACAGCGCCTTGTACAGGTTCTCGAAGCAGAAGTTGGTGGCTTCGACGAAGCCTTCCGCGCTGCCGCAGTCGAAACGCTGACCCTTGAACTTGTACGCCAGTACGCAACCGTCCTGCGCCTGCTTCATCAGGGCGTCGGTGATCTGGATCTCGCCACCCTTGCCCGGCTCGGTCTGCTCGATCAGGTCGAAGATGTCCGGGGTCAGGATGTAGCGGCCGATGATCGCCAGGTTGGAGGGAGCGTCCTCCGGCTTGGGCTTCTCGACCATCTTGTTTACGCGGTAGATGTCGTCGCGGATCATCTCGCCGGCGATGACACCGTACTTGTTGGTCTCGTTGGCCGGGACTTCCTGGATGGCCACGATGGAGCAGCGGAACTGGTTGTACAGCTTGACCATCTGCTTGAGCACGCTGTCGCCTTCCAGGTTCAGGCAGAGGTCGTCCGCCAGGACCACGGCGAAGGGCTCGTCACCGATCAGCGGGCGGCCGGTCAGGATGGCGTGGCCCAGGCCCTTCATCTCCACCTGACGGGTGTAGGAGAAGGTGCAGTTGTCGATCAGCTTGCGAATGCCGACCAGGTACTTTTCCTTGTCGGTGTTCTTGATCTGGCTTTCCAGCTCATAGCTGATGTCGAAGTGGTCTTCCAGCGAGCGCTTGCCACGACCGGTAACGATCCCGATCTGATGCAGGCCCGCCTCCAGAGCTTCCTCCACGGCGTACTGCACCAGCGGCTTGTTCACAATGGGCAGCATTTCCTTGGGCATGGCTTTGGTCGCAGGGAGAAAACGAGTGCCATAGCCGGCTGCCGGAAACAGACATTTGGTGATCATGGGAGTCCTTTGATCTGTACGTGAAGGCAAAACGAACGGCGGTCTATCCAGCCGCTTGTCGCATACAATGCCCGAAGCGCGCGACGCTGGAAATAGCCAGGCATGGGCGCTCTGTGGACGTGCGGATACGACTCCAGGATTGCCTTCCGGTTCTGCGCAAAGCCGCAAAGAACTGCTATCGTCCAAAGTTTGGAACCAGCGTCACGACTCCGCGGATAGATCTCGACATGAAGAAATGGATGCTCCCGTTGCTGTGTGTTTCCCTCGCCGGCTGCTCCCTGGGCGGTCATCACGAGGCGGCGGAAACGCGGCCGCTCAGCGCGGAACAGACCACCCTGCTGCGCCAGAACGACCTCTTGCAGGCCAAGCTGCTGGTCCTGGGTGGCAGCGAAGAACAGCTCAAGCTTGCGGATGCCCTGCTGCTGCGCAATGGCGGAACCAGCGCCGATGGCGAAGTGGAGTTCTATCGTGCGGTGATCGCCATCAAGCAGGGCCCGCAGACCGATGACGTCTTGGAATTGCTGAACGCCTCCGCCGATCATCGCTATCCGCTGGCCTATGCCCTGCTCTATCGGATGTATACGGATCCCTTCCTGGTGCCCGAGGCCGACCCGATCCAGGCGCAGACCTACAAGAGCGCCTACGGAGAGCTCGCGGTGGCCAAGAGTGGCTATCCGTCCTTCGACAAGGCCGTGGAAGTCACCCGCCAGCTGGCGCCCTGAACCCGCCTCTCTAGTCGGCCGCTTTGCGGCCGTTCACAGTCTGGCGCTGGCGAATGAGCAGCCGTTGACCTTTCCTGGATGTGAATGATGTCAACTGGCCGCATGACGGTAGCATCGAGCCTCTACCGTCCGCCGCCCAGAGCCATCTCCATGTCCTCGCTTGGCAAGCTGTCACCCGATATCGTTGCCGTCCGGACCGTGACGCAGCGGCTCGTCCTGCTGCTGATCGGGTTCTTCGCGCTGGCCATCCTGCTGACGCGGCTGCCGACCTTCATCAACGCCGCCAGCGGCGAGACCTGGCAGATTCGCGGCGGCCAGATTCCGCTGATGCAGTATCCCGCCATGCCGGAGCGCAGCGTGGTCGCCAACCGCCAGCTGATCGCCATGCTCAAACCGGGCGATCGCATCCTGGTCCTGGACAGCGCCCCCTTTCGCCCCTGGAAGAAGGTCATGCTGATCGGCGAAGACAGCCGCATCGGCTGGATCCGTGTCACCCCGGCCCTGGGCGCGATCCGCCTGGAGTGACGCCAGGGCCGGAGCGGGTCGACAGCAGGCGCATGACCCGGGTGTCATGCCAGCGATACCAATGCGCCTGACCCAGCCGCTGCGCCTGCCGATGTTCCGGATGGGCGCCCCAGGCCGCGACCGCGGCCTGGTCGGTCCAGTAGGACAGGGTGATGCCCAGGCCATCGGTGCCCCGTACCGATTCCATGCCCAGAAAGCCTGGCTGCCCCTGCGCCAGCTCCACCATGCGCGCCGCCATGGCCTCATAGTCGGGATCGTCGTAGGCGCGTTGCGAGACGAAGGCGATCATCACACAGTCCTCGGGCAATTCCGGCCGCTTCATGTCCCCAGGTTCCGCGCCGCGACCACCGCGTCCAGCCAGGCGCGCACCGCCGTGGGGACCCGACCGGCCAGCGCCTCGCGCTCGGGCTGATAGAGGGTGCCGAAATAACAGGGATGGGTCGTCAGCTCGAAGGCCACTGGCAGCTCTTCCTCATCCCAGGCGAGGACGCGCCAACCCGCAGCGAGCAACGTCGGCAGGTAGTCGGGGTTCACGCCGAAGCGACCGCGATAGGTGGCCTCGACCCGTTCGGCGCCGGCCGCCTCCGCCAGGCGCGACCCTGGCAGCAATCGGAGTTGATTCTGCACCTCGATGCGGGCGCAGCTCAGGGGCGTGAGCACCGCGCGGCTGGCCGACGGATCGTCTTCACCGTGGGCGGCGTCCGTCCAGCCCAGCACGGACTGGACGTACTCCAGCAACGCGTACTGCAGCCCGCCACAGGTCCCGAGAAAGGGAATCCGCTGTTCGCGCGCTGTGCGCAAAGTCGCCAGCACCCCTTCGCGATGGCGATAGGGACTCCCGGGTACGCACCAGAGGCCGTCGCAGTCGGCAAGGACGCCATCGGCCTCGACCGTCGGCAGCCAGCGTGTTTGCAGCGTGACACCCAGCGCCGTGGCGGTCAGCGCCAGGGCCTGGGGGATGGCCTGGTGGGCCACGATGGAAGGGTCCTGGTCACCCAGGAGCACGATTTCGTACGACGTCATGACGGACACCTGCAGGCGTGGAAGCTCCGACCGACTCTAGGCCCTTGGGGCCGCGGTTTTAATAGGCGTTGCGGACAGCAGCCCTTGCGTCCCTGCCCTGTCGGTCACGGCCGCCTTTCGCCAGGCGCAAGGAAACGCCCGGTACAGCGGCTGTACCGGGCGCCGGATACCAGACGATCAGGGTGCCGGGTTGGGCTGGTCGACGTGGATGGCTTCGATGGCGGCCAGGGTTTCCTGGTCCAGCACCAGCTCGCTGCTCGCCAGATTGCTTTCTAGCTGGGAGAGCGAGGTGGCGCCGATGATGTTGCTGGTCACGAAGGGCCGACTGGTGACGAAGGCCAGGGCCATCTGCGCCGGATCCAGATTGCGCTCCCGGGCCAGTTCGACGTAGGCCTGGGCCGCGCGCTGCGTCTGGGGATTGCTGTAGCGCTGGAAGCGTTCGAAAAGGGTCAGTCGCGCCCCTTCCGGACGGGCGCCGTTCAGGTACTTGCCCGCGAGCACACCGAAGGCCAGCGGCGAATAGGCCAGCAGCCCCACCTGCTCGCGGATGGCCTGCTCGGCCAGGCCCACTTCGAAGCTGCGGTTGAGCAGATTATAGGGATTCTGGATCGACACCACCCGCGGCCAGCCACGGGTCTCGCTCAGGTGCAGGAAGCGCTGCACGCCCCAGGGCGTTTCGTTGGACAGGCCGACATGGCGGACCTTGCCTGCCTTCACCAGACCGTCGAGGGCCTCCAGGGTCTCCTCGATGGGCGTGAAGTCGGCATCGTTGTGCACATAGCCCAGCTGACCGAAGTAATTGGTCCGCCGATCCGGCCAGTGCAGCTGGTAGAGATCCAGGTAGTCGGTGTTGAGTCGCTTGAGACTGGCCTCCAGCGCGGCGGTGAGATTGGTCCTGGTAAAGGCCAGGCCGCCGTTGCGGATGTAGTCCATGTCGCGGCCAGGACCGGCCGCCTTGCTGGCCAGCACCCAGTCGGCACGGTCGCCGTGCTGGCGGAAATAGTTGCCGATGATGGTCTCGGTACGGGTGTAGGTCTCGGCGCGCGGCGGCACCGGGTACATCTCGGCGGTATCCAGCAGGTTGACGCCGGCCGCCTTGGCGACCCGGATCTGCTCGAAGGCTTCTGCCTCGGTGTTCTGCTCGCCCCAGGTCATGGTACCCAGGGAAATGGCGCTCACCTTCAGCTCGGTTCGGCCCAAGGATCGATAGTGCATGGCAAGCCTCTTTCGCGGTTGAAACCGCAACGTTAGCAGGACTCCCAAGCGCAGCCCAACTCGTCTGACGATTTGAACTCTCGTCCGCTTGCCGATGCCCTCCCCTTGAGGCGACAGCCCAGGCTGCTCGCTGCTAGGGAAGACGCCCATCTACCCAAGCGGGTGCCCGTAGAGGACCGACGCGACACTCCGGAGTGCACATCATGAAAGCTGTGGTTTACCAGGGCCCACGCGACGTCGCGGTCAAGAACGTAGCCGATGCCCGCATCGAAAAACCCACCGACGTCCTCGTCAGGATCACCACCACCAACATCTGCGGTTCCGACCTGCACATGTACGAAGGCCGCACCAGCTTCGAAAGTGGCCGGGTCTTCGGCCACGAGAATCTCGGCGAGGTGGTCGAGGTCGGTCTCGGCGTCGATCGCATCAAGGTTGGCGACCGGGTCTGCCTGCCCTTCAACATCGGCTGCGGATTCTGCGAGAACTGCGAGCGCGGACTGACCGGTTTCTGTCTTACCGCCAACCCGGGCGTCGCCGGTGCGGCCTACGGCTTCGCCGACATGGGCCCCTACCAGGGTGGCCAGGCGGAGTTGCTGCGGGTGCCCTACGCCGACTTCAACTGCCTGGTACTGCCCGAAGATGCCGCGGAACGCGAAGACGACTACGTGATGCTGTCCGACATCTTTCCCACCGGCTGGCATGCCACCGAGCTGGCCGGTCTGCGCCCGGGCGAATCCATCGCCATCTATGGCGCGGGCCCGGTCGGCCTCATGGCTGCCCACTCCGCCATGATCCGTGGCGCCTCCGAGGTCTATGTGGTCGACGACCAGCCGGATCGCCTGGCACTGGCGGAAAAGCTCGGCGCCAAGGCCATCCACGCCAAGGAAGGCGATGCGGTGGAGCAACTGCTCAACCTCACCCATGGGCGCGGGACCGATCGCGGTTGCGAGTGCGTCGGCTACCAGTGCTGCGATCACCACGGGCACGAAGTCAATCACCTCACCATGAACAACCTGGTGGCGTCGACCCGCGCCACAGGTGGTATCGGGGTGGTCGGGGTGTTCGTGCCCCAGGACCCGGGCGGCCGGAACGACCTGGCCAAGCAAGGCAAGATGGCCTTCGACTTCGGCAACTTCTGGTTCAAGGGCCAGCAGATCCGCACCGGCCAGGCCAACGTCAAGAACTACAACCGCGAGCTGGCGCGGTTGATCCATGCGGGCAAGGCGCGACCCTCGCAGATCATCTCCCATCGCCTGAGCCTGGCCGAGGCGCCGGACGCCTATCGCCATTTCGATGCGCGGGATGATGGCTGGACCAAGGTGGTACTCAAGCCGGCCGCTTGAGGCGGTTCACCTTCCCAGGGAGCGCTCAGGAAGAGCCGCTCCCACCCGCCGGGCGCCGCCTGCAGCCAATCACTGGTGATAGGCCCCGGCTTTGGGCTAGGATGGCGCCGCCCCGAATTCCGGGGCCTGGGTTCCCTCACCCCAGGCACTTTCAAAAAGGCCCTCTCATGCTCGAACGTATCGCTTTCGCGCGCCGCACGGCGGTCGCCGCGCTCGTCGCCTTCCATATCCTCATCATCATCGCCAGCAACTACCTGGTGCAGTTACCGCTGCAACTGTTCGGCTGGCACACCACCTGGGGCGCCTTCAGCTTTCCCTTCATCTTTCTCGCCACCGACCTCACCGTGCGGCTGATGGGCAAGGCGCCCGCCCGCCAGGTGATCGCCCGGGTAATGATTCCGGCCCTGGTGGTTTCCTATGGGGTCTCGGTGCTGTTCCAGCACGGCAGTTTCCAGGGCTGGGCGGCGCTGGCCGCGGTCAACATCTTCGTGCTGCGCATCTCCCTGGCCAGCTTCTGTGCCTATGTGCTCGGCCAACTGCTCGATATCCAGGTGTTCGACCGCCTGCGGCGCTCGCGCCACTGGTGGCTGGCGCCCACGGTCTCGACCCTGTTCGGCAACGCCCTCGACACCCTGGCCTTCTTTTCCATCGCCTTCTGGCGCAGCGACAACCCCTTCATGGCCAGTCACTGGCCGGAGATCGCCCTGGTCGACTACGGCGTCAAGCTGACGGTCAGCCTGCTGCTCTTCGTTCCGCTCTATGGCGTGCTGCTGCGTTCGCTGGTGCCCCAGGCCTGGGCGCGGCGTCCGGACCTCGCCTGAGGGCAGGATTGCCGCCAGGCGCGGCTTGGCCCTAGAGTGATGCCCCCTTCAATTGCCTCGGGTTCCGCCATGCTCGCCACCGCCCTCGCCCGCTTTCCGCGCCTGACGCTGCAGCCCTCGGTGACCCCGCTGGAGATCCTGCCGCGGCTGTCGGCGGAGCTGGGCCGCGCGGTCTACTGCAAGCGCGACGACACCACCAGCCTGGCCCTGGGCGGCAACAAGGTGCGCAAGCTGGAATACCTGGTCGCCGCGGCGCTGGCCGCCGGCGCCGACACCCTGGTGACCGCCGGCGCCATCCAGTCCAACCATGTGCGCCAGACCGCCGCCGTCGCCGCGCAACAGGGCCTGGCCTGCGTCGCCCTGCTGGAAAATCCCATCGCCACCACAGACCCCGGCTACCTGCACGGCGGCAACCGCCTCCTGCTCGAACTCTTCGGCGCCGAGAGCAGAGCCGTCGCGGCGCTCGATGATCCGTTGCGCCAGCTCGAAGCCGAAGCCGAGCGCCTGCGCCAGCAAGGGCGCAAGCCCTGGGTGATCCCCATTGGCGGCTCCAGCGCCCTGGGCGCCCTCGGCTACGTCCGTGCGGCCCTGGAACTGGACGCTCAGCTGCAGGAGCTGCAGTTGCAACCCGCGGCCGTCATTCTCGCCTCCGGCAGTGCCGGCACCCAGGCCGGGCTGGACCTGGCCCTTCATCATTTGCGGCCAGAGCTGCCGGTGATCGGCGTCACCGTTTCCCGCACCCAGGCCGAGCAGCTGCCCAGGGTCGCCCTGCTGCGGCAGCAGCTGGCCGAGCTGTTGGGCATTGCTCTACCCGAGAATCCTCCGCTCCTGCGTGACAGCTACTTCGGCCCGCGCTATGGCGAGCCCAATCCCGGCACCCTGGCCGCCATCCGCCGCCTGGGCCGGCTCGAAGGCCTGGTGCTGGATCCGGTCTACACCGGCAAGGCCATGGCGGGCCTGCTGGATATGGTCGCCAGCGGGGACCTCCCACCCGGCCCCCTGGTATTCCTGCACACCGGCGGCGCCCCGGGCACCCTCGCCTATGGCGACTGGTTGGCGTGATCGGCTAGCCAAGCCACAGGACGATGGCATAACGTCAGCAGTTTTCGGACTTGGGATGTCAGAACAGACACCCTCATAGTGGCGCACCCTCATAACCACAAGGATCTCTTCCATGCGCAAACCCCTCCCTCAGCGTCTGCTCCGTAGCGCCGCCCTGTTGCTCGCCCTGGGCCTGGCCCACCAGGCCACCGCCCAGGCCGAAGACCTCCTGCAGACCGTCAAGCAGCGCGGCGAACTGATCGTCGGCCTGGAGGGCACCTATCCGCCCTTCAGCTTTCAGGATGAAAACGGTCAGTTGACCGGCTTCGAAGTGGACTTCGCCAAGGCCCTGGCCAAGGAACTGGGCGTCGACGCCAAGATCCAGCCCGGCAAATGGGATGGCCTGCTGGCCGCCCTGGAATCCCGGCGTCTGGACGTGGTGATCAACCAGGTCACCATCAGCGAGGAGCGCAAGAAGAAATACGATTTCTCCACCCCCTACACCGTCTCCGGCATCCAGGCCCTGGTGCGCAAGGACGACGTCGACAGCATCAAGACCGCCGCCGACCTCGCCGGCAAGAAGGTCGGCGTCGGCCTGGGCACCAACTACGAGCAATGGCTGCGCCAGAACGTACCCAAGGCGGACGTGCGCACCTACGAAGACGATCCGACCAAGTACCAGGATCTGCGCGTCGGCCGCATCGACGCCATCCTCGTCGACCGCCTGGCCGCCCTGGAACTGCTGTCCAAGACCAAGGACAAGCTGGCCCTGGCCGGTGAGCCCTTCAGTCGCCAGGAGTCGGGCATCGCCGAACGCAAGGGTGATCCGCAATTCCATGCCGCGGTCGACCAGGCCATCGCCAAGCTGCGCGCCGATGGCACCCTGGCCAAGATCTCCGAGAAGTGGTTCAAGGCCGACGTCACCCAATGAGCGACACGCTACAGCTCCTGCTCGATTCGCTGCCCTTCCTGCTGAAGGGCGCGATCTGGACCGTGGTCCTGAGCCTCGGCGGCATGTTCTTCGGCCTGCTGCTGGGCTTCGGCCTGGCCCTGCTGCGCCGCTCGCCGAGCCTGCCGCTGCGTAGCCTGGCGCGGCTGTACATCTCGTTCTTCCGGGGTACGCCGCTGCTGGTGCAGCTGTTCGTCATCTACTACGGCCTGCCCGAACTGGGCCTGCAGCTCGATCCGCTGCCGGCCGCCCTGATCGGCTTTTCGCTGAACATGGCCGCCTACACCGCGGAGATCATCCGCTCGGCCATCGGCGCCATCGACCGCGGTCAGTGGGAAGCCGCCGCCAGCATCGGCATGACGCCGCTGCAGACCCTGAGGCGCGCCATCCTGCCCCAGGCGCTGCGCATCGCCCTGCCGCCACTGGGCAACAGCTTCATCTCGCTGGTCAAGGACACCTCGCTGGCGGCCACCATCCAGGTGCCGGAGCTGTTCCGCCAGGCCCAGCTGATCACCGCCCGCACCTTCGAGATCTTCAGCCTCTACCTGGCCGCGGCACTGCTCTACTGGGTCCTGGCCAGCCTGCTGTCCACCCTGCAGAACCGCCTCGAACGGCACTACGGGCGCCACATCAACGAACGAGGTCAGTCATGATCGAGGTGCAGGGGCTGTCCAAGTCCTTCCGGCAGCAGACAGTGCTGCAGTCCATCGACCTCGAGGTGGCCCAGGGCGAGGTGGTCGCGATCATCGGCCCCAGCGGTTCGGGCAAGACCACCCTGCTGCGCTGCCTCAATCTGCTGGAGACCCCGGAGGCCGGCAGCATCCGCCTGGGCGACCTGCGCATCGACGCCAGCCGACCGCTCAAGGGCCAGCAGCACGCCATCCGCCAGCTGCGCCAGCGCATGGGCTTCGTCTTCCAGAACTTCAATCTGTTTCCCCATCGCACCGCGCTGGAGAACGTGATCGAGGGCCCCATCATCGTCCAGGGCGAGGCGCGCGACACGGCCATCGCCCAGGGCCGTGAATGGCTGGCCAAGGTCGGCTTGGCCGACAAGGCCGATAGCTATCCCGGACAGCTATCGGGCGGCCAGCAGCAGCGGGTCGCCATCGCCCGGGCACTGGCCATGCGTCCCCAGGCCATCCTCTTCGATGAACCCACCTCGGCGCTGGATCCCGAGCGGGTCGGCGAGGTGCTGGAGACCATTCGCGGGCTGGCCCAGGAGGGTCGTACCCTGGTCATCGTCACCCACGAGATGGCCTTCGCGCGTGACGTCGCCCACCGGGTGCTGTTCATGGACGGCGGCCGCATCGTCGAACAGGGTCTGGCGGCCGAGTTGTTCAATCGGCCGCGTGAAGAACGCACCCGGCGCTTCCTGGCCAAGTTCGTTCGTGACAACGCCGCCGACTACTCCTGAGCCAGACCGGCGCAGCCCTGCAGGCTGGCCTGGCTGACGTTGCTGTTGGCCGGCACGCCATGGGTCAGCCAGACGTTGCCGCCTATGGTCGAGCCCTGGCCGATGGTGATGCGCCCGAGGATGGTCGCCCCGGCATAGATCACCACATCGTCCTCGACGATCGGATGGCGCGGGTGGCCCTTCTTGAGGTTGCCCTCGGCATCGGCCGGGAAGCGCTTGGCGCCCAGGGTCACCGCCTGGTAGATGCGTACCCGGTCGCCGATGATGCAGGTCTCGCCGATCACCACACCGGTGCCATGGTCGATGAAGAAGCCCTCGCCGATCTGGGCACCCGGGTGGATGTCGATCCCGGTCGCCGAGTGCGCCCGCTCGCTGACCATCCGCGCCAGCAACGGCAGGCCGCTGCGATAGAAGTGATGGGCGATGCGGTGATGGATCATGGCGTAGATGCCCGGGTAGCAGAGCAGCACCTCGTCCACGCTGCGCGCGGCGGGATCGCCCTGGTAGGCGGCGATCACGTCGGTGTCCAGCAGGCGCCGCAGATCCGGCAGGGCCAGGGCGAAGGCCTGCACCAGCCGACGGGCCTCGTCGGCGCGATTGACGCCGTTCTCGCCACGCTGCTTGGCGAAATAGTCCAGTTCCAGCTTCGCCTGGATCACCAGGGCATTGAGCGCCCGCTCCAGTTCGAAACCGACATAGAAGTCCTCGCTTTCCTGGCGCAGCTGATCCGGCCCCAGGCGTAGCGGAAAGAGCGCACCGCTGAGGGATTCGATCACGCTGGCCATGACGCTGCGCGAGGGCAACTCGCGGCCGCTGAACTCGCGGAAACGCCCATGGGTCTCGCGCCATTGGCTGCGCGCCTCATGCAGTTCCCCGACGATGCGCCCGAGTTGCCAGTCGTTGCCGCCCGTGGATTGCCCGTTAAGTTCGCTCATAAGTCATCTATCCAGTTACCAGGCTGACGAGGATAAAGTATCCGCCGATCCCTGACAGCCCACGTCGCGCCGGGCGCGGTAAGCTGTCGTCCTTTGCCCATCAAGGAGCGCCACCCATGATCGCCTCCCCGCTGGTCACCGCTGCCTGGCTGCAGGAGCAACTCGGCCGTCCGGATCTGCTGATCCTCGATGCCAGTCTCTACCTGCCCAACGAACCCCAGATCGCCGACGAGACCTATCGGCAGCAGCACATCCCCGGCGCCCTGCGCTTCGATATCGAACACTTCTCCGATCCGGACACCGCGCTGCCGCACATGGTCCCCAGCGCGGGACGCTTCGCCCGCCTGGCTGGCGAATTGGGCGTCACCCCGGAGACCACCCTGGTCGTCTACGACCAGAAGGGCCTGTTCTCCGCCGCCCGGGCCTGGTGGCTGTTCCGCCTGTTCGGCCATGACCAGGTGATGGTGCTCGATGGCGGCCTGCCGCTCTGGCGTGAACAGGGCCTGCCGCTGGAGACCGGTGAAAACTTGCCCAACCCGCAGCCGCCCTACCCCGTCATCTTCAACAATCGCCTGCTCTGCGGCCTGGGCGATGTGCAGACCGCGCTCAGCGTGGGCCAGACCCAGGTGCTCGACGCGCGTGGCGCCAAGCGCTTCACCGGCGAAGTAGCGGAGCCGCGCACGGGCGTCGCCTCCGGGCATATGCCCGGCAGCCAGAATCTGCCCTACGACAGCCTGCTGAACGAAGACGGCACCCTGCTGCCGCCCCAGGAGTTGCGCCAGCGCTTCCAGGCCCTGGGCATCGACGGCCTGCATCCAGTGATCACCAGTTGCGGCAGTGGCGTCACCGCCGCGGTCCTGCTGCTCGCCTTGAGCGTCGCAGGCCTGCCGGATGGTCGACTCTACGACGGCTCTTGGAGCGAATGGGGTCAGCATCCGGTCACGACCAAGGCGCTGGGCCCGGCCTGAGCCGAGCTAAGCCGCTGATTTTATTAAATACCTGTAGTATCCGATAGAGACGCCCAATCGCCGACATCGCCTTTAACAATGAGATGAATCGTCAAAATGCGATTAGTATGCGTCCTATCGATTTCAACCCTGACTTAAACCCATCAAGGAGTCATCAATGTCCCTGATCAACACCGAAGTGAAGCCTTTCACCGCGACCGCCTACCACAACGGCAAATTCGTCCAGGTGACCGAGGCCGATCTGAAGGGCAAGTGGTCCGCCATCGTGTTCTACCCGGCCGACTTCACCTTCGTGTGCCCCACCGAGCTGGAAGACCTTGCTGACCTGTACCCCGAGTTCCAGAAGCTGGGCGTAGAGATCTACGGCGTATCCTGCGACACCCACTTCGCGCACAAGGCCTGGCACGACACCTCGGAAGCCATCAAGAAGGTCAACTACCCGCTGGTAGGCGATCCCACCGCTCGCCTGGCACGCAACTTCGAAGTGCTGATCGAAGAAGAAGGCCTGGCCCTGCGCGGCACTTTCCTGATCAATCCGGAAGGCCAGATCAAGCTGTGCGAAATCCACGACAACGGCATCGGCCGTGACGCCAGCGAACTGCTGCGCAAGGTCCGCGCCGCCCAGTACGTCGCCAACCACCCGGGCGAAGTCTGCCCCGCCAAGTGGAAAGAAGGCGAAGCGACCCTGACCCCCTCGCTGGACCTGGTCGGCAAGATCTAACACCCGCCTGATCTAGCCCGAGCGCCCGGGCGCCTTGCCCGCGCGCTCTTTTTTTGCCCATTTTTTACGGAAGCCACGTCGCCATGTTGGACGCCAATCTGAAAGCCCAGCTCAAGACCTACCTCGAACGCGTCACGCGCCCCATCGAGATCGTCGCGTCCCTCGACGATGGCGCGAAGTCCCGTGAAATGCACAGCCTGCTGCAGGATATTGCCAGCCTGTCCGATCAGGTCAGCCTCAGCACCGACGGCACCGATGCCCGTCGCCCCTCCTTCGCCCTGCTGACCCCCGGTCAGAACATCGACCTGCGCTTCGCCGGTCTGCCCATGGGCCACGAATTCACCTCCCTGGTACTGGCCCTGCTGCAGGTGGGCGGTCATCCGTCCAAGGCCAGCCAGGACGTCATCGAGCAGGTCAAGGCGCTCGACGGCGACTACCAATTCGAAACCTATTTCTCCCTCTCCTGCCAGAACTGCCCGGACGTGGTGCAGGCCCTGAACCTCATGGCCGTGCTCAATCCCCGGGTCAAGCACGTCGCCGTTGACGGCGCCCTGTTCCAGGACGAGGTCGAGCGCCGCCAGATCATGGCCGTGCCCAGCGTCTACCTGAACGGCGAACCCTTCGGCCAGGGCCGCATGGGTCTGGAAGAGATCGTCGCCAAGCTCGACACCGGCGCCGCCGCTCGCTCCGCCGACAAGCTCAATGCCAAGGACGCCTTCGACGTCCTGGTCATCGGGGGTGGCCCGGCTGGCGCTGCCGCTGCCGTCTATGCCGCACGCAAGGGCATCCGTACCGGCGTCGCCGCCGAGCGTTTCGGCGGCCAGGTACTGGACACCCTGGCCATCGAGAACTTCATCTCCATCAAGGAGACCGAAGGGCCGAAGCTGGCCATGGCGCTGGAAGAGCACGTCAAGCAGTACGAAGTCGACATCATGAACCTGCAGCGCGCCGAGCAGCTGATTCCGGCCCACGAAGCCGGCGGCCTGCACGAAGTCCGCTTCACCGATGGCGGCTCGCTCAAGGCCAAGACGCTGATCCTGGCCACCGGCGCTCGCTGGCGCGAGATGAACGTCCCCGGTGAGCGGGAATACCGCAACCGCGGCGTGGCCTACTGCCCGCACTGCGATGGCCCCCTGTTCAAGGGCAAGCGCGTCGCCGTGATTGGTGGCGGCAACTCGGGTGTCGAGGCGGCCATCGACCTCGCCGGCATCGTCGCCCAGGTCACCCTGATCGAGTACGACGGCCAGCTGCGTGCCGACGCCGTGCTGCAGCGCAAGCTGTTCAGCCTGCCCAACGTGACCGTCATCACCAGCGCCCTCACCAGCGAAGTCAAGGGCGACGGCCAGAAGGTCAACGGCCTGGTCTACAAGGATCGCAACTCCAGCGAGTTCCACCACCTCGACCTTGAAGGCGTCTTCGTGCAGATCGGCCTGGTGCCCAACACCGACTGGCTCAAGGGTACCGTCGAGCTGTCGCCGCGCGGCGAGATCGAAGTGGACGCCCGCTGCCAGACCTCCCTGCCCGGCGTCTTCGCCGCGGGCGACGTCACCACCGTGCCCTACAAGCAGATCGTCATCGCCCTGGGCGAAGGCGCCAAGGCCTCCCTGGCCGCCTTCGATCACCTGATCCGCACCAGCGCCTGATCGATCTCACGCCCCCTTTCCCGCCCGGCATCTGCCGGGCTTTTTTTCGTCCGCCGTTTTCTGCGTCCACCTTGGCATGTTTCTCGCTGCGACCTAACCAGGCGTCATAAAGATGGGCACGAACGGTCTAGGAGTTCCTCCCGGACTTTCGTTAGGATCTCAGGGCCGGGTTCCTGAACCTGGCAGCTTCAGCGGTAGAGGACCAGGCGGCATATGCACAGACAGATTTCTTCCAGCATCCACGATTCCTATCCCCCCAAGCTCGCACCCGCCACGCCGCTCACCCCTCCCGAGCTGGTGGCCTCCCTGGAAGCCACCCTGGCTCAACGCCAACCCGGCCCGGTCTGGCTGTTCGCCTACGGCTCGCTGATCTGGCGCCCCGAGTGCCCCGCCGTCGCCGTGCGCCGGGCGCGGGTGCACGGCTACCACCGCGGTCTCTATCTCTGGTCCCAGCTGCATCGCGGCACCCCCGAGCAACCCGGCCTGGTACTGGGTCTGGATCGCGGCGGCTCCTGCTCGGGCTTCGCCTACCAGTTGCCGGATGACCAGCTGGACGACCACCTGCTGGCCCTCTGGAAGCGCGAGATGCCGGATGGGTCCTACCGCCCCCGCTGGCTGCAATGCCACCTGGAAGACGGCAGCAAGGTGCAGGCGCTTGGCTTCGTGCTGAAGCGCAATCTGCCCTGCTACGCCGGCAGCCTGCCCGATGACATCCTCAATCGCGTCCTGACCGAGGCCTGCGGCCATTTCGGCACCACCCTGGAATACGTCGAGCGCACCATCACGGCGCTCAGGGCCCACGCCATGCCCGATCGCAACCTGGAAGCCCTGCTGCAGCGCTATCGCAGCGCCCCGCTGCTGGAGGCCATGCAGGGATGAAGCAACGTCAGATCAACCCCCACAAGCTGCTGCTCAGCAAATGGACGGCCGTCCAGCCACGCGAACGGCAAAAGCACTTCATCGTCACCCGGGTCCATACCCCGGAAGTCGAGACCGACCCCATCTCGCAGATAGATCTGCAAGCCGTTCTCACTCGTCGTACCTGGACGCTGGACTGGCACGAGTTGCAGGATGCAGAATGCTGGCTGCAAGGCTGGCAATGAAACTCCGAAAGCAGGGCCGGGATTTTGCGACTAGCATCGCGATATGACGGCACTTTTCTGCAAAGGTGAAACCCTGTAGCAGCCAATGCTGTCACAGTGCCACCTTTGAACAGGAAGCTTTTCCGGATGACCCTCTATGTCGAACTCGCCAGCGCCTTCAACACCCTCAAAGGCGGATTCGAGCCGTTGCGCTGCGTGATATCCACGCGTGATCAGCGCGCCTACGATGTCGAGGTCTTTTCCCGCAGCGGTCAGTCGGTACTGAATCGCCCTATCGCCCGCACCGAATTGCTCGACGCGGCCATGCTCGAAGCCTTCATCCTCGACAGCCGCTCACGTATCGAACGCGATGCGGATGAAACGCCCTACTGGACGATTCCCTCCTGAACGAAAAAGGCCACTCGAACAGGAGTGGCCTTTTCATTTGGATGGTGCCCGAGGCCGGAATCGAAAAACCCTCTAAACACCCTACCCCACCTGCATCCTGCCCCAACACCTACTCGTCCTTACCCCTATTCTTACCCCTAAATCGCCAAGTACCTTCAGGTGACCGGCGGTGCGATCTGCCTACTGAACTGCGAAACGTGTTCCTTATCACTCATTAGACTAACTATTAAGAGCGCACAAAGCGCCGCCACTGATGGCTACGTCGATAAGGACATCTAATGACACTCCCTCCGGCAGTTCGCGTTGCATTCGTATCAGCCCTGCTGCTCCTATCTGCTTGCTCCGTGAAGCGGGACTTCTACGCGATCGGGGGTAGCCGCGCAGACGGCACGATTGATCTCGCTTACGACTTCAAGATGTTCGAAAAATCAGTGGTCAACAACGACCAAGCTTTCGCTATGGCGAAGTCGAAGTGTGGCCGCTGGGGCTACAACGATGCTGAGCCATTCGGTGGGCAGGTCGAGTCCTGTCAGGCAAGAAATGGTTACGGCGACTGTCTTCGTGGGCAGGTGATCGTTAAGTTTCAGTGCCTTGGATCGCTTGAAGCGGCTGCCAGACCCTCCCCTCTAGCGCTTCCGGCAACAGTATCAACCCTCGGTACGCCCATGAGCGCGGACCAGTACAAAGAGGCCCAAATTCAGGCACTTATGCAACAAGGACTGCCGTATGAAGAGTACAGCCGTCGGTATAAAGCCATTGTGGGCCAGTAATCCAAAAAAAGTATCTGTATAGCCCTATGACCACAAGGAGGTTATCCATGGCTCAAATGGACCTGCCCGTTATTCCGCATGAAATGTCTGGAAACCTAATTCACCAGCGCGCTGCTGATGGATATATAAATGCCACAGCAATGTGCCAGGTAGCCGGAAAAAAATTTAGCCACTATCACTCAACAAAGAATAATTCGGATTTTTTAGCAGCACTCTCAGGCTCTCTGAAAATACCTATACCAATACTGGTACAGTCCATCAAAGGGGGAAACTACCAGGGGACGTGGGTTCACCCTCAGGTTGCCCTACATCTTGCCCAGTGGCTTTCCGCAGACTTCGCAGTTCAAGTTACTGCTTGGGTAACAGCATGGATGGCAGGTGGTGTCTCACCACAGGCTGCACAGCGCATCCCTGTGCACCTGCAAAGATACATTGCAAATCGTAGCCAGATCCCGCATACGCACTTTTCAATGCTAAATGAAATCGTACTTGCACTGATCGCCCCTCTTGAGGCTGAAGGCTATGTACTGCCGGAGAACCTCATACCTGATATTTCTAGCGGAAAAATGTTTTCAGCATGGCTTAGGGAGAAAAAACAGATTGAGCCAAAGCATTTTCCAAACTATAAGCACACATATCTCGATGGAAGAGTGGTTGACGCTCGACTCTACCCCATAGAGCTGCTAGGAGACTTTAGAACGTATTTTTACGAGACGTGGATACCTAAAAGATGTCATGGCTATTTTTTAGAAAAAGACCCTTTGGCGCTACAGTACCTACCTGCGCTACTTGCTAGATTTTAGCTGCGGAACCGATGCCGGTATTCCGGCATCGGCTGTCCTCTGAGCCTTACGACGGGCACCCTACGTGTGCGATATGTAGCGGCGAGCGCTATGTCGATCGGGCCAGTCACAACAGATTGACTGGGAGCTCCATAGCTCCGTTGACAGCCTAAGCAGAATCGCGCATTCCTAGTAACTGCAGCTGTTACTGCCACACAGGGCCATACAGCTAAGATCTGCGTACTCTTGAATCGAAAGTCTATTATCTAGAGCAGCGCCACGGGACGACTACCAATCGCCTGACAAAAGCGACAAGATTGCAAAACTATTCAACCGAAATTAGCGTTCTTTTGTAAATATCTTTCTTCGAGACCGAGTCCCAATACTTCGAAGTCTCAACGTGCAAAGTAGCATTTGATCGAATCTTCAGCCTTTGGACCTGATCAGTAAGGCGCATCGGAAACCTTATTGACGCTTTACCGGACGCGGTCCTGATAGACAACCGGCCCGTATCAGTTATACCGGCGACACTCCCACTAACAACTTCTGGATATCTCTCAGGCTCAGTAATTGAAGCGAGCAAATTTCGAACCCTGCTAATCTCGTCAGGACGTCCCTCCCAAAGCCTAGCACCGTCTAAAGACTTCCAGGAAAACTGGATAGCAAAGCCTCCTTTATCCAACGCCTTCATAAACTCCTGCAATTGATGAGCTGACTTTCCCCCCACTGCATCAACGGCGTCATAGAAGTCTGTCTGGCTTGCATTTAGCAGACGAAACGTCTGTTTTAGAGTCTCCTTCAGCAGACTGTCACCAGTTAAATCAGGCTGAGCATTGCCCGTTATAAAAATATGCGTAGACCCCGGAGCCAGGCCTGCCAGCTTAAAATTCAAAGCACTAACCACATCTTCGGCAACCGCTCGATGAGCTTCTACGCCATATCTCAAACGATGCGCTGCATTCTTCCAGGCTTTTGTCAGCGGTGATATGGCCTCAACAAACCAGTCAAGCGGAATGCTTCCATTTGCTCTCGGGCCAATAAGTCTAAGATCAATGAGCTCGCCGAGCCTCTCTGACTCCTCAAGACAAGCTTGCCTCTCCACAGATCGAGCAAAGCTCTCTTGGTTGCGAGCTGCTAACCGGAGAAAAAAATTATCCGGGTCTGCATTAGCTCGAACCTTCGTCTGCTCTGCGAAAGTCTTGAGATTTTTTGCGTGATCGCGAAGAAAACTGTCGCTCATAAGGTTATCTCCGCAAATCCCTTGGCCGTGACTCGGTCATGACAAAATCCAAGGATGCCCCGCCAGTACGCTTCACGATGAAACATCTCTTGTGCATCCGGGGCCTCCAGGTAGAAATCTAGACCGTACAAAGCCTCCGCAGTCGCATGGTCTGTCAGGCGTTCTACCTCAACCTGAGCACGCTGATCTACCGTGTTCGGATCATGCCAGTAAGGGTTCCATAGGACACAATCAATGTCACCCGGCCCGACCTTTTCGGTGAGGAACGACCCATCGAGCCACAGCGTACCTTTGACACCATGCCCCCTCATCGCGTTGACCCAAACGTCAAATTTTTGGAAAAGCTGCGCTCGTTGCACGTCAGCGTGGAACGGCTTCACGGCCAGACTATGAAGCTGGCTTAGCGTGAGATGATGCATACCTGGCGCTAGTAGAGGGGGAGAATCTGACTTAGGCATCCGTTCCTCGTCGAATATGGAATCTTCAAGCTGGGTTGTAATCGTCATCGGCACCGATAGGTAAAGCTTTACCTCAACCCAGCTCACATGCCTGCGATGTGCATACGTTGAGCGCTCCCGGAATACCTCCCAAGGCTTAGCGCCTGCCCTCGCAACGTAAATACGTGCAATTGCCGTCAGGAGTACACCGCTCCAGGCTCGTGCTCGCCCTTTTCGCTTGGCTAGTCGTCTGCTCGGAACAGTCTAGCTCTTCGAAGCCAAGCGAGCCACAGACGGACGATTTCAAACTGCCTCAGACCGAACCTCATCGGCGAGGTCTAGCGCTTGGTCTAGTAGAGCGCTTCGCCGGGCTTCAGCGACCTTTCCAAGCCCAGCTGTGGCTGGCTCAACCTCGTTACTCCCATCCCCCACCACAGTAGTGACGTCCTACTCAATGCGCTCTACCAGCAAAGAGGGCATTTCTACCACCACGATCACCTTGGCAGAATCGAACCCCTTAAACGTAACGGTAATATCGCCATCTGCGAGCTGATGCGCCAATGCTTGCAGGTCTGCGTCCGGGACGACCGAAAGCACCAGTCGCTCGCCCTCGCCCAAAAGCATCAAATTTTCTTGATGCTTTTTTTGGGCTTCAAGTCTTCGAATCGTGAGGAACAGAAACGCGAAAAACGCTGAGCCATAGGTAAGGCCGTTGAATAGCTGAATGCATAGGAAAAACACCTCTTTACGCTGCATCGGCTCCTCGTTTGTGAGGAAGGCACTGACCCATATCCAAACGCTCACAACCACCGCGGCACAAACCATCGTTATTGCGAGAAACATGCTTTTCAGGACCAGCCACCTAAGGTGCGGGGCCATTGCAGATAGCGTCCCGGCCAGCCATTCCTTGAAAGCTGCCCTTTTGGCCGCGCCAGCGGAGCCATATGCCCAGCACGCCCCCACCACCGCGATGATCGATGACAAGACGATATCCATAGCTCTCCCTGCTTGATGGTTTACACCCTGCACATCAGTGGCGTAACGAGGGGCTAGAGTTTACGGACCTAGGCTAGTAAGGAGAATGGTGGCTATGACGCAGCATACGACGGTCCTCAAGCTACTTACGCCTGCAGAGTTAGCCGTCCTCGCCGGGTCAACGCGCTCCAATACTCAGGCCGCCTGGCTTCTTGCGAATGGCATTCCTTACCTGGTTGGCGCTGATGGCAAGGTCAAAGTCTTAGCGGCTGAAATCTATAGCCGGCTCAGCTCTGAGAGACCTGCCCGGAATGTCGGTGAGGTGGTTCGCGTTGGATCTGTCTCATCACTCATGACAACCGAACTAGCCCCGACAGACAAGCTGACCGAAATGCAGATGGCGGATGAGCTAGGGACAAGCCTGAAGGCATTGCAGCATCGTAGGTACCGTGGGCAGATCCCTGAAGGTGTCTGGATGAAGCATGGTCGGACGATCTATTACAGCTTGCAGCGATACGACGAGTGGCTGGAAAGCGTTTGGAAACCGGCATTACCGCCGCAGATCCGAACGGAGCTTCGGCCTCCTAAGCCACGCCGCAACGGGTCAGCTACCTATCCACTGCTGCGATGATGACGGAACGTAAGCCGCAGATAGCAGCCCTCGTATTGGAGTAAAGCCAATCATTGGCCGGACTCGGGCGCGGTTTTGACCTTAGCAAAACTTAGCATGGGTGGTGCTTGCCGCTTCCTTCCAGGCTTCGCCTTGTGGTGCTGGCCGTCCACGTACTCGCGCAGAAACTTGCGCACATCCTCCCTCAGCCAGGCGTGCTTGCCCGCGATCTTCGTTCCCTTCGGCAGCCACTCAACGCCCCGGCGAATGCCTTCCCTGATAGACGCCTCGGTCTTTCCGTACATGCGAGCGAGATCCGCAATGTAGATGACCTCGCTGTCGTCGCTGACGTAGGGCATTTCGAGACCTGCAATGGGGTGCGGACGGAGAGACTCCAACGGCCGGATATCTAAATGGTAGATTGATTGCCGTTGATTCATCTGTTTTTCAGATCAGTTTCGTGCCGGCTGCGAACTGTTCGCTGCTTCCCTAAGGCCATCCAGATTAGCCTCCAAGCTCCGCATCTGATCTTCGGTTTCACGGAGTCTGGCATCCACTCCATCCGTCCTAGATTGCAGCCTGGAAATGCTGACGTCGTGCTCGATCGTCCAGGTCTCGGTGGCATCGATTATCTGATAGGCGCGGGCGAGCAAAATGATGGTTACAGCTTGGCTCAGAACCAAGGCTACAGTGACTGGGTGACGCTTGATCAGGTTGGTAGCAAGCATTGGCGGTATCTCACGTTGAAGGCCTTTTTTTATGGCGTCTGAAAATTCACCGGGCCCTTTTTATGGACTCTAAAAACTCCGCGGCGGGGTGCCGAGAATGGCACTAAGGACGTGCCGGGAATGGCACTCTGTGCTGTTTTTAGCTGATGCATGCCCACCCTCACCGCCGGCCTCACCTGGTGCGTTTACAGCCCAACTGCCCGGTCAGCCATGCGCCTGGCTTGTATTGGGCAACCTCTCTTTTTTACCGAGTACGAAAATTCCTTTTTACGGTGGCCGAAAACCCAGCGCTTTTTTCGGACTCAAGAAATTTCACGGGCTCACTCCGAGCTTATCCGCTCGCCATCGCTTGCCTTTAGGGCCTGACAAAATTCCTGTGTAGCCCTTTTTACCGAGTCACAAAATTCGCTGAACAGATGGCCGACGCACGTATTGTGCAAAAAATTCTTCGCTACCGAGTTTTTTCGGAGGGGAGCGCATCTCTTTTTACCGAGTAAGAAAACTCATCGGCCGCAAAGGCCTCGCGCGCGTACTGGTCACGAAACTCCTTTTTGCCGAGTATGAAAATTCGGAATGGAAAGGATGCGGCCTGACCCGAATCATCCGCTATCCCCGACCGGCCCGCTTCAGGTAGTCGATGGCATCGATGAATTGCTTGGCATCAGCAGCATTACGAAACCTCACATGCCTGATCACAGAGTCGTCAGTTCGCCGGAGAATTACCGTGTATCTCCCTTCCCGATTCTTGCTGGTGTAGAGCTTTGTCGAGCCGATACTGCTGTAGTAAATCCGGGCTTCATCAAGCGCGGTTACTGAGGTACCGGAAGCCAGAGCAATGCCACCTTGAGCCACCCCTGCCGCCTGGCTCCGTGTCACCAACCCGTTCGAGAGCAACAGGTAGTCTCGAGTGACAGTCATGGATGAAACCCTTGCTTGGCCGTAATCTTCGTAGAACGACTTTTCAATTACCTGCTCGGCCTGGGCCCTGCTGGTGATGGCATTTGTTGAGGGTTGATAGTCGATCTGGCGAGAGCCACAGCCAGCGATGATGAGCGTGAGGACTAGCAAAAACGCGCGATGCATATCGAACTTCCTTGTGATCGAGCCTTGCGGGGTGATCACAGTTTAGGATCGTGAAGGTATGGGCCTGCCGGCACATCTGGCCGACGGCATTGATTTCCGGACGAAAGAAAGCCCGCCGAAGCGGGCCTCTGCTGACTAGTTCGAAGGAGTTTTGCCGGTGAGCAAGGCTTTCCATAGCTCAGCTGCGTCTTCGGGTTCCTCTTCCCCGGTGGCGATCTCCCAGAGATACGCTCCCTGCTTGGTGATTGGCTTCACCGGCACGCCGAGCAGATAGCCCCCGGCGGTTATGGCCGACTTCAGAACCGCGCCGGCTTCCTTATCACCGCTGACCGCGCCACCCACCGCCGAACCAAGCTGACGGCCCGAGTTGATCGCCTGCCAGGCCGGCGACATCGATCCCGGATGGCCGCTCAGTGCGGCACCGAGGGTATCGCGCAGTACCGGGAAGGCCGACACGCCAAAGCCCAGGGTGCTCTTGGCCATCCATGCAGTAGTGCTCTCGTCTTCGTCCGGCCCTTTCCCGGTGAGCAGATCACCCACCAAACCCTGGAAGAACGCCAACGCCAGCATCGATGCCGCGGCACCGGCGACCGTGCGGGTGCCCTGGCGAGCCTCGAAGGCCAGATCGCGGTTCTGGTTGTAGTAGGCGCTGAACGGTGTGTAGAACATCGTCAGCAGGCGCATGGCGGCGCCCTGATCCTTGCGCTGGATGGCGGCGATGTCCATCGCTCCGGTAGCGCCCTGGGATTGCCGCACGGCCTTGTCGCCGTCGAGCACCGCCCCTGCCTCGTCCTTGCCGGCGGCCAGGGCGTCGCGATAGGCGCCCAGCCAGATCGCCCCGGAGATCCCACGATCCACGTAGCCGAACAGGTTGAAGGCGAAACGCACCAGGTCCTGGCGCTTCCGGTAGAAGGCATTCCGCCCGATCAGCTCGTTCAGGCTCGACTGCAGGCGACCATCTTCGGTGTCCCAGCGCAGGCGCATGGCCGGCGATGCCTCGGTGATCATCCGGTAGGTCTCTGCAGGCGCGCGCAGGCCCTCCAGTAGCGCCGCGGCGATGGACTGTGGCCGGACGTACAGCATGCCCGGGATCACGCCGCCCAGCTGCGCCATGAGCGACGACAGCGACAGCCCCAGGCCGACCACGGACGTGTTGGTCCGCGCCGCGTCCAGGAACTGATTGAAGTTGCCCGTCTCCGGTGGATTGCGGTCGTTGGCGATGGCCTTCAGCCAGGGCAAGAAGGCATCGGCGCCGCGGGCGCCCAGCTTGTCGATCAGCACCGCCCGCACCTGTGGGTCTTTGGTCAGCCGGTGGGCGTCCTGCAGTGCCTCTCGGTGGGTCAGGTCGTGAATGTGCTGCGCCAGGCGCTGGGGGACGGCGGAGAGGTCCAGCAGCAGTGGCCCTGCCACACGCTCATCGCGTTGGTTGGTGAAGCCATTGGCTGGCAGCGCCCCCTCGAAGCCTTCGTTGAACAGCTCGCCGCCCACTGCCGCCGGTGGCGCGCCGGGGCGCTTGCGGTCGTAGATGATCGGGAAGTAACCGCCACGAAACTCGCCAAACGCCGTCTGCACCGGGATCGCCTCGATGCGGGGCGGCTCGACGCCGGACAGGCGCTTGTACATGGCCGCGATGTCCGGCCAAAGGTTATCGAAAGCATCCCACACCGATTGCACCAGCTCCCAGTCCTGGCGATCCAGCTTGCCCAGCATCTCGGCCAAGGCCGCGTCGTCGAGTCGATTGCCCTTGAGCAGCTTGGCGCGGTTCGAGGCATTGCCGGTGTTCAGGGCATGCATCAGCAGCTCGCGGCGATTGAACGACTTACCGAGGGCCTGGATGTGGAAGCGGTCGGCCAATCGGTCGGCGTTCATGCCAGCGAAGGTCTCGACGATCCCACGAATGCCGGCGTTGAACAGCTGGCGCTCGTGCGCCTGGGCTTCGGCCAGAGGGTTCCAGACCAGTTGATGCCAGGGCCCTTGGGTATCGCGGCCATCGAGTCTGTTGATGACGTTCTCCATGCGCGTGAGCGAAGCATCCAGGCCGGCCAGGGCGTTGGTGGCCGTGTCCTTCCAGGTCGCACTGCTCTCCGACACCGGCGCCTGGCGGGCACCCTGGGGAACGTTCACGTTGGCGGCGCCGATCAGATCCGCCCGCGCCTGCTCGTAGTCGCGCTTGTCCTTGCGGTTGAGCAGCTTGTTCTTCAGCCGCGCCAGGTGCTCGATGTTCGCCACCGCATCATGCAGGCCGCCCAGCTCTTCGAAGGTCAGGTCGCGATAGTTGGTCCGGGCGCTCTGCTCGATCAGATGCTGCGGGACCGAGACGATGTTGCCGGCGGCCTCCTGCTGCGCCACGAACTGCGCCAGGCTTCGGCGGCGCTCGATCTGCGGACCAGAGACGCGGCGGATCTCGTACTGATCGAGCAAGGCCTCCACCTGTTCCAGGTAATCGCCGCCAGCCTTGCCCAGGCGCTCGCGGGTGCTGGGCTTCTCGAAGCGCCGCAGATAGGTGTAGATCCGCTCTTCCTCCTTCCGCGCTGCGGTCGCCTCGCGATAGAGGTAGTGGTTCAACAGCTCGCGCTGCTTGGCCTCGGCGGCGTCCTGCCAGCGGCCGGCGGCGACCAGGTCGAAGGCCTGGCGGTTGGCCTTGCGCTCGGCGTTGAGGTACAGGTGCGGCTGGATCTCGCGCACCACCTTGTCGGCGATCACCTGGCGCGCCACGCTGCGTACCGCGTCCAACGGCGGGATCACGGCGAAGGCCGCAGCTCGGGCGTCACGCTGCTCGCCGGCCTGGGCGCGCTGGACACGTTCCACCTGGCGCTGCAGCCGGTCGATGGCGCGTAGTTCTTCCCGCACCATCTGGGCGCGCTCTTCGTTGTGCACCGCCTCCAGCGCCCGGTCGGCCAGGCTGCCTTCGTTGAGCAGGTCGCCGTACTCGGCACGCATGCGGGCGTCGGTCTCGGCTTCGATCAACTGACGGCGATTCCGCGCACCTACCAGGGCCTGCACCATCTCCTCACCGGAACCGAAGCCGAATTGCTCGGCCACCAGGTCCGGGTGGATGCCGTCCTCGGCGGTCATGCCGCGCAGACGCGAGACGATGGGCTGACCGTAGCGCTCCACCAGCGCTCCGCGCGCCAACTTAACCGGCTCGCCCTGACTGCCATCGGTTTGCACGCCCTTGCGCAGGTAGTCCTGCAGGCGATAGACCGGCTGCTCGGTCACTTCGGCGGCTACCTGGCCCCGTAGCATCGCGCGGGCGTCCTTCCACCACTTCTGCTGCTCACGGGTCAGCTCATCCAACATCTCGCGTCCCAGACGCTCCTGGGCGGCCTGGCTGGCCTGTTCGGCGGTGGCGCGATAGGCGGTGAACTCCCGTTCGCTCATGCCGGCGGCCTGGGCATCGGCGAACAGGGCGCGATACGGCGCCTCGGCTGCGGCGATTTCGTCGTCGGTGGCCAGCAGCCGGTCAAACACCCGGCGCACGTCGTCGTTGAGGCGCACGTTCAGCCGGCTGGCGTCGCGATACAGGTGTAGCAGCCACGCCTTGAAGCGGGAGAACGCCGACTGCAGCGCGGTGCTGGGCGCCTTACCCTCGCGCAGATAGGCCTCGAAGCCGCGGGCGAACTGCTCGTGCTGTTCGGTACCGATGGCGTCACGCCCTTCCACACCGAACCAGCCCAGCAAGGTCTGATAGTCGTTGCGGATCTGCTCGGGCGCGTTGTCACGAGCGGCTAGGTCGCCCAGCACCTCGAGGTAGAAATGCCCTGTCTCGTGCAGCAGGGTCGACAGGTTGGCGCGCTCGGTGAGTTTGATCTCGAAGCGTCGGTCATCGCCGAACTGGATGAAGCCACGCGGCTGGTCGCCATCCTGTTCCAGGCGCACGGCACCTTCACCCAGCAGCGCGCGGCGCGCTGTGGCGTTGTCGGCCTCGCGCAGGTTCAGCCCGGCCTGATCCAGTGTGCGCTGCAGCTCATTGAGCATGCCGCGGGCGTTCACCTGCTGAGCATCATGATTGGCCGGCGACGACAGGCGTTCGCCGCGCAGCTCCCGATCCATGCCGGCCAGCAGCATGTCCGGTGTAGCGACACCGGTCGGACCGAAGTAGCCGGCCTCGGCGGCCTGCTGGGCCATATCGTCCAGGGTGCGACCGTTCTTGCGCGCCAGCCGCTGGTTGCCACGTCGGCCGACATCCACGTCACGCGCTTTCAGCTCGCCGCCATCATCGCGAATGCCGCCCCGTTCGCGGATGAAGTCCATCAGCGAGGGACCATAGGCCTGGGCATCGCTGGGCACGTCACCGGTGCGCAGGCGATCCAGCAGCAGGTCCAGCTCGTCGGCCCGGGTGGCGCTGCGAAGCACCTCGGGCAGGTCGCGCCCGATACGCAGCCCATAGCCGCTGTACAGCTCGAAAGGGTCGAGGCCGGCGCGCTGCCCCAGGCTACGGAAGGCCGACTGGTACAGCGCCGCCTCACGCTCCGCGGTGGGGGCATCACGCCCGAGGGCCAGCAGTTGGCCGTGGACGTCATCGAACACCCGGCGATCACTGGCCTGGGTGACATCCTGCTCTACCCGCTCGCGCAGCCGGTCAAGCTCGGCAGGCGCTCGCTGCTCAAAGTCGGCCAACTCGCGCAAGGTCATGGCGTCCGGGGTAGCCCGGATGTCCTGTTCCAGGCCGCGGTGATGGCCATCACGAGCGATCACGGTCGCCCACTTCTCCAGGGGAATGGACAGATCGCCTCCAAGCGTCAGGGCTTCACCCAGGGCCTCCGGATTGCCGGTGGCCGCGGTGGCGAATTGCTCGGGGTCCAGGTTCTGCTCCTGGAAGTATCGCTGGAACTGCTCGGCCGGCACCAGGATGTCGCTCACATCCCCCCCGGCCTGCTCCTTGAGACGCGCCACCAGGTCTTCGGCGCGCCGCGGCGAGCGCTTGAACAGCTTGGAGCCCTGGACCATGTCGCCCAGCGCCTGGACAGCGGCAAGGTCCTGCTGGATCTGCCAGTAGCGGCGACCGGAGCTGGCGCCCGCTATCGCCACGTCCAGTGGTGACGTGGCCAGGCCCATCGCTCCATTGAGCAGCATCTCGCCGCCGGACGCCTCTTCACCCACTGCAGCGGCCCCCGCCGCCACACCTCCCGCGCCACCGGCTCCCTGCGCCAGGCCCTCGGCAGCGATGTTGCCCAGCCGCCCCGCCAGACCCTGGCCGGCGAAGGGAATCGGCAGCATCCCGCCCAAGGCGTTGACCGCGCCCTCGGCCAGGGTGCGCTTGAGGCTGTAGGCATAGCTCTCGTCCAGATCGCCGGTTTTGCGGTAACCCTCGGCGAGATTCTGGCCCGCACCCCCGGCCACGCTGGCGCCCAAATTCACGCCACCGACCAGAGCGGCCTTTTCGGCCCAGCTCTGGGCGAAGGCACTGGTGAGGCGATTACGCGCGAAGCCTGCCAACGGCGCCCCGGACAGGCCACCGACCGCGCCGCCCACCATCAGGCTCGGCAGGCTCTCCACCAAGGCATTACCTAAGGCGCCCGGATTGCGCAGCGCGTACATCCCCGCATCACCAGCCGCGCCCGGTACGGCCTCACCGTTCGCCCGTGCTTGATCGTACAGCTGGGCGGCGAAGCCCAGGCGCTGATCCCGCGGCATGGCGTTGTAGCTCTTCACTGCCTCGACCAGGCGTTGCTGCCCGCGCTGATCGCTCCTATCCAGGACGTTGTTCAGCCCTTCCTCCAGGGGCTTCGGCACCAAGGGGTTGATGCTAAGCAGGAAGGAGCCCACCCGCGACAACACCCGATCGGTCATCAAGCTGGAAGCTCTGCCGGTGATCTCCAGCCCGGAGACCCCGCGGCGAAGAGCATCGGCTGGGCTGGTGGACTGCTCAACACCGGATTGCTTCACGAAGGCATCGAAGGCGGTCTCTACGTTGAAGAGTTGGTCGATGTCGTCATGGGCGACGCCGGCATTGTTCGGATCGGCCAGGAAGCCATTGGTGACCGGTGCCTTCTGCAAGAGGGCATCGTAGTCCACCGCGGCGAGCTTGGCTTTGCGTTCCACCTGGTGGGTATTGCGCGCCACCAGATCCGGCGGCAGACCGGTCAGGCTGGATAGCCGGTCGATATTGGCCTGCTCGTCTGGATTGCGGTCGGCGGTTACGCTTAACGCCATTCGCGGGTTGGGCTGGGCTGATTTCTTGGTGAGCAGATCGTCATAGCGATTCAGGTCCGGGTTAGCCGACTGCTCGCTGGTGAGGAGATTGTCGTACTTGTTCATTGGTTGGCCTCGTTGAACAGGCGAAGGATTTCGGCATCGGTAGCCTTGCGGCCGGCACGTTGGAGGGCGGCGACGATCTGCTGCTTTTCGAGACGAGGGACTTGCCCGATGTCGGTGACATTGAGTGCTTCGCCCGGTGCTCGATCGAAGTTGTGTTGGGTAGTGCTGAAGAAACCGAGGAAGCCGGAGCCCGGCACCTTGCCTTCGATGAAGGCGTTATCGATTACCTGCTGTACCTGCTCGCGGGTGGCCTTCTTGCCGCCAGCCTGTTCAAGGGCCTGAATCTGCGTATCGACGTAGCGTCTAGCTGACGCGACCTTCTTGGCGTCTGCTTTCCCAGCTTTGGCGTTGGGATTGATCCCGGCGGTACGCAATGCGTCCTTGAACATCTCATCAGTAGTGCCGATCGCCGAAGTAGCCTCAGCGCCTCGCTGCCGTCTGTCCTGCTGCAGGCGCGTGAGCTCCTTGAAGTCGGTATCTGAAAGCTTTCCGCGCATTCCCAGCAGATTCACTTCTGAGCCATCAACGACGAGATCCCGGGCGCGGTAGTAAACCTCTGGGTCAGAGGTGGTTACCGGGCGGTACTCCATCAGGTCCTTACGTGCCTTCGCCGGTAGTGCCGACCACACTTGGGAGGGGACTGCTGCATAGCTCTGTCCCTGCAAAACAACGTTCCAAGCCTGTTCCAGGTTCTGATCGTCCGTCTGCTTCTGCTCGGCCTTCATCCACTCCAGGCGGTCCTTGGCCGCGGACAGGGCGTATTGCTTCTGGGTAAGAGTCAGATCCGTGCGGCCGTCGATGGCTTGGGCAATCTCTCCAAAGCTAGGCTCGTGCTGCCGGGCTGCTTGACCGAGCACATTGGTCACGTAGTCGCGTGTCTCCTGATAGGGGATCTTGTCGAGAAAAACCGCCTCGCTTATCTCTCCCTTGCGCGGATCGCCGTATTGCTTGATCCACTCCTGAACCTTGCCCGGCCCGGCGTTGTAAGCCGCAACCGCCAGCAAAGGCGAGCCGAAGTTGTTCAGCTGCTTGGTGAAGTAGGCTTGGCCTAGGGCACGGTTGTAGTCCGCGTCATGCTGGAACCGCTCCTGATCCCAGGGTAAGTCCGCCAGCTTCGCTGCCTCGGGACCGGTTGCAGGCATTACCTGGGCGATACCTACAGCTCCCGCCTTGGATGTGAGTGGCACTCCCCTGGCATCGAATTGCCGCCCAGCGCTTTCTGCCTGGATGATCGACGAGAAGATCCGATCCGATGGCGCATTGCTGCTGCCAATCGCGCTAACGCCGGCTTGGGTACCGACCTGCCGGTCCACCAGCGGCTGCAGCATGGTGCGAACCTTGAGCTGATCGTCACCGGTCATGCCCAAGGAGTTATCGAGGAAGTAAGTGCGCGCCTGTGAGGGGTCACGGCTTGCGAGTTGGTCTACTACCGCCGTATGCAGGCGACTCGTAGAGGCTAGCCGCTGCTGTTCTGCCAGCTCTGCGGGCAAACCCTTGCGCTGAGCTTCTGCGCCCTCCACCGCCTGCAGCTTGCTGAGGTTGTAGGCGACTTGGCCAGGCTCGCCGGCGTACAGCTTGGCGTTCTGGATCGCGGTCTGTCGTTGCCCTTCAGCTACCTCGTCGTAATACTGCTCGCGCTGGCCAAATTCGTACTTAGCCAGTTCGTTGCTCAACGCCTCACGCTGGTTGCGCTTGATGATGCTCCAGCGCTCCCGCTGAGCTGGGGTCCTAAGCCCTTCCTCAAGCTCCGACACCTTTTGGTCGAACGCTGGAAGGGTCTGGCCGGTGATATCGAGCGCCTGGCCGCCTCTGCGGGTGTAAACGCCATCTGTGCCGAACAGAGTTTGCTGCTTCCACTCGGCCAGCTGCTGGTCAGCAGACATCAGTGCAGCGGTATCGGCCTTCGCGCGTTCTTCCAGCGCGATCTGTGTTGCAGCGCGCGTAGCGTCATTTAGGCCCTGGGTGAGGCCAGACGTATCGGCGATGTCCGGCTGTATGCGTGGAGCGCTGATTGGAGCTGTTGATAGTTGTCTTTGGTAGACAGGGACTCGTGCCATTGCGGTAACTCCAGACTGAATCGGAAAGTGATCTCAGGAAATCTGGAGCTGTCGGGCGGCGCACGGGGGAGAGAGAAAACCCAGCGAAACCCAGCCGGTTTGTCTTGGGTTTTCGAGGAGTGGTCGCGAGCGAGCGGCGAGGCACAACCTAGGCGATGCCAAGCATCAGCCCAAGCGCGAGTGTGTTGAAAACGCCACACTGTGTCGAAAACGACACTCTGGATGCCCAGTTGTGCCCTTTGGGCAGGACCAGTTGAGCCCAGGGGGCAGGACAAGTTGTGCTCTTTGGGCAGCAGATCGACTCGGCCATCCGCTACAGTCTCGCCAAGAGGCGACAGTGTTGATCCGACTCGGTCAATCCAGCGCGACCTATACGTCTCAGTGAGACCAAAACGTCTCACCCGTGGGCTGCCAGCATTGATCGACTGATCAAGCTCGACCAAGCGCACAACTCGACGGTTGCCGCGCGCACTTTGAGCGCTTTTTGAGTGCAGGGAAGAAGAGGTAGAAGACAGATAATCAGGGTGTTGCCCTGGTATATCTAAGAAGGAGTACAGTTTCTGTACCAAGTAAAACCGTCTGGTGCGTACAGTTTCTGTACCGATGAGCGTGATTTTCATCATCGGTCAGGTCCCCGTGCGTACACTTTCTGTACGCTGTGGGTACAGTTTCTGTACCGGGTTTTCCGCTCGCTCGACGCTGAATTTGCGTGTTGGAGTGATGGTCGCGGCGACCTCCAACTTGCCGTCACATTCGTTGATCGGTCGCCAGGTCAGCGCATACAGCGCGCAGCAACCACCAGGCTTGGTGAATCGGCCCTCGCGGGTCTTGAGGATTAAGCGACCCTCCTGCAGCTCCTCCAAGGCCTTTGCCAAGGTCGATTTGCTGCCCACTCCCCATTCCTTCGCCTGGCCGTGCGACGCACTCAGGTCACCGTTGTTCGATCCGCGGTATTGCCGCAGTAATCCAAGCAAGACCTTCAATGCACCTCCGGACAGGCAGCGAAAGTCCTCGCTGTCCATCACTACATGCGGAAGGGCGGCGAAGGTGTTCGCCGGATTGCGCGCCTTTGATCGTCTACGCGACTGGGCCATGAGAGAGCTCCACTATCACGCGCACGTCCGCGCTGGCCCGAAGGCCAACGAAGGCGTGATTGACTGGCCATGACGCGGCAGAAGGCCCGCAAAAGTACTCTCTAGCGATCGCGTGCTGATTACCGCCGAGCGCTCTCAACGCAATCTGCAGGCAAGCCGATCCCAGCAGCGCCGAAAGGCACTGTCGAAAACTGGGCATGGTCAGGCCCTCGTTTGTTTGGGCTTAGCGTTGCCGCTAGAAGAGTCGAGCCGATGCAGAGTGGCTTGTTTGCTTCCACTCGCACTCATGGCCGATCCCGTATCTTCAAAATCCTGCAAGCCGCGGAGCGATGCCAGGACCAACGCCTGCGCTGACTCTATGAGGAAGTCGATTCCGCCCAGAGCTATGTAATCAAGCCCTCGCTGTTCCTCTGCAGCACTGCCAGTCAACTGCTGCGCGGCAGAGAGCAACCTATCTGCCTTCGCCAATGCGCTAGCAATGTCGGAACCAGCAACGGTTTCGAATAGAAGCCCATCGGCGTCGATGGCGAACGCGGTGGCGGTGGTAGTCGGCTTTTGAATGGGATTAGCGCTGGCCATGACGCACCTCCGAGGCTTCAAGAGCCTGCAGCGAGCGGGCGACGCTCATATGGCGGTTGTAGCGTTTGAGGCGTGAGGACAGAGACGAATCGGCTGAGAGAGCGGACATCGCCATGGCGCGGTGCGCGGCGGCACGTGCCTGGAGTGCAGACGGATTGCGGGTAGTGATCATCGGTAACGCTCCTTGATTCGTAGGAGCTGCCACCAACGTCGCCAAACGAAGGGAGGCAGCCGTGCGCGGGTTGGCGAACCGGGAATCAAGGAAACCGGCAGACCTTTCGGTCTCCCACGCACGACTGCCATAACACGGTCTTACGAGCACAAAAAAAGCGCCTGCAATCGAGTTATGGGCGCCTGTGCGCCTTGATATTGTCGGGTCGCCAAACCCGGCCGCTGAATTTGCAGCGACGGCCTGACTGTATACCGGGCTGATTAGGGACGCAATAGGGCCTCGCATATCACGACCCTCCGACAAGGAAACGCAGTAGGTGAGTGGGTACCTCTACCGTTTCGGCGCCTTTGGTCTCGGCCTCCATAACCGCCCAATGAAGCGCCTGAAATTCACCTCTGAGAGGTTCGAGGCGTTGCAGCAGCGCAGCCGCAGGCGCGGCGCAGTACCGAGCCTCAGGAGTTGAAAGCGCAGCGCGAGCCACTACGTCTGCAAGCTCACCAACGAGCGTGCGACGGTCGATATAGGTGGCCAACTTCATGCTGCCACCTCGCTACCTACACTCAGGTAGTACACGGCAACCCGAGAGTGGCGGCGCCCCTGATCGTCGTAGAGATTCCGCAGGTGGGTCACGATCGGATGGCCGAGGGCGCGCAGCTCCTTCACCCGAGCCGCTGGCATCATGATATTCAGCCGAGAGCGCGCCTCGATCGTGGTGATCGGTCCATCTAAGAGGGCGTCCAGCAGTCGTGCACGCTGAGCCTGGGTGGTGGTATTCTCGATGCCTGAATGCTTGGGGCTGGCCTGTTGGTCGGCCTTTTTTTTGTCCATTAGGCGGCCACTCCCCTAGCTGCGTCACGCTCGACGACCTTACGCTGTAGCCAGGCCTCGACCTCGGCGACGACGAAGTACGCTGCGGCTTGGCGATTCTCTACGTTCTTGAGTGGGGAGGGGAACGACGGATCGCGCTTCTTAAGCTTATCCAGGCCGCTCGAAGTGATGCCGAGCTGTTGGCAGAGCTTGGCCTTTCGGATAAGGCCCTTGGTGAGGATAGGTTCTTTCGAGTGCATTTGAGTAGCTCCAAATGAGTACGGAGCTAGTCTCAAATTAGATATGCATCCAGTCATTCCAATTGGAAAATTGGAAATCCCAATTGGAATTGCTAGGCGTATCAGATTGCGGCTTTGCGCACCTCACGGAGCAGCTTGTTAGCCTCTGCAAAGATGGTCTTCGTGGTGGTGGGGCCTAAGCCTCTAACGCCCTTAAACCGCTCTTCGATCTCCATTGCCAAGGCCTCTTGGTTCATGCGCCTAGGCTTGCTGTCGGTAATAATGTCCAGCAGGGCGCCGATAAGCAGCTTGTTCGAAGGCCTATCGCCCTCTGGCTCCTTTTGCTGGTGCATGTGCGCGCCCATCCGATTGTCCGCGTGGTAGCCGCCAGGTATTCCGCATATCTCGGTCACGTACAGCAGATTGAGCAAACTTTCGTAAACAAGCACTCTGTTGGAAATATCTTCGATGATTGCAGGCTTTGCAGGATCGTTAGCAATATCTGCTATCCGCTTTAGCTCATAGGTCAGAAATGCCTGATTTTCTCTAGAAAAAGGATCAAGGCTTTCAAGCTGAGTAATGTCATATCTCCGCCTGACTCTTCTTTCACCACTTACGACATCCCTAGCCACCTTCGCGAAGAAGTAGTAGTCACGGCCTATGTCACAGGCAATCGCAAATTTGAAGGTTTCTTCCCCCAACGCATAAGCCGTATCAGACACGGCTGGCACGCCAATATAGCTGATAACCGACACTTGCCCGTCATCGCCATCCATGAGTTTTTCAGCTTCATCGGAGGTAAAGCCAACAAGTATGTCGTTACTTCCAACTATTGGGTTCAGGTATTCATCAGATATCAGTGATTCAAATGTGCGCTCACTTAATTCCTCCTGCGCCAACTCTGAAAGGTAGCTCATTGCCTCCTGTTCGTTCAGCAGCTTCTTGAACTTAGCAAACTTCATCATGGCGCTGTTTTCCGTAGGCCGATCACGTTATTTCCAGCAGGCCGTGCATATTCGAATGGCGTTACTGGCGATTCTCGGTTGGCGTCTAAAAAGTTTCCCCACCAGTTCAGCATGAGCCGGCGCTCTTCCAAGTGCTCAGCCCGGTGGATGTACGCAGCCCTGACGCCGTTGCGCTCCTTATGGCTCATCTGGCGCTCCACTGCATCCTTCGACCAGAGACCCGACTCAACCAGAGCCGAACAGGCCATGGTGCGGAAGCCATGCCCACAGACTTCGGTCTTGGTGTCGTACCCCATCCGCCTGAGCGCCGCATTGACGGTGTTCTCGGACATCGGCTTGCTGGCGTAGGCATCGCTGGGAAACACCAGTTCGCCATACCCGGTAATCGCCTTGATCTGCTCCAGCGTGGCCACGGCCTGGGCCGACAGCGGCACCAAGTGCTCATCGCGCATCTTGCTGCCGCGGGTCGAGTGCTTCACGCCGGGCAACGCCTCTCGCTGGGGCGGGATGATCCAGAGGGCCTTCTGCAGGTCTATCTCCTGCCAGCGCGCCATCCGCAATTCGCTTGAGCGCACGAAGACCTGAAGCGTCAACTGCAAGGCCAAGCGGGTGAGCAGTCGCCCAGGATAGTGGTCGATCCTTCCCAGCAGCTCGCCGATGCGGTTCAGCGGCAGCGCCGGTCGGTGAGTGGCTTTGCGGGTTGCCAGCGCGCCATCCAGGTCGTGGGCAGGGTTGTACTCGATCCGCCCGGTTTGGGTCGCGTGACGCATCACCAGACAGACGCGCTGCTTAAGCCTTGAGGCAGTGTCCAATGCCCCACGCGCCTCTACCACATGCAACGGCACGAGCAGGTCTCGAGTCTTCAGCGCCTCGACGGGACGGCGTCCCAGCGAAGGGAACAGGTACGCCTCCATTTCGCTGAGAACGCGCTCGGCGTGGCCGGATGACCACTTGCCGCGCTTCAGCTGAGAGCTGTGCCACTCGCGGGCGATGGCCTCGAAGGTCGTAGCGTTCTGTGCCCTCTCCTCTTCCTGGCGCGCATGCTCGGCGGGGTCAATGCCCTGGGCAAGCAGATCTCGGGCTTTCCTACGCTCTTCCCTGGCTTTGGCGAGACTCAGACCCTGGCGCCCGTACTCGCCGAACGTCAGCGTATTCTCCTTGCCGTTGGGGCGGTGGTATTTCATCCGCCAGACCTTAGACCCGTTCGTTTTCACAAAAAGGTACAAGCCTTGGCCGTCGGACAGCTTGTAGGGTTTTTCCCTCGGTCTAGCTGCGTCGCACTTAGCGTCGGAAAGGGGGGATACGGTTCTGGCCATAGGGGCACATCTGCAGGCAGACGCACACCCATGTCTCTAGTAGCAGGGACAATGGGGTACGCGTAGATGGAAGTACGGGTGTCGTACCCCTATTTGTACCCCGAAATTAGGGGTATGTGTAGGCGCATATAGGATCATTCGGGCACAAAAAAACCGGCGCAACGGCCGGTCTTTCTGGCTTCTGTGACCATATGCAGTCACAGGTAAGCATGCTATTGGTGCCCGAGGCCGGAATCGAACCGGCACGACGGTTAAGTCGAGGGATTTTAAGTCCCTTGTGTCTACCAGTTTCACCACTCGGGCAGAACCGAACCCTCAGACAAGCGGATTCGTAGAACCTGATCCAGTATTCATACATCCCTGGATGATGAAAAGCCCCGTAGACCTGGGATCTACGGGGCTCTCAATAGTGGAGGCCGAGGTCGGAATCGAACCGGCGTACACGGATTTGCAATCCGCTGCATGACCACTCTGCCACCCGGCCTCAAACCTGAATGCCTTGCGACACTCATGTAAAACATGGAGCGGGAAACGAGACTCGAACTCGCGACCCCGACCTTGGCAAGGTCGTGCTCTACCAACTGAGCTATTCCCGCTTGGTGACGGGCGCCATTCTATCTGAGCCACCCTTCATGTCAAGCCATTGATTCAAAAAACTTATTTCTTTTTCTCGGCGCTCATCAGATGCGGCCACGCCGCCATCAGATAGGTGCACATGGACCACAGGGTCAGGGCTGCTGCGACGATGAGCAACGCATAACCACTGATGACCCAGAAGGTCATCTGCGGCGGGTTGGCCAACAGGATGACCAGCGCTAGCATCTGCGCCGCCGTCTTCCACTTGCCCAGATTGGACACCGCGACCTGGGCCCGGGCGCCCAACTCGGCCATCCACTCCCGCAGCGCCGATACCACGATCTCGCGACCGACGATGATGACAGCGGGCAGCGTCAGCCAGGCATTGGCGTGCTCCTGCACCAGCAACACCAGGGCCACGGCGACGATGAGCTTGTCCGCTACCGGATCCAGGAAGGCACCGAAGGGCGTGCTCTGCCCCAGGCGCCGCGCCAGATAGCCATCCAGCCAGTCGGTCGCACAGGCGATGGCGAAGATGGTGCTGGCGGTCCAGTAACTCCAGTGGACTGGCAGATAGAACAGGATGACAAAGAGCGGAATGAGGAAGACGCGCAGTACGGTAAGCAGATTTGGAATATTCATTGGCGCGGCTGTTGGTGAACGTGAGGCGATTCTACTCGCTGTGCAAGGCCGCATAAATCTGCTCGGCCAGCTTTTTGCTAATGCTTGGCGCTTTGGCGATCTCTTCGATGCTCGCACGCTGCAGCTCACGGAGTCCGCCAAAGTGCTTGAGAAGCTCCTGCCGCCGCTTGGGCCCGATTCCGGCAACCTCCTCCAGCGATGACGTCCGGCGCGCCTTGCCGCGGCGTGCGCGGTGTCCGGTGATGGCGAATCGGTGCGCCTCGTCGCGAATCTGCTGAATGAGATGCAGCGCGGGCGAATGAGCCGGCAGGGTGAATTCGTTGGACGGATCGTCCAGATAGAGGACTTCGAGACCCGGCTTGCGGGTGACGCCCTTGGCGACGCCCAGCAGGACCAGATCCGGCACCGCCAACTCCCTGAGCACCTCACGGGCCATGGCCAGCTGGCCCTTGCCTCCATCCACCAGCAGGATGTCAGGCAGCTTGCCCTCGCCCGCCTTGAGCCGGCTGAAGCGGCGGGTCAACGCCTGATGCATGGCGGCATAGTCATCGCCGGCGGTTACACCCTCGATGTTGTAACGACGATAATCCGACTTGAGCGGTCCTTCCGGCCCGAAGACCACGCAGGACGCCACGGTCGCCTCGCCACTGGAATGACTGATATCGAAACACTCCAGCCGCTGAGGCGGTTCCGGCAGATCCAGCGCCTGCACCAGGGCATCGAAACGTACCCCCATGTGCTGCCGATTGGCCAATCGCGTATTCAGCGCCTGCTCCGCATTGGTTACCGCCAACTGCTGCCAGCGGGCTCGGGTCCCCCGGACGCGATGAGCGATGACCAGCTGCCGCTTGTGAACCTCGGCAAAGGCATCGATCAGGGTAGCGAAGTCCTCGTGGACGGAATTCACGATGATCTCGTCCGGCAGATCCCGCTCCAGGTAGGCGAGGTAGTACTGCTCCAGGAAGGCGGCCAGCACTTCGCTGGAATCCTCCTCGATCCCTACCTCCGGGAAGAAATTCTTGCTTCCCAGCACTCGCCCGCCGCGTACGCTGACCAGGTGCACACAGGCACCGCCCGGATTGACGAGCGCGGCGATGACATCGACATCACCGGTGCCTCCCTCGATGCTCTGCTGATCCTGAACGCGTCGCACCAGGGCCACCTGATCACGCAACTCCGCTGCCCGCTCGAACTGCAGATTGACCGAGGCGCTTTCCATCTTGGCTTGCAGCTCTTCTGCCAGGGCATTGCTACGCCCTTCTAGAAACATGGCCGAATGACGGACGTCCTCGCCATATTCCTGCTCGCTGACGAGCGCCACGCAGGGGCCCTTGCATCTCTTGATCTGATACTGCAGGCAGGGCCGCGTACGATTGCGAAAGTAGTTGTCATCGCATTGCCGTACCTGAAAGGCTTTCTGCAGCAGATTGAGACTTTCGCGGATGGCACCGGCGCTGGGATAAGGACCGAAGTAGCGCCCCTTCCCTCTCTTCTCTCCACGGTGAATGGTCAGTCGCGGATACTGATCCTCAGTCGAGAGATAGACATAGGGATAGGACTTATCATCCCTCAACAGGATGTTGTAGGGCGGGCGCCACTGCTTGATGAGATTCTGTTCCAGCAGGAGCGCTTCGGTCTCGTTGCCGGTGATGGTGGTCTCGATCTGAGCGATCTTAGACACCATGGAAGCCGTCTTGGGTGCCAAGCCGGTCTTTCTGAAATAGCTGGAAAGTCGGTTCTTGAGATTCTTGGCCTTACCAACATAGAGGAGCTTGCCGCCCTCATCGAACATCCGATATACACCCGGACGTCCACTGCAACCGGATAGAAAGGCTGCAGCATCGAAAGATTGACTCATATCAACTCGTTGCATCTACCATGCCGTGGCGAACAGCCAACATGGCTAGTTCGACATCGCTGGTAATCGATAATTTCTCGAAGATCCGATAGCGATAGGTGTTGACGGTCTTCGGCGACAAACAGAGCTTGTCGGAAATGACCTGGACTTTCTGGCAACCTGCGATCATCAGCGCGATCTGAATCTCTCGCTCGGACAGCTGATCGAAGGGCGACGCTTCGGCCTTGGACTGAAAGGGTTTCAAGGCCAGCTGCTGGGCGATCTGCGCACTGATGTAACGCCGACCGGCGAAGGCCTGCTTGATGGCGGTGATCATCTCTTCGATGTCGGCACCCTTGGTCAGATACCCTGCAGCACCCGCCTGGAGCAGACGCGTCGGAAAAGGATCTTCCTCGCAGGCCGTGACGACCACCACCTTCAGGTCGGGTCGGCTGCGCAGGAGCTTGCGGGTAGCTTCCAGCCCACCGATACCGGGCATCCGGACGTCCATCAGGACTACATCCGGCTCGAGCTCACGGGCCAGCATCAGTGCATTTTCGCCACTGTCTGCCTGGCCGACGACCTGGATTCCTGCCACATCCGCCAACATCCGTACGATGCCGGTACGAACAAGATCATGATCGTCGACAACTAGCACCTTGATCAAAATCGAATCCCCTTCGCTTGCGCTTTCATCGCTTGCGTCACCTAAACAACTATCCGCTGGCCCTACCCGTTAAGGAATAGGATCCTAGGCTACGCTATAAATTTGATTGGTCATGCAAAGAAAAAAGGGGTACGACGCTTCGCACCCCTTGCCTGCCGGCCTTAGGCCATTGGGCATTGTATACCGAAAAGAGCTGGAGAAATGAAGCAGATCGGAATCATTCCCGGTCAGGTTACCAATGGTTCGCCGAGGTGTTGGCTCAATCCGCAAGATCCAGGCCTGATCGTCGAAGGCCTCCCCGCTCCCCTGCGCGCCACCCTGATAGCCCGCAAATCCTGAACCCAAAAAGCCCGGCATCTGCCGGGCTTTTTCTTGCTCTTGTAACGCTGCGGTAGGTTGGGTTGAGCGCAGCGAAGCCCAACATCAAGCTGATCGCGGCCATGGGCCGCTCCTACGGCATGACTCCTTGTAGGAGCGGCCGCATCATGGCCACAACAGCCCGGCGCAGCCGGGCTGTTGTAGCTCCTTTGCTCTTTGCGGAATGCCAGCAGCACACATCTGGCAGCCCTACTCCAAACTCTTTACCACTCCGCTCCTGGTCCCCTCTCCCCCCGGGAGAGGGCTAGGGTGAGGGCCACCTCAGCGACCTAGCCCCAGGCTTTCTCTGGCCGATTCTCTGCTCCCAGCGCCTAGGCGCCCTACCTCAGCCAAACTTTTCCCGCCCCAAAGACAACACCCCCGCCAGAATGAACTGAGCGGGGGTGCTGGGTGTTAGGCGCTTGACGATGACCTACTCTCACATGGGGAAGCCCCACACTACCATCGGCGATGCATCGTTTCACTTCTGAGTTCGGGAAGGGATCAGGTGGTTCCAATGCTCTATGTTCGTCAAGCAATTCGGTTGGCTGGCCAGGTGATGAAGCA